>JBHGXS010000090.1:0-181983 GCA_041920565.1 Bacillus sp. (in: firmicutes) | reverse complement strand
TCACTCGTTCCAAGAATCCAAGGTTGAGGGGAAATCTTAGGAAGAGGAGATGCAGAAATTTTTGAATACATATGATCAGAAGGAAAATCGTTATATAAAAAATGAAGAAGATCTTTGACAGATTCAGGCATTTTCCGGACTTGTTCCAAAAAGTTATCCGAAAGAGCCATCGTTGCTTCAGCAGATCCTCCCGGAGCCCTGCCAATTCCTATATCTATGCGATTGGGAAATAGGGTTGCAAGCATATTATAAGTTTCGGCAATTTTATAAGGTTTATAGTGCGGAAGTAAAACAGCGCCGGATCCAAGGCGAATTTTTTCCGTGTTTGCCCCGATATATGCTAACATTACCTCCGGGGCTGAACAAGCAAGTCCTGAGAAATCATGGTGTTCAGCGATCCAGTAACGCGTGTATCCTAATTTTTCTCCCATTTGCGCAAGTTTCACTGATTCTTGTAATGCTTGTCCGGCGGTTTTTCCAGAAGAGATGGGAGATTGATCTAAAATACTTATTTTCATAGCGTTATTCCTTCTTTCTATACAGTTCTTGTACTTCGATTACTTGTCTTACCCTGGGTATATGTTCTTCTTTTATTCTTTAATATATAGCAGTTTTACACCGATGAAAAATATTCTATCTTCAAACGATATCCTCTTTTTTACATAAATTTTGTATACCTTCCGAAAAATCACATTAGATGAACATCAGTAAACTATATAAACCTTTCTTCCACAAACTAGCTGCCCGTTTACGGAAGAAGCTCTATCTTAATTACAAAAGGAAAATTCTATTATCCTGATTAATCGTTCCACACCCAAAAATACAGTTGACGTGAACAGGAAATCAGGCTTGCCATCATTGCTAAGTAAAATGGAAGGAGTTCTTGCTCCATTTCTTTTACCTGATTGCCTGTGATGTTTGTCAACTCCATTCTTAAAAATTGAGCCTGATTAATTGCATAAAAAAACTAAGCAAATAATCTTATTAGGGATTTGTAGCTCAATCGCAGAACAGCGAGCCATCTTATCCTTATATTACTGCACAGTTTGTGGGTTCAAATCTCAGATTCAAGGATTGAATGTTGTTATATATTTTATCAGTAAGGATGCGATCTTTTAATTTTAGAATTAAATTAGTATTTATTGCAAATTTAACAAAAACCGGAGTTCTTCATATATTAACCGTATTTTTATATTTCCCGCTATTTTAGCAACGGCTTTTCAAAACAGAAGTACGGCAACTTTCGGAACGGAAAGTGAATGATTCCTATTTCCTTATAACCAGCCCTCCTATACATCCCGACTGCTGCAGGATTTCCCGAGTAAACATCCAATCGGATGCTCGAATGTCCTTGCATGAAGGCGTGCTCTTCTGCAAATTGCAGCAGTTTCTTCCCCAATCCTTTCCCCTGAAATTGAGGATGCACTGCAAGACGATGAATACAAGCTGGTTTACCTGACCAATCTATCCAATTTACATTGGCGTACCTGGCAGTCTGCTTTTCGTTAACCACTACTGCCGCAATTACAACATCATCTTGCTTCACTCCATATAAATTCCCTTCTTTTAAATCACTGCCAATGATCATTCGGTTAGGATAAAACCAATCCCACTGATGAATTTTACTCCTTCTCAAATGGCTTGTAACTGATTTATACAACTCCACGACACTTTTTTGGTCATCAATTTTAATAGGGACAATTTTCATAGTTTCACACTCCTATTAAACTACATGGGCGGCTGTGATTTGATTTGTTCGAGACGACGGCCAGCCTTTTTCCGGTAGACGATCGTCCATAAGATAGCAATTCCAATAATTCCGCACAAAACAAAATTGGAAAATGCCAGATATTGTGCCGTTGAGAGCTGAAATACCATAATAACTCTGACCGTGGCTTCCAAGAGTAAAATAATCCCCCAAACAAAGGTCATCAATCTCATAACATAGCGAAAATATTCATATTTCCAATTGTCCGCGAAATCGCTTTTCCCCACAAACCGTAACGCAAGATAAAACATCAGGGGGCGTGTAAATAGAAGGGAGAGCAAAAAGATTAGTCCGACTGAAGCGGTGATAAAAGATTCCCGAATCAACAGCAGTTTTTCGCTTCCTCCCAGAAAAACCAATACAAGAGTAAGTACAAATGTAAAAAGCATTAAGCTGCCAAACGCATCAAGCTTTTTATGCTTCCATAAATGAACTATATTATCAATTAACGGAACGAGAGTTGCAATGGATAATGCCGCCAGACTGCTCATATAGTCTGATAGCCATACATACAATGCCCATGGAACAAAACCATTTAGAAAAAGGGTAAACAAAACATAAGTGCGCTTTGACATGCTATCCATCCTTTTTATCCAATTTTTTTATCCAATTTTTGATCGCATTTCTTATATGAAACTATCAAGTTAAGAAGCCCTTTCAGCGGTCGAATAAGGTTTTGGTGTTTATACAATAACATTCGTTTTTGTAACGGCATTCTTTCGTTTTCTCCGAAGATAAACTTTCGTCAAGAGAAGGTTTCCAGCGATCGATATATAGACTGCTAGCGGAAAGAACACATTGGCAGATGCATGGAACAGGAGCGAGATGAACACCACAACAATCTTGAAGGCGACGAATACCCCAGTCACGGCATAGCTGCGCATAATCCATGCTCTGCGGGCTTGAATGTTTCTTTGATAAATACGCCAAACTCCTATTAGACGAATAAACGTCTTTAACAAATTCTATGCTGCTTATTTCTCCAGCTTCACTATTATTTAAGTTATTGTCATAAACGAAATATAACTTGAAAAATATCCTTTAGATCGGGGTTCCCTTGATCCTGGGTAATTGTATTTTGAACTCGCAGTCCATACATAACGTTAATGCCATTTTCTTGCCATCATATCGAAGCAGGAATAACTTCGCCTTGCTGACCAGCCTCTATCCACTTACTAGATGTATCAAGAGTAAATTGATATATCTCTCCGATCAGTTCCGCTAATTCCGTATGGATTGCCGGCAAGCCGCTTGCAGTGTCCATAGAACTATACTACCTTCAAAAATAAATTTACTGAAAGTTTATACTACCTAAATATTACATTAACACTCCATGTGTTTAATTGAATTTGTGGAACATGTCGAAAAGTAATCTTAGAAACTTTAAAGAAAAGGGAGAGAAGCATGAAGAAGAAAGTTCTTACAACAGGTTTGACGTTTAGTTTGACATTAGGTTTAATGGTTCCTGCAGTTTCCTCAGCCCACGCACAAGAAAATGTGAAGATTAAGTCAGTAAAATTCAATGGTATGGAGGCTCCAAAGACAATTGATGAAATGGCATCCGTGCAGTCTAAGGCGTCAGTGGAACTTACATACACAAATGGTAAAAAGAAAGTTGCCCCTTTAATATATAATAAGCTTTATCAGACTAATGATAGAATTGTAACAAACAAAGGGCAAAAAATTGCTGCGGGTACCCCGATTGATGTGAACGGGGATCCTATCATGGACCACAGTGTACCAACTGATGTAGTTCCTTATATTTCTGATGCACCAGACTCAAATGACTTACTGCGTCCAATGGGCAAAGATGGTTCTTTATACTTAGTAACCCATTATGAATATGATACTCTTGATAATTCTGGAAATTCCGCTTATGGAAAGGTTCCTGCTTCCATGACCATTGCCAAGCTTATGCAAAATACACAGACAGGTGAATTAAAAGTTATGGATGCAGCTAAAGCTGATGTTGCCGCAGCAAACGGTTTATGGATTCCTTGTAACGGATCTCTTTCTCCATGGAACACACACTTAAGCTCTGAAGAATATGAGCCTGATGCACGTAAATTTGAAGCTGATCCAAAAGATCCGACTAACGTAAAGTCCTTTGCAAAATTCTACTTTGGTGATGAATCGAAAGCAAATCCATACTATTATGGCTATATTCCCGAAGTTATCGTTAAAGCAGATGGTTCACAAAAGGTTGTGAAGCACTACAGCACAGGACGCAAGTCAAACGAAATTATGCGTTTCATGGCAGATAAACGTACAGCTTATTTCGGAGATGACGGTTCCTATACAACGCTGTTCATGTACATTGCTGATAAAAAAGCTGATTTGTCTGCCGGTACATTATACGCCGCTAAATTCCATCAAACCGGAACTGCTAACGGCGGCAGCGGTAACTTAGAATGGATTAAGCTTGGACATGCTACTGATGCTGAAGTGAAAAATATTATTGAACACGGTGGCAGCAACGGACAGCCTATTAAATTTAGCGACATCTTTGAGGTATCCGATACAGCACAACCAGGATTTACTGCTATTAAGCAATACTCTTATGGTAAAACTGAGTACTTAAAAGTGAAACCTGGCATGGAAAAGGCAGCAGCATTCCTCGAATCTCGTCGTTATGCAGCAATACTTGGAGCTACATCTGAGTTTAACAAAATGGAAGGCGTAGCTGCAAACATGGCAAATAAGAAGCTGTATGTTGCAATTTCCGATATAAGTAAGGGAATGGAAGCTAGTACTACAGATCCCGCAGATGACATCCACTTACCAAAAATTTCGGCAGGCGCTACATTTGAATTAAACCTAGCGGGCGGTATAAAGGACTCGGCAGGTAATAAAATTGCCAGTAACTACGTTGCAACTAAGATGAGCGGGTTAGTTGTAGGCAAGGATTTGACTGCTCCAGATGCTTACGGCAATACAGCGGACGTCAACACAATAGCGAATCCAGACAACTTAAGCTATTCCGAAGAGTTACGTACACTGTTTATCGGAGAAGATAGCGGAAAGCATATTAACAACTTCGTGTGGGCATATAACGTGGATACAAAAGAGTTAGCTCGTATCCTTTCTGTTCCTGCCGGCGGAGAAGCAACAGGTTTACAAGTTACGGAACCTCTTAACGGCTTTACGTATATTATGAGCAACTTCCAGCACCCTGGTGACGAACTTGATAATTATAATCCAACCGCTATTAACAAAGATGAGTTAAAGGCAGCAATTGATAAATATATTGGAATTAATAAGAATGGTATGGTAGGGTACTTAACATTTGGACAACCGCTACAAACATGTAACAAAGACAAGAACAAGCACAACCACGAGAACAAGTAATACTGGCACAACGCCAGGAACAAGCAATACTGACATAACATCAGCGATCAGTACACAAAAGAGGACAAAGTACTTCCTGATACAGCAACACCAGTTTACAATACGTTACTTGTAAGTAGGAGCATGTTCATTCTTCCCCAAAAATCAGCTAAGTAATATTGATATAATATAAAAAGGATGTTCTTGAAACATGAGAGCATCTTTTTTCTTTAAGCCTTGTTAATAAATAATATTGTTCATTTAGTTCATTGCAACAAAAATAACAGCGGTTTCATCTTGAATTCCCGGTTACACTTAGAAAACAATCAGAACATATCAAAGTTCAGCTTAAACAACGCGATCTCCCATTATTCAAAGAGTTTAAAAGCATTCGTCCAAATCAAGATTATTACATCGCCGACAAAGCTCTCATCATCTTTTTTCAGAGGTATGAAATTGGTTCTCGTCCTATCGGCTATCCAATGTTTCAATTTATAATTTTACAGATATCATGGAAGAAGAGAGGCCGCTTGGAATTATGATTAACAATTAAAAAAGTGGTTTTAAACGAATTGGAACCTGCATTCCTTTCTAACAAGCAAAAGAGTTTGCGGTTTGTTACTTTATGTTTCTATATATTAGAACATTACCATTCTATCTTAAGAGGCTTTCAGTTTGGAAATTGAGGACTTTATTTCAAATATATTCTTCCCATTTGATTGACAATGATATATCAAAATCATTTAGATAAATTTGCTGAGCCTGATCTTCCTGTCCTATGCATAAGAAAAACCTCCTGTTCATTCATTTCTGTTCCCAATTAATGATTATCTAAAAACATTATTTACAGATTGTTCATACAATAATTTATCTATAAAATATGACAAACATGGTTAGGTGTGTGAAAATGGAAAATAGCATACAATTCTCTTGTGATCCTGTTCGCAAAGGAAGTTTAACCATCCATCCCAATATAGCCAAAGCTTTAGGGATTAGCCATCAACAAAAGAGACTTATAAGATTTGGTATTCAATCCTTCCCAATTGAGGTTTATACATCTTATGATCTACAGTTGAATCAAGCAAGACTATCTTCTGATATTGTTAACAAATTACAACTTCCTCTAAGTTGCCACTTTGATATTCAACAAAAGGACGGCGAAATACAAATTGGTCCCTACATTGGGATACTTCCAGGATTTCATCAGAAATCAGTAAAAAAATACCTTGATGATCTATTGGATTATGTATATCATTACAGAGATATCTGGGGTGCAATCCTAGTATTTTCTCTCGATAAAGTAGATAAAGTTAATCTTACGATGAAAGGCTATCTTTTTAATCCTGTAACCAACCAGTGGGACGAAGGCACATTTCCCTATCCTTCCTCTGTTTTTATTATGACAGGAACGGTTAGTTTCGAATGGATCGAACATTTTCAATCCGTCATGGGCGACTCTCTTTTTAATGACTTTTATTTCAATAAATGGAGTATTCACAAAAGGCTTGCCGCTTCACCCCATGTAAAAGATTATCTTCCCTCATCCATTCTTTATGAAAAACCTTCAAACATCTACTCCTTTTTAAAACAATACCCTAATGCCATTATCAAATCCATCAATGCGTCAAAGGGGTCATATATCTACAAAATTTCAACAGATGGGCACAATCTCGTTATCGCCTACCCGAAAAAAGGAGAAACCAACAAAGTCCAATTTAAAAATAAGAACGAAGCTTGTTCATTGTTTAAAAAGTATTTTGAAGAAAGGGAATTTATGATTCAACAATCATTAGATTTGATCACTTATCAGAATCGCACAATCGATTTTCGTTTGATTCTTGTAAAAAATCAACAAGGACAATGGCAAATAATGGGGATGTTTTCCAGACACGGCCAACCTGGAAACATTTTAAGCAATATATCCCCCATGATCAAATCGGGAGAGGAAACATTGAAAGAAGTTTTGCAACTTAGTGATTCGAATATTGAAGCGTTAATACAGGAAATATTCCATGTAGCTATAGAAGCTGTTAAGGCCATTGAGAACACTGGTGTGCACTTTGCAAATACAGGTGTAGATATGGCAATTGACAAAGAAGGAAAAATATGGATTATTGAAATTCAACATTGCAACCCTTCACATGATATTGCTTTAGAAGCGGGGTTCGAAGGACTCTATTATGAAATCCTAAAAACTAATATGCTTTACGCCAAGAGGCTTGCCGGTTTTCCAAATAACTGCTCAATTTCCCCATAAAAAAGAGCGGCATCCTTTTGAAAATACCTCCTAAATAATCACAGGGCTTATATCATGCTGTTTGCTTATAAGTCCTTTTTTGTTTGCTTTAATCATCAAAATCTGATATGCTCTGACCTCACTAATCTTAAATACCTTTTCTCAGCAACTCTGTTGCCTTTTCAATAATTCAACACCTGTTTTGGGAATAGGTATTATCCCTACCAGCATAATAATTGTAGAAAATAAAAAAGACAGAAGCTTTTGACTCTCTGCCTCGGTTTTCATTTACCTTTGATACTTGAGATTCGCAGTGGTTTACAATAAAATTCATCCCGATAAATCCTAAACTCCCTTATCAGCTTCATTTTGAATAGTTTTCTAAAGAAAAGCGGCAACTGGACATCTAGAATGAGCTAATGACTTCCTGAACCAGATATCTAATCATCGGCATAGATATTTCCCTACTCTTGTCCTGGATTAACTCCTGATTTTCTTGTAAATATTGAGAGAACTCGCTTCCACGCTTTCTGTACTTCTCCCTGTCCCTCTTCTATACGGGTTATCGCTGCTTCCAAACGGCTTATTCTTTGCTCTATACGGACCAGTTCTGCTTCTATACGGGCTAACTCTGCTTGTATACGAACCAGCTCTGCTTCTATACGGGCTAACCCTGCTTCTATGCGGACTAACTCCGCTTCTATACGAGCTTGCCCTTCTTCTAAACGAACTTGCCCTTTCTCTAAATGCTTTTGCCCCTCTTCTATGTCTTCTAGCTTTTTCAATATTTTTTTAAACACTAGTTCTATTTCGGATTCACGTTCTCTTTTTTTGGACTTGGATTCTTTTTCATATTCACAATCTCTTTTTTTGGATTTTGGTTCTTTTTCGGATTCACATTCTCTTTTTTTGGACGTTGATTCCATTTCATACCTGCTCTCTCTTTTTTTCGGCATTTGTTCCATACCGTACCCGCTCCCTTTGGTTTAAATATAATCTAAGTATAGTGGATTATATTTTTCGTTCCTTGATTTGAATATGTCTTTTTCATCGCTTCTCCAACTTTTATGGAACTTATGGTTTTTCGGCAATTTTCGAACTTTTCTGTTCTTATAATATTCATTAATATAAAAAAGGGGATAGGCTTATTTCCTTTTTACTTTACTTAAATTCATAAATTATGCTTTTTTACAAATTTATAGTTTCATATCCTTGGTTGACACTTGACGAGAAGCCCTGACTGCATTCCAAGCAAATGCGGCATATAAAAGAGGATTACATCAGGTGTTTTTTCAATCCCTCTCATTTGTATGTTGTCCACTAGCAATATTGAACTACTAAAATCGTCAGAAAAGAATTGCTTTTTCTTCCCACTATCCCTATAGTAAAAACCAAGATTATTTTCCAACAATTATTTTTAATGAAAAGAATTCAAATACTTCTTTTATATATGTCAAAACCTTTTTATAAATCATATTTATTCTGACTAAACCTGAAAGGAGATTCTTATGAAATCGTACACCGACCAACAAAACGGCATCTTCCCATCCGTCTGCTCCCTCGACTGTCCGGATCAATGCGGATTGCTGGTTCATAAAAAAGACGGAAAGATTGTCAAGATAGAGGGGGATCCCAATCACCCCGTAACACAGGGAAACATCTGCAACAAAGTTCGTAATATGGCAGAACGAATTTATGACCCGAAACGCTTGAAATACCCGTTGAAACGAATTGGGGATAAAGGTGAAGGCAAATTTACCCGTATCACTTGGGAGGAAGCCATTGAAACCATTACTTCTAAATGGAAAGAACTCATTCAAACATATGGATCAGAAAGCATCCTTCCTTATAGCTTTTACGGGAATATGGGCATCCTCAGTGCGGAAGGCATGGATCGCCGCTTTTTCCATAGACTTGGTGCAAGCAGACTAAATCGGACTATCTGCAATGCAGCCGGTTCAAAAGGTTACAGCTATACGATGGGTGCCAGCATTGGAACCGACCCTGAAGATACAATTCATACAAAACTATTTATCTTTTGGGGAATCAACGCAGTGAGTACCAATATGCATCAAATTGCATTGGCGCAAAAAGCGCGTAAAAATGGAGCCAAAATCATCGTCATTGACGTACATAAAAACCAAACGGGCCGTTTTGCTGATTGGTTCATTCCGATTTTACCGGGTACCGATGCAGCATTGGCGCTTGGGATGATGCATATCTTGTTTACAGAAAATATGGTAGATAGAGAGTTTCTTAGACAGTATACCGTTGGTTATGCGGAGCTGGAGGAGCATGTGAAACAGTATGATCCTCATACGGTTGCTGCTATTACAGGGGTGCCTGTTGAGGATATTTACCGCTTAGCCAGAATCTATGGAGAGACTTCTCCTTCATTTATCCGAATTGGAAACGGGCTGCAGCACCATGATAACGGCGGAATGTGTGTGCGGACCATCGCTTGTCTTCCTGCGCTTACTGGTCAATGGGTTGTAAAAGGCGGCGGTGCTGCCAAAGGGAATTCTGCATTTTTAGCTCATAATACGAAAGCTATACAACGGCCGGATTTATTGGAAAATAAAAATACACGTGTAATTAATATGAATCAAATTGGCAGTGTTCTTCTAGAATTAGATCCTCCCGTTCATTCTATGTTCGTGTATAACTGCAATCCTGCCGTGGTAGCACCAGAAGCAAACAAAGTAAGACGCGGGCTTGCTCGTGAAGATTTATTTACTGTTGTACATGATTTATTTTTAACGGAAACCGCCATGTATGCAGATATTGTGCTGCCGGCTACTTCTGCTTTTGAGAATACGGATTTTTATACTTCTTACTGGCACCATTATGTACAAATTCAGCAGCCGGTGATTGAACCATACGGAGAAAGTAAATCCAATACAGATGTATTCCGTTTACTGGCAAAGGCAATGGGATTTGAAGAGAAAGCTTTTGATGATACGGATACAGATATGATTCGCCAGGCTTTTGACCGTTCCAATAATCCTTATCTAAAAGACATCAATTATGAAACACTTGTGGAAAAACAATATGTTAAAGCAAACCGAACGACGGTATTTCCTGAGAAGCTACCTACACCAAGCGGCAAAATTGAACTGTATTCTTCAATGATGGAACGTGATGGATATCCGCCATTGCCGACATACACACCGCTTCCTGAAGAGAGTGATTTCCCGTTTCTATTTGTACCGGGACCGAACCATAACTTTTTGAACTCTACCTTCTCTAATAATGAAAAGCACATCCAAATGGAGAAAACGCCTCGCTTGCACATGAATGCTGCGGATGCATCTAAAGCTGGTATTAAAGACGGAGACCTTGTACGCATTTGGAACAAGCGCGGAGAGTGTGAACTCACAGTGTCAGTGGGGGAGAATGTATTGCCGGGCGTATTAGTGAGTCAAGGCTTGTGGGCTGATTTGCCCGGAACAAAATATCTTGTAAACTCGCTTACTCCGGACCGTGTTGCAGATATGGGCGGAGGAGCCACGTTCTTTTCAGGCCGTGTCAATATAGAAAAAATTCAGTAAGAAAGCACCTATTTACAAGCCTTGTTGCTTTAATCCTTATTCAATTCTTATTAGGAACAGAAACAGCAAAGGACGATGCTCACCCGTATTTGTAACATTTATGCTGATTAGCGCAAGTTGCGGGATTGTAAAAATATAAATAAGGGATAGCCTCTATTGCTATCCCTATTGTTATTGTTTTATCTGCTCCAACGGTTCGACTCGTCCATAATGCGGATAATTGCCCTTCACAGGCTGTGCCCATTTTACTGCATTTACAATGACACGTTGTATGTCTTTGTTATGATAAGTCGGATACGTTTCATGTCCCGGTCTAAAATAAAAGATTTTTCCATTCCCTCGTCTGTATGTAACACCGCTTCGAAACACTTCTCCGCCTGCAAACCAGCTGACAAAAATAAGCTCATCCGGTGCCGGCATATCAAAATGCTCTCCATACATCTCTTCTTTTTCCAATTCAATATATTCGCCGATTCCTTCTGCAATTGGATGGCTTGGGGCTACCACCCAAAGACGTTCTTTTTCATCGGCTACGCGCCACTTTAAATTACAGCTTGTTCCCATTAAGGCCTTGAAAATTTTTGAGAAATGGCCGGAATGAAGGACGATGAGCCCCATTCCCTCCAGTACGCGCCTCTGTATTTTCTCCACAACTTCATCTTGAACTTCTCCATGAGCCAAGTGCCCCCACCAAACTAATACGTCTGTATTGTTTAGCACATCATCCGTCAGACCGTGTTCCGATTCGTCCAAAGTAGCTGTTCTTACTTGAAATTCTGCCTCTTGTAAAAACGCTGCAATTGTCCCATGAATACCTTCCGGATATATTTCTTTCACAGCTTGATGTTTCTGTTCATGAATGTTTTCATTCCATACTGTTACGTTAATCATAATCCTGACCTGCTTTCTTCATTTTCCTCGGAATTATATTCCAATTCTAACAAAACTGACAATCAAGGTCGATTATAAAAGATAGCCCGCATTTGCAGGCTATATATCAGAAAAATCGTCATAGTCATATCGAAATCCGTCAGCTTGAACATTGCTGTTTTGACTGCTTTTATTCGTGAGTTTTTCTAATACGGTTTGGTACTGATAAATGTCTTGATAATCCGCGCTGTTGGCTAAGGCTGCTTTTAACGCCTGTTCAATCACTGCCTTATCGTTGCTGTCCATTTGCATGAATAACAAACCTCCTTTTATTTTTCCTCTCCTTGCATGATGGAACGAAATTCTTTCATGGCTGGATCCGGATCTAATGTCACATGAAACGGATTTTGCGGCTGCCTTGGTTTTGTAGGGTCTAAGTCTGTACGAACTCCCATTTGAAGTCCCGCCCCGGGCATACTGTCGTTAATAGGTCCTTCATACTTACCATCCGGATTTGGATTTCCGTATCCTATATCTTCCCTTTGGCGATTTTTCATGTTGCATCCCTCCTTGTTTCTAGCTTTTGTTATTGTTGATATTTCTATGTCATTTTGATATGAAACTGCATGTTTTGGGAAAACTAGGTAAAAAACAAAAAAGGAGCTTGAACATGGATTACGATTCACATGATGGATATAAAGAAGAATATTCGGGAGAAATATCGCCTGGTTATCGCCAAGATGTCCGATCTGAAGAAGGTCATCGCTTTTCCCCCTTTATGATAGGGATTATTATTTTTGCCGCTGCCCTTTTATTGTTGATTACTTTTGTTTATCTATCATAAAGGAAAAGATTCACTCTTCCACTTGAAAAAACGCATCTCGAAGTAAAAAGAACAAGAAAGAGAATCCGCAGCCTATTGCGAGCCACTAACACGAACAAGGCACTGATGATACTCCTCAGTGCCTTGTTTACATGACAAAAACATGGTTTCCAATAACACTTATGATGTCTTTAAAGCGAAGCCAAAGACTTTTGGCTGTTTCCGTTCCATAAAAAAGACTGACATAATCGCCAGCCTCATTCCTTTTTTGTTAAATTATCTAATTTTTGCACGATTTCACGCAGGATCTCATTTTTCTCCTTCATCCGATTCAGCATAGTGACAATTGCCCAAATGACAAATACAATGCCACCTATATAAACAAGGAAAAACAAAAAAGGAATAATTCCCAATGCGGCTCCTATACCGTTCTCCATCCACTTCACGCCCCTCTGCGTGTATCTGTTCTAAACCTTTCAGACTATAAAACATATTTCACATAGAATAGAAAATATCCTGTTTTGTTTACAATAAACAAGAAAGGAGAGAAAAACATGAAAAAAATTGACGAACTGCAAACCAATGCACCAAAACAAGAAACAATCGGACCAACTTCCGGCTTAAATCCAAAACACCCGTATGACAGTGATAAATTATATCCCGGTGATTCTGTCGATCAACACAAAAAGCTGGAAAATGCAAACCACATCCTCAATGAAGGAGAATTGAAACAGCAAAATGAAAACTTATAAATCCCCTGATCAGGGGATTTTTTCTTTTCATATATCATTGTGCTTTGTATGATAGAAGCAGAACATATGGAAAGGATTTTTAGATATGAACCCCACTCAATGTTTGCAACTCATTCAACACTATGCTCCGGAAATACAGATAAACAGCTATCGCTTTGATGACACCGGGTGGGACAATTTTGCGGTCATTATTAACGCAGAATGGCTCTTCCGCTTTCCTCGAAAAGAAGAATATGCGAAAAAATTGCAAGGGAGCAATTACTATACAACAGGTTGTCACCTCAACTGCAAACAAGCGGCATTGCCGTTCCGCACTATCATATTTTGTATAGAAAAAGCGATGTGCTGATTTGCAAAGAACGCTTGACAGCACAATTGCTTCATGCCTTATCTGCACAAGACCAACACCGGGTCGCTAAACAATTGGTTGACTATCTAGTTGCACTTCATTCTTGTAATATTGCTGCAGCACAGCAATGGGGATTTCACCAGGAACAAACCCTGACATATTGGCAAACCATGTACCGAAGTTTACCGTTCATGTATTTTCCCATTCAACCTTAAAGGAACAAGAAAAATTGACAAACGTGTTTGAACTGTTTTTGTCACGGTTTGAAACAGCAGATCTGCCAAAAGCAATGATTAGTTCCATTTATTTCATAACCTCTTTTGAAGCTCCACAACTTCTATTTCTTTTTCCATCAGCTTTCGATCTAATTCTTCGAGGAGTTTGTATAACTGGAATGCTTTCAGCACCTCTAAACGGACTGCAAACGGTGCATTGTTTTCTTTCATCCACTTCAGAACACTATGCTCATTCATAACATACACTCCCTTCCTTTTGAGTTCAGTGTAATTTGTGAAAAGCATTTCATGTCAACATGAAAAAACCATGCGCCGTTGCATGGTTTTATGAGGAAATCCTCTCATATTCCTTTTCTAATTCTAATACAGTAAGAGTATACAGATGCCTTCCATCTTTGGCTTTAAAAATGTTACAGCCGATGAGACGCTCAACCAGCCACTGCTTTCTTACTTCTGCTTCGGTTTGCTCCAACTTCACCACTCCCTTTTCTCTTTACTGCAAGAAAGAAGGGAGGCGGCTTTTATCGTATTTACAATGTTTGCGGAAAGGACAGCGGAGACAATCCGCAGTCGGTCCTTTTTTCGAAAAATGTTCCGGCTCCGTTACTAAATCTTTCATTGCATTTAAATATTCGATACCGGCATATACATCATCCATGGTCGGCGTATACTTATATCGTTTCCCTTCTAACAAAGAAATAAACTCTATCCGCTCCGGCAAAGCAGCAAATGCTTTTTGGGAAAACACTGCCGTCAGCGTTCGAAAGAGATGAAGAAGCTCTTCATTTGTCTCTACCATATACTTCTTTAATATAAAGGAACGATGCGACCACTCACCGATTTCAAAGGTCAGTGAAAGCTGAATTCCTAGCTCTTCTATGTATGAAGCAAATTTTTCGTACAGAAATAAAGGAGGCTGTCGCTGCGCCTGCAAAAACTGCAGCAAATGATCTGTGATCTTGGCTGTGACCATATAGTAATGAGCTTTCGACTCAAATATAGCCGGGCTGACAGGACGCCAATATTGCTCAAGCAGCTTCAAGATGCAAAACGAAGTTTGCTGCTCAAACGGTAGCTTATAATAGGTGCTGACAATTTGATTTACTGCATGTTGCACCACTTGTTTCCATTCCATACCTTCCCCGCTCAGCTTCATAATGTGCTGATAGTAAAATTTATACGGGCAGCTGATGAAATCTTGAAGATGATAATCAGCCAGCGTTTTAATTGAAATGGAATGTTTTTTTGTCAGCATCCTGTAACCTCCTTGCTTATCATTTTATTTCATTGCCATAAAGCTCTTTTTTACAAACTCTTTTCCAAAATTTTGACACGCAACAATATCGTCGTCCTCAGGTGTAAGTTCCACTTTTAAGCCATCAAGTACTACTTCTGCACCTCGTTCTTGCAATTTTTCTATTAATATATCAACCGCTGCACCGTATTTCGGATAAGCAGAATCACATGAACCGAATACCGCCGCTTTTTTGCCGGTTAAATCTATTTCATCCATATCATCATAAAAATCTAAAAAATCATCCGGCAAATCTCCGTCGCCCCAAGTATAGGCCCCTAATAGAATCCCTTCATATTGTTCAAGTGCGGACGCCGACGGCCCGGACATAATGTCTACAACTTCAATTTCCTCTCCTGCTTCTTGCACACCATCAGCAATGTGAGTTGCCATTTCTTCCGTGTTGCCGCTCATGCTTGCAAAAATCATAATGATTTTAGCCATGTTCCTTCTCCTCCAATACGATTAAAAAATCCTTATATTCCTTCTGCCGTTAGTACAAAGGGGTTTGTGCCGCAAATGACAATTTGCTGTTTCATTGAGACTGATTCATATTGAAACATTAGGAAATGATTATTCAATAAAGTAAAGCCGTTCGAAATATAATCGCAGAAAGAATATAAGGTTATGAATGATATAGATAATCATTCTCATTATCTACGTTTTTATATTAATTGATAATGATTATCAAAGTCAATATGTTTTTTATATTTTAGACCAATATATTTCTAAATCATTTAACAGTCTAAATAAAGCGCTGCAAGAATTACAAACATTAAAGAGTTGAATGAATCTTGGGTTTTGATTCATTGACTATGGATTTAGCTTAATACTTCTAAATTCCTATCAAATCGTGCGAAATAGATATGTCCTCTGTTTGCTTAGATAGAAAAAGCAATAAAATTTGCAAAAACAATCATAGTAAAAATAAAAACGTCATGCCTGTTCATGACGTTTTTATTTTTACTGCTCCGCTGCAAACTGCAAATTTGTGTAATACAAGCTTGGACCCTCCCACCATTTATATTGTCCTGGTATCTCTATATCCTCACCGTTCCATGTTGATGCCATGTCTTGAATATCGATAATATATTGCTTTGTTTCTTCAATCGCTTCCGGAGAAGCTATTTCTCCATGTCCCGGTATAACATGATCTATCCCCCATTCGCTTATGACTTGCAGACCTCGAATCCATTCACCTGGATTACCGCTTTTTAAAGAAGGATGATAATTATGGAAAACTACATCTCCTGCAAATAATACTTGGTCCTCCGGCAAATATAAAACTACGTCACTATCAGAGTGACAAGTCTCCATATCAATCAATATGGCTTGTCTTTTTGAACCGTATAAGTATAATTCTTGCTCCATCGTTACTGTTGGCAATGTTAGTTCAATATTTGCTATATAATCTGCAACGTGCTGGGCATCGTTGGCGTTTCGAAGCAGTTCCTTTCTCTTTTGGTAGTCGTTTGTTACGCTGGCTTCTTTTTTTAGCAGAGTCGGATATTGGGGATTTCGCTTTACTACACCGAGAAAGGGAGGAACATGCTGTTCTATATATTCTCTTGTTTTACTTGTACTGATAATTGCCGCCTCTTTAAAGCTTTGATTTCCTAGAATATGGTCAAAATGCCAATGGCTGTTCACCACATAGGATACAGATTTTCCGGTTAAAGCTTGGGCCGCTTCTTTTAAATCACTTGCGGCTAGCGGAGATTGAAACGTGTCAAAAATCAATGTTTTATCTCCCAAATCAATGATTCCTGCATTCCCCAACGCACCGGAACCATCTGTTACAATCGCTGCATAAATGCCATCTTTTACTTGGTACAATGTAAAATAACGAGACCGGCAGAGAACTTCATACGTCATATTTTTCTCTCCTTTTAAAAAGTCTACTAACCTTCGTGATATTCTACTATTTTTCGTAAAATGATAGAAATGTGGACAAACATACAAGCTTCTTTCATTACAAAACATATACTTATAGTGGACATGGTTCTATCTCTAACCCTCTCCAATCCGGAGCTTGAAGCAGCTATAAAAGTTTTATAGCTGCTCTTTTTATTTATATGTACCAAAAAAAGGACATAATACCATAACAATAAAAAAGCAAGAAATCGCTTGGATTTCTTGCTTTTTAAACTGTACAGAGCCTTCAGCAAATAAGGGGAATTCAGTATGTAGGGTATAATATCCGTACAGCTTTTATATCTTGCTTTTACTCTATCATTTGTGGGAAAACAGCATCAACCTGTTGGCCGAAATCTTCACATTCTTGTCATAGTTCGTATACTTCCTCTCTCAACAAACGAAGTGAAACATGCAAGAACATTTTTACCCCTATGATAAGAGCATCTTCATCTATGGTAAAACGAGGATGATGGTGGGGATATATGCTTTCCTCTTTTTCATTTCCGGAACCGACCTTAAAAAAGCAGCCGTCAGCTTTCTGTAAAAATGCCGAAAAGTCTTCTCCTCCCATGGAAGGATTAATTCTCACTACCTGCTCTTTTCCAAACAGCTCTTTGGCACTTTCTTCAATAATATTTGTTACGTTATCATTGTTAATGACTGGACGGTAACCGTATCGATATTGATAAGAATACGCTGCTCCATGTGCTAAGGTAACTCCTTTGACAATTTGTTCTATTTTTTCTTCCGCTTCTTCCCTCAGCTCCTGCTTGAAGCAACGAACAGTTCCGTTTATATAAGCAGTGTCGGGAATCACATTGTCTGTTGTCCCTGCATGAAATTGAGTCACTGTAACCACTCGTTGTTCAAATGCATCCGTGTTTCGGGAAACGATATGCTGAAGATTCGATACAATTTGGGCACCAATTGCAATAGGATCTACTGTTTCTTTCGGATGAGCGGCGTGTCCGCCCTTTCCGTAAATGGTAATATCAAATACATCCGGTGCAGCCATCATCGGACCGTATACAATGCCTATTTTTCCTGTTTTTAAGCCTGACATAAGATGCAGCCCAATTACATAATCAACCCCATCCATAACTCCGGCTTGGACCATTTCTTCGCCGCCGCCCGGAAACTGCTCTTCTGCATGTTGAAACAGAAATCGAATTTCCCCGCAAATGTCATCCCTATGTCTTGCTAAAATCTCCGCAGTTCCCAATAAAATAGCCGTATGGCCATCATGACCGCATGCATGCATTACTCCGGGAACAGCAGAAGCAAACTCAAATTCATTCTCTTCTAAAATCGGCAGTGCATCCATATCCGCTCGAATCGCAACAGTTTTTCCATCCTTCTTTCCAATTAATCTTGCCATAACGCTATATTTTGTTGGACGTGTCACTTCCAGATTTCCAAAAGAGCATAGCGTTTCGTATACAAACTGGGAAGTTTTCTCTTCTTGAAATGACAACTCGGGATATTTATGTAAGTATCGTCTCCATCCTACAAGCCTTTCCTTTGATATCTCCTGCAGCCAATCTGTTTTTACTGTGCTCACTGTATGTCCTCCTCTTATTTGCTTTTATATGACTTATTCCTTTTATACGTTTAATTCCCTTCAATCTTTCCTCTAATTTTCTCAAACAAATTCTCTCTTTTCCTTACATAAACATGTGATAAATACACCATCTGCCACTTCCATTGTTCTTGCCTCTACAAACCCATGCTTTTGGTATAACGTGATCGCAGGCTCATTCTTTGCTCCTGTGCTGACAATGATTTTTTGTATAACCGGCTCTCGTTCTTGAATAAATTGAAGTAAACTGCCTGCAATTCCTTTTCGGAAATAGCTGGGATGAACTACTAAACGATGAATGTCTAAAATATTTTTATCTTTTTTATAGGAAATCACTCCGGCCAATTCTTCCTCAACAAAATATCCATAAAATGTCTCTCCTGAAGCTTGCAGTGTCTCCGGCGTGTCAAACAAATACGGAATATCCGAAAAACCAATTAGTTGGGCTTCTACTTTATAAGCGGGAATTTGTACGGCAAGCACCCTTTTTGCTTCCGACTTATCTTGTATATGAATGTGTTGAATCATGTTATTTCACTTCCTTTTCTTTAACAACTCATGTTCTTTATTTATATATTCATAATTTCTATACGAAATATGGGATTCAACAAGACCTTGAAGAATATATATGTCGTACATAAGGAGGGAATCTGTATGAGAAAACCGGAGACTTTACAGTCCGGAGATACGGTCATGATTGTTGCTCCCGCGAGCGCAGTCAACATCGAACAAGTAATGCAAGGGAAAGCAAAACTCGAACAGTTAGGACTGAATGTTATAATCGGGCAATCCGTTTTTGAAAAACGGGCCTATTTGGCCGGGAGCAATGCGGTACGGGCACGAGATCTCCATGAAGCTTTTGCCAACAAGAATGTAAAAGCTGTCATTTGCGCAAGGGGAGGTTATGGAAGCGGACGTCTTCTTCCATTATTGGATTTTGATCTCATTCGGTTAAATCCGAAAATCTTTTGGGGATATAGTGATATTACGGCACTTCATATCGCAATCTTACAGGAAGCAAATTTCATCACCTTTCATGGTCCTATGGTGCAAGAATTAGGCGGCGCTGAACTGGATGAATTGACGATAAGTTCATTTCAGCAGCTCTTTCAACCCACTGCTCTTATATTCTCCGCCATTTATCCAAACATATATCCTTCCTTTTCTCATTCGGTTACCGCTCCGCTTGTAGGCGGCAATCTAACAATTTTAACAAGTACGCTTGGAACTCCCTACGAAATTGACACAACCGACAAAATTTTATTTATAGAAGATGTAGATGAGGAACCGTATCGTATTGATCGCATGCTGAATCAGCTTCGGCTGGCCGGTAAATTTGATGGCTGTCTTGGAATTGTTCTCGGGGATTTTCACAATTGCCTCCCCAATAATCGAAAAGAATCATTGACTATATCTGAAGTAGTGTACGATCATATCGTCCCATATGGAATGCCGATTTTAAGCGGCTTTCCAATCGGACACTGTAAGCCTAATCACGGAATTCCTCTGGGAGCCCTTGTAACAATGGATGGGCTTGATCAGGCTTTGGTTTTTGAACCGGGTGTGAAATAAAAACAAGGAACCGATCGTTCCTTGTTAATTTTTCTTTCCTTTGTTATTTGTTTTCTGTGTGTTTGCTTTGTTTGTTCCCTTATTGTTTTTGTTCGTATTTTTATTGTTTGTATTCTTGTTAGAAGCCGCTTTATTCTTGGAATTCTTGTTTTTCGCCATGGTCCTCAGTTCCTTTCTCGGTCAAGCTACTAACAATATATTATCGATTGCGTGATTGGTTCATAATTTAGAAAAAAAAAGCAGAGAGGCGTTCTCCTCTCTGCTTTTGCTCTTTACTTATTTTTGGGAAAATAAGTGAAAATCTTTTCGGATACAATATCTTTTACTTCTTCAGGAAAAAACGTTTTGTCTACTTCCGTTCCTGGATTTAAAACAACCGTTGCTTCCGGATCCACAACTTTAAACAGCTCGGACACAATGATTGGCAAAATCGGCATATCTTGTACCATATTTTCTTGCACATGATGCAATTGGGAAAACATCGGCAAGATCCAGTGTCCGTTTCCTTGGAAATAACGCAGATTTAATTTTGTCTCATTTGTTTCTTGATTTGTAATAATTTCACCAAATACAAATACGCGTGATTGTAAAAGGGCTTCATAAAATTCTCGTCGTTTTTCCGGCTTATCTTTCGCTGACAGTAAGAGACTTTCAACTTTATTTAATACTGGGATGTCTGCATTGTTCATGTTCTTCAGTCCTCACATTATAGTAGTATGTTTAAATTATACAAAATATTCTTACATTTTTCTACCTATTTTGACAGGAAATTTATTGCAATATGGACTCCCCATCTCCCAATACGCTTCTATAACGACCGCAATGCTAAGTGATTCGTTTCTCTTGTATCAACTGACAAATCTTCGGAAATCGGAATAAAGCTCTTGCATGGTAAAGAAGTCAGCTTCCGGATCTTTAGTTAATTTTATTTTAATCAAACATGCCCCTTTGCTTTTATCTCCTGGAAAATTACAATCAACTATCTCTTTTTAATTAATATGAAAAAAGACGAATTTGAAAGCATAAAAACATATATCGGTCTGCAGATTTATCTTTATTCACTTTCAAAAAATAAAAATAATTAGAATATACCCAAATTAGAATAAATATGTTATATTATGAATAAAAATGTATAAGTGGTTTATGAAAGGGGCACGGACATGAAAGTATGGTTTTATGAGAAGGATAACAAAGACGGCGATTTGCTTGGTATTTGGGATAATGTTCCAGCAATTCCGCGTATCGGCGAAAAAGTGGAAATCATTAATGAAACTCGTACAGTAACCGATGTGAAGTATGTAAAAAACGGCGGAAACTTTAAGGTGGAAGTTGTTATTCGATAGCTTTTCATATGAGCTAATGAGGGAACACTCATTAGCTTTTTGTTTGCAATTTACTATCTATTCTTGTCGTTAAAGCGTGGTATGATAAGAAGAAAGGACATTATGTAATCGGGAATTTGCAAAACATGACAAACATCAATTAAACGTAAACTGAGAGGAGAATTATCATTGTTAAGAGGAACACTCGTGGAGCTTCGGCCGGAATCCAGAAGCGATTTAGAAAACGTTTACAGATGGAGAAACGATCCGGAAGTGGCTTACTGGGCTACAGGAAGTGCTCCGTGGTTTACCAATGCTTCCTTTGAACAATTAAATCGGGATTTCAGCTTAAATGTAGAAGCACCTAGCCGTAAAAAAGAATACGACTTGTTTTCCATCTACACTTTAGATGGATATCATATCGGAATGGCAGACTATAGAGAAGTAGATCCGCGTGTCAGAAGCGCAAAAATAGGGCTTACCATCGGAGAAAAAGAGTATTGGGGGAAAGGCTATGGTACAGATGCGGTTCGAATTCTCATTCATTACTTATTTTATACCCTTAATTTGGAACGAATTACCCTTGATACATGGAGCGGAAATATAAGAGCCATTAAATCGTACCAAAAAAACGGATTTCAAGTGGAAGGCTGTTTGCGAAAAAACGAGTTTGTAAACGGAACTTACTATGACACTATCATTATGGGATTGCTGCGAGAAGAATATAAGTAAAAAAGATGAGCAATCTTCATCTTTTTACTTATCTCACATTTTTCATCATTGTGATGAATGACAAATCTCCCCTTATAAACCTATCCTGCTGAGTAAAGCCAATTCTTTCGTATACTTTTCTGGCACGTTCGTTAAAAGATGCTACCGTTAAACGAAATTGCTGTACCTCATACTGTTGCTTTACATAATCCAAAATAGAAGAAAAGAATTCCGCTCCAGCTCCCTTTCCGGTCATTTCAGGCTTCATGCCCAAGCCGACATCTATAATGCCCTCTTCATGCGGATATACTCCTAGCGTCCTTCCAATCGGTACTTGCGCCGCACTTCCTAAACAAAAAAAGCCGATGAGCTGCTCCTCTTCATTCCACACAGTATAATACTGCTCTTCTAATAGTTCTTGAATCCCTTCTTCACTGCCGTCCATATTATATAAATCGTACGGCTTCGGATACTGCCATGCAGAGATACTCTCTGCTTCTTGTCTAGTCATTGGTTTCATTATGTATTTCACCTGCAATCCCCCTTATATGAAAAGCTCTTACAGCAACCGTAAGAGCTTTTTTATACTTTATGATATTTTCGGATGAACATCCTCTTTTGCAGCTTTCGTAACAATCAGTTTATCCCCATCCATTTCTAACGCGACGAAATCTTTCTCTTCGAGCTTTAATTGATTTGCGATTTCATCCGGCAATTCGATTGCCATAAAATGATGGGTCATCAATACTTGACTGTGCATTTGTTCTTTTTCTTCCGTTTCTTCTATTTGCGAAATGCTTTCTAATGGAGGCAATCCTTTTTCTTCAACTGTTTTCCAATTTTTATAGATAAATGGTCCAATCCACAGCAGCCCAATAATAGTAAGCACAATTCCAATCCCCAGTTCTGTCGGTGACTGCAGATCGGCAAGCTTCGTCGGCGCAGGCTCTCCTCCAATGGAACGTGACGCAGCGTCAAATAGGCTTAAGCTCAAATTATTTAAAGCATGGACAGCCATCGGTACTAACAGACTTCTCGTTTTGATATACAGCAAGCACATCAATATCCCAAATACGGCGGCTCCGATTACATCTGCATGACCGAATCCAAACAGCACGGAAGATACAATGATAGCGCGCTTAACACCCCATTTATAACCCATGCGATTTAAGAAAAATCCGCGAAAAACAGTTTCTTCCATTATAGGCGCATACAAAGAAGCTGATATAATGGTAAACAAAGTCATCCATACAGTACTGTGGTCAATGACATCTAACTCATTTAGTGTATCAAGTATAAAATCAGGAGCAATAAATGACAGTAAATAAAATTCTACAGTGGACACGCCAAATGAAAATACCATTCCCATTACAGTTGCAATAGTAACAAGTTTCCAATCAAACTTGCTTGGTTTAACATAATAGCTTTGAAACTTCACATTGTTTTTGCGTGATTTATAATAAAGCCAAAGCAAAGGAAAGGCAAGAAACATAAGAGAGTCTGAAATAACGGTAAAGATGCCTGATTCTGATTGCTTATCGGTAAGAAACATCATCGGAATGACATATACAACAATTATTCCCAAGAACATCCATCCAAAAAAGCTGCAAAGTCGAATCTTTGAAAATGCGGCTTGAATAATGAACACCTCCATGATGACACTAGTTTCATTGTACTAGATTTTTCAGATGTACGCTTGTGTTTTTTGAACATCATCAAGCATTCTATGTATATGCCATTTTTTTTGAAATTAGATTTGCATTTGCAGCTTTGAAGGATTATATGAAATAAAAAACAAGGACTTGATCCTGTATTTTATACAGATAGCATTCTGACATCAGGAAATGCAGACCGCTGCAATAATAAGTCTGAAAACAAAAATGTAAACGCCGATTAAAATATAAGAGCGTCTTGGGCAGACGCTCTTTTTTTATTCTTCCTCTTCCTCCCGATAGCGAATATACGTTACCGTTTTTTGGTTCAAGTTAAAGGATAAAGAGCTATTCCATTCAGCCACCTTCTCTACAAATAACTCTCCATCCTTATAAGTAAGGATCAGTGCGACGTCTCTGTCTTCATCTAAAAGTAAATAGCTGTTATCACCTGACCAGCATTGTAAGTTGTCAGAGTAAACAAGCGTCCATTCATAAAGCGATTGCGTCAGCATTACATCTTTCCCTTTGCTAAGCCTATGAATTTTCAATTTCCCAACTCCCCGAAATAAGGTATGTTCAAGCTAATTATAACAAAAAAACTGCGATAGCAATCGCAGCTTTTATAAAATATCACGCTTTTGAAACATTGCACTTGAAACCACCATGAATACAAGGATGTACAATAAAATAACAGCACCCGAAAAAAGCAAGGTCGTCTTTTCAAACAGTGGCTTCATTCCTTTGTTTAACACTTTACTTCCATCGTACATTGCTAAATTCAAGTTGGTTGTAATGAAGTATTTTCCCCACTCATACCGGCTAAGCAGCATGTTCAGCAATGCTTCGGACAAATACGTCAAAATCGGGACCGCAAGCGCCAACACAGAACTGCACAGCAGTGCAGCTACAAAAAAGGCAAAGGTAGCATAAAACAGCATCGTTGGAAGATAATATGCCGCTCCTTTTACAAAAAGAAAGAATGTGATGTCACTTTTACCATTTTCAAAGCCGATTACTCCGAACAGTAAAGAAAGAGTGATACCAAACTTAATGCAAAGACCGTTAAAAGGACTGCTGCATATTTTGAAAGCAATATAACAATGCGTTTTTGCGGACGAATCAATAATTGTTTAATGGTTCCTGTTTGAAACTCCTCTGTTACTATTTTTGCTCCCAAAACAATTCCGCAAATCGTCAAAAATGTTACGGTACTGTCAAAATTCAGTTTTGCAAATTCAAGAGAGGTATCAATCCCCATCTCTTTTGGAAGCCATTTTTTTGCTACCAAAAGGACAAAGCTGGAGATAGATAATAAAAACAGGGCAAAAAAATATACCTGTTTCTTTGCATGCAGCTTTAAACATTCGTTCCCCATCAGTTTGATAAACATTAGACTGCAGCCCCTTCCGTTAATGCCAAGAATTCTTCTTCCAACGACTTGCTCTTAATTGTCACTTGATACACCCGTACTCCTGCTGTTACAAGCTTTTCTACTATATCCGGAATTTCTTCTTTGATAATCTCCACTTCAATTTTTTCTTTGATTACTTTTCCTTTCACATGCTCCAGTGCATATTCAATATCATTGACTTCCAGTTGGATCGTCACCATTTCGTCATTTGTGCTCTCCGTTCTCAAACTGTATTCCCGCACAAACTGACCATTTTGAATAATGACGACGCGATCACACATCAGCTCCACTTCACTTAGTAAATGGCTTGATACCAGGACCGCAATATTTTCTTACTTCGCTAAATATTGCAGATAATCACGAAGCTTGCGAATGCCGGCAGGATCCAATCCATTTGTTGGTTCATCCAATATAAGCACATCGGGTTCATGAAGAAGAGCTTGCGCAATACCAAGACGCTGCTTCATGCCAAGGGAATACGTCTTTACCTTTTTATGAATGGCATGCTCCAACTCTACCAGTCTTATGACTTGTTCTATTCTCTCTTTTGTCACTTCTTTGCGTGCCATGTTCGCAAAATGTTTTAAATTCTGCATCCCTGTCATATAAGTATACAGCTCCGGATTTTCGACAATGGCCCCGATGTGCGCTAGCGCTTTTTCACGCTCCGTCGCTACATTATACCCTCCTATCGTAATACTGCCGGATGTGATGGAAATAAGTCCTGTCATCATGCGAATCGTCGTTGTTTTTCCGCTTCCGTTCGGTCCTAAAAACCCGTATACCTCTCCTGGAAAAATTTCAAATGACAGATCGCGAATAATCTCTTTTTTCCCAATTGTTTTATACACATGCTGCAGTGAAACGATTGGTTCTCCCATACTCTTTTCCCCCTTACAACTCTGTTTTTCTATCAATGAAATATGCGGCGGTATATATCAAAATAAAAGTCAGCACAAAAGTAAATCCGTAAGCAAACATACTGACTTCAAACGGCTTCATTGTAAACTCCAGCTTCGTTTCGGATTGTGATATTTGAAATCCATTAAATAAGGTAAACTTATATGGTAAATCGGTTAATTTAGTAATAATCCAACTTACCATTCCGCCTAAGATGAAATAACTGATGACTCCGATGATTCCTTGTATCTTTTTGCTGATTCCAAGCGATAGTACAATCGTTATGATAAAAGAAAGCAATGCAACATTGAAGCTGCTGTCAATTGCTCCTGTAATCAGCATTGTTGTTAATGTGCCTGCGTTAATACTGATAATCTTTTGAATGCCCACGGCAAGCTCTTGTTCGCTTTCAATGGTACCGCCATATAAATGAAGGAGGAGTAAACCGAACAAAATCATGGTGGCAGCAAGTATAAACCATACGATCAAAGTTGAGAGTATATAATAGATTCCCTTCATCGGTGTCATGCGTACTAAATAGCTTTGCAGCAGCCGGTAAAACGAAATAATCACTTGGATGAACAACAGCAGCATCGTAATTCCGAACGCCATAACTGCAATGACAAAACTCATCACTTCTTGTGCACTTTCAGACATTGGCAATACATAAAATGTTTGTAAATTTAACAAGAGAAGCGCTTCAATGATGAGAAAGACAAGGAAGATGCCGATGATTTCTTTGCTGCTGTTCTTCAATTGATATTGAATTAGGCGCTTCATTCTCCATACACCTCCTTGAATAATTCATCCACCGCTTTTCCTTTTTGAAAACGAAGCGCTTCTGCGTCCTCATGCAAAATACATTCTCCGTCTTTAAGAAAAATCACTTCATCAAAAATTCTTTCTACATCGCGAATGAGATGGGTAGATAAGATCGTTGTACTGTCTTCATCGTAAAATTGAATAATCGCATCCAAGATTTTTTCTCTTGCCACCGGGTCAATCCCCCCGAGCGGTTCATCCAATAAATACAGCTTAACTTTCCGGGACAACGTGAGCGCCAACTGCAGTTTTTCTATTGCTCCTTTTGACATGGAGGCTACTTTATCTTGTTGTTCTATCCCTAAAAAATCTAAAATCTCAACTGCTTTTTCGTTATCAAAGTCTGAAAAGAAATTCTGATAAAACGCCACGGCATCCGACACTTTCATCCATTTGTTCAAATACGGTTCATCCGGCATAAACGAAACCCATTGTTTTGTAAAAGTTCCGACTTCTTTACCTTCAATTCGAATGCTCCCTTCCGTAGGGTGAAGCAATCCGGCAATCAGCTTTAACAGTGTTGTTTTTCCGCTTCCGTTGCTTCCAACCAAGCCGATGATTTTTCCGTTTGCGACCTTTAGGTTTATGTTTTGCAGCGCTGTTTTTGTTCCATATCGTTTGCTGACACCGCCCATGGTTAAAAGATCCATCATTACTCATCCCCCTTTTCTTCCAACGAACGACGTACTAACGAAACGATTTCCTCGCTGCTGAATCCTAAAGCGTTCATTCCCTCCAGAAACGTTTCGAGCAAATCTTTAGACATTTCCCGTTTGATCTCCATGACCTTCTCCCTTTCGTTCGTAACATATCGTCCCATTCCCCTTTTTGTTTCTACAATTCCTTCCCGCTCAAGCTCTTGAAACGTCCGCTGTACAGTGTTTGGATTTATTTGCAACCCGGCAGCAAATTCTCGAACAGATGGAATTTTATCCCCTTGCTTTAATTCCCCGGATACAATTTGCTTCTTTATATAATTCATAATCTGAATGTAGATAGGTATGTTTGGATCGAATTCAAGCTTCATACCCTCCCTCCTTATATCTTAGTGTATTAGTTAAATAATACACTAATATTTTTATGCTGTAAATATCAGGAAGGTGATAAAAATAAAAACAGCTTGTTGCACATGACAACAAGCTGTTTTCCCCTATTCCTGCAATAGTCTCTCTATCGCAAATTGAAGCATATCCTGCAACGGTCCGATTGCATAGGCCACATCTAATCGTTCCGTCCATTTATGGGCATCTTTACCGACAGGGCCCACATTTAATACAGGCAGCTGCAGCTGCTGCAATTCGGCAAACGGCAGCGTATATCCTTTTTCCCAAAGAGGCGTGTTGGAAATAAATAATTGTAAAGAAGATACAGGTTGCTGTAACCCTGTATAGCTTAAGTCGGATAGACCTCCAAAATACATTTGTTTCTTTAAAGCTATCCTGTGTTTATTCCAAGCGTACTCAATTATTTCTTCTGTAACCCGGCTTATTTTTGCATCATTACGGGAACTTACTGCCGGATAGTATGGAGGGGCAAAAAACAAAATCATCATAGGTGCTAACTCGCTGCAAAGGGAAGCATATCGGTCGACGAGACGAATCGTGATATCACGCTCGTCTTCTTCATCTGTTTTTGTACGCAACACTTCCATCTCGATTTTCTTCAGTTCTTCTGCTCCATATATTTGAACAGCATACGCTTGCAGCTCTTCAAACGTCATCACTTTCACTTGCAGCTTGCTCGGAGCCGATTGCTGCAGGGCCGCAAACCGGACAGCTTGCTTATTATATGCGTCCTCAGCCTTTTTTGCAGCACGATTTGCTGCTTCTTTTAACTCTGCCACAATCTTTTCGATGGATTTCTCCATGATAAGCATATTGAACAATACTACAGCACAGTGAGGAGTTTGGACTGAATATTCTTGTTTTAAATCTTTTTGCTGCAAGCTTGTGGGCGGGGGTGACACTTCTTCTTCTATCACTTCGCAAAAATCGGTGTTCAGCTCAAGTTCACATGTCAGAAAAGAAGTCAACATATTAGCATTTAAACCGGCAAGAGGCTCTCCTACATGCGATTCTTTTCCGTAACAATAAAAGCCCGGAAGCACTTTTCCGATGGATCCTGTATAGATATATTTTGTCGCGTCTCCCGGGTAGCGGGCAAACATCGGCTCAGAATTTAAACATGCTGTATACTGTAATTGGTGCTTTTTTGCTAACTCTAATAACACCGGTACAGCCGTAATCATCCCGACAGAATTTACTTCTTCATCGCAAACTGCCAGCAGCAGGACGTTTCCTTCAAACGCACCGTTAGCTGCCTTCTCAATCATGGACATTTGAGATGCCACACCGCATTTCATATCCATCGTTCCTCTTCCAAACAACCATTCTCCATTTGCAAGATCACGTTGCACTTCGCTTGGGAGCATATGCTTATTGTTGTAAAAAGCTTCCGTCAACTCTTTTGGACGAAAGGCTAATGATTTCCATTTTCCATAATCATCGACGTTGACAACATCAAAATGACTGACCAGCACCACTGTTTTTGCATGTTCGTTCCGTTTTACCAGCCCCGTAACGATAAACCGGCCGTCTTTTGTCGGATGAAGCTGTACATGGTCTGGATGTTCGTGAAAATAGGAAAGTGAACTTAGTTCGTCTGCTATAAAATGCGCCAATCGAATCTCATCCGTTGAACCGCTTATGCTCTGAAAACTTACCAACTGCTCCAAAAGCTGCAGCAGCCCTTCTTTCGTTTGCCATTTTGTTTCTGTCGTTTGCATAATATCCCCCTTTTCCGTCCTATTTTTTCCCTAGCGAGAAGCCATCAAACAGTCTTCCGCCAAAAGGCTCCAATATATCATCTGTTAACGCAATAATGCCTTCTTTTTCTCCATTACGATAAAAGCGATCAAAAGCTTCTACAAATCTATCACATAATACAGGATCGTATTTCTTCAATGCCCGAACCACCCATTTTGAACTTCCGGTCCATTGTCTGTTTGTACGCAAAACGAATTCATGCAATTTATCCGCCAATGCCCCTGCAATAAACAAATCTTCTTCTCGTTTCACAGAACCGATAAAATCATCCAGCATATCCGTGATAAAATATCGAGCCAGCTTCATTTGTTCCTCTGTTAAAGGTTCCGGTCCTTGCAAAAGCAATTCTTTTGCTTCCTGCTTCAATTTCTCCATTATTCTATCATCTTTCATGATAAATCCTTCTGCCAGCATTCGCGCCAATGACGGTCTGCCTCGTTTGCAATCATCTTCTACGAATCGTTTATAAGACGTGGCATTATGTACAAAAGCTTCAATGGCCCACCCAAATTGAAACAGGGATTCCCTATAAGAAGATTCCACTGTATCATCAATGATAACAATATCTAAGTCTGATGTTTCCGTACCCTCGCCTCGCACAACGCTTCCTGCTAACAAAGCGCCGCGGCAATTCGGAAACGCTTCGTCCACAAATTGCTTGGCTGCATCTATTGGTTTGAGCTTCATATGAATCTCTCCCTTAATCATAATTTACAAAACTATTACATACATTTTATTTCTAACTTAGTGCGATTCTTTCTGTATCGTACTTTTGCAAAATAGATTCTGTAAGAGGATCTGGCGTTTCTAATATGCCGTGTATAATATGATCAGGGTTTAATTGTATTTGTCCGTACCGTTTCATATACCCTTCTGCTTTTTTCATTGCTTCTTCTGTACCTTGTGTAATTGGTACATTGAATAGCGGATGCTCTATAGAACAATATTGTGTGTGGCATTGTGAAACTTGCTGACGAAGCTTTTCCATATTCGGATTACATTCTAAAATAATTCCGCAAATACACCTGTTCGTTCTTGCAATGCTCCTCCAAACAAATAAATCGGGTGAAGCGTGTTCCAATTTGTCTGTCGCATCTCTTCTTGCGCCAATTGTATCATTCGTTTTGTTCGGTCTGTTGATCGAAAAATTGAAATATCCATGCCCCCTTGACTAAAAAATTCTCTTTTTACTAATATATTCCTCTATCTCCTCTTTCAATGTATTATTAGAAAAAATATAACAATACCTCCAATAATTCCTAAATAAATTCCATGTCACAAATTCGTCAATTTTGCTAGAATACTAGATATACTTCATTCGGGGAGATGACATTAATGTAAGAAAAAACATTTGAAATTACATTTACTGTAAAAGCGAAAAATACAATTCGTTCCACTAAAAATAAAGAACAATTAATAGAAGAAATCCGACAAGAGTTAAAAGAAAAAAGCTTTATTCATATTTCGGATAGCCTTTTAGTAAGTACAGATGAAATCTCATCTGTATCTATCGAAGAAAAAGAAGAAACTGTAACAAAATAAAAAATCGTCGCTCCCTGCGACGATTTTTTAAATCAAATTTACGGAATCAGCAATACCTTCCCTGTGCTCTTTCTGCTTTCAATATACTCATGCGCCTTTGCCCCTTCGCTTAAAGGGAATACCGTCGGCTCAGATACCTTCAATTTTCCCTCTCGAATCCATCCGAACAGCTCTTGAGAGCGTGTTACTCGTTCTTCATGAGACGTTAGCACGTTCCAAAGGTCGCCGCCTGTCAATGTTTTAGAAGTATCCATCAGCATGCGAGGATCAACCGGTGCCGGATCTCCGCCTGCCATGCCGTAAAATACAACCGTTCCTCCAATGCGAGTGACGTCAAAACTATCCATTAACGTTGAGCCTACAGATTCGTATACAACATCTACACCTTTTCCTTCTGTTACATCTTTGACCTGGTTCTTCCAATCATCGTTATACAGAAACACATGGTCTGCACCTACGGATAAGGCTGCTTGACGCTTTTCTTCCGAAGAAGTTAAGCCAATGACCTTGCCTCCCAAAATTTTGATGATTTGGACAAGCAGTTGCCCCACCCCGCCTGCTGCGGCGTGTACTAAAGCAACATCGCCTTTTTTAATGGCATAGCTGTCTTTTGTTAAATAATGGGCGGTAAGTCCTTGTAGTAATAAGGAGGCTGCGGTTTCATACGATACATCTTCCGGCAGCGGAATCGCTTTTTCTTTTGGAACTGCCACAAGCTCAGCATTTGCGTATGGTACATCCGCAAATGCAATACGATCCCCTATTTTGACCTCTGTTACATTGCTTCCGACACTTTTTACGATGCCGGCTCCCTCATATCCCAATATGTATGGGGGCTTGCCCGCCAAATGATAATTTCCCTTTCTTCTATATACGTCCGCAAAATTCAGACCAATCGCTTTCATTTCCAGTAAAATTTCGTCCGGTCCGATTGTCGGATCTTCAATGTTACGATAATGCAGGACTTCCGGTCCGCCGAATGTTTCAAATACTAATGCTTTCATGTATATGACCTCATTTGAAATAAATTTTATAACACGTTTTCATTAAATAAAATTATAGGCCAAAAAGCAAATGATTGAATATATTTATTTCAAAAGCACAAAAACATAATATCCACCTTCAGCTTTTAAGGTAACGATGAGGAGCAGATTCCAATGAACTTAACGCTTGTGGTTATAACTTTTTATTCTCTTAGCCCTTCTACATAAAAACAACCCCGCCATTTACAATGACGGAGCTACTCTCATCTTAGCTTTTATTCAAAATCGAACATAAAGTCTTCATCTGTCAGTTTTTCTACATTCGTCGCTTTTACATAACCATTTCCTTTACCTTTACATTCCCGTAAGGTCGCTACTCTTACGGCGGGACGAACCCAGCCCTATGTTTCCAAAATAGGGAGTAGACTATATCATCATCCGGTCTGGATGCTCCGCGCTTCCACTCGCTTGAGTGTACTCTACTCACTTCCAAATTCGCAGTGCAAATTTGCGCTTTCGATAGTCGTTGCACGTTCCTCATAGAGGCTTCGCTCAGAGATTGCCATATTGACGTATAAGTCAACTTAGGCTTTTCCTGAATTCACGGAGTGTTCGATAGATATTCCTATCTAAAGCCGCTCAAGTTAGAACGGAAAAGAAATCGTGGTTTTTTGTTTCTGTACGAAGACCATTTGAAACAATCGGATTGATTTCTTCATCTTCAAAATATGGATCAAATCCGAGATTCATTAATCCTTTATTGGCATTGTAGCGAACGAATTTGTTTACTTCGTCTACAAGGCCGATTGCAGAATAAAGTTCCTCTGTATAGGCTTTTTCATTTTCATAAAGATCCAACAATAACTCAAGCGTTTCCGCTTTTACTTCCTGCTGTTCTTCTTCAGACATCTTTCTGAAAATCTCTTGGGCTAACAAACCGACAAATACGCCGTGAATACTCTCATCCTAATGTGTTCATATAGGTTCGCTACGCCTATACCGCTCTTAGAGCCGCTTACTATTGCTAGTAAAGTACAGACTATCTCACCATCCTGATTCAGGATGTCCCCCGTTTCGAGCACCAATCGCTTGTGCCCTACGGCTTTCGCCTAGTCGTTGAACGTTCCTCCAAAGAGGCTTCGCTGCTGATTGCCCTTGAAGGGTGTCCCAGCAATTAGAGGGATTTTTCCACTGCCTGTTTCCAGATCAGGGCCGCAAAAAGTTTACGGATAATGAGATTAATAATTTCACCGCTTGCTGTCAGCTTGCCTTGCCCCGCCAAATAAAGCGGATAGAAAAAGCCGCTGTAGAACAAATAGCTTTCTAAAAACACGCTTGCCACCATCGCCATGTACAATTCACGTTTGCTGACTTCCGGTTTGAGCAAGCGACGATAGTAATTGGAAATCATTTTTGATTTTTTTTCAAGCAGCGGGTGCTTATCAACCCAGTCAAAAATTTCATCAATTTCTTCTTCCGTTGCCAATGTCGTAAAAATATGGCTGTAGCTTTTCGCATGTACTTCTTCCATGGCGCCCATAAAAGCAAGTACGCTTTTCGCTTGCAAATTATCCAAATGAACAAGGATGAGAGGCATTCCCTCTCCTCCTTGCTTTGTATCAAGCAGCGTCAATCCGCCAAGTACACGTTTATAGGCAGTTTGTTCTTCTTTTGAAAGCTGCACCCATGTATTTTTATCAGAGGAAACCGCAATTTCCTCCTCTGTCCAAAATTGGGACAGATTCTGCTTCCAAAACACTAGACTGTAATCATCTTCTTTTTTATTCCAGTTTACGGCTTTCATCAAATTCCCCCTTATCTATCTCAACAACATTCTTATACTACGCACGCCACGCACTCTTCGACACTTAACTTGCGGGTTCTTGTGTAATACAAGCTCTTTAATCCCTTCTTGTGAGCATAAATGTAATAACGCGCAAGCTCACGGGTAGAGATATCGCTGTTTACGTAAAGAATGGTGCTGATCCCTTGGTCAACGTGCTCTTGAATGGCCGCAATCAAGTCAATAATCTTAAATTGGTCCATATCGTACGCTGACTTGTAATACCAGAACGTTTCTTGTGATAGATACGGCATCGGGTAATATGTTGTCGCATTTGCATATGTTCTGGACTCGATTTGATTTACGATCGGCATGACGCTTGAAGTCGCATTTTGGATGTAGCTGATCGACTGCGTCGGAGCCACTGCTAAACGATCCTTTGTACCGTCTCTTTCGAGATACTTTAACACCCTTTATTATCTAGGGTCGGAGTAGACTATTCCATATTCTTAGTAGCTCGACGTTCTGCTATTAAGAATCGGCTATGGTAGTCGTTGAGGGTTTACCTATCTAATAAGACTTAGGTACTTCCCTGCAGATTACCCAATCTCTTTCCTTTTTACCGTACCTTGGGCGTTACCCCTTGCCATACATATATTTCTACATGTACTTGGTAGAAAGAGCTCTAAGGGCTTCCCTGCATATAAGCCGTTTTTCCATTTGACATTACTGTCAAAGGGCGCTATCTATTAACGCATTATAAAGTCCATACTTTTGTACCTGCTCCTTCAAGTTGCTCCAATCTTCTTGTGTTGGAATGTAAATGCCTTCAAACAGCTTCTGCACTTTTTCTGTTTTCGGGCTATAGTCCGTTGTTTCGTATTTTTCAAAATACGTTCCTTTTGCATATTCAGATTTCTCAAAGTCTTTAAATGTCTCTTGCTTTTCTTTCGCGATCAGCATGCTTTTTTCAATCGAATAGTAGTTCAGCATCATAAAGAATGTACGCGCGAAATCCTTCGCTTCTTCACTTTCGTAGCTGATTTTATTTTTTGCCAAATAACCGTGCAGTATGGATAGGTAAGGTTTTGAAGTTATCGCTACCCTTTCCCCCCATTCACACCGTACGTGAGACTTTCACCTCATACGGCGTTCCATCTAATCCAGTTTACCAATCTTCCTCTTTTTCTTACCGAACCGTTTGCAACTAACATCTATCATATCCCTGTGTGCTTTTGTGCGAAGTTCATTGACTTTTTCAATTTGCTTTTTGGTAAGATTGAATGCTTCTAGAATGCATTCAATCTTATCTTTGTCTACCAAGTGTACGAGTCGATGAATACTTCTGTGTAATACCATTAGGTTTTGATAACGGTCGTTACCACCAAATTCTAAAGGAATTATATGGTGGCAATCCCAGTCATCTCCCAATGAGTTCCACGTTTGTTATTCGACACCTTCCATATTGAGATATAAACTTACTTATCCTGTTGTCGTTATACTCAATACTTCTATTTGGGACATAGCTATTTATGACGTAACCCAACGTTTCCTTTTTAACTTTAAGGGTTTTGTGTATCAAGCCCCTACCCTTCTCGGTGTAACTACTAATTTCTTGGTTAAACCCAAGGGGTGGTTTATGCTTTTGTGCATAAACTGGGACAAATACGATACCTTCAATCTTATACATTTTGAAGTTATACCCTTTGTAGCGTTGCATTAACGTTTGGGTGAAGTCTTTCCAAGTTGCTTTGGCTCGGTGTTCCCTAATCGATTGAATAAGGTTCTATGCGTCCAGAGGTTTATTTCCATAAGGTTATTGGAAATATTAGTTGCTCGTGAATAGTAATTTTGAATCCCAATCACAGTTGCGTCGAATTTCTTAACAGTGTCCGCGCAAGGGTCTTTCTGGATTTCCTTGATGCTTGCTCTAATTTTGAGGTGGGCGTTCTTGAATGCCTTCTTCGTCATATTAGATTGGGCAACGTATCCATATTTTGTTCCGCCCCTTTTGACGGATTTAATGCGGAAACCGAGAAACTCGCTTTCCTTTCGCTTAAGGTTGATAATTTTTGACTTTTCCTCGCTGATGTCGAGTTGTAGTCTCTCCTTAAGGAATTGCTTCACTGCTATGAACATTCTGTTTGCCTGTGACCTTGTTCTACATAGAATTTTGAAGTCGTCCGCGTATCTTACAATAAAGCATTCTTTGAGCTTGGTATTCTTTAACGCTCTATATGTTTTTGAGCGGTTCGCGTATTTGTGTTTGCTCTCGAATGTTTCCCATTGGCCGCTAATCCACCAGTCAAGTTCATTTAGGACAATGTTGGATAGTAGTGGAGATAAGATTCCTCCTTGTGGAGTACCCTTAGTCGGGATTCCCTCTCCTTCTATCTCGCTCTTCAGTAGCCTTGAGATAATTGATAAAAGTTTCTTATCCCTTATCCCTAAAGTCCACATCTGTTTGAGTAGTTTTCCATGATTTACATTGTCGAAGAACCCTTTAATATCGATGTCAATGCATTGGCTAAAACCCGCCATGTTGATTAGGTTTTTAAATCTTGCCAAGGCATGATGTGTGCTTCGGTTGCTTCTGAATCCGTAACTGTGTTTGTGGAATTTAGCTTCACATATAGGGTCTAACACCTGTAAGATACACTGCTGAAAAATCCTATCCCATATAGTAGGGATTCTGAGCGGTCTTCTGTCTCCATTTGGTTTTGGTATAAATGTCCGTCTGACTGCTTGCGGTTCATACCATTCAAACATCGACCTGACCTGCTCAATTACTTCTTCCACTTGCAGCCGTTCCACGTCTTGGATGGTTAGTCCATCCACTCCAGCAGTTTTACTGCCTTTGTTTCTTTTGATATTTCTGTACGCAATCCTTATGTTTTGTTCGTTGCTCATAAGTTCGATAAGGTTGTAGAAGTTGTTACCATTTTTGCTGTCAGAGTAAAGTCTGTCGAACGTGTTTACCATGTCGTAATACTCCGAGTGGCGTATCTTCTTCCTCGTGTCCATAAGTCGGTCACCTCCATGTAGGAGATAAACCTTTCTTAGTCTCACCAGAACCGGGTGTAATCCGTCCGGTGTTGTATTGCCCGGTGCCGAGATAAACCTTTCTTAGTCTCACCAGAACCTTATCGTCCGATTTAGAGATGAAAATGGTTGGTATACCTTCATTAGACTAGTGGCTATCCCTCCACGTTCATTACACGCTTCATCGGTACTGTGCCACCACCCTCACTGTCATAAATCTGAGTTATACAATAACTATTGTCATTATTGCTTTCCTCAGAAACGCTTCACTGAGTGTAAGCTCTCCACGTTGACAGCTTTCCGCGTTCCGTTATTCCTATCATTGAATGGACTTAGGTGCCACCTTTGAGCCTGTCAGCTTGAATGTGCCTGTAACACATTATGGATTTTCATATGAACCATTCTTACTCACCCACACTGACCCTGCATTGAGCAGTACATGCATTTCTACATGTTCGCGATTTAGACCCGTACATTCGGCGGTTCGTCAGCTCTTAACATATGCCGCGTGTCATCGAGCATTCTCACCATATCCATTTGACTCTCGCAGCATGACCTGCAACTTTCACCTCTGAAAGTCTTTCGTCAGCTTTACCTGTTACGGCAGGTTCTCCTACTTTTACGCCGAGCTTACCACGTTTCGATTCTTACAAATTTTAACGCAGTTCGGTATCGAGTGAACCCTTCGAGGCGTTACCCTCTCATTTGATTCATCGGAATAACAGTTCTCCTAATCTATTCAGATTAGTGCCTACGCTTTACCGTAGTAGTGTTAGCCACTCTACGCTACGCAGGAACGCGTCACACAGTTCATTGCACCGAGACCGACGGAGTGAAGCTCTTCGTTTGCCTTTTTCACTGTCGGCGCATTTTGGATGACAGTCATATCGGAAACTGCAGTTAAAGCTTCCATTCCGGCATGAACTGCTTCACGAATCTCTTTATTTTCCATCACATTTACGATGTTCAGTGATCCTAGGTTGCAGTTAATATCGCGGCGGATCACATCATCTGTGCCATAATCGTTGATTTCAGATGTTTCTTGTAACTGGAAGATTTCCGTCTCTTATATTCAGTTAGAGTCGCTACTTCTAACCCGCACCGTTACGTGCAGCTATACATCGCTGTATAGGATAGACTATATCATCATCCCCAGCCTTACCTGGTAGGATGCTCTGCTTTTCGACCACCAATCGCTTGTGGTCTACTCTACTCTCTTCCACCATTATGGTGTGATTTCGATAGTCGTTAGGCATTTACTTATCTTAACCTCTGAGAAAGTCTCTTATAGTTTGGAAATTTTAAGGAGTCCAATCGTCTAATTATCGTTGCATCCGAAGTATTGAAGGAGATAGCAGCCTCTTTAATACTCTTATACACGATTCCATCTATTTCTACATTACATGTTGGATTATTTTGTTTCTTTGTAATGTTATTTTTAGGAACCATCCTTTTATATTCCGGAAAAGACTTGCTCCGACATATTTCATCCCATTAATTTTATTTACAGTTTGATAAATAAAACCATAAGGGACGTTCTCAGTTTGCATAGTTCCTACTCCTTTTAAGAAGTTTGAATAATAACTGACGCAAAGACCAAGTTAAGATAAGCTTTAGCACGGCAGGTTACCTCAAAGAGGCTTTCCCCGTTTAGCAGAGTTTTCGACCGCCATTACTGACGGAAGGTGCTAATCATTAACACAAATTCGACATCTTCACAGTTCCAATATCCTTTAACGGATGCTGCTCATTTGCATTTGTCTTAAACATCAAATATGGATAACCGGATTCTAACTGAATCATTGAGATTTTAATGAGCATGTCACGTGCGCTTAAATCCAGCTTTTTCTTTTTCACATTCGGATTGTTAACTAATTCTTCGTACATTGTATCGATGTCTAAATCATCCAAATGCTGTCCGTATTCTTTATATACTGTGTATGGAGCAAATACATAAAGCGGTTCATCTTTCTCTGCCAATTCAAAGAATTTGCTCGGTACAATCAAACCGATGGAAAGAGATTGAATACGGCTCTTCTCGTCGGCATTTATTTTTTTGGTCAACGTTTCTTCACATTTCTGCAAAGGTTGGACTATATCTTCAACCGCTAAAGGGTTGCCTTGCACTTCGACTGGCGCCTATCTCCAGCCTACTCTACTCGCTTACGTCTTTTGACGTGCTTTCGATAGTCTCTACACCTTCTTGCCAAAATTGACAAGCTTGGCACGGTATTACCTGCTATCCGTATTCCGGACCGTAGGCTCTCTTAGTCAGCTTCTTCGCGAGCGTTTGCTCCTTATTCAACTGATACCGTTAGCCGCTATTGCGACACCCCGTTAGCTTGGGTTCACAAGGTTTTCTCATGCACATCTCTGTGCAGAGGGACTACCTCTTAATCCAAGAATTCTACAATATCCCAGTGGAAAATATTCAAATATACAGCGCCTGCACCTTTTCTTTGGCCCAGTTGATTCGCATAAGAGAAAGAATCTTCAAGAAGCTTCATAACCGGCACAACACCGCTCGCCGCATTTTCAATTCCTTTAATTTGCTCTCCGCGCGCGCGCAGTTTGCTCAAATTTAAAGCTACACCCCCGCCGATTTTTGATAGCTGCATCGCCGTATTAATATTAAACCCGATAGAGTTTAAGCTGTCGTCCATCTCTAACAAGAAACAAGACACCATTTCTCCTCGTCTGCTTCTGCCGGCATTCAAAAAGGTAGGTGTCGCAGGTTGATAGTTTTGTTTGATGATCATGCGTGCAAATTGCTTTGCTTTTTCTGCATTTCCTCTTCCTAAATAGAGCGATACGATAGCTACACGGTCTGGATAGCTTTCCAAATACTGCTTCTGGTCATTCGTTTTCAGAGCATAGTCCTTATAAAACTTGGAAGCTGCCATATAGGATTGGAATTGGAATTTTGCCCCGTATGTAATGTCGTACACTTCTTCAATTTCCTCCAAAGAGTACTCGTCAAACACGTTGTAATAATAGTCGTGCTCCAGCATATAGGCCATTCGCTCTCGTACACTATGAAACTGTACAGTTTTTTCTTCAGCCTCTTTCATAAACTCTTGAAGCGCTTCTTTGTCCTTATCGAGTTGATAGAAACCGTTTGTCATCTGCGTTATTTCGTTGTTTAACTCAATGTGTCGCAATCGCACGCACCCTTTCTTTAAAAATTTCTACATCTTTCTTTGTTCCTGCCATTTCAAACTTGGATAAGACCGGTACTTTATATTGGTTGGAAATTTTGTCTGCACTTGCGCCGAACATATCTCCCCAGTTGCGGTTGCCGCTGGCGGATACGCCTTTTAAATACGGATGATTGCGTTGCAAAAACTTGTTCACGCGTTCTGGTACAGCTCCGAATCCGGTCGTATATGTGACAAGGACATACTCTTCGTTCATCTGCATGTCTTCTTTCAATTGAATAGCGGGCATATCAAGCTTGTTTATAAAGCGCTGCACATTCCCTGTCATGGAATCATATACAATTACCATCTTCGCCCCTCCGATTTTTGACTATTTCGAATTTTTCGCTTTGAACTTCTTATCACCTATATATTGTATTACTTTTTCTTTCGGTACACAATATATACGTATAAAGAATTTTGTTTGAAAAGATTTTCTTTTTTCGACAAAGAAAGAGCGACCGAAAAATAGGTACAAAACTTATAAAACACCATTCTTAAAAAGGTGTCAATAAAGTCTATTTTCAAAAACTTGTCAATGAATTTACTCAAGAATTGCTAAAGTCAGACATGCGGACATCTTCAAAAAGAAGAATTTTGTAGAAAGTTTTTTGGAAGAAAACTGTGGAAATCAGCTACAATGAAGAGGAATAAAAATGATCAATAAGAAAAACTGAGTACGAAAAAACTGTACTCAACCCTTTTTCGATCCAAATTCGTATAAATTGAACGAAAATGATATGAATTGCATCAAAACTACATGGAATTGCACCATATCTAGAATAATTGCTCCAAACATAGCTTTTTCTTCCTCACAGCGCTGGACACGGTGATAAAGAAAAAAAGCCTCGTTGCCGAGACTTTTTCCTCATTCTTTCTACATCGCTTAAATAGTGAGTGTTTTGTAGGGTTCAGCTCTCTATGCCATGTAGAAAGAATCGTCTATGCTATGGGACTTGATTTTAGGACAAATGTGTAGAATGAGTTTTTGTTGTTTTTGTGTGTTTTACATTAAATAAGACAAGTTTTGCTGTTGAAATGCGAAACTAACATTGTTTCGTGCAGAAAAGATACTTAACTGAATTTACCCCCCTTTCCCTTTCTGTAGACTCACGAAACATACCGTATCTAGAAGTGAATTCTACATAGGAATATTATTTTTGTAAATATGCTCCGAGAGCACAGGAACCAAAATGCAACGTGCTTTTGTATTGAATTTGTTACAAATTTAATAAAAACGAAAGGTTGGTTTTATGATACTGCTGTACTGTTTGACTTAGACGGAACGCTGCTTGACCGCGAATCATCTATACGCCGCTTCATAAGCGAGCAATATGAGCGTTTTTCCTCTCACCTGTCCCAGATCCAAAAAGATGCCTATACAACAAGGTTCCTTGCGCTTGAAAACAAGGGGTACGTATGGAAAGATCGAGTATATGAACAGCTTATAACGGATTTTTCAATTTCCACTCTTACGCCAGAAGTGCTTTTAGAAGATTATATCCAAAATTTTAAACATTACGCTTCTTTGTTTCCTTATACTAAAAAAATGTTACAAATACTTAACGATAACAACATAAAACTTGCGATTATTACGAACGGTTTTGAAACTTTTCAAATGGCTAACATTTACAAACTTGACATTCAGCGCTTCTTTTCTGCTATTTTGATTTCTGAAAAAGAAGGGATCAAAAAGCCGAACCCTATAATCTTTGCCCGCGCTTTACAACGGTTGAACGTTGTGCCAGAAGGAAGTTTATTCGTGGGAGATCATCCTTTCTATGATATCGAGGGGGCCAAACAAGCCGGGATGAAAACTGCCGGGAAACAATCAAACGAACATGAACAAGCAGATGCTGATTTTACGTTTCATGACTTTCCGGATTTGCTGGATTTTGTTTTGCGGCAAAACAAAAGATAAGCCGGAGCTTATCTTTTACCATGTTATTCTTTTTCCTTAGACCAATAAATCATCCCGTTTTCTCTTTTTATTTCTTTTAAGCCGTTTTTTTCTAATACCCGCGCTGAGGCGACATTATTTTCTAAACATTCCGCCGTCACTCTGTTTACGTTCGGTTGTGAAAGCCCCCAGGAAATCATCGCTTCCGCCATTTCCGTTGCATATCCGTTTCCTTGATATGACGGCACGATACTGTAGCCGATTTCTACTGTACCCGTATCGTTCGGACCGCCTTTAAATCCCATATCGCCGATCACTAAGTTGTCTCGTTTATGAATGATAATTCCGCTCCATATACTGCTTTCAGGATTCCCGCGCAATCGCTCCGCTTTAAAAGGGAGAATCTCTACATAATCCGGCATCGGCCATTCTTTTGAGACTTTGTATGGAATCCTTTTTTCCAATTTGTCCGTTCCTTGAATTGTCGCTTCCACAAGCTCTAATGTGAACGGAATCATGTATAGACGCGTTGTTTCCAGCTGCGGCATAATCGTTATCCCCCTATTACAATCCATGTATTCTATATGCTACTCTTCTCTCTTTTCCAGCTGTGAAAGCAATAACGGAAGGTCCTCCGGAAATGCAAGGGGAAGCTGCAGCAATCTTTCTTTTGATACCCATGCAATATCATGGATTAAACAATCAGGATCTTGAATACATCTGCTTCCCCCTACTGCTTTCACAAGAAAATACGGGAGCTCAATCGACTCGATGGATGCACTCACCGTTTTCTCAAATACTTTTTCGATAATTTCCACTTTATATCCTGTTTCTTCCCATACTTCACGAATACAGCATTCTTCAAACGTTTCTTCTTCTTTTGATCCAGACGGCACAGACCATCGTTTTTCTTCATGTTCTTTTCCTTGCAGCACCATCAATAGTTTCCCTTCGTCATTAATACAAATGGCTGCAGCTCCTTTCCATGAAGCCATCTCCATCCCCCTAAAAAGACATTATTTATCTTACTTTTCCTGCATTCATGACAGGCTGCGTCCCTTTATCCGATACAATGGCAACCATTAAGTTGCTTACCATTTGGGCTTTCATTTCTTCGTTTAAATGTACGACTTGCTTTTGTTCCAATTGCTCCAATGCCGCTTCCACCATTCCAACGGCTCCTTCTACAATCTTTTGACGCGCGGACACAACCGCGTTTGCTTGTTGACGCTGAAGCATTGCATTGGCAATTTCAGGAGCATACGCAAGGTGAGTCAATCGGGCTTCTATCACTTCTACTCCGGACACGCTCAATCGCGCTTGCAGCTCTCGAGCCAGCTCATCGGCAATTTCTTCCGCGTTTCCTCTCAATGACCAAACATTGTCATCATCTGTATCATACGGATACTTTGTAGCTACATGACGAAGTGCTGTTTCACTTTGAATGCGCACAAATTCGTTATAATTTTCTACATCAAATAACGCTTTGGCAGTATCCGTCACTTTAAATACAACTACCGCCGCAATTTCAATCGGATTTCCATCAACATCATTTACTTTTAAAGTATCGCTGTTAAAGTTTCTTACGCGCAGCGATACTCGTTTACGCAGCGAAGGAATCGTAATAAAAAAACCGTCTTCCCGAATCGTTCCTAAATATTTTCCAAAGAATATAACAGCGACAGAATCATTTGGCTGAACAATCGTCATTCCGCTTACAATAAGCAAAGCGACGATGCCAAATAGTATAAGAAATAAAATATTCTGGCTTGCTGTACTCAAAAATACTCCTAGCGCCAAAACAGCCAGCAATAACAATACACCGACAAAACCATTTATTTTCCATGCCTTTGTTTCTTTCATAATCCTACTCCCTTTCTTTAGATTCAGGAAAAATATTCCTAACCCTATCTTACACCCTCCTGTTTCTTTTAAACAGACCTTTCCTAAGGAAATCGTTCACAACATGAAAACTTATGTATATTTTTCAAGAGGAGACAATATGTTACAATGAGATTACAAACATGACAAGGAGGAATTTTCATTGCAGCAAATCCCGCTTCCTAAAAAACCATTGCAGCCCGGAGCCCAAAAAATCATCACCGCAGGGTTCGTATTGGTAATTCTAGCAATCTTGCTATTTAGCAGCTTTACCACTGTTCCCTCCGGTCATCGCGGCGTACTCATCCAATTAGGCGCCGTAAAGCCGACTGTTCTAGAGGAAGGAATCAATTTTAAAATTCCATTCATCCAAGCGGTCATCCCCATGGAGGTTCGTGTAAAAAAAGCAGAAGATTCACAGGCTGCTTCTACGAAAGATTTACAAACTGTAAAAACGACAATAGCAGTTAACTATCATTTAGAACCAAACGCCGTCAACAAAGTCTACCAAGAAATCGGACTCGACTATGAGAACCGCATTATTGATCCTGCAATCAGCGAAGCGTTAAAAGCCGTGACTTCTCTGTACCAGGCAGACGAATTAATTTCTAAACGCGACGAAGTGTCCGAGAAAGTAAAAGAAGCATTAGCACAGAAAATCAGCAAATATCATATTGTGTTAAGTGACATTAACATTCGCGAGTTCAGTTTCAGTGAAGAATTCAATGAATCTATTGAAGCAAAGCAAAAAGCGGAGCAGCTTGCATTAAAAGCACAACGCGACTTGGAACGCATTCAAATCGAAGCTCAACAAAAAGTAGAACAAGCTCAAGCCGAAGCAAAAGCATTGCAGCTTAAAAAGCAAGAAGTTACACCGGAACTTGTCCAATTAAAACAAATTGAAGTGCAAGAACGCGCTCTTGATGTGCAATTAGAAGCTATTAAGCGCTGGGACGGCAAATTGCCGAACGTAACAGGCGGCGCAACTCCATTTGTAGATATCGATCAACTATTAAAAGGAACAAAATAAATAAAATGCAGAAATGGGGATTGTCTCATTTCTGCTTTATCTTTAGACAGGAGATTACCATTATGAAAGAAAAAGAGATTTGCTGGTGCTATGAAAAATTTAAAAAGGATTTGCCTTCCGGAATAAAAACCACATGTTTTAAGGACAACTGTGCCAACTACAGAAAGCACAAATATGGAGAAGAACATACAAAAAAAGCAGCCACATAAAATAAGCTGCTTTTACTCGGATTTCCGTTCATTCTTTTTGCGGCCAATGTGGATGACATCACTTATTCGCACATCATAATAATTTCCGTCTATATCTTTAATGGTTACAAGGCTTTCTTCATCATTTATTTCCCAAACGCGGGCATCTAAATCAAGAAAATCCTCTCTATATAAAATCGTCATCGGAATGTATTTTTTGCTTTTATAAGCATCTTGAATCGTTTTCTTTATTTTAAAGAGGCTGTTTCCCTCCTGCTTCCTTTTAGCAGGAAACAAAAACATCCCCGCGAATTGTCTTCCTTCTTCGTCTTGCCACATATAATCCCAATGCGGCACACGTTTTGGCGTAAACTCTTCCAAAGACCGTCCCTCCTTCTTTTTTACGTCACTCACAATATTTGATATTTTTAGCGTTTTTCCTGCTGAAATCGAAAATCGTAAATCGTTCTCATAATTGCTTTGATTATGAACGGGCTTGTTCCATATACGTATAAATTACCTTGCCTCCACGCTGGGCGATACCGCGAAAGTGTTTGAAATCCGGACGGGATACTAACGCTTCCCTAAATGGATAAAAATCCTCTTTGTTCACTGTATACTCTTTTATTTCACCGTTTTTCAACTGATCTAAGATTGCATTAGCAGTTTGTTTATCCATGGTTTCACCTCGCAAGTGTATCGTAATACTTCATTTTACACCGAATCTTTACAAGGGACAACTGTCTCACATGATAAGTTGTGGTAAAATAACGATACTCGCAGAAGAAACAAATGAACGGGCTTTTTCTCTATATAAAAAACTGGGCTACAATGTAGACAATATCGTTTATTTACTGGACCCATTTAATCAAATACATTTAAAAAGAGGCCGTTCTACTGCCTCTTTCGTTTAAACCGTAAATCCTATTCCTTGCTTTACTTTTGTTCCTTCGAGTGCTTTTTTATATACGTACGTGGTGCAGCCCCAATGACTGTGATTCGTTACAGCCGGGCCGTTCCATCCCCTGCTTCGCAATTCTTTTGCAATCATATCATTCATGAAGCCGTGTCCGACAAGCACTACTTTTTGATAAAATACTGCATATCCCACTAAAAGATCCGCAGCTTGCTTTGCCCGAAACTTAGCCTGTTCATATGACTCCGTATCACCATTATACCCGATCAGCCATGCGGTTCGATAGAGTACCGTCCATACATTGGGCTTCAGCTTCATCCATTTGGGCATTTTCAAATATACAGGGAGCTCCGCTTCACAAAAAATAGGATTTTGCACAAAGGAAAGCGAACCAGTCAGTAAAGCAGCGGATTGGACTGCCCTCCGGGCAGAACTGCTTATCACCAGTTTAGCTGTACGAACGGCTTGAACCGTTTCAGAAGGAATTTCTTCCTCCTTTATAATCCCCTCTTCATTATATTGCTGAATCCAGCCTTGAAACTCTTGAGCAGTCATAAACCGAGAATGAAGATGACTGGATCGACCATGCCTTATGAATGAAATTTGCATCGGACTCACTCTCCATGTGTTGACTGAACATAGTATTATCATTTTCTGTTAACTATATCATATCACGCCCATTAGAAACCATACGAATACTCCCGCCACTTAAAATCTTATAATTTTTGAAGCGGGGGAGACTATTTGCAATTTAGATAGAACATCTGCACACCAAAATATTACAGCAAGACAAAAAGAGCTTACACGCTAAGCTCTTTTTTCTCTTCTTCTAATTTGTAATATTCTATCGGTTGCTTCACTTGTCTTATCATGATTAAAACGACAATTGTTGATGAGAATAAACCAAAACAAATGACCATCCATTGAAATCCAATAACATCCAAGAAAAATCCTGTTCCCAACAAAACAAACTGAAACGATATGCGGTCAAACATATTACGAAACGAAAAAAAGCGGCCATGATATTCTTTCTTGACTTGTGTTTGAAACAGTGTGGCTACAACCGGAAAAAAAGCGCCTGCACCTAAGCCAAACAAACCGAACGAAATCATAGAAGCAACCGGTATGGCGGCAAAATATAAAGAAAGATGCGCAATGGCTATTAATGAAGCACAGCCAATTAAATAGGAAATCATTTTCCCCTCTGCTCGAAGGCGTTTCACTAAAAAAGCGCCTATCATAAAACTTATTCCTTCTATTGTATACAAGATTCCTTTAATAGAAGGATCCCCCTGCATTTGACTGATTTTCATAATCATTAAATTGAAGCTTCCGATAAATAGGGTCGGAACAAGGACTAGTACCAGCCCTAACAATAAAATCGGCGTTTCTTTCAGAAGCGGAAACACATCTTTAAAGCTTGCCTTTTCTTTTTTCTTGCCGGCTGCCTCTCGTTCTTCAATCGTATAAAAAAATGTAGTGATAAAAATGATGATGTAAGCAATCATGGAGTAAAAATATAAAGAAAATAAACTCATATGCAACAGCAATACTCCTGCTAAAGCGGTTCCGACAATGCGGGCAACTGTGGCAACATTCATATGCAGCCCGTTTACTTGCATTAACATATGTTCTTTTACAATAAGCGGAATGGTTGCTTGAAGAGCAGGAAAATAAAAAGCAGCTGATATCCCGATCAGCATCATATTTAATACCATAAACAGAACATTCTCCTGCCAAATGGCAGCGAACATGAACCAAATGCTGATAATGCGCAGCAAACTGGAGTAAATCAGCACTTTTTTCTTGTTTGTGCTGTCTATAATACGTCCCGCAGACGGACCGACAAGCACTCCTACAAACAGACCGCAAAATAAAATTAATGACTTCATAAAATCGGAAGGTACATGTTTTTCTAAAAAATCCAGATTTCCAATAATTCCAAGCCACAGTCCGAGCCCTGCGACAAATTCTCCTGCCAACAAAATCCATACGTTACGATTTCTCCACATAAAGTCCTCTCATTTCCGTAGTTGATTATTTTATTGTAACATAATGTAAATAAGAAGTTTTTAACTAAATCATATTTTTTTATAAGAATCAATATTAATATCTTACAAACCCATGAATTTTTGAAAAAAATCCCTTGAAAACATTTACAAAACAATAAATATAGTTCATTATAAAGAAAAGCAAAAAAGGGAGGACTAGTCCACTGTCCCTCCAATAAAAAGTTATGAGGAGAATGCTTATGAAAATTGCAGAAGCAGGAAACATTATTGAATTTAAAGACGGCTTGCAGGGCCGTGTACAAAAAGTGAATAAGAACTCCGTTATTGTAGACATAACCATTATGAAAAACTATAGAGACTTAGATTTAGAGCCATTAACGGTAGTGAACCATAAAAATTATAAAATCATCAGCCCGGCATAAGCATGAGCCCAAAAAGAAGGATGCATTAACAGCTCCTTCTTTTTTATCTTAAGCATTTTTTATATCCTTACAGGAAAACTTTGTTTTATTTCGAAGATTTTACTATATACTCTATTGAAATTAGAAAAGGAGGGCTGCTTCCAAAAAAAGGAGCAGGGCTTGGGATGATGGTGGTGTTTGGGGTAATGAAAACGATGCGGGGAACCATTTCTTTCAACAGCAAACCAGGAAAAGGCACCTCAGTTTCACTGAGATTTCCTGGTTGTGAGCGAGAACAACATAAGTACAAAAACCGTGATATATTTCTCTATATCACGGTTTTTACATTTTAACGGTTATCAACAGTTTCTGGGTATAAATCATGGTTCATTAAGCGATACTCCGCCATCTTTTCATACTTTGTACCCGGACGTCCGTAATTGCAGTACGGATCGATGGAGATTCCGCCGCGAGGAGTAAACTTGCCCCAAACCTCAATATAACGCGGATCCATCAGTTTAATAAGATCGTTCATAATAATATTGATGCAATCTTCATGAAAGTCTCCGTGATTACGGAAACTGAATAAATACAGCTTTAAAGACTTGCTCTCCACCATCTTAATATCAGGAATGTAGCTGATGTAAATGGTAGCGAAGTCCGGTTGTCCAGTTTTTGGACACAAGCTTGTAAACTCCGGACAGTTGAATTTTACAAAATAATCACGATTTGGATGATTGTTGTCAAACGTCTCCAAAATAGTAGGATCATACTCAAACATATACTTAGTTTTTTGGTTGCCAAGCAGCGTTATATCTTTTAATTCTTCATCTTTACGTCCTGCCATGTTTCTGTCTCCTCTCTTATACTCCGCGCTTATTGCCCCACACTAACGTGTGCAGCTGCGGAAGCACCTTTGCATCATTCATTTCTACACAATTGACCGCTTGTTCAATTAGCCACTCGTAGCGACGAAGCAAGCGTGATACAAGTTCGCTATCGTCCGTTGTATGCACATCCTCATTTCCAACCTGCAAAAAGAACGGAACTTTCGGATAGCGCTGATGAACACTTGTTGCATAAGCAAAATCCGCTTCATCAAACACAACTACTTTTAAGCTTATATGCTTCTCCTGCAGTTTATAAATTATGTCGTCTAATACGTCAAAATTTGTCTTCATTCCAGAGCTTGGCGGTTTCGGTGATATTGTAATGTCTTCAATGTCTGACAGCCATTCTTGCCATCTGCTCCCCTGTGTTTCAATTGCGGTGCGAATACCGTGTCGCTTGAGCAATGAAATAAGCTCCCCAAGAGACTTTAACAGAGCTGGATTTCCGCCTGAAATCGTCACATGCGAAAAACGGTCCCCGCCAAGTCTCTTCAGTTCCTTCCATATCTCTTCTGCGCTCATTTGCCGAATTTGTTCTTTTGCAGAACCGTCCCACGTAAACGCCGAGTCGCACCAAGCGCATTGATAATCGCAGCCTGCTGTGCGGACAAACATCGTTTTTTGTCCCACAACCATTCCTTCTCCTTGAATGGTAGGTCCAAAAATCTCTAAAACGGGAATTTTACTCAAGCTCCATCCACTCCCGTCTCATTTCCGCATAGCTTGTCGGCGTTTCGTACAATCGGACAAATTCTACACGAGCTCCTTTATATTGCTGAGGACGATCCCCTTTGTGCAAGGCCTCTTCCATTTTCTCGAAAATCCATACCACCATATTTTCTGCCGTTGTATTCATTGGCGGTAAGGTTTCATTTAAATAACGATGATCTAAATAAATTTCAATCTCATTCTTCCAAATATCTTTTATATCGCCAAAGTCTATTGCAATGCCAATCTCGTTCACATAACTGCTGATTCCAAATACGACTTTATACGTATGGCCGTGTAAATTTTTACACTTCCCTTCGTAGCAGTGCAAATGATGAGCGGCATCAAACGTAAACTCTTTGCTGACCAACACTCGTTTATTATGATATTTTAACTGGCTTGGTTGAATGTCTTTATTGATTTTCTGCAAATCCTCTACGATGCGAAATCCAAACAGCTCCATCAGACGTTCGCTCCTTCACGTTCAGATAAATAAGCGTCCAATCCCGCTTTTCGCAACTTACATGCCGGACATTCTCCGCAGCCGTCACCGATAATCCCATTATAGCAAGTCAATGTCTTTTCTCTTATAAATTCGAAAGCTCCCAATTCATCAGCCAGCTTCCATGTTTCTGCTTTATTGATCCACATTAACGGCGTATGAATGACAAACTGATAATCCATCGCCAGATTTAACGTAACATTTAACGATTTCACAAATACATCTCGGCAATCAGGGTATCCGCTAAAATCCGTTTCACAGACTCCCGTCACAATATGCTTGGCGCCAATTTGTTTGGCAAGCACTGCCGCAAATGACAAAAATAACAGGTTGCGTCCATCAACGAAAGTAGAAGGAAGTTCTCCTTCTTGTTGAGTAATGGCTACATCCGATCTCGTTAAAGCATTAGGAGCAAGCTGATTCAATAAGCTCATATCAAGCACCGTATGCTTGACTCCCAATTCTTTTGCAATCGCAGCCGCACACTCAATTTCGAGTTTATGACGCTGACCGTAATCAAATGTAACGGTCTCAACTTCCGCAAAATGCTGCATGGCCCAAAACAAGCAGGTAGTGCTGTCCTGGCCGCCGCTAAACACTACTACAGCCTTATCCTTTTTCATTTTCACTCATTCTCCTTTTCTTGTTTTTAAAGAAGCAGAAGAAGAGCGTTCTTGAACATCACGTAAAAAACAAAAAACAATACCCAAGGATATTGTTCTTCCTTAGTTTTTTATAGAGGGAGTTCGCGAACCTCTCCCATGCTGAATGCATGGATTTCTTCTTTAGTTTTTCGTTCATCATTCTAACATATATTCATGTACAAGAAAACTATGAAACAGCCACTTTAAATAGACTTATTATTTTTTATTTAAAAAATCTTATGATAATAGCATGATAGAATTATCTTTATAGCACGTTTTTGCATAAAAATTCCGATAAAGGAGGGGTGCTATGTTAAAACTGTTTATTGGCCAGCTTTTTTTAAGCATTTTATTCATACTGGTATCCGTATTGATTTTTCACCTGTTCTGGGTGCAAAAAGGGAAACATCACCGGAAGCTGAACACCTTTGTCTTTCTTGTTCTCAGCTTGCTTGCCACCGTTATGTGCTTAACCTTTGCTGCCGAACCAACGCAAGGATACCGATTTGATTTACGGCAAATTATGCTCATCGTAACAACTCTGACCGGCGGTCCGGTAGCCGGCGGACTTATACTCCTCGTGATGAATGAATATCGTCTTATCCTCGGAGGAGACGGGGCTGTTGCGGCCCTCTTTTCATCAAGCATATTATATATTTTCATGATTCTGCTCCACCCTTTTTTATTAAAAGCTTCTTCTTCCAAAAAGATGGTTATCGCCGTTTTCGCCAGCATTTTTTATATTGCTTCCTGGGTTCCTTTTTTTCTTATGAATGTTGAGCAACCAAAAGAATACATATTTCATATCATCACCTATCAGCTTTGCAGCACCTTTGGAACGATGCTCGTGTTATATTTGATGGAAATTTTAAAGTCTCAAGCAAAACTCCAAGAAGAATTAATGAATGTTGAAAAGTTTCAGCTTATTGGAGAAATGGCAGCCTCCATTTCCCATGAAATACGAAATCCGCTTACATCAACAAGAGGATTTCTGCAGCTGCTGCAGAACGGGTCATTTACGGAAGAGAAGCGCAATGCTTACCTCAACATTGCTATGGACGGCATCGATCAAGCAAACCATGTGCTGACTGATTATTTGACATTTGCTAAGCCTAGCATTTATAAAATTCAATATTTAGATATAGATAAAGAAGTACAAACTGTAGTCTCCCTCATTATACCGTTAGCAAATTTTTCAAACGCCGAAGTTCAATATAAAAAGACTGGACATTCCATTTTTATTCTAGGTGAAAAACAAAAGCTGAATCAATGCTTGCTGAACATCATGAAAAACGGGATTGAGGCTATGCCTTCGGGCGGAAGATTAACAGTTTCCCTGGAAGAAGAAGAGAAAAGCGTTCTTCTTCATATTGAAGATACCGGAATCGGAATATCCCAAGAACAGCTAAGTCGAATTGGCTCTCCTTTTTATTCGACGAAGGACAAGGGAACAGGTCTTGGCATGATGGTAGTTTTTAGTGTTGTAAAAGCAATGGAGGGCACCATCCGAATCACCAGTGAACTTGATGTAGTCACAAAGTTTACGCTCACCTTTCCCTTGGCAAAGCAGGACGTAATAAAAACGTGATGACGCAGCATCACGTTTTATCTCATTCTGATTATGAAGTTTTATTGTTTTCCTTCTTCTGCAGTCAGCTCCGCAAACGACTTTACCTTTCCATGCGGCTGCTGATTTTCCTTTCTTGCTTTCCATTGACGTTCCTTTTCACGCTTTTTGTGTGACATGTTTCATTCTCCTTTCTATTTGTATACTCGGCAGCATTCTCCTTAAATATGAGTCCGATTGTTCAACTGACCGCCAATGAAGGAAAAAGTCCCTTGCTAACAGGAGTTTCCCTTTATAGAATGACACATACTACAAAAAATATGCTCCCAGTATCTTAATAAAAATATTACACAAAACTTATAAAAAAAAATAATACATTCATGATGCATTATGAGTGAAAATTCATTTGAAATTTTCTACAATGGATAAAGTCGAGCAGTAAATTAACACATACATAAAGGACACTATACTTCCTGATAATGTACAAGCGAAGCGTGAACATATGGAAGCCAGAAAAGCGGAACTATAAAAACAGGCTTAGGATATCCTAAGCCTGTTTTCCTTCCTCTCTTACGATAGCGCGCTTGGCTTCTTGAATTTGCTCGATATGCCGGCGTTCATGAGCTGCAAGAAATGCAAACCATTGATAAAGGGATAATTCCTCAAATACAGGGTGACGAAGCGATTTTTCAATTAATTCAGTTTCATCCACAACGCTGTGCAGCAAATGAAACAGCTTTTCACGAGAATGTTTCAACAGTTCCTTTATCTCATCCCGCTTCATAATGGTTTCGGTCGGACGAAGCTGTTCCGGAGCCTCTACCTTTCGAGTGCGGTTGACTGTCAAATGAATAGGCTTTGCTTCCACCGGTTTTCTTTCACTCTTCTGCAAGCCGTATGAAACAGCTGACGTCACGGATTGCTCAATAAGATAAAGGTGATGCAAGTTTTGCATAATGCTCCATTTTTCCCGCTTCGGCTTTGTATTTAGATGCGTATCATTTAAACCTTCGATTTTCTTCCAAAGCGCTTCACGAGTTTCTGTCAAATATTGTACCAAAGCAGGAATGTTTACTTCTGTATTTGCATATCCCATCAAAATTCCCTCCTTCTATATAAAAAAGAGAGCGTTTCTGCGAAAAGAAACACTCTCCATTTTTCAAAATGTGACATCTAGTTGTTCCGCATGGAAGCATATTGCTTTCGCATACTTTTGAATCATTTTGTCATGCGGCGCAGAGACTAATCCCTTTAACAGCAGCTCCATCGCAGCTTGATATTCGCCGAGATTGTAGTATGTCATGGCTAAAAACGCTCGAATTGCCGCGTTATGCGGAAACATAACCGCTCCTTCTTCGAGCACCTTTCGCGCTTGTTCGTAACTGCCGGTGCAGCGGAAACTGCTTCCCAGTCCAATGACTGCGTGCTCCTGCAAATGCTTTGGCAATCCGAGTGCAACAGCCTTTTCATAATACACGATTGCTGTCTGTTCTAATCCGAGTCTGTCATGCATCGCTCCGCACTGGTACTGAACTGTGCTGTCAAATGGACATTGCGCAGCAATATTGATCAAATATTCTAATGATTCATACAATATATTTTCTTCTATTATCTCATGGCTGGAGGGCGGTGTCGATTCAATCCTCATACGTTTTCTCCTTCATTTCTTACAATTTTGTGTCATCAACCCGATCGAGCCACGCTTGAATCTCGTCTACAACGGATTCGACGCATCCGTCAGCAAACGGGGATTGCAATTTGGCAACTTCTACAAGCTCCAAGAACGACTTGCTTCCGCCTTGGCGGCAAAGATTCACATAGTCATTCCATGCTTCTTCACGATTTTCTCTCGCGCGCTTCCAAAATTGAAAAGCGCAAATTTGCGCTAGCGTATAGTCAATGTAATAAAACGGTGAATTGTAAATATGGCCTTGTTGCTGCCAATATCCGCCTCGTTCTAAATAGGAATTCCCTTCATAATCTTTATGCGGTAAATATTTTTTCTCGATGGTGCGCCATGCCTGTTTACGCTCTTCAGGTGTTGCATCTGGATTATCGTATACATAGTGTTGAAATTCATCTACAGCTACGCCGTATGGTAAAAATAAGAGCGCAGAGCTTAAATGAGTAAAGTAATATTTTTCTGTATCTTCCTTAAAGAAGCGTTCCATCCAAGGCCATGTAAAAAACTCCATGCTCATGGAATGAATTTCGCACGCTTCATACGTCGGCCAATAATATTCCGGGATTTCAAAGTGGCGGCTTTCGTATACTTGAAATGCATGCCCTGCTTCATGTGTCAATACGTCAATGTCGCCTGAGGTACCGTTAAAATTCGAGAAAATAAACGGCGCTTTATAATTTTCAATGTATGAGCAGTAGCCTCCTCCCGCCTTGCCCTTTTTGGCCACTAAATCCATGAGATTGTTTTCAATCATGAAGGTAAAGAACGCATCGGTTTCCTTTGAAAGCTCTTTGTACATATTCTTTCCATTTTCAATGATCCAAGCAGCATCTCCTTTTGGAGTCGCATTGCCGGTTGCATACTCAAAATTTTCATCATAATATTTAAGCTTATCGACGCCGATTCGCTTTTCCTGACGCTCTCTCAGTTTCGAAGCGAGCGGTACGATATAATCGAGCACCTGTTGACGAAAATTCGCTACCATTTCCGCATTATAATCGGTACGGCACATTCTGGCGTATCCCAACTCTACAAAATTTGCAAATCCAAGCTTTTTGGCAATTGTTGTGCGCACTTTGACAAGCTTATCATAAATCTCATCGAGCTCTTGATCATGCTCTGCCATAAATCCCGTATACGCTTCATAAGCACGCTTTCTCATCTCACGGCTTTTATGCTGCATAAATGGTCCCAGCTGAGACAGCGTGCGCTCTTCTCCTTCAAACAAGATTTTCGCTGATGCCAAGAGCTTTGTATATTGAGAGGATAGCTTGTTCTCAGTCTGTAACTCTTCAAGGACTGCGTCAGAATATGTTTTTAGTTCACATTCTGCCAAAGAGAATAATTGTGTCCCATATTTCTTCTCCAGCTGCTCGCGAAACGGAGAGTGAACAAGCGCTTTATAGTAGTTTGTGACAAACCCCTTTACAACAGGTGAATATTCATCAAAAAATTCTTGTTCTCTCTTATAAAATTCATCGTTTGTATCGACTGTGTGACGGATATAGCAGAGGTTTGACATCGTATTGAAATCGTTTCGAATTTCATTCATTTCCTTCATAGCCAGTTCTTGTTCTTGAACTGTGGATGCATCATAAAATTTCTGCAAAGCTCCTTGAAACTTTTCTTCTACTTCTTTCACATTCGGTCGGACATATACGTACTTTTCAAATGTCATCGTGTCTCCCCCTTTATGTATTTCATATTTACCTTATTACATTGGTTCTTCTCCTATTCCATCAACTGAACAAACACGGAATCTTACTTACTATATTCCATTTTCAAAATGGTTCCCCTTTTTATGCTAAGAAAAAACTTCGATTCAAAGAATCGAAGTTTAAGGCAAATCTATTAATAAAAAGCGAGTTCCTTGTTGCGAAGAAATAATGATCTGTTCCTCTTCTAGTATTCTTGCAGAATCTCTGCGATGTAATTGAATCGTATTATTAATTACAGCATCACCTTCAATAATAAAGAGGAAGGTTTTTCGCTCCGGCTTTGGAATATAAGTGAGAGAGGCATTGTCTAAGTCCGATAAATATAGCGTGACATCTTGATGAATATATGCCACTTCCTTTGAAGATTGTTTTGATACAATCGGCAGCAGCCGATTTTTCATATTGGCAACAGTATATGCTGTTTTTTCATAAGAAGGCGTTAACCCCCGCTCTTCCGGAACGAACCAAAGCTGCAGGAAATTGACGTGTTCTTCTGATGATGGATTCGTTTCAGAATGAAAAATCCCGGTTCCTGCTGACATTCTCTGCACTTCTCCGAATGTTATGGTTGCGCTGTTACAGCAGCTGTCTTCATGCTTTAAATATCCTTCTAACACAATTGAAACAATTTCCATTTCTTGATGCGGGTGCATAGCAAATCCTCGTCCAGGCGCAACAATATCATCGTTGAACACACGCAGAGGCCCAAACATTACATTATTCGGATCATAATATTCGGCAAATGAAAAGCTGAATCTGCTTTCGAGCCAGCCGTGATTTGCTGTATAACGCAACTCCCCGGGAAACACTTTTATCATGCTCTCCAATCCTTTCTAAGCCTCGATATATAAACAGTGGATTCATTTTACTTACGCATATCGCCCTACTTTTTTCAATAGCGCTAAAAGTTGTTCTTTTTCTTCCGGCGATAAAATCTCTAGAGATTCATGAATGATAACTTCATGCTTTGGAAACAGCTCTTCCATCAATGCTTTTCCCTTTTCGGTAAGCTGGGCATATATGACGCGCCGGTCACGCGGACATGGTCTGCGCACTGCCAATTCTTTCTTTTCTAGCTTATCGACTACATAAGTAATGCTTCCGCTCGCAATTAAGATCTTCTCGCCAATTCTCTGCAGCGGCTGCTCTCCTTTATGAAACAGGAGCTCTAACACCGCAAACTCCGTTGGATTTAAACCGCCGCTTTGCGCAGACTTATTGGAAATGTCCATCAACATACGTTGAGCACGTGAGAGGGCTATAAAAACCTTTAATGACATTTGAACGTCTTCTGCTTTATATTTTTTATCCATTCGCTTCATATCCTTTAAGTTAAGATATCTCAAAATAAAAACATTATAACGATTGCTGAGCAACAATGTCAACAAGGGGTAGCTCAACTATTAAAAAAGACTGTTCTAAAAGATTGTTGTTAAAAACAAAAAGTTTACGGACACTGCCTGAAAAAGCAGATTTTTATAAAGAACTCGTACTAATATTCGACAAAAATATTCCTATTTCGATTTGTTTTGCATTATAATATAAGAAACGAAGTATATTTAAGGGAGCAAAAATTGTGAACTCAACAATACGGAGTATTTTACTATACGTGTTGCTTGTCATCATACCTACCATTACTGTAAGCATGTTGCTGTTCACTTATCACGGCTACATCATGAAACAGGAACGAAAGATGCAGACACATGCAGTCGCCGATCTGTATAAAGATTATTTGAATAGGTACATGGGTGAAGCGACTTCCGGATTGGAAATGCTTGCAATGGTTATAAATACTACTCATAAAAATAATCAAGAAATAAAAGAAATTCTTGCAGGTACCAATGAAAAGGATCCGCGCTTTTCCGGCTTTTATTATGCACATGCCGATGCTGAAATTTTTTTGGCTTCGCATCCTCTGTCAAAAACGATAAATGTAGCAGATCGTCCATACATACAAGAAGTACTGCGCGAAAAGAAAACCACTATCTCTCCCGCTCTTACGGGGAGAATAAAGCAAGACAAAGTTATCGCAGTGGCTACTCCTGTTTTGGAGCACTTTAAACAAGTAACAGGTATTTTAATATCTAGTTTGCGTCTTGGTTACATTTCCAATTCGTTAAATAGACTCGAACCGAAATATCATTTCGAAGTTGCTGATAACAACGGAACCGTATTTTTGCAAGATGATGATCACTATAAACATAAGGATGATGAAAATAAAGTCACGCTTTCCCTCGACAAAGCACCGTGGCAAATAACCGTGTATCCTTTACCGATTGATACAGCTTCTCTTTACCACAGTTTTTTTATAGAATTACTTGTTACTTTGTTTTTGACCAATATTATCTTCTTGCTTATTAGGTATGCACTTTTAAAACGGCAAACAAGACAAGAGCGCATGCAAAACGAAGTACAAAAGCTTGAGTTGGTGGGAACATTGGCTGCGAGCACTGCCCACGAAATCCGAAATCCGCTGACCGGAATTAAAGGGCTGGTTACGCTATTAAGCGAGAAACATAAAGAAGAAGAAGATCAATTTTATTTTTCTATCATCCAAAAAGAAATCCAGCGCATCAATGAAATTGTCAGCGAATTTTTAATACTAGGAAAGCCGACCTCCGTAAAACAGCATACCTATGATTTAAAAGACATTGTCAAAGAGGTGTCCTTAATTATTCAATCCGAAGCAAATTTGCACGGAATTCAGTTCATAACAGTGATGGAAGATAAAAACATTCCCATCCGCTGCTCCAAAGACCACATTAAACAAGTCATTCTGAATATTACCAAAAACGCCTTTGATGCTATGAAGCAGGGTGACACGCTGACGATTGAGGTTGGCGCTCGAAACGACAAAGCACAAGTCCGGATTACTGATACAGGCATTGGAATGCCTGAAGAAGTCAAAAAGAAAATATTCGATCCGTTCTTTACAAACAAAGAAACAGGAACCGGATTAGGTCTTGTCGTGTGTAAACGTATCATGGATATGTATGATGGCGACATTTCTATCACGAGTACAGAAGGCAAGGGAACGGTGGTCCATATCTTTTTGCCTCTTGCCAGTGCATAACAGAACAGCTCCCCGTCTCTTGCAGATGGGGATTTCCCATAAAAACGTCTGCTCTAGGAAGCAAGAAAGGAAGATGGGGGACACAGAGAGTCAAGATCTAATTCCTATCTTGTAATTCATTTTTTAACGAAGCATACTTGTCATAAGAGCTGTAATAAACGATTTTACCAGAGGCTGTCTTGCTTTTCGAAATGAAGGAGGCAGAATTGATGCCGCCTTTTTCAAAGCATATGCCAGGAAGTCTTGGTTTACTTTCTCTTTGCAGCGCTGATATTTTACTATTAAAATGTCCAGCTCTTGACTGGCACGGATCGTCTCCATACTATCGAAACCGTAATTCAAACCGGCTTCAATCATTTCTTCACGCTTGCACTTAATCTCAAGCAACAGCTTGTCCATTATGCACTTTTTTCTTAACGTAAACATTCTTCTCCCCCTCATAAACAATCGCACATTTCTCCAGTTTTATCCAAAATTCATCGCTATTTGTTTGCAATTTACAAAATCTTAACCTCACTTTGAGAATTATTACAAATTATTCTATCTTTGTAAATACATTCGCAATAAATAGACATTTTTTTCTGTATCTTTTTTGAGTCCTGTTTGTTTGAGTTCTTGCAGGCTCTGCCTTTGAAGAGGCTCTATCTATTTTTGACTCGACATTTTACTCGGTTAAATTCGTCATCAATCGCAAAAAATAACAACAAAGTGACATTTTGATTATAAAGGAGAATGTGTGTGAAACGATTAATGATCCTGCCTATTCTATTTTTTTTATCCATGCTCCCTTTCAATTCTGCAATAGCTGCTTCTCATCATAAAGTTGTCATCGTTATTGATGACTTTGGCAATAACATGAAAGGGACGGAACAAATGCTGTCTCTTCCCATTCCTTTAACTGCAGCTGTCATGCCGTTTTTACCTTCTACAAAGCAAGATGCAGCATTGGCTCACAAAAAAGGCTATGAAGTGATTGTGCATCTTCCGATGGAGCCATACAGAGGGAAAAAAAGCTGGCTTGGTCCTAATGCTATTACAACCGACCTAAGTGACAAAGAAATTCGTAAACGCGTAACAGCTGCTATTGAAGATGTTCCCTATGCCATAGGAATGAACAATCATATGGGCTCAAAAGCTACCGCAGACGAACGGGTCATGCGCATCGTATTATCTGTTTGCAAAGAATATGGGTTATTTTATCTTGACAGCCGAACAAATTCTAAAAGCGTAGCCTCCAAAGTCGGCAAGGAACTAGGCGTGCCTGTCGTCGAAAATGAGTTATTTTTTGATGATTTATATACGCATTCCCATATCGCAAAACAAGCTAACATACTCCTTCAAAAGATCAATACAGATCCGGTCCTTATCGCTATCGGACACGTAGGCCCTCCGGGAGAAATTACATCAAACGTGTTAGCTTCCTATATTCCGAAAATAAAAGAAAAAGCCCGATTCGTATTTTTATCTGAACTGGTTCCAAAGCAGAATCCCATCCCGATTCCATAAGAAAAGAGAGGTTTGATAACCTCTCTTTTCTTATGCGCTATTAAATCCGATCCACATGGCTGATGCGAAAATCTTTTTTCTCAATTTTGGCAATCAATTTCCCCAATTGTTCTTCGGTCAGCTCATCCGTAATGTTCACAATGATTCTCCGGACATATTGGTCACCGTTATCAATTGTCAGCAATCCGCCGATATTATAATTTTTTAAAATGGTTCCCAGCTCTTTAATAGTGCCTTTATTATCATGAGTTGCTATGGTGAGCGTATAGCCGCCTGTATTCATCCCGAACGAATCTTCAATCACGTCGAACACGTTCGAATGCGTCAAAATTCCTACAAATTGATGGTAGTCGTTTAACACTGCCAAAAACGGCAACCGTCGGATGGTGTAAAAGGCTCGAAAGAAAGAATCTCTTTCAAGTACATACGCATGACCGTCTTCTATGATGCTTGTAACCGGACTGCTTTCTGTTCCATTTTGTTCGTACAAATATTCTAAGACATCCACTTTATATACTAATCCGGCAAACTTCAGTTCATCCTTTGATAATACAGGGATGCAACGATACCCGCTCTCTTTCATTTTTTGAGCCGCTTGTGCAACTGATTCTGTTTCTAAACAATACACAACTTCTTTTTTGGGCACAAAATGATATTTAACTCGCAAAATACGCTCCTCCTTATGTGAGTGACATGCAACTTATATATAGTAGCGAGGAGCCCTTTTTATGAAAAGAAATATAAAATTTTAAAACACCATTAATAAAAGCGCTTATAAAACAAAAAACTGCATATAATTTGTAATAAAAAACACTCTTTATGATCTGTCTCCCATTGAGTGTTTCGTTTTTAAATAACCGAGCTCTTTGCCCCCTTGATCATAAGAAGCTTCACGTGATAGTCCATTACGAATTCCAAGCCTTCCAACCATTTTTTTGTCTCTTGCGGAGCAGTTCCCCATACAACGATACCATGGTTGCGAATGAGCACAGCTCCCCGGTCTTCTTTAAAATATGGCATATCTTCATCCAGCAACAGAGAAAGCTGTTCTTCGCCAGTAATAATCGGAATCGTCAAACATCCGTTTTCTTCTTTGCCGAATACACGCACAACATTATTGTATTCAAATGTTACTTCTCCTTGCTCCCCATATAAATCCGCAACAAGCTGATTGTTTACTGTTTGAATATGCAGAACGCTGCCCGCTTTCGTCTTTTTATATACTTCGGCATGAAAAGACGCTTCCGATGAAGGCAGCAATCCCGTCATAAATACAGGTTCACACATGCCGTTTACAACGATAAAATCGTCCTCGCAATGCTGACACTTATCTTTTCCATCCACATTAATTAAAAATGTTAACGGATCCTTGGACACCCTCATTGATAAACTTCCACATGTGCAAAAAAACCAATCACGCGCAGCTAAATCCAGTTTTACATTACGAAGTTCTTTCCACTTGTTAACAAAGAAAATCATTCTTTCACCCCCGCGCATATTTTTATTCTGCTTGTCGGCAAGGCTTTGTCCTGCAGAAGCTTTCCCTTATCTATAAACGCTTCGTTCGCCGTTTCCTGGTTTCACGAATTACAATTCCGTTTCATCAGTTTTCGCAAAGGAGCCCCCACTTCAAAACGCGTTCACGTTTAAGGGCGGGTAGTTAACTTTTCGTAGTTTGCTCTATTTCTTTTTAATTTTTTGATAATTCTTAAAATTTAATTGAATTATCACACGAGAAAGACCTTTTGTCAATAGCTTTTCTATATGTAAAAACAATCAACTTATACAATTTTTTATAATGTCAAAGGGCACACATACATATATTGTTACAATAAAGCGTTACTTCATTAGAGAAACGACTATTAGGGACAGGTGTGTGAGTGAATGAATCTTACAGTTTCTTGTATACAAATGGATATTCTGCCGGGCGAAATAGAAAAGAATACATTACAAGCGCGATTACTCATGAACGAAGCAATGAAGCATCATCCAGACATACTTGTGCTGCCGGAGCTTTGGACCACAGGGTATGACTATAAAACGATTGTTCAAATAAAGGAAGAAGAGACAAGTACTCCAAGCTTTCTTCGTTCTTTTGCTAAACATCATGTAGTCAATATTGTAGGCGGATCCATTGTAACGAAAGAACAACAAAAAACAAGAAACACAGCCCTTATTTACTCAAGGTCAGGAGAATTGGCAGTCCGATACAGCAAAGTGCATTTATTTCAAAGGTTAGGCGAGCACTTGCATTTTCAAGCAGGCGAGCAAAACAGCTTATTTTTCATGGAAGGACGAAAAGCTGCAATCTTCATTTCTTACGATATTCGCTTTCCAGAATGGATGTTCTTGCACACGCTGCAGGGAGCTGAAATAGTGTTTGTTGTTGCACAGTGGCCAAAAACACGCCTTTATCATTGGCGCTCCCTTCTAATCAGCCGCGCTATAGAAAACCAGTGCTATATCGTCGCATGCAATCGTTGCGGAAAAGATGACAAACGAGCATACGCGGGGCATTCTTTAATCATAAATCCATGGGGAGAAGTTGTTGCGGAAGGATCAGAAAATGAAGAAGTTGTAACCGCAGAAATTGACACTGCCACAGTAAAAGCCGTGCGCAAATTTATTCCTGTTTGGCAAGACCGGAAACCCGATCTTTATATATGGAACGAAAAGTCTTAGCACGAGCTTGCTAATTATAATTCGGCAAAAAGAAAAGCCTGAAATTACAAGGCTTTTTTCTTTTCCACTTGTTTTAATATCATTCCTTTTTCTTGCTCATTTATAATATGCAGCTTATATAACAGCTGAGTGTAAAATGTAATTTTGGATTGTGTACGCTTATTCATTCTTTGTCCCCTTCTTTCCTTTAACCAACTTTTTTTATCTTAGTAAATAATATGTCGGTAATTCAATATTGTGACTAAAAGCATCAGAAAGGGAATCTATGAAAAAAGTCTTCTTCTAATGACAGAAAAAGACTTTGTAAACATGGTTATGACAAGCACTATTGTTTTTGAGCGGTGCCGCTTAAAATACGGATTCGCTCATTTTCAAATCCAACCGTATAGGTTGCATTATATTTAGAAACCGTATCTCCTGTATCTGTTCTTTCGGCGGCAGCAATAACGCAAGTAACGGTAACAGTTTTATCTGCATTTTCTACTTGCAAGTTTTCGATAGAAACAGATTTTGTGTTTAAGTAGCCTTCCCGGAATGTTTCATATGTGACATCTTGTTTCCACTTGCTTCCCAGCATAGAATAAGCTGTTACATAATCCCCTTCATTCAGGCTGTCATAATAGGAAGATACTAAAGCGGCTGCCTCTTCTTCAATAGGAAAATCTCCCGTTTCGTCTGTTTCTGCAGCAGGTTTTACGGGCAATGTTTTCATAGAGGAAGCAGACCATCCTTCTGCAAGAATGAGAACATCCTGAATGGGAATGCTATAGCCGATGGAGCCCTCTCCTTGCGTAATGAGAGAATTAATTCCTAATACTTCTCCCGTTTTACGATCTAACAATGGTCCTCCGCTGTTGCCCGGAGCTATAGGAGCTGAAATTTGATATAAATTTGTATAATGATAAGGTTCTAAGTCGAATGAACGATCCAATCCGCTTATGTTTCCAAGCGTCACCGTATTTTGTAAGCCATGCGGACTGCCCATGGCAATGACTTCGTCTCCTATTTCCGCTTTGCGGTTTGCAATGGCCAGCGGCTTCATGCCTTGCAAATCTTGTACACGGACAACGGCTACGTCCGTTTTCGTGCTTATGCCGATTACATATCCAGAAAGCTCCTTGCCGCCTTCTGTTTTAACTGTTACCGCTTGCTCACCTGCTACCACATGCGCGTTGGTGATAACATCTCCTTTTTCGTTATATAAAAAGCCGGAGCCAATCATCCCGGAAGGAGTTTGAATCGTCACAACAAGCCGTTGAGTCCTTTTAATAATATCTTTCAGCTCTTCTTGCTTTCTTTCTGCCGTTCCTTCGGCTGCCTTCGCAACAGCTGCTTTTGCTGTATTTAATTGCTTCGGAAGCTGATCTTTTATAAAGTATACTCCGATTCCGCCTGCAGCCCAAATTAATAATGAAAGTAATATATTAACAGTTTTGTTGTTCATGTAATCCCTCATTATTCCAAATACCACGTAATGTTTTCGACTTTTGCTCGAGCGTTGCTGTACATACCGTAAATCGTGTATTCAAACTGTCCGATTCCTTCCGGCTCCAAGTAATAAGGATTTACTGCTGTCGTGTAGGTGGAGATAAGATTTCCGGCAGTATCAAACAATTGAAACGTAATATTTACATTATAGATATTTTGAGTTGCTATATTTTTGACTGTGCCCGATACTGTCAATTCTCCATATTCGTTCAGTGCAGTCTTAATCTCTCCGGCCTCTACCGCTTTTGTCCGATTATGTAAATCCTCTTGTGCCGCTGCTTCTAGCGCTTCTTCCAATCGCTGTTCTTCCACTTGCTCGAATGCCGCTTTTTCTTGTTGAATCCGCTCTTGAAAGCTCATAAGCTTCTCATTGTTGATGGCATATTCTAACGCATACTGAACTTGGTCTTCGGCAGCATTAAAATGTTTTTGCTGCAGATCTTTCTCTGCTTTTTGAATTGCTACATTCACAATTCGGTTTAAAATTTGTTCCCTGAGCTCTTTTGCTTCGTCAGCCGGCAACGTGGAAAGAATAGAAAGCTTGTCCGCTAGCAGCCCTACTGTGTTCAACTCATTCAATTCACTTAAAATCTTTGCCACCGTAAGCTTTTGACTTTTCTTTTTGATCTCTTCTTGTAACGGAATAAAATACTCTCCTTCCAATTTTGATGCTTGTGCTTGAATAGATTGCAGAGCTTCTTCCGCCTCTTCTAATCTATTGCTTTTTAAAAGCATGCTCACTCTCTTGAGTTCGGTTACATACATGTTTGCAAGTGCAGCATCTTTTCTGTTTTCTTTTGCCTTCGCATAGGCCGGTCTCATTTCCAATACATTTTTTAATAAAGAAGCAGCTCGTTCATATTTTCCTTCTAATGCTAATTCTTCGGCTTCCTCTCTCATCTGCTTCGCCTTCTCATTTTGCTTTGCTTCATATAAATAGACGCCGCTTAACCCAGCACATACAATCAGGAGGCTCCCGGCTGATAATAGCCACCATTTGCTGCCCTCCTTATTATATTTCGCGCCGCATTGCGGACAAAAGGATCCCCTTTCGTTCTTTATATGACCACATTTCTTGCACTGCATCATTTTTCCCCCTAAAGTAATCCCTCGCTTGTCCATTCCATTATAAGAAATTGAATAACAAAAGAACATTACAACATGTTACATTTTATTAAAAAATTGTTATCCTCCAAAATTTCCATAAAATTCAATAAGTATGTATATGCTATAATACTGTCAAAAATATGATAAGATAGTATGCAGTGTGAAAAATTGAAAAGTTGAGGGAGTTACTATGAAGGTAGTTATCAGCACATTAAACGCTAAGTATATTCATACAAACTTAGCTATTCGTTATATAAAAGCATATGCCGCTCCTGAATTTGACATTGAGATGGCAGAATATACAATTAAAGACCCGGCTATGAATATCGTAACAGACTTGCATCGCCGCAAGCCGGACGTTATAGGATTCAGCTGCTACATTTGGAACATTGAAGAAACCATCCAGGTCATAAAAATGCTTAAGAAGATCAATCCAAATACAGTCATTTTCGTCGGCGGTCCAGAAGTCAGCTACGATGTGAAAGAATGGCTTGATCGTGTACCTGAAATTGACTTCATCATCATCGGCGAAGGAGAAAAAGCCGTAAAGAACCTTCTTTTTGAAATACAAGGAGAACAAAATTTTGAAAAGCTGGATGGCATCGGGTTTGTAAAAGAGGATGGCACCTATGTGATCAAACCGCAGCGGGAAAAGTTGAATTTAAACGAAATCCCGTCACCATATCGCTTTAAGGAAGATATTCCGCATTTGAGCAAACGAATTACGTATATTGAAACAAGCCGCGGCTGTCCGTTCAGCTGCCAGTTTTGCCTGTCTTCCATCGAAGTGGGCGTCCGTTACTTTGACAGAGAACGCATCAAAGATGACATTCGTTATCTGATGGCAAACGGTGCGCGAGTGATCAAATTTGTAGACCGTACCTTTAACATAAGCCGCAGCTATGCGATGGATATGTTCCAATTTTTAATTAATGAACATGTTCCGGGCACTGTATTTCAATTTGAAATTACAGCAGATATCATGCGTCCGGAAGTCATTGATTTTCTGAACAAAGAAGCGCCGCCGGGTCTGTTCCGTTTTGAAATCGGCGTACAGTCTACAAATGACCGGACAAACGAGCTTGTGATGAGAAAACAAAATTTTGAAAAGCTGACTCGCACGGTTACCATGGTGAAAAACGGCGGAAAAATCGATCAGCATTTGGATTTAATTGCTGGATTGCCGGAAGAAGATTACCATTCCTTCAAAAGGACGTTCAACGATGTGTTTGCCCTTCGTCCGGAAGAGCTGCAGCTTGGGTTCTTGAAAATGCTGAGAGGAACAGGACTGCGCATACGTGCTAAAGATCACGATTATGTATATATGGATCATGCTCCGTATGAAATTTTAGGAAATAATATTTTATCTTTTGACGATATCGTTCGAATCAAACAAGTAGAGGATGTTTTGGAAAAGTATTGGAACGATCATCGTATGGATTATACGATAGAATATTTAGTTTCAGAAGTATTCGAGACACCGTTTGATTTCTTCCAAGAGTTCGGAACGTATTGGGATGAACAAGGATGGGCACGCATCGGTCATCAGTTGGAAGACTTATTTAAACGTCTATACAGCTTTTTAAAACATAAAAAAGTGACCAAACTGGACGTTATTCAAGGGCTGATGAAAATCGATTACTTGAAAAACCATAAGCACCGTCCGCGTAAGCCTTGGTGGGATGAGCCGACAACGAAAGATGTTCGTTCTCCTTACTATCAAAAAATCATTGAAAATCCGAGCTTGCTTGGAAGGGCATTCGAAGAATTACGCTTAAACGAAAAAGATGTGTATAAGCATACGATTATGGAATTTTTGCCGTTTGACCTTACTGCTTATATTGAAAATGGAACAATTATTGAAAAAGAATCGGTCCTTGTCGCTTATTTTGATCCAAAATCCATGCAGTGCCATCTGTATACCACAAGAAAAGAAGATTTTGCCGCTGTATCTTCTTGATAACCTGCCGTCCGGCAGGTTTTTTGTTCTTCTTCTTTTTTCCTTTTCATAAAGTAAAAAAGAAAAAAGAGGAGTGTGAGGACATGAGCATATCAGAACGAAAATCATTCGGATTTGCGCTTCTTATTTGGCTCTTTTCAGGCGGAATCAGGGGGCATCGCATTTATATTAAAGAACGGGTCACCATCATCCTTTGGTATTGGCTTGCCTGCATGGCTACATTCGGGATTATTTGGATTATCGATTTATTTCTCATAAAAAGCTGGGTGGATAAAGCCAATTACCAATACAAAAATAGTTATTAAAAGACGGGTGTCACCAATGGGACACCCGTTTTTTATCTGCTGCGTTCTTTCTCATCACGAATTAAGCCAATTACCGAATTAATTGAACCAGTTCTGCCATTAATTGCACCAATCTCCTCATTAAGCGAAAAAGAAGGCATCCATTGGAGTACCTTCTACAGGAGGAGTCTGTCTTTAGCTGTTTTTCTTGCCTTTTTTGGAGTTGCGGTTTGCATACTTTGCCGTGCTTTCGTTTTCATATTCCATTGCAAATTCCGCATCCGGCAAGCTTTCTTTCGGCGTTTTATTATTGTTTGATGCAGCTTTGTAATGCACTTTGCGTTTTGCCATGAAAAATCCCTCACAAAAGTAAGTATGGTGAGCATATGCTCACATTACTAGTATGGAGCTCAGCAGAAAAACAATGAATGGAAAATATTGAGGAGATACCATATGTCAAGAGCGGTCACACTAAAAAAAAACAAAAGAAGGTGACAATATGAAGCGAAAAAAAGAAAACAATATCGACTCTCCTATATTGGATGAAACGATTCCTCATCAAGCCCACTTTCCCTCCTTCAAAGGAACAGGAATAGCAATGCAAGAACCGTTTGTGAATAAACACGGGGTTGTAATCGGGGACAGTAAATATGACTCCTCTAACTCTCCTCTCAACAACTGGAGCGATGAAATCGACCCGGTGATCATGGCCGGAGATGAATGGATTCATCCGACAAATGATATTGGTTGGACTACACCGGAAAATCAAGAGCTGTTGGAAGAAAAAAAGAGCACAAAAAGCGATATATTCATGCACCCGCAATACGGGATTACCGATTAAAAGAGGCTGGCCGGAAAGCGAAACTTACGCTTTTTGGTCACCCTTTATTTTTCTGAAAAAGTTCCCCTCTTCAAGCGTTTGAAGGGAGTAGTCCAACGCCAATAGGGAAATGCATTTCGGTTAGGCTTCAGTTTTCCGGAACATTCGTTCTTGTTTGTTTTTCCAACTGTGCTAAGTTCATGGGTAATGCCTAGCGACAGACCAGTTGCGCCAAATGCGGAGCAAATTTCAAAGACGATTTCCATAAGCGAAAACGGCTCTGTAATGGACAGAATCATAATGGAACCAAAACAAAGAATCGTGCCGAGCATCGTTACCGCCATCACTTTCATAGTATCTTCTGTATATCTTTCCCGTCCAAAGAGGCTGATTGTTTTTTCTCCTCTCGCAAAGTGATAAACGATTAAAATATTTAGGGGAAACGCAATTGTACGCCCCCCTCCAACCGAACTCGGAGAGGCAACGATAAACATCAGCAAGCCCATAAGCAGAGAGTAAGACTTGTTAATTGACTCGCATCCATTGCGGCTAATCCTGCCCCTTTTCGTGGTAACCGATTGAAACAGAGAATAAAACAAGGTTCCGGTTCTCAAATTCATTTCATCTTCTCTCGGACATTGTAGTGTCAATTGTCGCTCCCTTCATTCGTAATGGAATATACATACACATGCTTATCCCACTTGCGAATTTCCTTTTCTTTTTTCATTCCCGCTCTCTCCGCCACGGCTATGGAAGATTTGTTCTGTGGTATAATGAGAGAAATGAGACGAGAATATCCTAATTCATGAAAGCCGTATTCACAGCATGCTTTGGCTGATTCTGTAGCATAACCGTTTCCCCAATGTTGCCGAATAAATGAATACCCAATTTCCATCTCGACTTTTCCATCTATTTTTTGCGGCACAATTCCGCATTGCCCCAAAAATTCATGAGAATTCTTCTTTTCGACAATCCATAATCCAACGCCGTAGCTTTTATAATTTTGGTTTGTCCATTGAATCCATTCAATTGTTTGCTCTCTTGTTTTTGTAGATGGATAGTATTTCATGGCAACGGGATCTGAAAAAATGGCAAGCAAATGATCCACATCTTCCTCCCTCATCTTTCGCAGCAGCAGCCTCTCAGTTTCAATCACCACTTTTCTCCGCCCCCTTTCTGGATTACAAAAAACTTTTCCTCTTCCGTTTGAATAGTGTTCATTTTAGTATATCGCGTAAAAAAGAAAGCCTGTTTACGAAATCGCTGCAGTTCCGTAAACAGGCTGTTACAACTCTCCCCGTTTAACTGTCGGTAATATTCCATTCTATAAAAATGGGATAACCCGACAGTAAAAAATCCGATTAGTTCAATCAACCATCAGTGGAGATAAAACTTCCACTGATGGAAGTTTCGCGTCATTTCGAACGATTCTCCAACCAATCTCCGATAGTCGGATACGTTTGCTTGACTGCCGTCGGACCATACACAACAGACATATGGCCCGTAGAAAGACAAACATACTCTTTATCTTTGCTTGAAATATGATCAAGCAATGCTTCTACTTGGCAAGGCATGGCGATATGGTCGCGCGAAGCAGAAATGTTTAAGACATTCGCTTTAATATTTTCAAGCTTCACTTGCTGACCGCGAATGACAAGCTCCCCTTTTACAAGCTTGTTTTTCTGATAAAACTCGCGGATCCATTGACGATATGCTGCACCAGGAAATGGAATGCCATCTGTTACCCATTTTTGCACAAGCTTCCAGCTTTCAACAAAACGCTGGTTGTCAGAACGGTCCAACAACGTTACATATGGACCCACAAAGTTTGTAATCGGCTTCAGCATCTTGTTCCCGAAGTCAATCATTTCCGGCGGAATATTGCCAAACGTGTCTACCGCTTTATCCAAGTTGAAGTATCTCTCATCCAATACTACACTATATAAACCTGTGTCTGAAAAATCAAACGGACTTGTCATGAAGACTAAGTTGCGAATCGGCATATGAGGATGCAATGCCGCATAAATGGATGTTAACGTACCGCCCATGCAGTAACCCAATAAGGAAATTTCATCAGCTTTGGACGTACGCAATACCTTTTTAACCGCTTTCGCAATATAATCCATAACAAAGTCGTCAAATGTTAAGTCACGGTCTTCCGGTCCGAATGTGCCCCAATCTAACATGTATACATCAAAACCTCTGTTTACCAAGTACTCAACCAAGCTGTTTCCAGGCGTTAAGTCCATAATATAAGGCTTATTGATTAAAGCATAAATCAAAAGAATAGGTACCGGATGTGTTTTTTCTTTTGTTGGAATGTAACGGTACAATTTCGTTTTATTTTTTGTCCAAATAACTTCCTTAGGCGTTAATCCCACTTGCGGTTCCGGCTCGCGCAGCAAAATCTCGCTTGCACGCTTAAAACGTTTGTAAGCGTTCTTATATTCTTCCGGATAATAATCCAATTGTTTTTCCCACTCTGTCATCACTGTTGCCATCTTTCTCATCCCCTTTACTGAATCTTTAAAGAAAACTTGGCTGGCACCCTAAAGCCCTGGTTTTCCTTGATTATATTTGCGCGATGCAACGCTCTTAGATGTTCTTGTGCCCTAGCAAGACCGTACGATACGATTTATACTTGCTTTCCCTCCAAAAAAGAAGTGCATTCTCCCATTCAGATGAATGCGCAACAGAGATGCACTTCTTGCTTTATTACATGTATAATCCGCCGTTAATATTTAATTGCTGTCCTGTAATATATTCTCCATCACGGCATAAGTAAAGAACTCCACGTGCAATTTCATCAGGCTGGCCGAAACGCTTCTTCGGAATTTTTGCAACGATTTGCTCGCGAACATGCTGAGGCACTTCCGCTACCATTTCCGTATCGATAAATCCAGGGCAAATCGCATTAACGGTTACATTTGTTTTTGCAAGCTCAAGAGCCAATGATTTTGTAAAGCCAATCATGCCCGCTTTTGCTGCAGAATAGTTCGTTTGGCCGAAGCCGCCCGCTTGACCGATAATGGAGGAAATATTGATGATTCTTCCGTTATCGGATTCTAAAAGGTGCGGTAAGGAAGCAGTTGATGTGTTATAGACGCTGCTTAAGTTCACATCGATTACACGGTCCCAATCTTCGCGATTCAGCTTTTTGAATGTGCGGTCTCTTGTAATGCCGGCATTGTTCACAAGAATATCAAGCTTGCCGAAACGCTCGATCGTTTCTTCTACAAGACGACGCGCATCTTCCACTTTAGAGACGTCCGCTTGGCACATGTAAACCTCGCAGCCCTCTGCTGCCAATTTGTTAACAAGCGCTTCTGCCGCATCTTTACTGCTGTTATAGTTGATGACTACTTTTACGCCTTCTTTTGCCAATGCTGTTGTAATTGCTTCTCCGATTCCTTTTGCTCCACCTGTTACAATCGCTACTCTGCCTTCTAAATGAACCATTACTAAATCCCCCTTAGAATGTTATGTGCTGTATAGAATCAAAAAGCTTATTGCTTTGACTCTCCCTTTTGGTTATGTAATGTCTCCAACAAGGCCTGCTGCTTTTCCAGATGCTCTAAAATTTTATCAACCTTGCTTTCAAGAAGACGAATATCGTTTTTCATTTTTGTCATGTCGCGCTTCGCTGCAGGAGATTGCTCGAGTATATCCACTTTTTCTTCCAAAAATTCTTCAATGCCGTCAATCTTATTTTCGAGGTTCACAACAAGGGAAGCCACTCGTGCGATATCGTCTTGCGTCGGCATATTCACTTTTTCCAAATAACTCTTCGTTACATCATTGAGCAGTTTTTGCTGAAATAAATTTAAATCTAAAATACTGCCCATCCAAGCTGAATATTCTTCAGTTTTCAACGTTTCATTTAATGTTTTGCCCCAAAATTTTTCCGTTTGCTCGTATACATCCTTCCACGCTTTCAACGGATCAAACGCTTTTTGATCGATCATTTCTCCTACACCCCTTTTTAGTTTTCTTTCACAATAAAACAATTCTATCTATTCATTATTTTCTAACATTTACCGAAATCAAGCAAGAGAAAAAATAATATTTTATATTTTCTAACAATTTTATTGACAACAAAAGCAGATAGGTGTAAATTACACATATAAGAAAAAGTTACCAATACGCAACGAATCATGAGGGGATGAACTATCATGATAAAAAATGAATCCGAACAAAATGAACTCGAAAAACATTTGAATGTAATGCCAAAGAACTTTTTGGTGCCGTTTCTCCTTCTTTGTTTAAAAGATTGGAGCCTGCACGGCTATAAGCTCATTCAAATGCTGATGGACATGGGCTTTTCATCTATTGACCAAGGAAACGTCTATCGCACGCTCCGCAAGCTTGAGAAAGAAAACTTAATTTCTTCCGAATGGGATACGAGCGAAGGAGGGCCTGCAAAACGCATTTATTCATTAACAAAATGCGGCGAAAAGTACTTGGAAACATGCGCGTATTCCTTCGAGCAGTATCAAAATATGCTGCGGACCTTTTTTAATCTGTATACGAATGCCTTTTTCCCTTTCGTGATGCCGCCGAAGGAAAAGAGCGAAACAAACGGTGACTCTGCAGACTAACTGCATTCACAATAACAATGGAAGCCACAGTCATTTATTTCAATTAGGAGGGTTTGTAATGGAAAGTAAACAATTTGAGTTAATAGACGTACTTTGGAAGCAATGGGCAAATTCTTTTTCCTTGCTTTCTTCTGCCGGCAAACAGATGGAACAAATCACGCTTGATACGATGAAACAGCAGCAGGAGACATGGCAAAAAATGACGGAAAACATGGAAATATTGGAACAAGAAATGAAGCAGCATTTCTCTCAAATGAGTTCTCAATATGCAGACTATGTCAAGCAAATGGCAGGAAGTCAATTAGGAGCACAAATCGAGGAGTGGCAGCAAAAGTGGAATGAACTTACTTCCCAGTTGCAGCAAATGACAACTGCACCCGTAAAATCATCTTTTTCTCTGCTTTCACAAACAAGTGAACAATTGGAAGAAACGATGAAGCAGTTTGCAGCGCAAAACCAATCCCAACGCGAAGAAGTTCAAAAGCAAATGGAGTCCTTCTTGCAAGAAATTAAGGCTGTTCAATTTGATTTAGCGAAAAAGTTTGAGGAACACACAAAAAACCTTTTTACTCCGGCGAAATAACAACCATTCTTACCAGCGGCGCTCGTCTGTTTCTACTTGCATTCACATCCTGGCACCCTTTGTTCGGCAGTAGAAAAAAGGAGGATGGAATGAATATTTTTAAGAAAGCGGAATTTGTCCCTGAGCTACTATATGATGAAATCCAGATTGGAGATCAGGCGCTGATTACAAGGACCATTACAGACGAAGACATTCAAGCATTCGCACAGCTTACCGGTGATGTCAATCCGATCCATTTACTCGATGATTTTGCAGCAAACTCCATGTTCGGCGAACGCATTGCTCACGGTATGCTTGTTGCAAGCTTCATTTCCACTATACTAGGCACAAAACTTCCAGGAAAAAACACCATCTACTTATCACAAAACGTTGCCTTTAAAGCACCTGTCAAAATCGGTGATACATTGCGGATCATTGCTGAGGTCATAAAAAAGCGCGACGATAAAAAAATCATTACATTGCAAACAAATGTGTACAATCAATTTGATAAGCTGGTAGTCGAAGGAACTGCCGCCATCTTGAAAATGGAGTAGTGAAACGGGGCTGTCGACAAACTAAAAAGCCCAACTACAAGGCACATTATACAGTGAATAAAAAAGAAGATGAACCCTACATTTTGTAGAAATTCATCTTCTTTTTATTTGAAACGGGTATTTGTCAACAGCCGCAAATGCTGCTCTTTTTTTCATCCAAGAACTGCTATCCTCCCCTTTTACTTCCGAGTATGCTGACACCGCAAACAGAAACAATAAAAATACCAGCTCAAGCTGGAACCAACAAAGGAGATGACTACAATGGCTAGAACAAATAAATTACTAGTTCCCGGCGTACAACAAGCGCTGGATCAATTCAAATATGAAATTGCAAGTGAATTTGGAGTAAGTCTTGGTTCTGATACAGCAGCTCGCTCTAACGGCTCTGTAGGCGGCGAAGTAACAAAACGTTTAGTTGCGATGGCGCAATCTCAGCTTAGCGGCAAATAATTGAATATCTATGGCTGATAACCGGGCTTTGCCCGGTTTTTGTATTTTTTTCCGGAAATAGCAGGATTTCGACACATTCCCCTCGTATTAATGGAAAACATAACTTCTTAATTCCGTATGACAAGGAGGATTACATTTGAATACCGTACCTGCCGTTTGGGAGCAAAAATCAGAGTTTCGTACAGGATTAAAAAGCGGAATCGGAATTGCGCTGGGCTACATGCCGATTGCCCTTGCATTTGGTTTATTGGCAAAAACAACAGGATTGGCGTTTTATGAGACGTTGGCCATGAGCGCCTTTGTGTATGCTGGAGCTTCACAATTTATGACATTGACGCTTCTTGCAAACGGAGCAAGCGCGTTTGAAATTATTTCAACCGTCTTCATCGTGAACATCCGTCTTCTATTAATGACGACATCCCTGCAAGAAAAGCTCGATCCAAGCACGCTGCTTACAAAAGCGTTCACTGCATTCGGCATCACGGATGAAACGTTTGCTGTTGCTTCTACACGTCAAGAAAAGCTCACCTACCCTTATATTCTCGGATTGAACACCATTGCCTACATCAGCTGGGTGTTTTTTTCCGGCTTAGGCTTTTTTGTTGTGAACTTGATGCCGGATGTGGCGCAAGAAAGCATGGGATTTGCATTGTATGCCATGTTTATCGCCTTATTGGTGCCTTGTTTAACCGAGCGCAAAATTATTTATTTGGCAGCCTGTGCCGCTGTCACAAACAGCTTATTGTCACAAGTGCTGTCAGTCGGTGTTTCCATCTTCCTTTCTGCGCTTTTTTCAGCTGTTTTAATTGAATTTTTGCATAAAGGAGAGGAACAATCATGACCGCGCCGGTGATGCTGATTATATTAGGAATGGCTGTCGTTACGTTTATCCCTAGGCTTTTGCCCTTTGTATCTTTAAATAACGAAAAGCTTCCGCCCAAAGTAAAAGGGGTATTAAAAAATATTCCGTTTGCCATTTTAGGAGCTCTTATTTTTCCGGGGGTATTTACCGTACATACAGATATAAGGGCAGGGATTATCGGGACTGCCGTCGCTTTTCTTTGTGCTTATTTACGGTTGAACGTGCTTCTCGTTATGCTTTGTTCCATCGGTTCAATCGTATTGTATTTAGTTATCACGTGAACTGCCCGCTTGTTTGCCATATCAAATCACCATACTGTCCATACTGATTTCACAAGAAATTATACCAAATCAAGGGAAATGGAACGAGTGTTCTTCAAACTGTCGCCTAACTAAAATTCATCTCCCTCTTACCGTTGGCACTATGCACCTTCACACGCTTGAAGAGGGAGAGTTGTTTCGGAAGACGTGAAAAGGGGAGCTTGTTTCCGACATGCTCCTTACTGTTTAAGAGAGGAGAAAAAGCATGGGCAACACATATTTTTTTACCGGATTTCCCGGTTTTATTGCCAAGCAGCTTATCAACCAAATTCTAGAAGATGGCTATGACGTAAATCATCTGTATCTTCTCGTCTTGCCTTCCATGATGGATCATGCTCGTAAAGAGATCGACAGCCTTACCATTTCGCCTGACAAAGCTACGCTTCTCCCCGGAGATATTACAAAACCTCATCTAGATCTATTACCAGAACAACTCCACATACTGCGAAATACTGTTACTCACGTGTATCACCTCGCTGCCATTTACGATTTAGCCGTCCCAAAAGACATTGCTTATAGAGTAAACGTACACGGAACTCATTGCGTAAACAACTTTGTCTTAATGTTGTCACGATTAGAAAGATATACGTATTTCAGCACTTCTTATGTAGCAGGTACACGGGAAGGCGATATTTTAGAAACAGAGCTCGACATGGGACAATCGTTTAAAAATCATTACGAGCATACGAAGTTTCAAGCAGAAGTTGCCGTTCAGTCCATTATTGAAAAGGTTCCTGTTACGATTATCCGTCCCGGAATTGTGGTCGGCCATTCCCAAACCGGCGAAACGATTAAATTTGACGGTCCGTATTTTATCTTAAATTTTTTTGAAGCATTGCGAAACGTTCCCTTTTTGCCTTACTTGGGAAATGGTGATGCAGAAGGAAACTTTGTACCCGTTGATTTTATCGTGCGGGCAACGTCGTATTTAAGTCATCATGATATCGGCATCGGAAAAACTTATCAACTAACAGATCCGCATCCATATACAGCCAAACAAGTATATCGAATGTTGATGAAGGAATACTTGAAAAGAGAACCGAAAGGAACCGTCCCTCTTTTATTTGCGAAAGGATTGCTTTCCTTTTCCAAAGCGCGCCGCCTCCTTCGTACAGAAAGAGAATCCTTGGCTTATTTTACATGCAAAGCAAGCTACAAATGCGATCAAGCCCTTCTGGATTTGCAGCACTCCGGTATCACTTGTCCTGATTTTAAGGATGTGATTCCCGCAATCGTCACATACTATCAACAGCATAAGAATGACAAAAGCAAACACATTCCAATTTCATGAAATGTCTTCACGTACTAAAATGAAACCCTATATACCAATAATTAGGGTAATTTTTCCATGAAGCTACATAGAGAAAGGTGCATACAATTATGAAATTCATTAGTATTCAAATGAGTCCTCCGCGCTTACTGGTATTTTCTTTTATAGCCTTAGCGGTGCTCGGGACCATTTTGCTGAAACTTCCTATCGCTACGACAGCACCCATTTCGTGGATTGACGCTTGTTTTACAACCGTTTCAGCTTTTACCGTAACCGGACTTGGGGTTGTCGATACCGGGAAAACTTTTACTCTATTCGGGCAGCTGGTCATATTAACTCTCATTCAAGTCGGCGGACTTGGGATCATGAGCTTTGCGGTATTGATTTTCATCATGCTCGGCAAAAAAATCAGCTGGAAAAATCGGATTTTACTGCAACAATCTTTAAACCAAACAAACGTAGGCGGCATTATCCGATTGGCAAAATCCCTTTTCATCTACTCCATTGGGGTAGAATTGTTGGCCATGCTCTTGCTTTCATTGGAATGGGTGCCGAAGTACGGCTGGCAGAAAGGATTATACTTCAGTTTTTTTCATTCCATCTCCGCCTTTAACAATGCTGGCTTCTCCGTCTGGTCTGACAGTTTAATGGGGCATGTGGGCAGCCCTCTCGTGAATCTTGTCATTACCTCGCTTATCATCTTAGGAGGAATTGGTTTTACTGTTGTAGTAGACATTTGGCGAAAACGAAATTTTACCCGCTTAAGTCTTCACTCTAAGCTCATGCTTGTGTTTACGTTTGTAATTAATGTTTTCGCAACGCTTGCCATTTTTGGATTAGAGCATAACAATGCAAATACAATGGGAAAATTACATGAAGGAGAAAAAATGCTCGCCGCTTACTTTCAAGCAGTAACAACACGTACCGCTGGCTTTAATACGCTTGACATTTCCCAGCTTACGGAACCTACCTTGTTATTAATGGTTCTTTTAATGTTCATCGGTGCCGGAAGCGCTTCTACCGGAGGCGGTATTAAGTTAACTACCTTTTTAGTGATTGTGCTTGGTGTGATTAAATTTTTGAAGGACCAAGAATCAATTGTTGTATTTAAGAAATCGATTAAGGATAAAGTTATCGTAAAAGCTATAGCTATTGCTTTGCTTTCCATTATGTTTTCATTTTTAGCTATCTTGATTTTGAGCATTACGGAAAAAGCGCCTGTCATGCAAATTGTCTTTGAAGTTTTTTCAGCTTTCGGCACGGTGGGACTGACCATGGGGCTTACATATGAGCTGACGTTTATCGGAAAAGCCATCATCATCTTTATGATGTTTTTCGGAAAAATGGGACCGCTCACTCTTGCGTTTACACTTGCAAGAAGAAGCACAACAAAGATCAAATATCCATCAGAAGATATCTTAACGGGATGATTTTTAGTGCTGATGAGTTGACAATTAGCGCTCGCCGTAACATTGCCTCCCACAAACATCGGTATGATCGGCGGGTTAGACACCGGACAATTCATCGTGATCTTGGCAGGCGGTATTATCGGCTTAGTCATTATGCGCTTTGCCGCTTCTGTTTTTGTAAAATTGCTGCAGCGCAAGCCCGGTCTGGAAACTGCCGCCTTCTTAATCGTCGGATGGGTGGGTATTAAGCTTGCCGTATATACATTGGCACATCCGGCGCTGCACATACTTCCTCATGAATTTCCAGAGTCTCTGCCATGGAAATTAACCTTCTGGGCTGTGCTGCTTGGCATCGGGGCAGCAGGATGGTTTCTGTCTAAAGACAAACCGTCAGAATCAGCTAAAATAGATATGAGCGAATATCGACAAGCAGAAAATCACTAACAGAAAGCGCTGCGATTGCAGCGCTTTTTTATAGGAAGCTTCCGACGTTTTTCACGGCAATATCGAAAGAAATCTCTCCTTTCTCCTTTGCTGTCTTCAATCGCTCTTGCATATATCATACCCCGATAATGTCGTTGCTGTGAAGCTGAATTTCCTTTACAAACAATCCTTCCTGACAAAAGGCATTTACAAAATCAAGACCGTTCTTCTTTCGGAACCCCATATTATAATCTAATGACAAAACAGACACTTCATTGGTGCGAACAAGCCAAAGTGCCTGCTCGACGGTTTCAGCAAGAACGAAACCATACGGACAAGGACGTCTGTCATCCATATATACGTTCATCTTTTTCTCTCCTCTTTTGTTCCAATACATTTGTTATGTAATGACATTATATGATACCAAACCGACAAATCTTTTGTAAACCCTTTCAACCATGCTGATTGTGTCATATTTGTGAAAAAATGAACAAAGATGTTGTCATAAGCCATCAACAGGAGTAAGGTATGTATGTGATAAATATCACATATTGAATTTGAAATAAAGAGGTGCTTCCAAAATGTTGGAACAAGGGATGGAATATGTTGTTACGTTAGCAAAAAAGAAAAAGAAAATGTTAGATGCTGACCCGATGCAATATATTGTTCGAGCTGCATTAGCCGGCATTTTTATCGGATTTATCATCGTGGTCTGCTTTAAAATGGGAGAGTTTTTTAATGCCGTAAACTCGCCCGCTACTTACTTGGTCTCTTCTTTCTTTTTTGGAACTGCGTTAGTCATGATTATGTACGGGGGAGCAGAACTGTTTACAGGAAACACTATGTACTTCACTGTTTCTACTATGCGTAAAGAAACAACAGTGAAAGATACATTGCGTAACTGGGGAGCTGTCTATGCAGGAAATCTTATCGGCGCAGTGTTCTTTGCATTATTATTTCATGCAACAGGCCTTTTTGAAAACATATCAAACACACATTTACTTAACAAGGTTGTAGAAGTCAAAATGACTGCTTCCGCTTCTCATATATTCTTTAAAGCGATCCTTTGCAACTGGCTAGTTTGCTTAGCATGCTTTTTACCGTCTCAAGTAAAAGGAGACGTTGCCAAAATCGGGATGATGTTTTTGCTTGTGTTCGCTTTCTTCTTATCCGGATATGAACACAGTATAGCCAACTTATCCTTATTCTCCATCGCATTGTTATCACCGCATCCGGAAACCATTTCCTTGGCAGGTGCCATTCATAACTTATTGCCTGCCACACTTGGAAACATCGTCGGCGGCTCCGTGTTCGTCGGCATGATATATCAATACATTACACGTACAAAGCCTGAAAAAGCTGTGGTGCCGTCTATTGAAGCAATGACAGAAAAAGCGGAAAAAGAAGAACCCATTGTACTGCAAATATGAGCCAGTCGTTACTCAACTCCTAAGCACTCATGTTAAATGGGTGCTTTGTTTTTTGCAGTCATGAAAATTATGGTAAAATACAAATGTAATAAAAAAAACGAACGGCAGCGGAACGTATAACGGAAGGAAGAAATACATGCAGTTTGTCAAAAGAGTTCTACTTGTGGGCATTGTCTTAATCATCTTGCTCATCATTTTATATATGAGCGGTTTCCCGGAAAAAAAACGCAAGCCAAAAGAGCGCACCCAACAACAAAACATTACGCTGCAAGTAGCTGCAGCAAGCAGTCTTCAAAATGCGCTTGAAGACATACAAACACAATACACAAAAACGCATCCGAATATTTCATTTTCCTTTACTTACGATTCATCAAGCACCATTCAAAATCAAATTCAGCAGGGTGCTCCCGTGGATATTTTCCTGTCGTCTTCCAAAAGCCATATGCAAACATTAATCGATCAAGGATTAATCAGTGAGGACCATAGTGTGGATTTACTGAAAAACAGGCTTGTACTGGCTGTTCCGAAAGACAACCCAGCAGGAATTGAAACCATAGAGGATTTAAAAAAACGAACTGTCTCAACCATTTTAATCGGCAACCCAGATGTAGAACCTGTCGGAGTTTATGCAAAAGAAACACTGGAATCCCTGCATCTTTGGAATGAGGCAGAGAAAAAAATCGTATATGCTTCCACTCTTGCCGAGCTTGCATCGAATGTAGAACAAGGGGCAGTTGATGCCGCTCTTTTATATAAAACACAAGCAACGGATGCTATGACCGTCGTCTCCGCCATTCCGGACCACGCCCATACTCCTATCATCTATCCCGCGGGTGTGGTTAATACAACAAAACATCTGCAAGAAGCAGAGCGTTTTATTCAGTATTTACAAACGAAAGAAGCGGCTGCAGTCTTTGAACGATATGGCTTTGAAGCATTGCATTCCAAACAACAATACAGTAAATGAAATTTAAAACCGTAAAAGACTTGTCAGCCGATGGGCAGACAAGTCTTTTACTTACATGCTTGCGGCTCAACCGGATTTGTCCGCTCTTCGCATAGCGGAGGCAGTTCCAGCTTTGGCGCTTGCTTTTCCAGTTCCTTTAAAGACGGCATATAATAAGCAGAAACCGTTATCTCCGCTTCATGAGATTGCTGTGGCTGTTCGTAAGAAAGAATTTCTTCTCTTCCTTTAAAGCTGACCGACTCAATTGTCGTAATGCGCGGCAGTTCTTCCAACTCCGTTAAGAATGTCTGCAATTGCTCATACAAAGCATATTGTACTTTCATATTCACAATTAATTTTTGCAAACCATCTGGACCGCTCTCTACCGTTGTTTTCACCGCAGAGTTATTCTTCGATTGCATTCCAATGGACGGCACAGTTGTCTCGTTCGTTGTCTCAGGCACATCATTTCCGCTTTGTTCGACCGCAATTGTACCGATTCTGATCCCGGCCAATCCTTCCGCTTTTTCCAAGTCCAGCAAATATTGCTCTAGCAATGGGGTGACCGGCACTTTTTTCTGGAGCATCTCCGTACTTTCCGATTGTTCTGTTTTCGGTGCTTCTTGCTTCTTCTCGCTTCCAAGAAGCGCTTGCTCCGTTTGAAGCTCTCCTGCTGCTATTTTTTTCTTTAGCTGCAATGGACTTAACACGTTAAAGTATATAGATACAAACAGCGCTGCAATAGCAAGGATTCCGCCAATTAAAACAAGAATTTGTTTTTTGGAAAATTGAAGGCTCATTGTTCAGTCTCCTTTTCCAATTTCCTTACTTTTTCTTTGTTCACTGTCACTTCATAGCTTGCTAGGTATCGCGGCAATCCTAATGAATTTCCTTTTCCATCGGCCACGTCTCTTGCCTCAATGACAGACAGCTTGACGTTCTTCACCCATGTCTCGTCCATCAATCGTTTATAAAAATAAGCCGCATCCCGTCTTTGATCAAATTGAATTTGTATCGTAAATATACCGGTTTCCGCATAAGAAAACTCTTGGACCATTCCGCGCTCCGGCAAAAAAGACGTAACTTTTGCCATAACGGGCACCATCTTGATGTGTTGTTTTTCTGCGTCTTTTACTGCTTGTTCTAGCTTTGCGGAAGCTTGCAGGGAAGTTGTATCCGCACGGTCTTTTTGCGCTTGCAGCACTTCCGTTTTCGCAATCAACAACTCTTTTTCCATTGTTCGCACATCTTCCTTCATTTGCTGCATGGTCAAATAAAACCACATTCCCCCGACAAGAAGCATCGCAAGCAAAATGCCCCCAATCACATAAGAAGCAATGTTTCGTCTCTCGCGTCTTGGCAATAAATTAATTTCTGCTAACATCGTCTACACCTCTTTAAGCCCTAACCCGAGCGACGGATAGTATTTGCCTTCAAGCGTTTCGCCATCTGCCGACAAGATGGCGGAATAGTGCAAATTGCGAACTGGAAACGAAAAACGGGTCTGCATCATTTCATATACATCATCTAAAAAGGGGCAATCGCCTGTAAGCGATATTTTTTCAATATTCCCATTGCCGTTTGTTAACGAGTACCGATAAAAGTGGATAATTCGATCCAGCTCATCCAACAGCTCTTCGATGATAGGAATAGTCTTTTGTTTTTCGTCTAAATGCTCCCCGTCCTCGTACGACAGCTGTTGATTTTGAATGAATACCGGGTAGTGCTCTTGAAAAATGCTGATATTGGCATCATATAAATCAAGCTTTAATAGCAACAGCTGCTCCGCTTTGGGCGGCTGCTCTGCCATATAGTATAAACGGTATAAAGAGAGAGGAGACAAATCGGCCGCAACAGGACGAAGCTTTGCCTCTTCCAATACATCATTGTACTGTTTGACAATTTCTTCAGGCGCTGCAAACAACAAGACTTCCCACGCTTCCTCTGTTTGTCCTGCAATCACATAATCAATGGACGGATTGTCAAACGGAAGGTGAATGGTATGACCAAGCTCTAAAAAGATATACCCGCGAATTTCTTCTTCCGTTATATCTTTTGGAATTGAGATTTTTCTCGTGATAACATAGGAGTCCGGAACTAAGAAGCGGACGTTTCGCTTTTGAATGCCCCATTGTTTCACGCAGTCTTTTAAAATAAACAAAAGCGCCTCTTTATCCAAAATATTGCCGTTTTTAATAATGCCGGACGGAAGATACGTCTCCCCGTAAGAAGAAGCAATCGGAGGAACAGAGAGTTTTGCATCAACATACCTAATCACATAATCCTTAATTTCAAGATTGACGTACTTTTTCCTAGGTGTCAAACGTAATACCATGTGTTTTTCCCTCACCATGTATAAAAAAATGAAAAATAATAGTCCAACAGCTCATCACCAAAATAATACGCACATAACGTTCCCAGCATAATGAACGGTCCGAACGGCATTGGCTTTCCCTTCTTCACTTGACCGGTAAACAGCCCGATGACACCGAAAACGGAACCGAAAAACGAAGAAAGAAGAAACGCCACAAGCACCAACTTCCAGCCGAGAACGAAGCCGAGCAGCGCAAACAGCTTCACATCTCCTCCTCCCATTCCTCCTTTGCTCAAAACAGCAATGGCATAAAGCAATCCAAACCCAACCGCTACTCCCGCAAGACTGTTCCACCACGGCTCTAAAGGAGTGAAAATCCGTTCTACTAAAAACACTCCTGAAAAAAACAGCAAAATTTTATTGGGAATCAACATATACGATAAGTCCGAAACAACAATAATGATCAACAGCGACACTAACGTCCAAGCAATAAACAGTTCGTTCGTCCAACCAAGGATAACGGGCGATAAAACGAACAAAACGCCGGTAAGCAATTCAAATGCCGGATAAATCGAGGAAATCTTTGTTCCGCACTCTCTGCACTTTCCTTTTTGGAATAAGTATGAAAACACCGGAATGAGTTCTAAGGGTGTTAACGCATGCTCGCAAGTTGGACAAGCTGAACGCGGCTTAACAATCGATTGGCCGACCGGAACCCGGAGTCCGACCACATTATAGAACGATCCGAGCACCGATCCTACTAGAAAAATATATGCATATAATAAAAGCATGCTCTAACATCCTTTTAGTGTTGTATTAAAATGATACGAAAGAAAGGGTATGAGGAAGGGAACTTTGGGTTCCTTTTCATACCCTTTAGCATTATTCGCCATTATTATTAGTGCCAGTACCATCATTATTATTTGATTGTGAAGCTGAACCAATTGTAATTGGATCCTCATAGTCTTCGCTTTCATCTATCATTTTAATGGTTGCATTAGTAAATGATACCTTTGCACTTCCTGCTTCTATATTATTAGCAGTAAGAGTAAAAGTTTTTCCATCATCCGTAACTGTTACTGTGAAACTTGCATCTCCTTCAGAAATAGCATTATCACTAACATAATCCTTCAAATCATCTTTACCAAGTGATCCATCCTCAGGAACGCCGTTTGATGCCACATACGTTTTAGCTGCATTTAAAACTTGAATGGCATCCGCTTTTACTGCATCTACTTTAGATTTTTGAATAATGCTTGTAACACTAGGCACCGCAATCGCCGCAACGATACCTAAAATCACGATAACCGCTAATAGTTCAATTAACGTCAAACCCTTTTCATTTTTTAAGAACTTTTTGAACATTCTTCTCGTTCTCCTTCTCCATCTAATCTAGAGTGTATTGTATAACTTAAATAAGGGAACAATGATTGCTAAAACAATGGTGCCTACAATGCCTGACAAAACCACGATCATCAATGGTTCGATCAGCGCTTTAAATCGGTCGGCCACGCTTTCTACTTCTGCTTCGTAAAAATCGGCAATTTTCGCAAGCATGCCATCAAGTGCCCCTGTTTCTTCTCCGATGGCAATCATGGAAGAAACGAGCGGCGGAAAGACCCAGTGATGTTTAAGGGGCTCGGATAACGGCCTTCCTTTCTCCAATGAATCCTTGGATTCTCGCAATGCTTTGGCTACAACCTCGTTATCTACTACATCTTCTACTATAGTGATAGCCTGTAAAATAGGAACCGCGCTCCCGACAAGAGAGCTAAAGGTGCGTGTCATGCGCGCTATGACACTTTTCTGAAATAGATTCCCTATTAAAGGCAATCTCAGTATAGCATAATCAATATAGTATTTTCCACCAGTATTTCTTTTTATTAACAAAAATGTAATATATATAGATATTATCACAATGATTAGAAACCACCAGTATTTTTGCAGCCATTCACTCGAACCGATCACAAATTTTGTAATGGCCGGCAGCTCCTGATTCATATCTTGAAACATCTTTACAAACGTTGGTACAACTTGAATCAGCAAAAACGCCACGATAAAAACCGCAAGAATTCCGACCGTAATCGGGTACGCCATCGCGGATTGTACCTTTTGACGGGTGCGAAGCTGCTTTTCATAGTAATCTGCCATTCTCTCAAGCGTTTCATCCAGCTGTCCCGTTGTTTCACCGGCGCGAACCATGCTGATAAACATGGTAGAAAATAGTTTTTTATGATTATAATAAGCATATGAAAGAGGGTGTCCTGCCCGCAAATCATCTTCAATGGCTTGTAACGTCCGGCGCAATATTTTGCTTTCTGTTTGATTGGCTAAAATATGAGTTGCATCAACAATCGTTACGCCTGCTTTAATCAATGTGGCAAACTGACGCAAATAAATAACAAAATCTTTCAGCTTCAGCGGATTTCCAATTGTAATTTCTTTATTCAATAATGTTTCCGGCACTTCATTTACTTCCAACACCCGCAATTGCTTTTTGCGGAGCTTTTCGTACACCTCGCGCTTGGAAACACCTAACATTTTTCCCGTCTGTTTTTTCCCTGTTTTGTCACGTACTGTATATTGAAATTGAGGCATGTCAATCGATCCTCTCTTGTAAATAAGGAGCTGCCGCATCCATGGAAATGATGCCGGCTGAAATATATTGCTCAATCGAAGATGCTAGCGTATGCATTCCCAACGCTTTGCTTGTTTGCATAATTCCCGGAATTTGGTGTATTTTTTCGTTGCGAATTAAGTTCGCTACAGCGGAATTGTTAATTAAAATTTCAGTCGCTGCTACTCGTCCCTTTCCATCCGCTCTCGGGAACAATCGCTGTGCAATTGCCGCTACTAAAACGCTCGCCAGCTGCAAGCGGATTTTGGCTTGCTGCTCTGCCGGAAATACGTCAATAATCCGTTCAATGGTCGCCGGCGCACTGGACGTATGAAGGGTTCCAAAGACTAAGTGGCCCGTTTCCGCTGCAGTAATCGCCGTACTGATGGTTTCTAAATCCCGCATTTCTCCGACAAGCACAATATCCGGGTCTTGCCGGAGAGCAGCGCGTAAACCGTCGGCAAACGTAAGAGTATCTTGTCCCACTTCCCGCTGCTGAATGACGCAGTTTTGATGCGTATGCACATATTCAATGGGGTCTTCCAGTGTAATAATATGCTTTCGCATGGTCTTGTTAATGTAATCAATCATGGATGCCAGTGTTGTAGATTTCCCGCTCCCTGTCGGTCCTGTTACTAATACAAGCCCTTGCGGCTTCGTCACAATTTGTTTTAATACAGGCGGCAGCGAAAGCGTATCCAAGCTCGGAATAGAGGTGGAAATCACGCGGACTGCCAGCGAAATGTTCGAGCGCTGCCGAAACAAGTTCATCCGAAACCGCGACAATCCTTCTATTTCATACGAAAAATCCAGCTCCCCTTTTTGCTGAAACATAGTCCACTGTTCTTTCGTTGTAATGCTTTCAGCCAGCTGCTCCAGCTCGTGTTTTGTCAAAGGATCGCCCTTCATTTTCCTCAATTCTCCGTGCACGCGGCATACAGGGGGCGAAAGTGCCGTTAAATGCAAGTCTGACGCCTTCACTTGACAAGCAATATGAAGCAGATGTTCAAACTTTTCTTTCACCTTTGTTTCCCCCTTTACTTATTCATTGTGACGCCCAATACTTCTTCTGTCGTCGTATAGCCTTGCTTCACTTTCATTAATCCATCATCGAGCAAGAAAATGATTTGATTTTGAATTGCAATGTCTCGTATACGAGATAAATCTTCGCTGTTCATCATAAGATGACGCATCTCATCGTCGATGACGAGCAGTTCATGAATGGCAATTCGCCCCTTATATCCCGTCATATTGCACGTCGGACATCCTCGCCCGCGCTGTACCTTATCAATCGTGAGACCGCGTTCTGCAAAAATCTCTTTTTCTCGTTTTGTCGCTTCCTGCTCTTCCTTGCAATCACGGCACACTCTTCGAATAAGACGTTGTGCAACCACTCCCGTTAAAGAAGAGGCAAGCAGGAACGGCTCAATTCCCATATCAATTAGACGAGTTACAGTGGCGATGGAATCATTGGTATGCAGCGTACTCAATACTAAGTGACCCGTTAAGGAAGCACGTATCGCGATTTCCGCCGTTTCTTTATCGCGAATCTCCCCGACCATGATGATGTTCGGGTCTTGGCGCAAAATAGAACGAAGTCCTGTCGCAAATGTCATTCCTGTATTGGGATTCACTTGAATTTGGTTGATTCCTTCCAATTGATATTCGACCGGATCTTCAATCGTGATAATATTGACCTCTTCGCTGTTTAATTTATTTAAGGCGGCATACAACGTAGAGGACTTCCCGCTTCCGGTCGGCCCCGTAATTAAAACAATGCCGTGGGGCTTTTGAATTAAATTTAAGAAGCGCTGCATATTGATCGGATGAAACCCAAGTTTTGTGACATCGTTTAATGCATTTCCGAGGTCAAGCACCCGAATAACAAGCTTTTCCCCAAAAATCGTCGGCAAAGAAGACACACGCAAGTCCACTTGATAAAAATCATGGCTGAACTTAATACGTCCGTCTTGCGGCACACGCTGTTCCGTAATATCCATGGACGCCATAATTTTTAAACGGGCGGTAATCATGCCTTGCATATGCTTTGGAAGCATGCGCTCCGTCCGCAATTTTCCGTCTATTCGATACCGAATCATAACCTTCGTTTCCTGAGGATCGATATGAATGTCGCTGGCCTTCTGTTGAATGGCATATTGCACGATTTGATTCACAAGCTTGACCGCAGGAGAATCTTCTTCTTGAATGACTTCTTCTTGAGGGGTGATCTCTATTTCCGTATTCCAATCTTCAAACGTCTCCTGCAAATCGTAATATCGGTTAATCGTCCGGATAATATCATCTTTAATCGCAATCAACGGTTCAATTTGAAATCCGGTTGCCATACGCAAGTCGTTTATCACAAAATAATCCATCGGGTCTGCCATTGCGACAAACAATTTATCGCCTTGCTTTTTCAACGGTACAACCCAGTTTCGTTTGGCAAATTCCTTTGGAATGAGAGTGAATAATGTTTCATCAAACGGATATCGATACAAACTGACATGCGGAATACCAAGCTGCATCTCTAACACTTCAATAAGCTGTTGTTCGGTAATATACCCTCTATGAAGCAATGCATCTCCAAGCTTTTGCGTCGGCGCTTTTTCTTGCAGCGTGGTTTGCAATTGCTCTTCTGTTATAAGTCCCTCTTGTACTAACAAATCACCGAGCCGCTTTTTTTGTCGCTTCATGTTTATTATCCCCTTTACTCAGTTGCTGTGCTTGTTTGTACATCTTCCGTTGCGGTTTGCTGTTCGTTTTCTGCAGATGGATTAGTTTCCGTCCCAGCAGATGAAGATTGTTCGGTTTGCGTTTCAGAAGATGCTGATGTTTCCGGTACAGTCTGTTGAGTAACCTGCTCCGCAATTTTCGTCTCTACTGCATTTATCGGTAAATAATAATCTTCCGCCAGCTTTTCCCGCTTCACAACGTCCCCGTTTTCATTTGAAGCAATGCGGTACACTTTCATAACTTGTCCTGTACGGCCGTTTCGAGGAGTTAAAACTGCATCATCCTTTTTCCCTGGCACTTCCTTTTGCACAATAGTACCAGCCGGAAGAAGGGCCGTTTTTGTATCTATACTGTAATCATAAAGAAATGGATAACCTTCTATGTATAGCGAAATTCCATCATGTAAAAGCTGAAACTTCAAAGTGTAGGAAAATTGGTTCGAATTGACAAATCGAAAATCTTGCTTATTTTGAATTACCTTTGCTTCCATCCCCATTTTGATGTACTCCGGCAGCTCTCTGCCGATCTCTCGTTCAGCAATGATAAAATTAGTGGATAACACTGCCTTATACATAAGCGAACCGATGATGCTTAATGTATCATCTGTTACACCTAAATGTTTCTTCTTTGCCAGCTCCAAAACAGACACTTCTCCTTGTGCCGGAACTGTCAATGTTTCATTATGCTTGACCCATTCGGACAAACCTTGCATATATGCTGATACACCAGTAATGGATGATTGCGACAACACTTGTGCAGCTTCTTCCTTATTCATGAAATCCGTAAGCTGAAGGGTTTGCGGTTCACTTGAAAGTCTAGAAGCCGTTTCTTGTAATTTTTGCTTCAGCTTCTCTGTATCAAGCAAACTTATAATCTCACTGTTCGTGTTCTTTTCAATTTGTGAAAGCAGACGATCTTCGGAAATGCGTACTTTTACAGGACTATATGCACCGTCTCTTACCTCCTTTACGCTCTCTTCTATATCAAACGAAAAGAAGTCTGCCGGAAACGAAACCGTATTGTACTGCAATACAACTTGTTTTTTCTCGAGCCATTCTTCTGTTTTGTTCTGGAGAGCGAGAATGGCTTGTTCTTTTACTTGTCCGCTTATATCTACAGAACCAATAGTTGTTCCTTCTTTATACCCTTGATTCGTATCAAAGAGAGTGAACATCGCTTTTTGGCTGAAAAATTGAAACGAAAATATAAATGCTGTACAAAGACATACAATGAAAAACAACTTTAATCGTCGAGCTTCGTTCACTGATGTACCCCTTCCTTTTCCCGGACATCCTTTTGTTCTTCTAGAAAAAATCGCTCGAAGTAATCCGCTTCATTCAACTCGTGTTTTTGGTCATTGTTTCCTTCTGATTGATCGGGCTGAAGAATGCTTGACACATCCTTGCCCTTAGATTCATAATGAGTTGAAGAATAATTTTGGAACTTACTTGAATATTTATCATTAATTTCCTTATTCGAAAATAATACATGTTCAAAACGTTTTTGCACCAAGTACGTTATGCAAAGCGCAAGTAGAATCATAAGCAAAATCGCTTGCCATAACGGAAAGATTGCTTGAGAAAGAAGAATTCCTTCCGCAAACAGAAAGGATAGACTTGCCGCGGCGAAAATACCTATTTTGCTTAGTCCTGTTTTGATGATGAACAGAAGAAAAATTACTAGAAACGTTGCTATCAAGCTATGGAAAATCGATTCCATTTTCCCACCTCATCCTTACTGTTTTGGAATTAAATTACTTTCCGACTATATCAATATATTATACTGTGGTGAAAAAGAAAAGAAGGGTAACGGCAGAAATGAAAAAATTTTCGGAGCAAGGTCTTACACTCGTTGAATTTATGGTATCTGTTACCATTTTGTCCATTGTTTTACTGGGATGCATGTCATTTTTTCCCCAAGCGTATCTATACACAAAGGCAAATCAATCAAAAACCATTGCCATTAACATTGCGCGTGGTGCGCTCCATTATTTTGAGAAACAGGATTTTGAAGTGCTGCAAGGGTTCATAGAACAAAAAAAGATTACAAACGAACTGGCTGTGTTTGAACACGATGTCTCAAATACTAACTGTTCCGCTCCTCAAACCATTCGAGTAAAAAATGATTTAGGGGAGTACAGAGATATTTCTTCTGCTCCTTTAGTAACCGATCCGATAAGCTGCCAAAAGATCATCTCACCTACCATAAACGGAAAAACGTACGATAAGAAAAACATCCAAATCTTTATTGTTCCTGCTTCCATTACAAAAGCAGACACAGATAAAATTTTTCAACATATTCAAACTGCATATAAAAACACGAATTTCTCTACTGTTCCAAAAACGCTCGAGGGTTTTATATCCCGAAATCTGGAAACAGAAGGTGATCTTATTATCCGCACGATCGTCTATGTAGACTTGAATGAGAATGATGAACAGGAAGGAATTTTATTAGAAGGAAGTATTGCTCATGAATCGATTCGGTAAGCCCATAAAAAATGAACGCGGCCTTTCCCTGATGGAACTTCTTGTGACCATCACTATCTCCTCTATTATGTTCATTTCGATTACGAGCGTATTCGTTATGGGTATGAAAACATACGAAAAAATTAACACAGAGGCAAAATTGCGGGATGAAGCGGACTATGTAACAGCTATGGTGATGAATGAGTTGTACTCTGCGAATTATGATGATATTCAATACAACGAAACAACAAAAGCAATTCAATTTTGTAATCGGAAAACAGCAACCGTAAATAACGATGATATTGTTTACGAATTTAAAGATACTCAAAAAGAAGATAATTACGACGCTAAGTTATATATTGATAATGGGACTGTTAAACTAGATAAATTGGACGAAAGCGGCAATACTTCCACTATATCCTTTCAAAGCGATGAGAGCATTAAACTAAAAGAAGGGTCGAACATCGGGTTAGAATGTACAAAACGTGTAAGTGAGTACGATTCTTCTAATGAAAACGAGATTAAGAAAATATCTTCCTGTCAAAGCGGAATCATTCAATTGCATTTTATTTTTGAAATACAAAACAGTTCCATTCCACCTATGACCGTGACAAGTGAAATCGGATTTTAAATGAGGGAGCAAAATGATAAGAAATGAACGTGGATCTTCTTTAGTAATGGTATTGCTAGTGAGCTTGGTTTTTGTAACAATCGGTTTGACTATCCTTTCAGTCAGTATTAACGGTACTAAACGCACCGAGATTCGCAGACTGGATGCTTTAGCGATGCAGGATTCGGTTGGGGAGATGAATCGGATAATAGCCGATTTTCAATCGCAGATTATAAAGCTAACTGAAAAGAAAAATTTAACGCAACTTTTAAAAAACACCAGTTCACCCCAAGGATACGATGGAATTCTCAATACAATTCAACAGGAGCTGCAAAAAAAATACACCAATGCGGATGGAGACTTAAAAAAAACAGTACTCATTGAAGATCGTACAAACCTTTTAAGTGATAAAGTAAAAGCCGGCGCTTCCACAAAAGTGATGAATTTAAATGATTTTAAACAGCGTTTTTTTACTAGATACTACACCATTTCACTAATTTATACAGATTATACCAATAAAGATAAGCCTGAAATAAAGAAGACCATTACCAGAAATATAACGATTTCTCCTACACCAAGTTTTCTGCAGTATGCAGTTGGCTCAGAAGAAAATCTTGTATTAAACGGCGCTTCTCATATTGTTGGAAATGCATACGGAAAAGTTGTGACAATTAATAATCTTGCAGAGCTTATGTACACCCTGCCACAAACCCTGAATAATGTTGTTAATGGTACTGTAGAAGCCCCGTATCCTTTAGTTGAAGGAGATTTGATTATTAGCGACAGACTGAATCTAGTAAACAAAGGAATTTTAAAAGAATCTATTGATAAAGATAAGTTGGCTTCTGCTCAAAAAGGAATGTTATCTAACTTTTTCTTTAAAAACAGGGACAACGATGAAAATGTCCCAAATATAAAAAAAGCAACAAAAGAGTTTGTTTCCATTGATTTTCCTAAGACAGTAACGGACAAACTAAATAAATTGGAAATCGTTCCAAACAAAACTAATACCCTTGAGATTACAAAAGAAAAATTGAAGGAGACAAATATTGCAAAAGAAATTTTAACTAAGACCGGATGGGCAAGTTATCAAAATAACATTAGTTCCTACAATAACAGTACTGCTCACTCTGTATATTTATTATCATATTCAGACCAAATTAACGGGGATTTTTCGGCCTCATCTAAGAAGGTTCTTCTTGCAACAAATCTAGAAAACTCTGTTTCTGCCTTAGAAGGCATTTTGAATCCGGTTGTCAACGGAAATTCAAAGTTTATTATTAATAGTAATCTATCTCTTAACGAAGACCAATGGCTTATCGTAAACGGTGACTTGGAAATATACAGCACTTCTCCCACACCTGTCTCTATTCAAGGCAATATCATTGTATTAGGCGACGTTACCATCCATGGCAACGAATTTGACTTTAACCATGAAGAAAATGAAATTCAGTTTGATTCTACTATGTATGTTATGGGTAAAACAAACATTTTCAGTGTAAATATTACACGTCTTAAAACAAGCCAACTCGTTCTTTTATCCCAGGGAAATTTGGTTATTACACGCATCAATGAATTTAAAGAATTAAATAGCGGAACAAACGACGTCAAACCATTACAAGCGTATTTTTATACTGATAGTGCCGCAGACTTATACGGTGTTGGATCGTATATGAGCATCCAAGGAGGTCTTTTTGCAAAAGGCACGTTGACTATTAATGCAATTAGACAAAACAGCATATTGACCTCAACGACTGGAGCAACAAATATTTTCGATATCTTTACACAAGGCAAGCTGAATTTTAAATCCGCTGAACTGCAAAAAGATGAACTTTCACGATTTAGCGTAGTATATGATAAATCTATCGTATTGAATCAATTGGATGCTCTCCCTAGTGTTGACAGCTTACAAGTTTTAATCGATGACTACAAGTTAGAGAAATAATAAAAAAGACGATGCGCATAATATAGCATCGTCTTTTTACTGTTACCATCGCAGAACCGGACCTCCCCCGCCTAAGTCAGGCAGAACAATTCCATTCGATCCTTTTTCCTCCACAATGATTTCTATGGTTGCTTTATGAGAGCCGTCTGCTGAAGTAGCCGTAACACTTGCTCTCCCCGGCATTTTTCCCGTAACTTCCCCCCACGAAGTCACATCAATTACGGCAGAAGGAGCAGTTTCCGTAAACATTACAGCTTTGTTTGTTGCATTAATCGGAGTAAATCTTACATATCCGGATAATCCTTTCCTTTCTCCTTTTACAATCGTTATTGAATTTGATGAAAAAGTTATGCTTTGAAGTGGAATAATACTAGGTCGTACGGTCACGGGAATGTTTTGTGTGAACGTGCTTCCATCTACTCTAGTTCCTGTCACCCTGATAGTTGCATCTCCCGCTTGCATGGCAGCCACTTCTAAATTATCCTCATTGAACTGTACTACCGTTTTTCCCGGTTCGTTGAGAACTTCCCATTGTAAATGATCCCGGGCACTTTGCGGAGTTATGGAAAGCGTTAAATATTGTCTCATTCCCTCATCCATTGTTAACGAGGAAGGTGCCAATGCAATAGTCCTTATCCGATTATAGACCGTAACGTTTAAGGGAACCTGCTGTACTGTCCCGAAAATATCAGCAACTTTCAATATCAAGTTCCCGCTGTTTGCAATCTTAGGAGAAATGGTAAAATTATTGGTCACTTGTGAAGTTGTGCTTGTCCCGCATTCGAAAAGTTTAGGACTGATATTTATAAAATCTGCATTCCCCTCCAGGCACATGTTTGTAATAACATTTTGCTGTATAGCGTCAGCCGGGTCAAATTGTATTGAAACCTGCTTTGTTTCATCGATGTTCATCATTACCGGGTTTGTGACAGTTACACTTTTTAATCCATCTTTTGCTGTAAAAGTTAAATTATTAAACTTCTCGGTTTGCCATTTATCTGTCAAGTCTGCAAACTCTATTTTAGAATTATTAAGTTCATATACAGCCCATTTTGTAGATTTGATGGTTATGGAAAAAGATATATCGCCCGATGCTGTATACAGTCCTTGATCGTTTTTATGAAACACGATGTCACCTAAGGTTGCTGATACGGTTGTGCCGATATCCTTATTGCCTTCCTTATTGGCTGTAGGAACACTAACATTCACAACATCTATATTTTTCGGGAATACTTCTGTAAAGCTCATGTCTTTAATTACTAGAGGCGGATTAGAAACTTCACCCTTATATATGCCGACAACTTCCTTATTTCCGTTGCCTTTATTATCCTTCCCCTGCACTGTTAACGTAAACTTAGCAAATTTGATGAACTTCATATTATTTCCCTTAGTGACAGAATCTACAACAGGAATAATAACAGTATCATCACTGCTTTGGCTCAAAAAGGATTCTACAGCACTGATAAATGGACCTGTTTTAGCTCCATTTTCAAATTGCCATAAATTTTTATTAGCATTTAAATCGGCAATAGAAAGAGGCTTAGAATATCCATTAATTATGTCATTTTGCATGTTGCTATCTATAAAAGAAAGCAAGCCTTTTGCAGCTTTTCCGTTTTCAGAAAAATAAAAAGCAGAATTTAACTTTAAGTTCTGTAAATCGCTTTTTTCAATTAAGAACGGCCGCAATTTCTCCGCTACAAGTTGCTCGTCAATGATTTGTTGAGAAACTGAACTGATCTCTGCAGAATATTTAACTGAATAATTAACATCTATCGTGTCTCCTACTTTTATAGTACTTAAGTTCGAAAGTTGACGTGTCGGCTCAATATTGTATTTTTCAATTGTCATTGATGAACCATTACTAGGGTTTTCAACACGGCATCCCGATAACATTGCAATAAAAAGGCCCAGAATAATCAATCTCTTGACCACAACCCCCACCTCTAAATCAACATATTTTAATAGCCTGTCTTCCTATTATATCAATATTTTCCTATTTTTCTCATTAAATTTCTATCTCTTAAAAAATTTTACATTTTTTCGTTATAACGAATGAGTTTACTTATTCCTAATATTAACTAGAGTGCTGATTTCTTCTACTCTCTCTAATTCTTTTCTTGCAATAGCTCAGCAATTTTGTAAAACAACTAAAAACGAGCAAGATTCCTCTCGCCCGCTTACTTTCGCAATTCTCTTACTACATGTCCAAGCTCCGGAACAATTAAACGCGTCATTGCCAGACGAACAGCACCGGATGAACCTGGCGTCGAAAAAATAGCTCTCCCGTTTCTCGTACCGGCAATGGCTCTGCTCAGGATAGCAGCAGAACCAATGTCATCGGTATAACTCAACATGCGAAAAATCTCACCAAAGCCGACCAGCTCCTTTTCAATTAACCCGCTGACTGCCTCGATTGTTACATCGCGTTTTGTAATTCCTGTGCCTCCGTTCGTCAGGACAACATCGACGTTTGGATCGCTGCATCCATCCAAAACGGCTCTTTCAATTTCTCCTTGATCGTCTTTTACAATTTCATACGCTGTTATCTTGTGACCTGCTTCTTCTAGCAACTGCATCATCAGCTGCCCGCTTTTGTCCGTTTCTTTCGTTCTTGTATCCGATATGGTAATTACCTTGCAGTTGACTACATGATGAGCTTCCTTTTTATGCTCGGTTACGCTCATTCTTTTCACCTTTTTCTATTAAAATTTTCCTATTTATTACTTTGACATATTGAAGAGTCGTTATGCAACTATGTAACAAAGCAGTTTCTTCATCAGTAAACAATTTTTTTATCTAAAATACGTGATCTATTATCCAAAGCGCATGAGTTATTATCCGATTTCTAACGTTTACTGTCCAAACTCCCTTTCAAACAGATATCGCCCCTCTCGGTCAAATATGGAATCCGTCGTATGTAAGAAAAACCGAGTACGGGACAAACCATACTCGGTCCTTTTTCGGTCGAGCGGCCGCAGAATGGCACGAAGACAATAATAGTTGTACCATAATTACTTAGAATTGCACCAAATCTTCAATAATTGCACCAAACTCGCTTACAATTGCACCAAACATGGCGTTCTCTTCATTACCACACCGGACACTGTAATGGAAAGAAAGTGTATACTTTTTCATCCTTAAAAAAGACCGGAAAACCCGGTCTTGTCGTTACACTAAAATATAGTATGCTTTTAATGGTCCATGAACCCCGACAACCAAGTTCATTTCAATATCGGCGGAGTTGCTTGGACCAGTAATAAAGTTAATGCAAGAAGCCGGTGTTTCTCCATTTTCTACCCGCTTGTTCAAATCATGAACAGCTTGTGTAATACGCGGGACAACCGTCTCTTTTGGAATAATCACAACAGAAATGGTCGGCAGGAAGTTAAGAGCACGTCCGCGCCCTTCATTTGTTTGCACAACGATCGTGCCGGATTCCGCTAATGTATAATCGCTGATGGTTATGCCGATGTTTGCTTGCTCCGCCGCTTTGATGTTTTCTTCTTTTTTCGCCGCATCCCATATATGGACGGAAACCCCTTCATTCGGCCATTCGGTTGTTAACAGACGGTCAAGACCCAATGCTTGCAAGCGGGAATCGTTTGCGGAAACAACAGGTCCGCCGCCGTTTTCGTTTACGACTTGCTTTAACACGTTCGCAAGCTCTTCTTTTGTTGTCTCCAATACCGTGGTATGAATGTTATTGCATTGCTTTTTAAATACGTCGATGAGCTGCGCTTGCGTGTAGTCTTTCATGACTTCCCAGTTGACATTGTGTTTCCACTGCGGACACTCTACGCCGCTCGTTTTTCGTTCACGTCCTAATTTGCTGGCTATATTAGCTAAAAATGAATCGCGGTTATGAATAGTTCCTTGCATTAGTTGTTCCCGCCTTTCTTATGCTCTTTAAACCAATCGCGGAACCGCTCTTTGCTCGGCGCCGGGAACTCGCGAATGTCCGTCCAATTTTTTAATGGCCCGACCCCTTTTGAAATGCGATTACCGGATGTGAACGGGCTCATCGCCCCCGGAGCCACTTTGGAACCTAATTTATACAGCGCTGCGGAAGAAGCACCCATACTGAACATTTTCATGGCCAGCTTTTCTGCCATCGGCGCGCTCCCCTCTTTTTCCACGATGACTTGACGATGCTTAAGAAGCAATTCGTGAAGCGGGATTTTTACAGGACATGCATCTGTACATGCCGCGCAAAGGCTGGATGCGTACGGCAATTCCTTGTAGTCGTCATATCCGCCTAACAATGGCGTTAACACCGCTCCAATTGGACCGGAGTATATGGAACCGTAAGAATGACCGCCGATGTGGCGATATACCGGACAAACGTTCACACACGCGGCACAGCGGATGCATTGCAGCACTTGACGGAATTCAGATGCCAAAATTTCAGAACGTCCGTTATCTACGATAACAAGGTGAAATTCTTCCGGTCCGTCTCCTTCTCCCTCTTGCTTCGGCCCTGCTACTGTTACGTAGCTTGTCAGCTTTTGACCGACTGCACTGCGGCAAAGCAAACCGACTAATACGTCTAATTCTTCCATTGTCGGAACGAGGCGCTCCATTCCCATTACTGCAATCTGCGTTTTTGGAATCGCTGTCACAAGATCTGCGTTTCCTTCATTTGTCACCAGACAGATGGAACCGGTGTTGGCAACAGCAAAGTTACAACCCGTCACGCCCACTTCTGCTTCCACGAACTTTTCGCGCAATACTTTGCGTACAAACTTTGTCATTTCATACGGATCGTTGGAGTTTTCATACCCAAGTTTGTCATGGAAAGTTTGGCGAATTTGCTCTCTGTTTTTATGAAGAGCTGGCGCTACAATGTGAGAAGGCGGATCGTTATCGACTTGCAAGATATATTCTCCAAGGTCGCTTTCCACCACTTCGCAGCCGATTTCCTCCAGCACCTTGTTCATGCTGATTTCTTCCGTTACCATGGATTTCGATTTGACCACTTTTTTAGCTTGTTTCTTTTCGACCACTTCTTTAATATATTGAGACGCTTCTTCTTTCGTTTTGGCAAAAAATACATGACCGCCGCGTTTTGCGACGTTTTCACTCAGCTGCATTAAATAGTAATCCAAGTTTTCAAGCGTATGCTGGCGAATTTGCTCACCCAGCTCGCGCCATTGTTCCCAATTGCCCAATTCTTCGGCAGCCGCAAGTCTGCGCGTATATAAACGCTCTTGGGCGGAAGAAACAGCCCCTCTCATAAAGGAATCATGAATGCCGGAATCTACACGATCTTTAAATTTCTTGTCTCCAATTTTCATTGACATGGTTTCGTCCCCCTTATCCTCGGCTGTTCAGCACTTCGGCAATGTGCATCACCTTAACTTCTTTTCCCAATCGTTCCATACGGCCGCCGATATTCATCAAGCATCCGCAGTCGGCGCCAATTAAGTAATCAGCTTCCGTTATCATCACGCTGTTTACTTTTTCATCTACCATTTGCTCGGAAATCGGTGTCATTTTAACGGAGAAGGTTCCGCCGAAGCCGCAGCAATTTTGCGCATTCGGTAAAGGGATGACTTCTAACCCCTTCACATTGGAAAGAAGGGTGAACGGAGCATCTTTTACTCCCAATAAACGAGTCATATGACAAGAAGTGTGGTACGTTGCTTTCCCCTCGAGCTTCGCCCCTACATCTGTTACTTTTAACACATCTACAATAAATTGCGTGAGCTCATATGTTTTTTCTGCCAAACGCTTCGCACGCTCCTCCCACTCTTTATCCCCTTTAAAGATGTGCGGATACTCATGGAACATGGTGCCGCAAGAGCCGGATGGCGTTACTACATAATCAGCATCTTCAAACGTGCGAATCATATGCTTCATCGCTTCTTTTGCATCTTTTACATAGCCGCTGTTGTAAGCGGGCTGCCCGCAGCAGATTTGCCCTTCTGGAAATTCCACTTCACAGCCTAAGCGTTCCAGCAGTTCCACAGTGGCTTTTCCGACATTCGTTTGAAACATATCAACAAGACATGTGACAAATAAACTAACTTTCATTGTACAATCTCCCCTCTTTTGCACCAGTTTCAGCAAGCATAATATTTCATTTAGTTAAATTATACCATCTTAATAAGGTATGGTCATCTGATGACTTAAGAAAAAAGAAACAATAAAGAAAAAATTGTCTCTTCCCAGCGAGCCATACTTCTCCTTCAAAAAGGAAAACGCTTACTGTTTTTTCTTTATTGTATCAAAAATGACGCCGTTTGTATCACATCTTTATTTTAGGCGAGACATCAGCAGATCTTCTACTTTTGTCAGATGATACCGCATCGCTTCTTGCGCCGCAGCGCCATCCTGTTTCACAACAGCATCAAAAATTTGCTGATGTTCTTCCGTTAAACGCTCCAGCGTCGTCTCTTCTCCGTATAGAACGATTCGTCTCGTTTCACGCATCGTTTCGGCAATCATGCCGGAAACATGGTTCATAAGCTCAAGCAAAAGCAGATTATGAGACGCCTTGGCAATGGCCATATGAAATTGTAAATCTGCTTTTTCGCCGATGCTCTCATCTCCATTGGCAGTTCTCATCGCATTCAGCCAATGCTCCATTTCTTCCAAATCTTTATCTGTCCGCTTCGCAGCTGCCGCCTGAACAGCCCCCGCTTCGAGCACCTTCCGCACCTCCAACAGATTGACGAGATCTTCTCGTTTCATAAGCATGGCTGCGGATAAAGAAGACGTAATGGCGGACGCTTCAAAATTCTTTACATACGTTCCTTCTCCTTGACGCATTTCAATCAAGCCCATTGCCCGCAATGCGCTTAATGCCTCGCGGATCGCAGAACGCCCTACTTGAAACTCTTCTGCCAGCTGGTGGACAGGAAGAAGCTTATCTCCCGGCTTCAGTTTTCCTTCTTTAATCATGGCCAAAATGGCATCTGCTACTTCTTCATAAATTTTCTTCGGCTTTATAGATTTATACTCCAGATGAATCACCTCAATATCACGCTTATGCAAGCCGTTACTAGATAGAGTCTTCTTTTATTGTATCTCTAACTATATAGGCAGGACAAATATTTTGTTTATTGAATTTTCTTCTACATGCTGCAACTGCGGCATGAGCAACCCCGTTCTCAGTCCTTTTTCGGTTCCAGCACATCCAGGCTTTGTACGAGATGGTTCCTTTTTTCGCATGATCTCCAGTGGCATTGTACGAAAATGATGTGAAATTACACGTAATTTGCAATAATTGCACCAAAACGATACCAAATTGCGCGAAATTCAAAAAAATTGCACCAAAACACCATACAATTGCACCAATTTCATAATAATTGCGCCAAACCCAAAATATACTTCAGTATTTTTCTACCTTTCCATAATACTGCATAATGCAGAAGGGGAATGTTCATACTTTCTTGCCCTAAAAAAAAGAATAGCATGACTCTAAGTGCATGCTATTCTACAGCCGGCAGCCTAATCATTACAGAAGTGCCGACACCTGGTTCACTTGAAAATGCAATGGTTCCTTCATGTACTTCCACGATTTGTTTGACAATAGCTAATCCTAAGCCCATTCCGCCGTTTTGACGGCTGCGTGCTTTATCCACCCGGTAAAATCGTTCGCCTAATTTTGTTACATGCTCTTTTGGTATTCCAATCCCCGTATCGGAAATACTCAATGTACATTGCCCATCTTCCTGTTGAAGGGCAACAGAAATCGTTCCTCCCTCCGGTGTATACCGAATAGCGTTATCCATCACATTATGAATAACTTGCTGGATACGATCTTCGTCGATGTTGGCGATAATATCCGGATCTAAATCTTGTTTTAAAGCGATGTTCTTTTCTTCCAATGTCGGCTCATACGTATCCAACACATCTTCAACAAGCTGAGCCAATACAATCGGCTGTTTTTTGATTGGAAACAGCGCGCCTTCTAATTGAGCTAAATCCAATAAATCATGAACGAGGCGCTGCATGCGGCCCGCTTCTTTATTGATGAGCGTAATAAATCTGGTTTGCTGCTCTTGTTTGACGACACCATCTAAAATGGCTTCGCTGTATCCTTTAATGTAACTGAGAGGCGTCCGCAGTTCATGCGATACATTTGCTAAAAATTCCTTTCGCTGCAAGTCTTCTTTTTGCAGCGCTTGCGCCATATCGTTAAACGCTGTTCCTAAACGGCCGATTTCATCATTAGCTGTAACAGTGATTCGTTCACTAAAATCCCCTTTTGACATTTTGTACGACACTCGTTCCATCTGCGAAATCGGCTTTGTAATCGCGATGACAATTTTTTTCCCGACAAAAACGGTTGCCGCCACAACAAGAAGAGCGACAGGCGCCAATAGGAGAGCCGCATCATAAATGATATCGCGAATGCTCTTTAAGGGAATATACGAATAAATAATGCCTTCCAGCTTTTTCCCGTCCAAAATCGGAATGACAACTCCCATAATATTGCGCCCAAATCGTTCTTCGTAGCCGATCTTTGTCACCGTGTCTCCATTCAGCAGCTTCTGTCTGTCCTTTTCACTTATAAGCGAATCATAATGAACGTCGAATGGAAGACAAGCACTTAAATCGCGCGGATTGTTAACAAACAAAATTTCCGCTTCTGAAACATCGTTATACCAAGCCACTTTTTGCTTAAACTCCTCTGAAATGGGTCCTCCCTTATATTCCCTTACAAGGCGTTTTCCTTCTCTTTTTAATGTGTCCTCAACATTTTGCACATACAATTTTTCATATGAATATAAGGAGACAAAATGAAAAAGGGCCAATGTTACAAGGACGGCGACGCTGATGGTCAGCCATAATTTTTGCACCATGGTTAAACGCATACTACACCTCAAACTTATAGCCGACACCCCAAACAGTTTGAATGCAATCTGCATAGCTGCCGAATTTTAAACGAATGGTTTTCACATGGGTATCCACTGTTCTTGTGCTGCCGGCATAATCATAGCCCCAGACCTTTTCGAGCAGTTGTTCACGGCTGAATACCTGTCCCTTATGACGACAAAGAAACTGGAACAAATCAAACTCTTTCACCGTCAGGGGTACAGCTTCTCCGTTGATTTCCACACGCCGTCCTTTTTCATTAATAGAAATCGGACCGAAAGTTTCCGCACTTTCTTGTTCTTGCTTTGTATAGCGTCTTAGCACCGCTTCCATGCGGGCAATCAGTTCCCCTGGACTGAACGGTTTCACGATATAATCATCGGCCCCAACGCGAAGACCGCTTACCCTGTTCCACTCCTCTCCTTTTGCCGTCAAGAAGATGACAGGAACATCTGATGTTTTTCGAACTTCTTTACATAAGGAAATTCCGTCCATCTCAGGCATCATAATATCCAGAATTAAAAGATCAAATGTTTCGCGCTTCATCATTTCTAGCGCATCGACTCCGTTATTTGCTTCTTTCCATTCATAACCGGAGTTTTCCAGGTACATGCCGACCAGCTGGCGCAGATCATTTTCATCATCTACTACAAGAACTTTATACTTCATTCTTTCTCTCCCTTTCGTTCAATCATATGAAACGGCCCTTTCCCTACGGAAACCTTGTTTGTCACTTTCATGTTCTCTGCATCCACAATATACACTTCATCACTGTCATAGCTTCCTACATAAATTTGTCCCCCGGATGCAAGTACACTAAAAGGATTGGATGCCACTTCTACTGCACCTTCCTCCTTATACGTATCGGCGTCCAGCTTCCGGAGCATATTTGAACCGTGGCTCAGCACATATATAGAATTACCGTCAGTTGTAAAATTCACAGGCATATAAGGTGCTTCAATAGTTTTTTCTTCTTTTTGCGCTGCTAAAGAATACACGAACACCTTTGAATTTACTTGTTCACCGCTCCCATGTCCCCCAATTAACAATTCATTCTTTTTCTTATTTATAATGGCTCCTGTTGAAGAAGCCGGAACAGCCATAGTATGCGTAAGTTGTTGTGTTCGCAAATCAATGACAGATATGCTTGTATCATTAAAATTCACGACATATACTATCCCTTTTTGTTCGACCATTGTGAGCGGTCCTTTGCCGACAGGAATGTTTTTTTGTTTCTTTCCTTTTATAGAATAAATATAAACTTCGTTATTGTTTTGATTGGCAAAAATCACGCTCGTTTTATCACGCGAAAGAATGGCGTTGGCAATCCCTTCTCCCGTGTTCCAAGCCCCGACTTCCTTTCCTTTTTTTAACGAGTACAAATACACATTTTCTAGCTTTCTTCCGTATACAAGAAGCGTATCGTTATCAGGCAGCAGCAACGAGCCCATAATGGCTTTTTTCAGCTGCCACGTCGCTATAAGAGAGCTATTATTTTCATTAAGGAAGCTTACACTTCCTTCTTTTATATTGGTCGTCACAATAACATCTTGATTTGGGGAAATTGCTTTATATCTTTCTGCCGTGCAGCCGCTCAGCAAAACGAGCAACATGGTCAACATCGCAAACTGTTTCAATTTCTCACCTCTTATATATGTTCTAGTTTGTACAATAGCAAATAATTGTGAAGAAAGTGTGAAATAGGTATGTACTCTGTTTAAAATAGCCTCTAATTTTAAATAAGTTTATGTTCATTATATAATGAAGAAAACAGATTTTACTATTTGAGGTGCACTCCATGCTTTTGCCTTCCTTAGCAAAAAAAATCGTCCAAGAAGTACGGCGGTTAATTGTTGAAAATATTATTATCATTGATGTAAATGGAATCATTATCGCCAGCACGGACCCCTCCCGATTAGGGACGTTTCATGAAGGAGCGCAGCTTTGCTGTCAGCAAAAAAAAACCGTTGTGATTACAAAAGAAGATGAACAACATTTAAAAGGCGTAAAAGCCGGCATCAATTTACCGCTTCTTTTTAACGATGAGGTAGTGGGCGTCATCGGAATTACCGGGGAACCGCAAAATATTTCGCAATACGGAGAAATCATGCGCAAGATGACTGAACTCCTCATTCATGAAAATTATTTTGTAGAGCAGCTGGAGCTTGAACAGCGGTCCTACGAAGCATTTTTGTTTGATTGGCTGCAAAGCAGAGACTGGTCTTCCGCATTTTCCGACCGTGCGAAAGCGCTTGGAATTGATATCGCTCATAAAAAGCAGTTGATTTTATTTTCCATAGATAAGGATGATTTGCAAAGCAAGCTATGGCAGCATATTCATGCCCAAATCGGTTCGCAAAAGGAAAACGTGCTTGTCCGTTGGGGAAACGACCGTATCCTGTTGCTGCAGACAGTTAAAAAAGAACAAAAACAACAAACACAACGTTTGTTGGAAAAGCTGAAACAAGATTGTGAAGCACACTTTTCTGCATCATTATCTATAGGTGTCGGACAAGTGGTTTCACCGAAAGAATTATACATCTCTTACGATCAAGCACTCCGGGCGTTAGAAGTTGCCGTTACAGAGAAACGGATTGTATTTAACGAAGATTTACGCTTGGAAATGTGTTTACAGGATATTAAATCCCATACCCGACAGGAATTTTTACGTCGGACGATTGGGAGCCTGCTTGGAAATGAAGAGCTAATGACGACGTTGCGATTATTTATGGAAAATAATCAATCCTACAAGCAAACATCGGAAATGCTTCATATTCATATTAATACGCTTCATTATCGCTTAAAAAAAATCCAAGACTTAACAGGTCTCAATCCAAAAGAGTTTAAAGATTTAGTGACCTTATATATCAGTTTAGCTTTACTGGAGAACCATCCAAAAAAATCATGGTAAAGCGGATTCAATTTTGTATGTTTATCTATAGCGGGACACCCCCGCTTTTTCTTATGATTACAGTAAGTATATTTTATGCACTAGTAAAGAGGGGAATTTTCCATGCTAGAACAACATATCATTGATACATTCGTCTCCATCGTTGGAAAGGAAAATGTAGATACATCCAACATGGGACGTTTGGCCTATAGCTATGACGCAACACCGCAATTTCAATCTATGCCTGATGCAGTCATTTCACCGCGTAACACACAGGAAGTAGCGGAAATCGTCAAGATATGCAACCAATACAAAGTTCCAATCGTGGCACGCGGCTCGGGAACGAACCTTTGCGCGGGAACTTGCCCGACTGAAGGCGGAATCGTTCTTCTGTTCCGTCACATGAACAAAATTCTCGAAATTGATGAAGAAAACTTAACAGCAACTGTGCAAGCCGGCGTTGTGACATTGGATTTGATTCACGCAGTCGAAGCAAAAGGATTGTTTTATCCGCCGGACCCAAGCTCCATGAAAATTTCTACAATCGGCGGCAACATCAATGAAAATTCCGGCGGTTTACGCGGATTAAAATACGGCGTGACGCGTGATTATGTGATCGGGCTTGAAATTGTCTTGCCAAACGGGGAAATTATCCGCACAGGCGGCAAATTGGCAAAAGACGTGGCAGGATATGATTTTACCCGTTTGTTTGTCGGCTCTGAAGGAACGCTTGGAGTCATTACAGAAGCGATTTTAAAGCTGGTGCCGATGCCGGAAACGAAGAAAACGATGCTGGCTTTATATGAAGACATTGAAGACGCAGCACGTGCCGTATCCGCTATTATTGCCAATAAAATCATTCCTACTACGTTAGAATTTTTAGATCAGCCGACAATTGAAGTAGTCGAAGATTATGCTCAGATCGGTCTTCCTACAGATGCAAAAGCAGTTCTATTAATGGAACAAGACGGTCCCCCAGAAGTTGTTGATCGTGATATTCAACGAATGGCTGAAATTTGTACGAGACTAAATGCCGTTTCTGTACGCATCGCGAAAGATGAAACGGAAGCAGATGCATTACGTACGGCGCGCCGCAGCGCATTATCTGCATTAGCGCGCTTAAAACCTACAACCATTTTAGAAGATGCTACGGTGCCTCGTTCACAAATTGCCCCGATGGTAAAAGCCATCAATGAAATCGCGAAAAAATATAACGTTCGCATTTGTACGTTCGGTCATGCGGGCGACGGAAATCTTCATCCTACTTGTCCGACTGACGCACGCAATAAAGAAGAAATCCACCGCGTGGAATTGGCATTCGAAGAAATCTTTGAAAAAGCAATCGAGCTTGGCGGTACGATTACCGGTGAACATGGCGTAGGTGCAATGAAGGCTCCTTACCTCGAACTAAAGCTGGGCGCTGCCGGCATTGAAGCAATGAAAGCCGTGAAACAAGCTTTTGACCCGAACAACATCATGAATCCCGGCAAGGTATTTGCCAAGGAATCACGCAAAAGAGTGGTGGTAACACGATGACAACGTTAGATAAGCAAAAAATTCAAGAAGATTTTAAGGCCCGCATGGACGAAGATGAGCTGCTGAACTGTATGCGCTGCGGCTTCTGTCTTCCGACTTGTCCGACGTATATTCAATCCGGCTATCAAGAAGCTCATTCTCCCCGCGGACGTATTGCGCTAATGAAAGCTGTTGTAGACGGTTTGATTGAACCGGATGAAGACATTGAAAATACATTAAATACTTGCCTTGGCTGCCGTGCATGTGAGCCGGTATGCCCATCAGGCGTAAAATACGGCCATTTATTAGAAGAAGCTCGTGACATTATCAACAAGCATAAAAAATATTCCGCTCCGGTCAAAGCGGTTCGCAAAGTGGTGTTTGAAGAGTTATTCCCTCATCAAAACCGGATGAGAGTCGCAACGGGACTGCTCGGCTTCTATCAGCGTTCCGGTTTACAAACCCTGGCACGTAAAACGGGGATTATGAATTTATTCCCGGATACATTGGCGACGATGGAGCGCGTGCTTCCGAAAGTACCAACCATGAAAGACATGAAAAACCGTCCGGATTTCTTGCCGGCGGAAACACCGCTTCGCAAGCGTGTGGCATTTTTCTCCGGCTGCTTAATGGATACGATGTTTTTAGAAACAAACAATGCTACGATGAGATTGCTGCAGCTTGCCGGCTGTGATGTCATCATTCCACAAAATCAAAATTGCTGCGGCGCCTTGCACGGTCATGCCGGGGAAAAAGGCGGCGCTAAAGAACTGGCGAAAAACAACATTCGCGCATTTGAAAACTTGAATGTAGATTATATTATTACAAATGCCGGCGGATGCGGGGCATTTTTAGTGGATTACGATCATTTATTAAAAGATGACCCGCAATGGGCAGAACGCGCGAAGCAATTCACAGCAAAAATTAAAGATATTTCCGCCATCCTTGTGGAGCTGGATTTTCATAAAAAGGATTTGCGCTTGCCTTCACAAGTGGTTACGTATCAAGACTCTTGTCACTTGCGTAACGTTCAAAAAACGTCTGCACAGCCACGAATGCTGCTCCGGGCAATCAAAGGAGTTACGTATCGCGAGATGAAGGATGCAGACCGCTGCTGCGGCTCTGCCGGTATTTACAATATTGTTCATTCCGAACTGTCCATGCAATTCTTAGACTATAAAATGCAGCGCGTGCATGAAACAAAGGCGGCGACAATCGTAACTGCCAATCCTGGCTGCTTGCTGCAAATAAGGCTCGGCATCGAACGCGAAGGTCTTTCAGATCAGATGAGAGGCGTTCACATCGTCGATCTTTTATTAGAAGCTGTAGAATATGCCGCAAAAGAACAAGCAAAAACAGGAACCATCTCTTCATAATAGGTAGAAAGAGGATATTTCCAAGCGAAATATCTTCTTTTGTTTTATAACAGCAACATAATGTAAACAATGTGCTACAAAAATGTTACAGGAGTGTTACAAAATTTCCAAATTTATCCCTTCTTACTCTCTCTTTTTCCTTTATTTCCGCTATTTTTTCGTTTATATAATGGTAATTAACACCAATTTATGCTGTTGTATTTTCTGTTTTTTAAAGCAGGAATCTGATCTTTAAATCTTCTGCTTTCCTTGTCATATCATATACTTCGACAGTTTTCTTTGTCATCTTGTTGTCTTAAGGAAACCATTTTCTGAAAGGATTAAATTGGAAATTTATGATCTTATGAAAAATTTCCCATCTTTTCTTTCTAGCAATCTATGTTACTATGAGGTTGTCAGCTGATACGAACTGACGCGGCATCATAAAAACATACTTCTCATATATAGATGCAAACAAACTTTTTAGGGAGGTATACACATGAAAAAGTCTGTTTTATTATCTTTAGCAGCAGCAACAGCTCTTACATTTGGTGCATCTTCTAACGCAGCACATGCAGAAACTGTTCAGCCAAAAATGAACGTAAATAAAGTTTTATATACAGCTCCGCTTGCTTTTAACTTCCAATCCATTCAATTTGGAAACCTTGAACAACTATTAAAATCTTTATTTGGCGAGAACTTTAAGCCAGTCGGAATTGATAACTGCAATATTGTAATCAAGCCGCCGGTAACACCGGGTAATGGCGGAAACGTGACTCCTCCAGCTAATGGAGGCAATAATGCCGGTACTGTAAAACCGCCTGTCAATAACGGCGGTACTAATAACAGCGGCACTGTAAAGCCACCAACAAATAACGGTAACGTCACTCCTCCAACTAATGGAGGCAATAATGCTGGTACTGTAAAACCGCCTGTCAATAACGGCGGTACTAATAACGGCGGCACTGTAAAACCGCCGACAAATAACGGTAACACAACTCCGCCTGCACAAACAGGTTCTTTAAGCCAATTTGAGCAAAAAGTAGTCGAATTGACGAACGCTGAGCGCGCGAAATATGGTTTACCTGCGTTAAAGGTAGATACTGCATTAAGCAACGTGGCGCGCACTAAGTCTCAAGATATGCTAAACAAAAATTACTTCTCTCATACAAGTCCGACTTACGGTTCTCCGTTTGACATGATGAAGCAATTCGGTATTTCTTACCGCACAGCGGGTGAAAATATCGCAATGGGTCAACGCACACCGGAAGAAGTAGTACAAGCTTGGATGAACAGCTCCGGTCACCGCGCAAACATCCTAAACAACACTTACACTCACATCGGTGTAGGATATGTAGCACAAAAGAACATCTGGACACAAATGTTTATCTCTAAATAATATTGAGCCTTCCTCTTTGAGGAAGGCTTTTTTACGCATTTTTATCTTCCCCTATTCTCCCCCATTCAATCATCATTTCGTATTATTACCAATCATTCTTTCTGTAAGAAGAGACATAATAAAAAAGAACCTGCATGTATGCAGTTTCCCTTTGTTTAGATTGAAATCGAGGAGGGTTTTATAATGTATAAATCTCGACTGTTATCCATGACGGCAACTGCAGCTCTTTCTATTTCATTGCTGACAGCGTGCAATATGAATAATGATAAAACAGCAATGAATAACAATAAAAAAATGAGCGGTATTTCGACAAATAATGGATACGGCTATACTACGAATCGAACAGATAATCGATATGGATATACCCCGGTTCGAACAGATAATGGATCTCAATATACGGTAGACCAAGTTGGAAGAAGAGTGCGCTTATGTCCGTGTCCAAATCAAACACCACCGACGCAGCCGACTACACCGGATACAACAACACCGTCGAATAATACTAACCAGAAGCAAACACCTGCTCCAACGCCGGCGCCGACACCATCTTCAGGCGGCAATATAAGTGATATGGCAATAAAAGTTATTGAATTGACCAACATTCAACGACAAAAAAATGGGTTGCCTGCCTTGCAAGCAGATACGTCTCTTTCCAAGGTAGCTCAAGCAAAATCGGATGACATGTTAAGCAAAAATTACTTTTCTCATACGAGCCCAACTTACGGTTCTCCGTTTGATATGATGAAGCAATTCGGCATCACTTACCGTTCTGCAGGCGAAAACATCGCGAAAGGGCAGAGAAGCGCTGAAGAAGTGGTAAACGCATGGATGAACAGTGAAGGCCACCGTGCGAATATCTTGAATCCACACTTTACCCACATCGGGATCGGCCATACAACAAATCAAGACATTTGGACACAAATGTTTATCGGCAAATAGCATCATAAGACCTGTTCCATTTAGAACAGGTCTTGTAATGCTTGTTTTAATCGCTCAACTTTCTCTTTTTTCAATTCGTTCGGTGGGGACGAATCATAGAATGGTCAGTCAGCGCATCACTTGCTGAATCGTTCCGAAGCTTGGGGTTATGCCGCCCTCAAGCATCCCTCTTACAAGTTCAATGCGATTCGCTCCAAATTGTTCCGCATCTACGGTCTAAACAGGTTGCTATCACTTCAAACTTAATCATGGCCTTTTCTCCTGTTCTATTTCAGTCTCGAAAGCAGGCCAGATAAATCTTCAGGAAGCGGTGCATTTACATGCAGTTTCTCCTTTGTAATTGGATGAAGAAGGTGAATAGCTTGTGCATGCAGAGCCTGTCGATTTAAAAGTATGGTTTTCCCCCCGTACAGCTTGTCTCCTACAAGAGGGTGACCCATGTCGCTCATATGAACACGGATTTGATGTGTTCTTCCTGTTTCCAGCTCCAGATGTACCAAAGAGACATTATGTTTAGGGAAGTATTCTGACACCTGAAAATGAGTGACTGCTCGTTCTCCTTTTGGAGACACTCTTCGCCGCGTGGCATGATGACGATCTCTGCCGATAGGTTTATCAATCACTCCGGTTTTTTGCTTCAATTTTCCTTCTGCTAACGCCACATATTGCCGCTTTATGCTTCGTTCCATGAGCAGCCTGTCCATAATGGCCTCAGCCAATGCATGTTTGGCAAAGACGACGCCTCCCGTTGTATCTTTATCTAGCCGGTGAATGTGCCGCACTCTTGTTTGAATGCCTTGTGATTGAAGATGATATGCTACTCCATTTGCCAGTGTGCCTGTACCGCCTTTTTCGGATGGATGCGTATCCATTCCGTATGGCTTGTTTGCAATTAAGACGTGGTCATCCTCATATACAATTTCGATATCCATATATTCCGGTACTACCCCGTATTCTTCATCAGGAAACATATGAACCTGCAGCTTATCTCCTTCCTGCAAATACTCTGTCCATCGCTTTTGTTCACCGTTTACTTTTACACTTTTTTGCATTCGATATTCATGAAGCTGCTTTTTCGGTACTCGCCATTCTTCTTTTAAAATTTCATCGATGGTCTTCTCGTTCCAGTCAGCCGGTACGATAATTTCACACCATTCGCCTTTTTTATATGTAATCATACGTATCTCCTTTTATTCAGACTGTTTCCGGGCAATGACTCTCCATGCATCGTAGGTTTGGATGAATTCTGATCAATCTGTCATACAGTCACACGACTCACGCACGTAAATTGCACGGATAATGAATTTCAGATTACAGTCTTTATTTAACCTTTTATAATTGTAAAAGAACAATAAAAAGAAAAAAAGACCTGCCCAGCAGGTCTTTCAACAACCATATGACAATTGTGAGACGTGTATCAGATCTCTCCGGCAGTTATTATACTCCTTTAAATGCTTCGCGGTAGATTTCTGCCAATTCTGTCACTAACGGCAATTTTGGATTGGCAGTTGTACATTGGTCTTCAAAGGCACGCTCTGCCAAATAGCTTACTTTGCTTTCAAACTCTTCTTTATCAACACCTTGCGCTTCGATGCTCATCGGAATGTTCAGTTCTTTGCCAAGCTTGATGACTGCTTGAATTAAGCTTTCTACGCCTTCTTCAGGCGTGCGTGCAGGCAAGCCTAACATTCTTGCGATTTGAGCATAACGCTCGTCTGCTACAAAGCGCTCATATTTCGGGAACAAGGCATGTTTGTTAGGTTTTTTCGCATTGTAGCGAATGACGTGCGGCATTAAGATGGCGTTAGAGCGTCCATGAGCAATATGGAACTCTGCTCCAAGTTTGTGCGCCAAGCTGTGGTTGATGCCAAGGAATGCGTTCGCAAATGCCATACCTGCAATCGCAGAAGCGTTGTGCATTTTTTCACGAGCTTCTTCGTCGCTTCCATCCTTATAAGCACGCGGTAAATATTTGAATACAAGTTCGATGGCTTTTAAAGCTAATCCATCCGTATAATCGTTTGCCATGATGGATACATATGCTTCAATCGCATGTGTTAATACGTCCATTCCTGTATCCGCTGTGATGTGCGGAGGAACAGTCATTACAAATTGAGGGTCTACGATTGCTACGTCCGGTGTTAACTCATAATCAGCCAATGGATATTTAATATTGTTTTCTTTGTCAGTGATAACAGAGAACGGAGTCACCTCAGAACCTGTACCGGATGTTGTCGGAATCGCAACAAATTGTGCTTTTTGACCTAATTTAGGATATTTGAATGTGCGCTTGCGAATATCGATGAACTTTTGTTTTAAGCCGTGGAAGCTGGTTTCCGGATGCTCATAGAACAGCCACATTCCTTTTGCTGCGTCCATTGCAGAACCGCCGCCAAGCGCAATGATTACATCCGGCTGGAATGCTCTCATCATTTCCGCGCCTTTAAATACTGTTACGTCAGATGGATCCGGTTCAACATCAGAGAACATCTCTACTTTTACATTGTTCGGATTCAGATTTAAATAATGCAATACCGTCTCTACATAACCTAATTTCACCATGCCAGGATCAGTTACGATAAAAGCACGAGAAATTTTGGGCATTTTTGCTAAATATTGTGTTGCGTGTTTTTCAAAATAGATTTTTGGCGGTAGCTTGAACCATTGCATATTATTGTTCCTTCTCGCAAGTTTTTTCACGTTCATTAAATGGATAGCTGTTACGTTTGTAGATACAGAGTTTTTACCGTAAGAGCCGCATCCCAATGTTAAAGATGGCATAAATGCGTTGTACACGTCACCGATACCGCCTTGAGCAGACGGAGCATTTACAATAAGACGGCATGCTTTCATGCGTAAACCGAATTGACGTTGTACTTCTTCGTCAGTAGAGTGAATCACTGCAGAGTGGCCTAGTCCGCCAAGCTCAAGCATTTCTTCACAGCGCTTGAATCCTTCTTCTGTGCTGTTTACTTTGATGCAAGCTAATACGGGGCTTAGCTTTTCTCTGGAAAGCGGATAGTTTGGACCTGCTCCTTCAATTTCCGCTACAATCATTTTTGTGCCTTCTGGAACAGTAAAGCCTGCAAGCTTTGCGATGTACTCAGGAGACTTACCGACAATGTCAGGGTTTACGGCACAAGTATTTTCGTTAATTGCAAGCTTCTCCAATTGTTTCTTTTCTTTTTCTGTCACGAAGTAGCATTTGTTCGCAATCATTTCTTCTTTCACTGCTTCATAAATTTCTTTATCGATAATAACAGCTTGTTCAGACGCACAAATCATACCGTTGTCGAATGTTTTTGATAAAATTAAATCGTTTACGGCACGTTTGATCTTTGCTGTCTTTTCAATATAACAAGGAACGTTACCAGGTCCGACGCCTAACGCAGGCTTACCTGTGCTGTATGCGGATTTTACCATGCCCGCTCCTCCTGTCGCCAATACAAGAGCAACACCCGGATGATTCATCAATTGTTTTGTTGCTTCTACGGAAGGCTTTGTAATCCATTGGATACAGTTTTCCGGTGCACCTGCTTTTACCGCTGCTTCATGAAGAACGCGTGCAGCTTCAGCAGAGCAATTTTGCGCTGATGGGTGGAACGCGAAAATGATAGGGTTTCTTGTTTTAATGGCAATCAACGCTTTAAACATTGTTGTAGAAGTCGGGTTCGTCACCGGAGTCACCCCTGCGATAACTCCTACAGGCTCTGCAATTTCAATGATGCCCGCATGAGGGTCTTCGTTAATCACTCCCACTGTTTTATCGTTTTTAATGCTGTGCCAAATATATTCAGTGGCAAAAATATTTTTGATGATTTTATCTTCGTAGACGCCGCGTCCTGTTTCCTCTACTGCCATTTTTGCAAGCGGCATATGCTGATCCAATCCTGCCAATGCCATTTCATGCACGATATGGTCGATTTGCTCTTGGTTGAACGTTTCAAATGTTTTCAATGCCTTTTGCGCTTTTTCTACAAGCTCATGAATCATTACTGTAGTTTCTTGCACTTGATCTAACACTTTTTCTTCAACAGCCATAAATAAATCCTCCCTTTTTCATGGACAATTATTGACCATGATAGACTTTTTCTATCCCTATCCTCTAAAAAGAGAAACGAGACCTAATGTAAATGAATACGCGTAATTGTGAATAATTTCACATATTCATTTACAAAGTTTCGTTATGCTTGTTTTTTCAACCCCACTTTTACTATACCCCCTTCCTTCGATTTTGTGTATGTCTTATTTGTGAAATATTTCACAAATAAATTGTTACGCTTTCATTTTATTTTTTGCTTTTTTGGTTTAGTTCTGTTATTTTTAAATTTTATATTAAAATTTTGTTAATAAGACGGATTCTTTTCCATAACCTAAAAACATATGCTAAAATAAGAATAAATCTTATAATGAAAGGATTTTGATACCATGTCTGCTCGAAGGAGCATCTGGAAAAAACAAGATTTGTCCTATACTTAGCGTACCTGTTTATTTAGAGCGAGCTGTTCAATCTAAATAAACAAAAACGAAAGTAGGGGACATTATGTTGGAACGAAGGCCTCGTTATTCCTTCTGCTATATATAGCGTAGTTAGTTGGCTGTTCAAAAACTAACTACACATAAACAGAGCAAATGCTCTGTTCTGTATATGGCGTAGTTAGTTTCCGAAGATTTTGCTAAAAAACTAACTACGAAAGAGGAATAACCATGAAGCGGATTCGTTGGCAAGAAATTATGATGATTATGTTTGGTTCATTTGTGTTAGCAGCAGGGTTTTACCACATTCATGTACAAAATAATTTGGCGGAAGGCGGATTTATGGGCATTGCGCTGTTATTTAAACAGCTGTTCAATATCTCACCGTCCATCACGACCATTCTTCTTGATATCCCGATTATTTTGTTCGGCGCAAGATTATTAGGAAAAAGATTAGCAGTTAAAACAGTGATTGGTGCAGTTTCATTTTCTGTATTTTATTCTTTAATGGAAAAATATTCTCCATTTGTCATTAACCTGTCTCAGCACTTGTTTGTGGCAGCGGTACTAGGAGGAGTCATGGTCGGCTTTGGTATCGGTTTAATTCTTCGATACGGCGGAGCAACCGGAGGCGATGATATTCTTTCCATTATATTAAGTAAATTCTCAAAATTATCAATTGGGAAAGTATACTTCTTATTCGATGCACTCGTATTAGTTCTGTCGCTGCTTTACCTATCCTGGAATCAAGTGGCCTATACGGTATTATCCGTTGCTGTATGTGCCTATATAACGGATCTAGTCTATTATCATAAACAGAGTCAAGCTGAACATGCTTATGTATAAAAAAGGGCACCGTGCACTGGCACGGTGTCCTTTTCACGTGGCTTTCATTTCTCTTAATTTTCCAAGAGCTTCTTTCGCTTTCAGTTCATACGACATATCATCGAAAAACGAAGCAAGACGTTTATAATCGTTGTATGTATCCAATAACCGATTAATTTCTTCTTCCGGCGCTGCCGGGGCCATTTGTTTTTTCTGCGCTTTAATTTTGACAGGATAACTGTATCCCCACATATCGCTTATTTTGTAGTATTCATTTTCCACTTGCACTACTTTGACAAGTTCATCTTCTTCTGCATCTAACGTATACCCGTCAAATTCCCGCAGCAATTCATATACAATATGAGTCCATTCGTCTTGCGGATAAAAGCCCTTTTCCAAGCGATAGCCTACAATCCGGTAAATATGTCCGTCATTTTCTCTAAACTGTACAGTTTCGTTCAGCTTGAATTTAAAGTAGCGAAACATATGCTCCCACCCATTCGTAAGAAGTGTCTTTACAACATACTATTGTCAAAAGGGCTATCGCTCTATTCATAATTCGGACACAATTTCATAAATGATCCAGTTGAATTGCACGTAAATGATAATAATTGCACCGATACGACACAGAATTGCACGAAATTAGAAATAATTGCACCAAAATGCCGTAGAATTGCACGAAATTGAAAACAATTGCACCAAACACAAGATACCCTTCAGAATATTTGTCTTTGTACAAAAACTACCACAGGGCTGGAACCAAAAAAACACCGATACAGCCGTACCGGCGTCTAAGCTCCGCTTTGCTCTTCTCTTCGATCCTCTTCGCTGCTTAATTTCCGAAACGGAAGCCACCAATTCCAATGACCGAACATTTTCATCAAGCTCGGTACGAGAAGAAGGCGAATGACAGTAGCATCCAATAAAATGGCCAATGCCACTCCCAAGCCCATTTGCTGCACCGGCAAAATATCCGTAAATGTAAATGCACCGGTTACTACAATCATAATCAATGCAGCGGAAGTAATAATACGGCTCGTTGATACAAGCCCTTCCAATGTAGAATAGTCATTATCCCTTGTCTCCGTATATAGTTCATACATTCTTGAGATTAAGAATACCTCGTAGTCCATGCTTAATCCAAACACAAGGCCGAAAATAAAGACCGGAAGCACAAACATTACAGCGCTTTCTTCTAATCCGAAACGGCCTTCTTGGAACAGCCATACAATAATGCCGATAGTTGCACTCAAGCTTACTATATTCATGATGATTGCCTTCAACGGAATTAGAAGGGAACGGAACGCAATCATCAGTATTAAGAAGGTTGATCCTAAAATGATCGACGCACCGATTCCGATTTTTGAAATGATTTCATCTTGCAGCTCTTGTTCAAATTTTGTATAGCCGCCCACAGAGTATGTTACATCCGCATCCTCATACTTTTCCTTGAAAGTACGGACCCATTCTTTCGCATCTGCAGATTTCGGCTTTTCATTCAACCATACTTGCAAAAACGTTTTATTTTCGTTTGTATAGGCGTCAAGAACAGGCTGAATCTGCGCTTTTTGCGGGCTTTGCAGCAGCCTGTACAGCTGCTCGCTCGTCATATTGTTCAGCTTCTGATACAAGCTTGTCACCTCATATACTTCCTTGTCTTGCTTCAGCTTGTTGACAATTCGCTCCAAGGCTTGCAAGCTTTCTTTCTCCGTCATCTTTTCTTTCGCTTCCAGCACGATAGTCACATCTGCATGGGTTTTAATTTTGGGGTTAAACTCCTTTTCATACCGTTCATAAGAGATGCGGGCATCGCTTTTTTCAGGCAATGCCTCTACCCCCGGAAATTGCAGGTTTGCATCCCGAAGGGGCAACAAACAAACGAAAATAAATGCCAGTACAGCGATAGTCATCGTGACCGGATTTCTCATGACGAAATGGGCAAACGTGCGCCAAAATGTCTTCTTTTTCGTTCTTTTTTTCGTTCCTTTTTGTGCTAACCGTTTTCCCATCAAAGTCAAGAAGCATGGAAGAAGCGTTAAAGAAAACAAAATGCTCATGACAACCACAATCATTCCACTGATTGCAACAGATTGAATATAGTCGATTTCAAAAAAGAATAAACCTGACAGTCCGACAAATACACAGAGACCCGAAAATACAATGGCCCGGCCAGCCGTCTGATATGTAGCAGCGATCGCCTCTCTCACATCTTTCGTTTCCAATTCTTCCCGAAAGCGATTCACAAACAATAAAGCAAAGTCAATGGAGAGAGCAAGCCCAATCATCGGCGCGACATTCAGCACAAACACAGAAAGCTCTTTATCCTGCCCGATAAAATAAAGAATTCCTATCGTTGAAATGACGCTCAAAGCTCCGTTAATAATCGGCAAAATGGACGCCATCAAGCTTCCAAACGAAAGCAGCAACACGACAAAAGCTATCGGGATGCCAATCATTTCCGCTTTCTTCAAATCGCTTTGACTTCGCTTGTTGATTTCATCATTAATAACTGTAAAGCCTGTAGGAGATACTTTTACCGTACCGTTGCTTTCTTTTTGAACTCGTTTTGCAAACGCCAGCGTGTTGTTCGTAAGCTCCTCTTCGTTCTTTCCCTTCAGCAAAATGGCGGCATACGCCGCATCGTCCTTCATCATAGAAGGGTCTTGTAACGGCTGACGAAAGGAAGCGTATTGTTCTTTTTCTTCAATTTGTTTTACAATCTTGCTGACATGGGTACGAAACTCCTCCTCTGTTGCTCCGCTTTCCTTTTGAAAGACAAGGAGCATTGTATGCTGTGACTGCTTGAAATCTTGTTCCAATATTTTTTGTGTCTTCTGATAATCCCCAGGTGTTTTGAAGCCGTCTCCTCCTAAAATGGAGGGCAATTTAGGCGCAAATACACCTAACGAAACCGCAAACAATAATAACACCGCTAAAATGGTAAAGCGAAACCGATGGATGAACAGACCGAGTTTCCCCCATCCATCCAGCTTTGACACCGAGCTTCTCATTTCATCCCTCCTCAACAAAAAGTATATAAAAGTGCAACAATAATGTTGAATGAAACGAATCAGGAAACGAAATTACTTTCGAAACCGAACGTGCAAGTAATAATTCAAATATAAGAATGCAACGAGCAGCATACCGCCCAAGCAATAGCCTCCAAGCACATCAGATGGATAATGAACCGATAAGATAATGCGGCTTAAGCCGATCAAGAAAATCAACAATGCACCGCAAATCGTAAGAAGGACTTGCTTAGTTTTTCCTTTTATTCCTTGAACCATGAGAAACGTGATGAAGCCATATGCTACAATCCCGACCATCGCATGTCCGCTCGGAAAGCTGTATCCGATTGCATCTGCCGCTTCATTGATGGACGGTCTTTCTCTGGCACCCCATTCTTTAATGAACTTATTTAACAATTGAGCAATGACCACTGATACCACTAAAATGATCATGGACAAATAATCACGGCGTTTCACCCACAGCCAAATCAGTGCGATAATCAAAACAGGAATCAACCCCGATTCTGCCCCAAGCTCCGTCAAATACGAGAAAAAGGTAACGGATCCTTTCGTTTGCAAAGCCTGCAATCGATCCTTTACTATTTCGTCTACAAACAAGGTTTCTTTATTTGCAATTTTGGATACGATAATGCTGAATAAAAGCAGGAGCAGCACGCAAAAAGCCCCTAAGTATGTATGCTTGTTGAATATTTTTTTGTACACTTCTCTTCTCTCCTTAAAAAAACGCGATTCCTCTATAGAAATCGCGTTCCTATCTTATTTTTCTTTTCCTGTTTTCAGCTCTGTCCAGTATTGGTCATAGACTTTCAGCTTCTTATCTACATCCGTTAACCACTCTGTTCTCTCGAGCTCTTCTTTGCTCAAGAAAATCATCTTGTTGTCACGGTACTCTTTGCTGTGCAGATCATACGCCGCTTCGTTCGGATTGCTGTAGCCGATGGATTCATAGTTTTTCACGCTTACCTTTGGATCCAGCAAGTAGTTAATGAATTTTTCAGCTAATTCTTTATGCTTTGCACTCTTTGGAATAGCTAACGTATCTGCCCAAATCGTACCACCTTCTTTTGGTACAACGTAGGCCACATCTTTATTATCTTTTGCAATGAACGCTGCATCTCCGGACCAAACCGTACCAATCCAAGCTTCCTCGGCGATAAACTTTTGTTTAATTGTGTCCGTATCAAAGGCAAGAATATTTGGCAATAATCCTTGCAAATCCTTGAATGCAGTTTTAATTTCTTCATCATTTGTGGAGCTGTTCGAGAAACCGTTTTTCTTTAGCGCCATCCCCAATGCTTCGCGGGAGTCATTTAACACAACCACGCGCCCTTTATACTTGGCATTCCAAAGATCGGACCAGCTGTCAATCGGCTCTTTTACATACTTGGTATTGTAAGCAATACCGGTTACACCCCATGTATAGACGATAGAATATTTATTATCCGGGTCAAACGAAGGTGTTTTAAAAGTTGAAACAAGGTTTTGGGCGTTAGGAATCTTGCGCTTATCCAATTCTTCCAACAAACCAAGTTTAATCATGATCGCTACCATGTAATCAGACGGTTGGATTAAGTCATATTTCGCACCGCCCGCTTGCAATTTCGCAAGCATTTCTTCGTTGCTTGCATATACATCATAGTTTACTTTCACGTTATATTTCTTTTCAAAATCTTTAATGACTTGCTCATCAAAGTTGTCTGCCCAGCTGTATACGTTCAATTCTTCTTTTTTCTCTCCGCATCCCGCCAGCACTCCGCCGACCAATCCGACGGAAACCGTGAGGGCCAACAGCGTCTTCATCCATTTCATCTTTTTCCCTCCTAGTATTATAGAGGCAGCTGTCCGCTTCTGCCGCTTTCTCCCTCTGTTCCTTTTCTGCGGAACAGCTCGGATAACAGCATCAGCACAACAATCGCGACAATTAAAATAGTAGACAATGCGTTGATTTCCGGTGTTACCCCTTTTTTCACCATGCCGTATATATACAGCGGCAGCGTCGTGGAACCCGGACCGGAAACGAAAAAGCTGATGACAAAATCATCAATTGATAGTGTAAACGTCAGCAGCGCTGCTGACACAATGCCCGGAGCCAAGCTCGGCAGCGTAACGTATCGAAACGTTTGCAGAGGCGTTGCTCCTAAATCGTTGGCTGCTTCTTCCAATTCTCTTCCCATGCCCGCCAAGCGTGCCGATAAAATGACCACGACAAACGAAATGCTGAACGTAACATGAGCAATAATAATCGTTACTTTCCCCAATTCCATGCCGATTTGACTGAATAAAATAAGAAGGGATAAGCCCATTAAAATATCAGGAACCAATATCGGCAAGTATACAAGACCATTTAACGCATGTTTAAAACGATAAGTATACCGGTGCAGCGCCAATGCACAAAGCGTACCGATTACCGTTGCTAATGTTGTAGCAGCAACTGCAATAATCAAGCTGTTAAGAAATGCATTGATTACGTTTGGATCCTGGAACAATTCAATGTACCAGTCAAATGTGAAACCGTTCCACTGTGCATTGATTTTAGAATCATTAAAGGAATATACCATGAGCACGACCATTGGCAAATATAAAAACAGTAAGACCAACCCCGAATACGTCATCAAAAACTTTTTCATAGTTCTACTCCTCTCTGCCCTCGTAGTTGTAAACTTTCGCTGCTCGATAATACAAGTAAATGAACAGAACAGAGAACAGCACGATGAAAAGAGAAAGTGCAGAACCGAAAGGCCAGTCACGCGCTCCCAAAAACTGGTTTTGAATCACATTTCCAATCAGCGCTACTTTAGAGCCGCCCATAATATCCGAAACGACAAACATTCCGATTGAAGAAACGAACACCAGAATGGAACCTGTCACAACACCGGACATCGTCATCGGCAATGTTACATTCCAAAAGGCTTTCAGCGGAGAGGCTCCCAAATCGTATGCCGCTTCCAGCTTTCGCTTGTCCAGCTGCTCGATCGATGCATAGACAGGCAAAATCATAAACGGCAATAACGTATACACCATTCCGAGAATAACAGCCGGTGTGTTATACAATAAATTTAACGGCTCACTGATAATGCCTGATTTTAATAACAATGTATTTACGAGCCCTTGCGTGCGCAAAATGACAATCCACGCGTAAGAACGCACTAAAAAGTTAATCCAAAACGGGATGGTTGCCAACAGCAATAAAATAGATTGCCATTTTCGATCGACAACCGTCACCGTATACGCAAACGGATAGCCGACAATTAAGCAAAGCACCGTTGTAACGATTGCGATGACAAATGTTTTCCACATTATCTCAAGATAAAGGGAGTCAAACACGCGCGTGATATTTTCAAAGGTAAAGCTCATGATAATCTCGCCGTACATCCCCCTCTGAAAGAAAGCAAATGCCGCTACGAAAAGAAGCGGAATCAAGAAAAAAACGATGAACCAAAAAGCGGCAGGAAAAGCCAACAGTTTCCCTTTGTTCAACGCAAGCTCACCTCATCTTCTTTACTCCAGCCTACGTATACCGAATCTCCCGCTTTCCAATGTTTTGCCGCTTCGGACGGCTGATAAGAAATCATCATCGTAGAAGATGAAGCATCTCGAAGATACACTTTTTCCATGTTTCCCACAAACTCTACATCCTCCACTTTCGCCATCCGATTCCCCATTGCATACACTTCTTCCAATGGATATACTCTTACTTTTTCCGGCCTTACTGCCACATAGTTTTCCCCGTTCGGTAAAATATTATTTTCACCGATAAACGTGGCCACAAACATGCTTGCCGGCTTATTGTAAATTTCTTTCGGCGTTCCAATCTGCTCGATTTTCCCTTTATTCATGACAGCGATGCGATCGCTCATGCTCATCGCTTCTTCTTGATCGTGAGTGACATAGATAAACGTAATTCCCAAGTTTCGCTGCAAGTTTTTCAATTCTCTCTGCAAATCTTTGCGCAGTTTAAAATCCAAAGCTCCCAACGGTTCGTCCAATAAAAGAACCTTTGGATTGTTCACAATCGCACGAGCAATCGCCACGCGTTGCTGTTGTCCCCCTGAAAGCTTACCCGGCTTACGGTTTCGAAGCTCTGTCAGCTGCGTTAAGCGCATCGCTTCTTCTGCACGTCGCTTTTGTTCCTGTTCCGCAACATTCTTCATCTTTAACCCGAACCGAATATTTTTTTCAACCGTCATATGCGGAAATAACGCATAATGCTGAAATACGAGATTCATATTTCGTTTGTACGGAGGCAAATCATTGATGCGTTCGCCATCCAACAAAATGGTTCCTTTCGTCGGCGTTTCAAAGCCGGCAATCATACGAAGCAGCGTTGTTTTTCCACATCCGCTCGGTCCTAGAATCGTCAAAAATTCCCCTTCCCTTATATCAAGTGATAATGGGGGGATTACCACTTGATCAGCAAAATGCTTTTCTACCGAATCCACCGTAATAATTTTTTTCATTTTCCCATCCTTTTTCCTCTGCAGATTTTGAAAACAGCCCTTCATTCGATCGTTATCATAATGGAGGATGTTCCGTCGAAAAACCACCGTCACATTATTGTATAAAAATGCTCAAAAACGAACTATGTATGTACTATACCCTATGTATTTTCTAAATTTCAGTATGCTTTCCAACTCTTAGAATAATACATTCCATAATAGAAAAACCCCTTTAGCAGAAAGGGGTTGAACATACCAACGTTGCAATTGCATACAAATTTCATTTTAGCAACTTTCGAATAAATTTTAAAGCATTTTTCGTTGAACCGTAACGAAACTTTAAATCAAATGTCGTAGATTGATAAAGAACACTCTTATAGTGAGAAAACGCTTTGAAGCTGTGCTCTCCGTGATAATTTCCGATTCCGCTTTCTCCAACGCCGCCAAACGGTAAAAACGGAGTGCCAAGATGATACACTGTGTCGTTAATGCAGCCGCCGCCATAAGAAATTCGTCCGACAATCTGCGTCTCGATTTCTTTGCTTTCCGTAAACAGATAAAGTGCCAATGCCTTTGGACGGTCGTTTACTTTTTTTATCACTTCTTCAATATCATCGTATACTAAGATCGGTAAAATCGGGCCAAAAATCTCCTCCTGCATAATTGGCGACTCCCAAGTCACTCCGTCCAGCAAGGTAGGCGCAATTCGCAGCTTGGAAGGATCCGCTTCACCTCCAATGACCGCTTTACCGTCTTGTAAAAACGAAACAAGCCGCTCGAAATGTCTCTCACTGACAATGCGGACGTAGTTTTCGTTTTCCAACGGTTTAGTACCGTACTGTGCTTGAATCGCTTTTTCCATATAATAAAGAAACTCATCTTTAATTTTCCGGTGAACATACACATAATCCGGTGCCACACACGTTTGGCCGGCATTGACAAATTTGCCCCACACAATGCGGTTTGCCGCCATCTCCAGCTTCGCATCTTCATGCACAATACATGGGCTTTTTCCGCCAAGCTCCAATGTCACCGGAATGAGCCGTTTTGCAGCTGCTTCCATGACAATTTTTCCAACCGGTACGCTTCCTGTAAAGAAAATATAATCAAACGGCTGGTCCAACAGCTCTGTACTTGTATCTTTGCCGCCTTCTACCACCGCAATATGTTCTTCGTCAAATAATTCTCCAATTAACTTCGCAAGCAAGTTGGACACATTCGGAGTGAGTTCAGATGGCTTAATGATGGCCGTATTTCCTGCCGCAACAGCTCCAATCAGCGGAGCGATCGCAAGTTGGAACGGATAGTTCCACGGCGCAATAATTAACGTAACGCCATACGGCTCCGGTACAATTTTCCCTTTCGTCCCGATATGAGTCACGGCCGTTTTCACTCGCTTTGGCTTCATCCAAGATGCCAAATGCTTCTTTATAAAGGAAATTTCTTTTAATACATAGCCAATTTCCGTTGTGTATGACTCCAGCTCGGACTTATTTAAATCTTCCTTTAATGCTTGAAAAATCTCTGCTTCGCAGCGCTGAATTCCTGTATATAACGTGTCCAAATGGCGTAATCTCACATCCAGCGGCCTTGTTTTACCGCTGTGAAAATAGGCTCTTTGCTTCTCCACTAAACCAGGAATGCTCATCTTCTCTGCCCCTTCGTCTTTACGTTTAAACTTTTAAACATTAAATCATTATCTCTACTATATATTGTTGTATTTGTACTGTCAAACGATTTTCATTATATAAAAAGACCGCCGGAGCATTTCCGGCAGTCCTTGTTTTTACTTGTGAATCCAGATTGTTCCTGCAGAGTTGTCTTTCGCTTCTCCGACTACTTGGAACTTCAAGCCTAAGTTCGGCACTTTGCGTCCAGCATCTGGAATCAGGCTATTCATGTATGATTTAGAATCATCAAACGTTGTCACGCCAGGTAATCCTTTGTAATCAAATACTCCACGGAAAGGAGAATTTACATACCATGCAGGAGTCTTGTCAAATGAAAATGCTGCGTCAGCAATTTGGTAACGAGTACTGTTCGCTACAGTTGGTACATTGTCTTTAGTCCCAACAATTGCCTCCGGATGAGAGTCTACAACTCCTAAGAATCCTTCTCCAGGGTGAAGGCCTACCCAGTTATCTGTGTAGCTGTCATCTGCATACCAAACTACTAAACCAGTGTTGTAGATTGGACCTCTTCCGTATTGTAACGCTACGTCAGCACCTTTGTAGTTTCTCCATTCTAAGTAGTAGTAGTGATCTTTATATTCGATACCGTTAGAAACAACTGCTCCATCTAATGTGAATTTTGGTGCACCCTCAGCATCGTCAGAGAAGACAACTTGTCCGTCTACAGTTAACGTTGCGTTGTCAAAAGCAAAACCTTGAGGAGCTAAACCGCCGTCTGTCACGTATTCAAATTGCACCTTCACCTTTTGGCCTTTGAATTCGCTTAAATCGTAAGACTTGTCTACCCATTGACCGTTTGTAGTCTCTAAACCGCCTGCTGTATTTTCATCGCCAAATGTATCAAGTTTCTTTAATATCTTGCCATCTGCACCAAGTACATTTACATATAAATAATCGTAATCAAATTCAATTTCGTACCATGCTTTAAAGTCGAATGTTGCACTTTGCGCGTTCGTTAAATCAAACTCAGGGCTAGTCATAATTGTATGTAGGTTATCACCTTTCGTGCTGTAGTAATACTGCTTACCGAATGCCGGCTGAATACCTTGTACCGCTTTCTTCGGCAAGTTTACTTTCACGATACCAGGGCGTTTGGATTTCGTTACACTTTGATCCAAATAAGAAAGTGTTCCAAACGGTGAAATCTTAGTATAATCTACCTCTAAAATGTTAGCCCAGTTTCCGCCGATTGTCTTTTGGAAGAATTCTTTGTTTTGTGGCGAGAAGCTTGTCGGCTGCGTTCCGGCAATTTTACCGGCCCAGCTGCCGCCACTCATAATGGACCAAGCTTCAACAGGCTCTCCATTACCAGTGTATTGCGTATCATATTCGTCAGGAAGACCTAAATCATGACCGTATTCATGAGCGAATACACCGACTGCTCCGTCTTCCGGCATGATTGTATAATCAAACGCTGCCATTTGTCCGCCCCAGTAGTTTGGTGCGTTTGATGTTGTTCCAGGAACTCTATAAGGCGAGTTACCCACAACCCAGCGATGAGACCAAATTGCGTCATCTCCCAATTTACCGCCGCCAGCTTCTTGACCTACACCCGCATGCACAATCATCAAGTGGTCCACCAAGCCGTCCGACTCATAAATGTTGCTGTCACCATCTAAATCATAAATATCAAGCTCATCAAACTCCGCTAAATTGATGCCGCTTTGCGCAGCTGCATTTAAAGCATCCTTTACTAAGTCTCGAGGACCTTTTGGAGCTAAGTTATCGTGTCCTCCAGCAGGATTGTCATCCCCGTACTCTTTCGCTGTACCAGGAACAGTCAACCAATCAGAAACATAACCGTCTACAGAGTAGCTGCCGCCGGATTGCTCTTCGTAATATTGTTTGAAGGTTTGTACCTTTTCGGTTTGTGGTTTCTCTGAACCATCGGTTACTGTAAATGCCTTATCACCAAACAACATGTTTTGATAATGTTCACGATTGAAATTCTCTGAATACAAATATCCGGCTTCCGGATCGATATTGTTATGCTTATAGTCGGAGTATTCTACAAGCAAGACAAGAGGCTTGTCCACACGTACTGCTCCTGTGTATTTCGCTTGTTTTGCAGGAGATGGCGCCAACAATCCGTCTGGTTTTCCTTTTGTTGCTAAAGACCCTTGCGGCTGTTCCCCCTTAAATTGTTTTGCTGCTTTTTTCAATTCCGCTTTCTGTTCCATCTTTGCATCTTTTGTTTTCTTTGCAAATTCGCTTTGTCCATGTGCATCGACAGCTTCTTTGCCAGGCTTGTCCCCTTGCTTTTTCTCTACGTATTGCTCAACTGCTTTCTTAATTTCTGCTTTAGAAGCATTCTTTTTAATAATCCCGCGTTTTTTCAATGCTTCTGCCAATCTCTCATCCGGGATTAAATGCGAATCAATCGGACTTGAAGCTGCCACCTTACCGGAAGGCGCTGCTGCATTCACGGATGGCGTAAATGCAAAGGTGCAACTCAATAGAGTTCCTGCTGCTAAAGCTGACAAAACTTTTAGTGATGTCTTCTTTTTCAAACTAATTCCCCCCCAAAAATAATAACCCTAACATTTTGATATTATAAAATTTTCAGATAATTTACAACGCTATTTTGTAAAAAATTACGAATTTATGGAACAAATTATAACTATATAGAGAACTCTTGGTCACCAACTTTACTATATTCACCAAACGCAGGTTTTGTCGAAAAATTTCCTTTTTTCATTTTTCAAAATTACCTTTAGGAAATTATGGAAAAGATATAACAAAAATCTAAATTTCCTAATTTTTTTATCCTTTTTGAAGAAATTTAATCAAAATTTCTTTTAACATATTTTCATAATATAACTAAATATTCAGAATATTAATTTTGACGAAATCTACAAATTCCTACATAATTTTTGGGGCAGGTTTCATATAATGAAGTCACATTCACTTATAGCGCGTATCCTTCGCTAACGAGAACAAATCCATAGGGAGAAAAACTATAACATACATTGAAATTTAAAGGGTGTCAATTATAAGGCAGGGGGAAATGAATTTGCAAACAAGCAAAGTAGAATCATTGGACCAAGAATGGATTGATCTAATTTTACATGCACTGGACATGGGAATGAGTATAGAAGAAGTACGCCAGTTTCTATCACGGACTCCAAACCAAGAAAAAAGGTAAAAATGTAATGATTTGTAATATTCCACCTTGAATTTTATGATATAATAAGAGAGTATGACGTATTACATAAGAAAGGTGCGTTTTATGGAATGATTGGCGAGCGCATAAAACAACTTCGTCTACAACGAGGCATCTCGCTGACAGAGTTGGCTGAAAGAGCTGGTGTAGCAAAATCTTATATAAGTTCAATCGAACGGAATTTACAGAAAAATCCTTCCATACAATTTTTAGAAAAGATTGCAGCCGTTCTTCACGTTCCGGTAGACTCTTTAATTCAAGACACATCCATCCAGGAATACCGTTTGGACTCAGAATGGCTGACTCTTGTAAAAGAAGCGATGAACTCTGGGGTATCGAAGGAGCAATTTAAAGAGTTTTTAGAGTTTAATAAGTGGAAGCAGAATCAGAAATAGGAGCACTTCAAATAAGTAAGTGCTTTTATTTCTGCGTAAATGTATTTACAATTTTTTATGAAATTAAAATATTTTTATATACAAATTAACACAATCCTCATTTGACCTGCTTAAACTGTAATTGTAGTAATAGGCCCCACATTTTTTTATAGTTACTTTTTCTTCATCTCCGCTTATTCACAGAATTTATTTCCTTTCTATTAATCTCTTATCTATTCTATAAAAACTAGATCTTCTTTTACTATGCTGAAAGGGGGTGTTTGAAACATAGACTCTATACATACAGTATGAGCTATCTGTCCACTTCGTTTTTAGGGAATATGCAAACAAAAAGGAGGTCGTTATGAAAAAAGTAGTGTCTTCGTTACTTGTATCTTCTATTCTTTTGTTTAATGCAAGCTCTATCAGCGCTATCAGCACAGATACTAAGACAACTGCACCTGATATTCAAACCAATCCTGCAAAATATGCAAATTGGAAAGAAGAGCTGGCAAGAAAAGCAACCTCTTCTCAAAGGTCCTTAACGCGTCTGGCAGAGAATGGTTCCACCTCTAATGAATTTATAGAGTTCAAGGTAGCCGGTGACGGAACATTCACAATCGGAACTACCGGCGGGAATCCGGATTCGGATTTAGATAATAATAAATTAATGTTATATGGTCATCCATCCCCATGGTCATCTTATACTACTTTTAATATTGACGGGGAAAGCATTCAATTCTATGGTGAATCTCAAACTATTAATGAAGCAGAGTTAAGTCACACCTCAGAATTCAATTATAATAATGTGAATGTGAAACAAATCGTCACGATTATAAAAAACAATAACACTCGACGCAAAGACAATATTGAAATTAAATATGTAGTGACAAATACTGATACAACAGCAAGTCACGAGGTCGGATCCCGGATTATGCTTGATACAATGTTAGGCGATAATGACGCAGCTCCGTTTAGAGTACCAGGAGTTGGATCAGTCACTACAGAGACAGAACTTATCGGCGATCAAATTCCGGAATATTGACAAGCATTCGATAATCTTACAACTCCACGTGCAATTTCTCAAGGAACATTCTATAAATCTATAAATGAAAGACCGGACAAAGTACAGTTTACAAACTGGGGAAATGTTTATAATAACTCATGGAACTATACTGTACAACCAGGTCAAGATAACGGAGATAGCGTCGTCAGTGTGTACTGGAACCCAAAGACTTTGGCTCCGGGTGAAACAAAAGAATATGTGACTTACTATGGATTAAGCGAGCTCACACAAGATCTAAGACCGCCATTGGCACTGAGCGTTTCAGGTGCCAGTTCAGTAGAAGCTACTCCAGATGGAACGTACTCTCCTAACCCGTTCACAGTAACTGCGTATATTTTAAATAACGGGCAAGCAACTGCTTTAAATACAAGCACAAGCATTAATTTGCCGGAAGGCTTGCGGTTAACTGAAGAGGAAGAACTAGAAAAGTCTCTTGGGAACCTAAAAGTTGGTCAAGAAAGAATTGTTTCTTGGAAAGTGCAAATCGATCCTTCCAGTGTAGATAGAACGTTAAACTATAATGTCGTAGTAAAGGCTGATAATACAGAAAATAAAATAGTAACAAAGAGTATTGAAATTCCAAAGGTTGCTATTGCTGAAGAAACATTAGATGCAGCTCTATCATTACATCCCGGTAAAATCAAAATCACAGATAAGAAGAAAATGCAAATCATTGCTGCTACGATTGATTTACAAGGGGAATATGATAATGAATCGATAAATATAGACTCTGTAGTTCTTAATAAAGAACAAAAGCCTACCACTACCTTCTTAACGGATTCTGATGGAGACGGAAAGAAAGAATTGGTTGCTATGTTCTTTGTACGGGATATTAAACAATTCGTAGATGGTAAGATAGATGAAAATAGAAAATTCCATGTAGAAGTGGAAGGCATGTGGAAAGATAAGCGATTTAACGCAAAATCTTTTATTAAAATTATCTATGTTCAATAATTTGTAATAATAAAAAAGGGGGGAATTTATGCATAAAGCTGATTCAACCCCCTTTTCATATTGACAGAAGTCTAATATACTATCTCTAATTTTTCATCTACAATACATTACATTGCATAGTGAGATACTCATATTATATCTATATAAATCCTATTTAATTTCCCGACACGTTTAGATGGCCACCGTTTCTGTCTATATTGCTCCTAGTAGAATGATGAAGGAGCAGATGAACATGAGAAAAGGATTAACCATTACACATGGCCACGGTTGGACAGTCGAACGTCTTCAAGCTCATGAAAAAACGATCAAAAAGCATCTATGGCCAAACGAGTGGCCGTCATTCGGTTGATTATGCAAGGCTACTATGCCATCCAAGTGGCAGAACTATTGAATCTCCATCGCGAAACCATTTCAGGCTACGTGAAGACATTCAATCAAGGCGGGATGGAAGCCCTATTACACCGGGAGTATTCACCAGGTAAGCCATCTTTCCTGTCCCCGGAAGAAGAACAGGAACTCAGACGAATGATCGAGCACAGTACGCCAGCCGAAGAAGGATACGGCTGAGAGTCTTGTTGGAACACACGCATTCTGAAACAGGTGATAGAAGATACGTTTGCGGTCACGATGTCCCGTAATGGGATTGGAGCGATGCTGAAACGCTGGGGGTTTCGCTACACACGCCCGACGTCTACCTTACAAAGTGCCAATCGTGACAAACAGGCCGCCTTTCAACAGGAACTGGATATGATAAAAAAACACCACAGACGAAGTAGTCTTCTTATATGAAGACGAAAGTCATATTCGTGACTACCAAGCGTTACGTGCCACATGGTGTGTCAAAGGAAAGCAAAAAAAGATTCCGACCTATGGCCATCATGCCACTGTCAGTCTATTTGGTTGCGTCAATATCCAAAACGACGAGTTCCTCTGTATGGAAGCCAAGCAATGTAACGCACAAACCTTTCTTGCGTTCTTGCGCTATGTTCTGTCCCAACACATGGGACAACATGTCGTCATGATTCTAGACAATGCTCGCATCCATCATGCGAAGCTCCTACGAGCCTTTTTAAAAGAAAACGAACAACGGCTGACACTTCTCTTTTTACCGCCTTACTTTCCCAATTTGAATGCGGTCGAACGTATTTGGGGATGGCTGAAAGGAAGTGTGATTGTCAATCGGTTCCATGCCACACGTAAAGCCATTTGCAAATCAGTCGAGTCTTTTATGTAATACCTAGATACGTATCCGGGGAAGGTGCTCCAACGCATCGGGTCGTTAGCCATGTCGAAAAATTAATTGGGACTTATATAGCAGTATGTACTCAAATTCTCTACTAAAATAGCAATGGTATTTTTGGCTTTTTTATTCATAATTCTTGGTTGCATATCAACCTAAAGATCAATAAATCCTCCCCTCCCAACAGACTGAGTACTCATGCATACAATACCTGGAGATCTGTTCATGGCTTGTTAAAAAATAATAAAAAAACGGGGATCACTAAACATCCCTCACTTCCTTAAGTGCTCTTCTATTGAAGATTGATTTTCCCAAGCACTCCAGGTCCTTCTTCTCCAAAACCGGTTACAATAAGCACTCTATCTGCATTTTCCATTACTGCATATCCACAGCAATCGAAGATAATGAATCTCCTTAATGTGCCTGTCATTCTGTAAGATTCATGATAACCATCTTCCTGATTATCATAGTTATTTGCAGTAAAGAGAACAACTTCATTTCCCTCTTGAACTGCGTAATGATGAGCTGTTTTACTTACGATTCTCGTTTGGGGTTCATAAAAAATACGACCGGAATCATGAGCATCGACTATGTTACTCCCATAGCTGCCATCATCAAATTTGTTCCATAAGTCACTGAACACCATTAATCCATGTCGAGAGTTTTTCACTACGATAAGCGGTGCTTCGTATGGCATTCCTTCATGAAGAACGAAAAGATCTTTTAACTGACCCCATTGATTCGTACCTTTTGTTTCAAAAATTCTTTTATTATTTTGAGTAACAAACACTTTTTTCCCTACTTGCAAAGCAGTATAAGCGCCTTCCTGGTCTACAGTAATATCTTTAAATAAAAGTATTTGTAATACTTTGACTTTTCTCTTGAACCACTGCACTTGCTGCAGTTGGACCAGCCAACATACCTACCAAAGCTGCTCCTGAAAGAACTTTAAATAATTTATTTTTCATTTTTTCCTCCGTTATTTAAAACTAGATTAATATGAACTCACAAGATAAAAATAATTGTCACTATGATGTCTAGCACCAACTTAAAGTCAATTTCTTTCCATAAAAAACAACCTAATTCATTTAATAATTAGGTCGTTAGTTGGATTATTATATGCTATTTTATTGGTTATTTTTAGCTTGTTCGAACTCAGATGTGAATGTAAGGTTAACTTGTTTGTTGAATAGCAGGTTGTTATCCGCACCATGATCCGGTAATGTAACTGTATATGCCATATACAAAGTCTTATCTACTGGAACTTGAATATTTCTATTCTTCACATTAACACCGCCAGAAGAGATAAAATCTGATAATGGTTGTGAGAATAGATCTTCAATATACGCCTCTACATTTTGACCTGCTACATTTTTCAATACAAATGTTTGATGTAAAAGTTCTGCACGGATATAAGCTGCGAGCTCTTGAAATGCTCTTGCATCATCTGCATCATCAAAAAGCCAGCCTTTATCCTTTAATGCCTTTTTAAATTGCTGACTTAATAATTCGTTAATTTCTTTCAAAACTGTAGCATCTACGATTTCTCCAGTTTCTTGGTCTTTTACAACAGCAACTGTAACCATAGCTTGTTTAGCAAATTCGTTTGCAGCTTGAGATTGAGGAGTTGCCTTGATTTTTACTAATTTCGCATCAAGATTGCCATGGTTGCCTAAGAACATACCTCTCGTATGTACATCAAGCGGAGCCCAGAATCCTGTACCCATTGCACCGTTATCGTTAGATTCAGTATAGAACATTGGACCTGTTACAGGGATATCATGACGGTGTCCTTCCATTTTTAACTTACCGGATTGGAACGTGTTGTTAGTATTACTAACAGAATCTGTAAATAAAGCGAATGTTCCGCCGCCTACTAATAAACCAAGAGCAACCGCACCGCCAACAGCCATACTTGCTAATTTCTTTTTAGACTTTGCCATTCCTAATTCCCCCGCTTCATTTAGTTTATAGAAGAGGATGGACTACCATCCTCTTCTATAGTTGAATTTCAGTTAAATTAGTTCCAGTCAACTGTTTCGCCATCATCAAGAACTTTGTTGCCGTTAGCATCACCATTGTTTTTGTATTGTACCGCTTGGAAGTTAACTGTATAAGATCCAGTCTTGTTTTGATAGCTGTTTCCAGCTGTTAAAGGAAGTTGATATTTTACAGTAAACGTTTTTGTCTCACCAGCTGGGATGTATTCAACATCTTTGTCAAGCGTTACACTAATTGGAGTAGTACCTCCGAAAAGATCTCCTGTACTTATGCTAGCATCAGGATTAATTTTTACCCAAGCATCATAATCGCCGTCATTTTGAATTGTATAAGTTTTTTCTACAGAATCTCCAGGTGCCATAACCCCGTTAAGAACATCAGTTACAGTTACAGTAGTGGAATCATTGTTAGTAATGCTGAAATTACCAGTTGCAAATGTGTTGTTAGCGTTGGAAACATTGTCAGTAAATAACGCGAAAGTTCCCCCACCGATTAAAGTTGCCGCTAAAGCTGTGCCACCTAAAGCCAGTCCCAATTTTTTCTTAATTGACATGAAAAATTCCTCCCCTTTGGATATGTAGAATTTTTTTATTTTAAACCTCTCTTCTTGGAAGAGAAGAGTTTAAATACCTTTTGTTTGTTGCTTAGAATCATCCATGTTTGCAATAATTCTCCAGATATTAACCAGCTGCCATAGAAGAAGTAATGCACCGGGTACAATCATGAGCCAGATAATTCCTGTTTTAGTTTTAGCAAACTCAACTGCTTGCCCTACATACGGGATTGTAATGTTTGCATACTTTGCTTCTACGTTAGTCGCTGGAATCGGTAAGCTGTCTGCTGCATCATTGTTGTCACCTTTGGTGATAAATTCAAGCTGCCCATTTTTATTTTTAATTTCTATAATTCTGTGGGTAATACGCTTATTGGGGTCATCCAAAGATTTATATGTGATAACATCGTTCACTTTTAGTGAAGATGGATTATCCAACGGTTTAACAGCAATTACGGAACCTGTTTTAATGTTCGGTTCCATTGAACCGGACAATACTGTCAATACTTTGTAGCCCATTATGTTCGGTTCCTCCCCTTTTATCTTGGCAATTCCAACAAAGAAGATTACTAGAAGCAACAATACTGTAAGAAGAACTGTCAAGGTTGTGCTTATTACCTTCATTACCACCTTCATAAATGCCATCTCTCCTTATTTTCGCTAGAAGCTGTCTTATTTTTATTCAACCGGGACAGTTACATTTGCTGCAGGTTCTTGTGCTTCAATGGCATTATTTTCTAGTGAGACGTTAGGTTGTTCATTTTCGGCAGTCTGAGTTGTTGTTGGCTGCGGTGCAAAAGTTTCCGTTGACGTGTTTTCTTTTGGTTTTTCCTGCTCAGTTTGTCTGGATATATTTGGGTTAGTCTTACTATGAAGTGGCTGCGCCGTGTTACCATCTTTATCTTTAGCTTTAGGTTGTTCATCTTTAGATTGTTTTTCCTGATTTTTAAGCTCCTTAATTTTTCTTTCGATGTCCTGAATCAATAACTCTATTTTTTGCATATAAACAATAGTATTTTGATATTGTTCATTGACTGCTTCATTGCTTGGCCTTACGTAAGAATGGATACGATTGACTGATCGTAAATTATTTTCTAACTCAGGCGCAAATGTAAGCAGCATTCTCTGATTTTCTTCTTGTTCAGAAGATTTTTTGTGCTGATCTTGCAAATAATACAACACATCATTTGCAGAAAGAGTACCATCTAAGTGTGCCCTAATTAAATTATGAATAAACGTCAGTCTCTTTGCCTCATCTTGTCCTGGATACTTTTGACCAATATCTTCTCTCATTTCTTCGACTATTTGCTGAGATTGTCGATCTGGCTTGACTGTATGCACACTTTTAATGTTTTGTATACCTCTCAAAAGGAATTCAGCATTTTTCACATCTGAGTATGCACGAGTTTGATAGCCCTGTGCTTCTTTATGAATTAATTCCAGTTGTTTAAATTGCGTTTGAATAATTTCATATTGTTTTTTTACATCTTGTAAAATTTGCTCGCCGGCTTGTGCAGTTTGAAAGCTTTTATATTTTTGGGTGCCGTTTTGCAGTACATTAGCTGTATTTTTTCCAATGCTGGTTGCACTCTCTTGAAGAATCTGCATTGTACCGGGAAATACAAAAGCCGTTCGAATTGTGCCACCTGAAATATTCACCTTTTCTACATAACGTGCTTCTGTATTTTGAAACAGCTGAGCTCCGTTCCAGAACGTAAGGGATAACGCGCTACCAAAAATAATGAACTTTTTATGATTTTGTCTTTTTTTATTGATACGATTTTTTCTAGGTTCGTACATTTACTCACCTGCTTTCGTTTTTGTATCCTTTTTGTTCTTTAAAAAGAACTTTCATCTACATTATAAAGAACTTCATTTAAAAAGTGAAATATTAAAATTTCATAAAATTAGGTTTTTTTACCGATTCCGTTCTCTTTTAAGGACAAATCAAGGGATTTTCTATTATTTTCTAACTTTATCTCAAAATTCCTCTATTTTTTTGTGCTTTATATAGAACGATTTTATTTTTATTATAATGAATTCTATGAAAGACACATCCATGTATTCTCTTCAGTCATTATCGCATAGTCTAAATACAGGATTTTATTTATAATTGTTACAACAAAGAAAATGCAGATATTTGCTTTCTTACAACCGATAAAACAATTCTACTATGAAACAGCTCCTGATTCTGATTGTTGAGATTTAATTCCTCCTGACAACCACCTTACTCCTTCAAGAAAAAACAAAAATTCAGTAAATAGAAGAAACGAGAAGGAAAAAACATGTAGAAGGTCATATTTAAATAAATAGTAGGAAATACGACAGTTTTATTTTCAATAATGTTCTCTTATACTATAAAGGGATGTTCTTTATAATGAACAAAGTAAAAAATAACAGGAGGCCTCTTATTTTTTTACTTCGTTCTACTATCATAGTAACAAATATATTTACAATAAACCCATCTATGCTTACCTGCAAAATGAGTTTTCTGTCCCTTGTATAATCAAAAATTATATATTTCTTTTTCTACATTAAAGGAGGATAAAGACATATGTTAAAATACTTGGCTGCAATTTGTCTTGCAATTATTATGCTCGTTTTCCCGTATACATTTATTAATGCAGAAGAAGGTCAGAAAAAAGAAATTGATTTATCATTGAACCCTACAGAATCTCTCTTCCAAATTCCCAATATGAGCCCCGGCGACACCTTTGAAGGAAATTTAATTATAATAAACAATGGTAAACGTCACTTTCACTATACTATGGCTGCTAATTTAGAAGAAGGATCGAAGAAACTTTTTGAAACACTTATGCTTGAACTCTATGCAAAAGACACACTTTTATATAAAGGTAAGTTAAATAATCTTACAAATCTGGATAAACGGCTACTTGCAACAAACAATCAAGAAACATTAAGATACGTTGTTCATTTCCCTATTAATTCCGGTAATGACTTCCAAAGATTAAAAACAATAGTAAAATTTCAGTTTTCTGCAGAAGAAAAGATAAAAAATATAGACGGAACCCCTTCGAAAACCCCTGGCTCAGGTTTTGGAACTCTTCCATCCACCGCTACCGGCATTTTCAACCTACTGTTAATTGGCTCTATGCTAATAGTTATAGGGACTGCATTATATGTATATAAACAAAAAGCACAGAAATATTAAAGATAAAAATAAATAAGTTACCAAATCAAAAAAAAAGCGAATCTCATATAGCAGATTCGCTTTTTTTTTGATTATCTTATTCGATTGTACATCATCGCTCTCCGCTTTCTCATCCTCATAACTTTTCTTATACGCAGAACGGTAAGGGAGATGAAGATAAATACGAATACACCAAGCAATATTGGCATACCGGAAGAAGGAGCAGGCTTTTTAAACAAAATCGGCTTCTGAAATGCCGCATCATCTTTAGCCAGCACATTCACCTTTTCTACAGAGAATCCATTCTTTTTCAGCTCTACTTGCCCAATAACTTCCCCTTTCGCGATACCGGTTTTATAAAGCTTGTCTGGATTCTGTGCGAGAGGAGTAAACACTGTTTCAAAACGCTTCTCTTCCCCATCCTTCGTTTCAAGTTCTATACTTTTTTCCAGTTCGCCCTCTACACGCTTATTAAGCAACGTTACATTCTGTGTCCAATCGTTTTTATCCAATACTGTGTGTTTTGCCAGCTGCGGAAACGCATAGCCGGAAATAATCTTCATATCTTCATATATGATCGGTTTTGCCGAAGCCATAACGACGTTAACAATTTCCTTATCATCTTGCTTATTGATTTCAATAAGAGTGTTGCGGGCCTGATTCGTGAATCCGGTCTTCCCCGCGATCGTAGTAGGATTATCAAAAAACTTTGCTTTATTGTGTATCTCTTTTGTTTGCAATGAAGTTGTTACCGTCGTACGCTTAGTATACATTGCTTTCATTAATTCCGGATGGCGCAATGCTTCCCGTGCGATAAGCGCTAAATCGTATGGAGTTGTATAATGCTCTGGATTATGGAGACCGCTTGCCGTCACAAAGTGGCTGTCCTTTGCTCCCAGTTCTTTTGCCTTTTTGTTCATCAGCTCTGCGAAGGCCGCTTCACTCCCTGCAATATGCTCACCGATCGCATAAGCCATATCGTTCGCGCTAAGCACCATTAAAATGGTTAACGCAGTATCCCTGTCAACTGTTTCCCCAACTTGAAATTCAATTTGATAATTGCTTTTCTCTTGCTCCAAAGCCTTTTGCGAAAATTCAATACGCTCGCCCGGCTTTGTATTCTCAAGCAGCAATAAGCCGGTCAGTACTTTCGTTGTACTGGCCGGAAATGCTCTCGCATGAGCATTTTTGTCATATAAAATATCCCCTGTCTTCGCTTCAATCGATACTGCATATTTCCCAAAGACATCCGGCTGCGGCCGCCCCTCAGCATAAAAAACAGTTGGAAAAGAGATTACTAGAATACAAGCCAATAAAAACCCAAACAGTGTGCTCCTCTTCTTCATACCTTCACCTTTATCTTCATATTTTTAAGCGGTCTTCCCCGCTGTGACTTTTTGTGATATGCTCTCTCTCTATTATAGACATTCTCCAGCTAAAAAGTAATGCCTTCATAGTATTTGCATGAATTTCTAGTAAAAGGAATTTATATAAAAAAATTTCAATTCCTTAATCACTATATCACAATTACCAAAAAACACATAGTCTGTTTTATAAAAATATTGACAATTTCCTCTTGCCATTTTATATTAGAAATACAACTTTATCTTACGATCCTGTAGCTCAGCAGGGAGAGCGCCACCTTGACAGGGTGGAGGTCGCTGGTTCGAACCCAGTCGGGATCATACCTTGATTTATCAACGTTTGTATGAATGTCAAATACCAGAAGCACGACGAGTGTTGAGGTTATTCATACAAAAGTATTGAGGACTCCTTTCGTGTCTTTCGAGACATGGAAGGAGTCTTTTTCTATGTCCACAAAGCGTAAAGCAAAGTTATTTCGTTCAAATTACGATTCAATTCAATCCTCTGAAAACTGGGACGATTTATTGTCAATGTACACGTTCAACAAACGAGCGGAAGGAGTCTCGGAAGGTTCCATTCGTAACCGTGAGAACGCTGTGAAGTTGTTCCAGACCTTTCTTCAACAATACGGACTTGACCTCAAACCTCACGAGGTCACACAAAATCACGTCCGACAATTCATTCATTATTTACGACACGAGCACGTCAAATTTGAAAACAACCATTGTGTGAAATCCGAATTCAAAACTGTTGGTCTCTCTGACAGTACAATTCGGACTCATATCAAATTACTTCGAGCAATGTTCAATCACTTCATTGACGAGCAAATTCTCACAAAAAACCCATTCAACAAAGTCAAACTTGTGTCAGAACCAATTGACACAGTTGACGCTCCAACAACAGAAGAAGTTCAAAAAATTCTTCGTGTTCCAGACCAGAGAACGTTTGCTGGTTTCAGAAACTATGTACTTTTGAATTTGTTGGTCGATAGCGGAGTTCGAATTTCAGAAGCAATCAATCTTAAACAACATGACATTGATTTCAAGACTCAAATTATTGAAGTTCGAGCAGAGAATTCGAAGAACAAGAAAGCAAGATATGTTCCCATTTCACGGAAGACAACACGTCTTCTCAAAGAGTTGATTGCGGAAGTTAAGGAGTTTGGTACTCCATTCATTTTTGTAACAGTTTACGGAAATCAAATTGACCGAGGAAGGTTCCGAAATCAAGTCAAGGAGTATGCAAAGAAAGCTGGAATCACGAGGACAATTTCTGTTCATATGTTCCGACATTATTTCATCAAGGAGTTTCTCCTCAATGGTGGTTCGATAATGTCAGTACAGAAAATTGTTGGTCACTCCTCCCTTGCTATGTTACGGAGATATACCCAGTTGAACACAGACGACATTCGGAATCAGCACAGTCAATTCAGTCCGCTGAACAAAATTCGATAGTTCCGAAGAACAAGACAAAAAAAATAAAAGAGGAAACTCCAAACGTGTTTTGGCGAACACGGTTGAAATTCCCTCATGAGAAGAATTTACGAGTCCTCTCATGATGTATTTTAACACTGGAGTGTCCTCTTGTACAAGGAGGATTATTCGACATGCATTCGTTACGAGAGTACGCTCAATTTGAGACGCTTGACGCTTTGAATGAGCACATTTCATATATACTTGATACATTTGACCTCAATGACACAGAACGTTCAATCCTGTGGACTCTGGGAGGTCATTCCGTGAAAGTTCTTGGTGTTTGTTGGTTGAAGAACTCAACGCTTGCTGAAATTGTTGGAAAGAGCGTTGACACTGTGAAACGAGCGTTGAGAAAGTTTGTCAAACTTGGAATTATAAAGAGAATCGAACAAATGAGAATTAAAAACGGAGGGAATGGAGCGTCTTTGACATTATTGCTCCCTACCGTGTTGCACCACCGTGAAGACGAGGAGAGCACTTGTCACGAGTACGGTTTGATACCAGTTGAAAAATCCGAAACAATTATTTCAAAACAAAAACCTTCTTTAAATGATATAGACATTGACTCTGACATTACATTCATTGAAAAACGTGTTGATAAACAATTTATTGAACTTGTTCGTCCATTCTTCAAGAACACGGATATATTGACTTTGTGGAGGTTCACGAAAACCTTGTTTAAAAATCATTTTGACATTGATTATGACCTTGTTCGAACAGCGTTCAAGACAACTGTGTTCTCGTACAAGAAAGGACGTATTAGAACCAAGTTCCAGAACTATTTTTATTCTGTACTTCGTGAATGTATCCAAGAGCAAGAACAGGAACACGCTGCCGAAATCAGAAGGAGTATTTTTGAACGTGAAAGTCAGAGAGGAAATCCATTGTTTGTGAACTGGTTAGATTGACGCTTGTTGTTGTGAGTATGAAAACAAAAAAAAATCCCTCCTGTCAGTTCGAGAGTTCTCTGTGTGAGAACGGAACCAACAAGAGGGAACTTGACTCATTCGTTAGAATAACGAACCGAGCCGAGAGTGAATCCAGAAACACCCAAGAAGACAACGCAAGAGTATTGAAAATGAACTGTACAAGAAGATTCCGTCAATGAGTACAGATGTCTATGTACAACAACCAATTGTCGTTTCGGACAATACCAGATTCAAACGAGGACGTATAAGCCCCATACAGACGTTTTACAGCGTTCGAGACATATTGTATTACCTTGTTGTCTATCGTTGAATCTGGAGCGATTTGAGCGGTTTAATCGTTAATCGGGCGTGAACAATTTCTACTGAATTAGGATGAACACTTTTCTTCCATTGTAAAATTATCATCATATTTGTTGTCTGTGCGACAACTTTTCTATAAACATGTAATTTCAAAATCCAATCATAACATATTGTCTTTCTTGTACTGGGAACCATTTAATAGGAACCCAGAAGGAATGTACGAACGAGTTTGGACTGGGAACCTCGACTTTTGAAAAAATTTCGTGTGTAAATTTTGTTCGGTTTTTGAGGTACAACAAAATGAAAAGTTGTCGTTTAGACAACGACTACTGGGTATGGGGAACTCTCAAACTGTTGTTGAACAATGGGTGTCACACGGAATGTTATTCAAGTTTGAAAAATCTGCTGTGTAAATTGTTGGAGTCAGTTGCAGTACACTTGATACCCGTCCCCCCCGTGTATACCCCGTCAATCAATTTCGCTTTACACAATTATTCTCTGTGGTTCATTCGTGATTGAATTCTGTGTCGCTCACAACGTTCAGTTTCGTTTTTGAGCGTTGATAACAATTCACATTCAATACAATGTCTCTGTGTGTATATCACGGTAACAACACGGAAGAACAACAATGTAACATAACAGATTCAACCACGTAACAAAACAATATGATTCCTCTAATGAGATACATTCCTTTTGTTACATTCGCTTGAAACCTTGATATAACAACATTCTCAATGTAACTCCTTGATATATTTTGTTGTATTCAGAGTCTCATAAAACGTTCGTTATTTAAGACAAACGAGATTGTAAGACTGCGAGCGGAACAATGCTGTCTCATTCCGTCTTATAAAATGTATCAAAAACAATGTATCATACTTTACTTTATACATCCTTTTTGATACAATTTGTGTAGACAATTTGAACCGAGGAGGAATTTAAAATGAGAATCGGATATGCTCGTGTTTCTACGCAAGACCAGAACCTTGATTTACAGATTGACGCTCTTGAGAAAGCTGGTTGCGAACGTATATATAAAGAGAAAATGACTGGTAAAACAACGGAAAGACCAGAACTCAAACGGTTGATTGACAGTCTTCGCAAAGGTGACATACTCGTTATTTATAAGCTGGATAGACTCGGACGTACAACGAAAGGAATCATCGAACTTGCTGACCAGCTTGAAGAACTAGGAGTCGAACTGGTATCTCTTCGTGATAACATTGATACAACAACAGCAGTCGGCAAAGCTATGTTTCGTATGTTAGCTGTCTTGAGTGAAATGGAAAGAGATTTGATTTCAGAGAGAACAAAAGCTGGTCTTGAATCAGCTCGTGCTCGTGGGAGACAAGGTGGAAGACCTAAGAAAGCAACAACGAAGGTCATCAAAGCAATCCAGTTATACAACACGAATCAATACACTGTGAATGAGATTGTTGAACTGACTGGTGTGAGCAGAGCGACAATATATCGAAAAATCAAGGAACAACAAGGTTGACCACAATTGCTTGACCTTGTTTTTTTATTGAGTTCGTTGTCCTAGTATTGAGGTTTTGGAACTCGGTGTCTGAACTGCTCGTTCTGCGGTATGTTGACTATTTTGTTCGAATCCTCGTTCAACAAAAATAGTGTGATACGTTATGACAATATACTGATGTGATACAATGTACATATAACTTGTATATACAAGTAAACTATAACGAATATCCTGCAACCGTACTTATGTAATACTCAAATCAATTCTGATAGATATACTTGGTATACATTGTACTTCCATGTAAGTTTCAAAACGAAACAAAAAAAGAGGAGTACTCTAATTTTATTAAAATCCAGACATACCTCCGATGTATTTTGGTCTTGCCAATCCACTTCGTGCACGGTTTAAACGTCTTTGTTGTAACTTGAAAAAGTCTTCTTCAATCAGTCTTGCAACTTCTCTTCCATTCAAAGATTGAACTGGTTGCTCTTTACCTTTCATAGACTCATATTCTCTGCTCCGTCAATCATGCTTTCACACATATAAATTTCTCCCCTCATGTATACAAATTTTTGATTGGGGAACTCCCCTTCCACTCCATCCCCTTTCGCTCCTCCTTCCACTCGTCTCTCTACATAAAACTTTAAAATCCTTTTGTATCAACTGTTGTACAAGAATTGACATTCCTTTTGAAAGGTTCCATATGGGAAGGTTAAAAGGTTCCTCGTCAATCTTAGTACATTATACGCCCTAGGAAAGTCCCAGTTATCTTGTACAGTAAAATTTTTTGGGTTCCTTTTTAAATTTATTATAGGTTCCCCTTGACCGAGGATTTCCTTGAAACGGTCTCCTACGTTTGTCAAACTTTGAGATACTGTGTTCAGGCTTGCTCCAATGGAATCGAATCTTGAATCGAGTCTTGTACTTGACTCATGCCTTTGATAAAGTCACTGATATTACAGCCGACTTTTACCATTATGTTGACACGTTTAATCATTCCTTTCTCTTCATAAATTTAAAAGTGTCCTCTGGGAGAGAGTCAGCAGACAAAGGAACCATGAATCAGAATCACAAAAAAGCCCATTCCAGTTAAGGAACGGGCATGTGTATTTGTTATATAGCTTTCGGTTCTCCCTTACGTAATGTTTCAATAAGAAATTCTGGTGTGCCGATAGAACCTTTGAGAGAACCAAGTTCAAACCCTCTGATAATATGTGCATAACGTACTGCGGAAGCCCAGTCATCGAATGAGCGATTTCTGTGTTTATACTTATGGAAGCGAACGTAGTATTTGTTACCTACTTTATAGACATGCGGAAAGCCTGATTTTGCGGAGGTTGAATGTTGAGACAATATATTCTCTGAATGGGATAGAATTCGAAGGTGCTTTTTGCGGTTATCAACTTTGCATGAATGGACGTGGTCAACACGTTCATCTGGTTTTATGTCATAGTATTGTTCCATCAGATAGCGATGTACATGGACGTGACCAATCTTAGAATTTGCTCGGACATACCCTTCTGAATCAACATACAGTCTACAATCCAGCCTATCGAGGTGTTCCTTGTCCGAAACATCGAATAAACAAGGGATAACCTCTCCGCTTTTCTTCTTCACATAAACAATCAGAATATCAGACAATACTTCGAACGTGTTTCTTATGCCGAAAGAAGTTAAGTTCGGTAACCTTAAATTACGCGGATTCGAGTCCAACATAGAGACCCTTGTTGAAGGAAATCCCATGAGAAAATCTTTTACAAATTTGTGTCTTCCATCTTCGTTAAAAGCCAATTGCTGTCCACACTCATAAAACTTTTTTCCCACTGCTTCTAACTTCGGTAAATTCTCAACATCAGTCACGTATTCAACTCGTTCACCAGAACGTCTTTCAACTACAATAATTAAGTCATTTCCGTCTACGTAAAATTCGTTCTTTAACATTTCTTTACACTTCCTTTTATATTCATCTTGAATCGTTATATCGTGGTCGAACACATCTTTATTCCGTGCTTTAAACTGGAATAACCTTGCAACTTCAAACTCGACTTCATAAACATTATCTGAATTGTAGTCTTTTATTAGCACTAAGTACACAATTCATTCCTTTAAAATTCTGTTCAAACGAGTGTTTCCCATAAACAATAGCAAGCAAAGCAGCAACAACAACGAAAACCATCTGGTCCCCTCCTTTCATTTTGAATTCGCTAAACCTCCACCGAAGGAAAGTGAAGGTTATATACTATCAATATCAATGTCAATAATTGTTTGGCGTTCTTCCTCAAGACGTTTTTTCACTTCTTCAACATCAAAAACTTCCTCGTCTACTGAATGAGTGATATGTTGACGTTCGGTCAGTTTACCAGCCATAGTTAGAGCGACCTTGATAGCATCCAGTCTGTTTTTCTCTGAACGTCCATGAACAATCATATTATGAAGTTCTTTATAAACCGTTGGAAGGAATTCATAAGTAAATTCATCAAGGAGTTCATCACAATATTTTTTGAAAGCTGGTTTCTGACGGACTTTGTATCCGTACTGACGATTGAATCCCGCTTCATTACACATTTCATTAATTGATTTCTTGTGATATGGTTGCGTTACCCAGAGAACGGCAAAATGGCGTTCTTTTAATGACAATGACATTGTTTCTCTAGATTTCGGTTCTGGAATTTCAAGATTTTCGTCTACAATCTGTAATTCCTTTTTCTCTGACATTATTAATCACTGCTTTCTGCTTTTCTTTCTTCTTCGAGGAGTTTTTGTAACCGGATATAACCTGCTTGCAACAATGCGATAGGAGAAGCGTCCTCGTCCTTCTCAACTTCCTTTATCATGTCGACAGACTCAACTTCCTCACCTTTCTCAAGCTGTTCATAACCTTCCAACAATAGTTCAAGAGCGGTCTTCGTTTGTTTTTTACTCATTTTCATTTAAGTCCTTTCTTATGGTTTGGGTTCGTGTGTAATCTCTTTTCCTTGTTGGCTTCCTTGCTCCAGCGAACAATCTTGAAACCATGTTCATCAACTGCGGTTAAAAGAGCACCAAACCGTTTTCCTTTGTAATTTTTTATTGAAGTATAAAAGGCTCCAGCGATTGACCGGAACCTTATTTTTGAGTTAATTCATTCAATCTTTCATATGCTTCTTGCTCATTTTGGATAATTTCTCCTGTTCTCTTGAACAAGATATATGAACTTGCTTGACGTGGTTTTCCACCATAATGATTGCAACCAAGTGAACGAAGGTCATAGTCTTGGACAACAACGGGAGTAGAACCACCAGTTGCGATATAATCACGATTGTATATATTGAATCTTCTCAATGTTGGTTCACTCTCTGGTTGAATACGGTTAATCTCTTGGTGATACTCATTTAATTGAGCAATCATTGATTCTCGTTCAATAATAGCGTCCTCAATCTCTTTCATGTATTTCAACTTTGCTTCGAATAAGTATTGTTCAATTTCATCCAGTCTCTTGTTTTGCTTATCCATTAATTTTTGTCTTTCTTGGATAACAGGAACAATGTCTTCTTGAAGTCTGTCTTGCATTGTGTCTTCATATACAGCGATACGTTCAGTCAATTCCTTGATACTGGTTTCCAATAACAAAATATCTTGGTTCAACTGGTTCAGCTTTGTGGAGTCCATTGTCTTTCCAAAGCTATCAATTTGTAATTTTTTTAATTCTTCAATCTTTAACTTCAACTGAATCTCGTTTTGAGCAAGTTGAACCTTTGCTTCCTCAATTGCTTTCACATAGCTGTCTTTCTTCGTTCTGAATTCGTTCAATTTTCTTGTCATTACAAATTCTCCTCTTCAATTTTGATAGTTTTATAAATCTCTCTGACAATCTCTTGCTTTTTTGCCTTTACGGCTTCGTTTTTCTTGTCGAAGCAGCTATCAATCAACAGGAATGCCACAATGTGGACAAGTGCGTTCATTAAAATGACCTCCTTTTCGTGCTAAATCAAGTACGAACTCGATTCCTCCCAGCTTTTCGCAAAGCTGTTTTACTTTGAAATCCATTCTTGCACTGACTTTGTAATTCTTGTCGTACATTGTTCGGCAAACCGCACCCTCGGAGAAACCAAGCATGCGAGCGAACTCGCTTCTCGACACATTTAAAACTTTGAAAATAGCAACAAATTCTTTACTCGTTAAGCGTCTGTGCATATTCAATACTCCTTTCGTGTAATAGTTTGTAATCGGAATTGATTATATTAAGTACAAAATTAAAGTCCGCTCTGAATGAACAAAGCGGATGTGAACCAAATGGTTTTCGTTGTTGGAGAAGAGTGCTTAATTCTTCTCTTAATATATAGGTGGCTACACTTCAAGAAATACAACCTTGTGGGAAAAGTTATATATCGTGGTGATTTACTGGATGACAACGAGGAGAGTAGCGGTAGTCAGAAAACGAAGTGATTTTTACAGAATTTTAAACTACTGGAGGAGGAGGTATTTCATTTTGAGCGGGATTTCCGTTTTAAATGAACTAGTTCAAATAAAGCGGGATTTCTGCTTTTGTGATTTCAGTCGAGCGGGATTTCCGCTCAAGTAAATTCAACCAAGCGGGATTTCCGTTTTAAATGAACAGAAAACAGTATCTTAGAGAAAAACAGTATCTTAGAGAATAAATATTAAATAGTACACCTCGCTTACGCTCGGTGGTTCTTCGAACAAAATTTTAAAGAAGATAATAAATTCTTTAAGAGATAACAAAAGGGATAGAGATAAATAAAGAGATAAAGAATAAAGGTTTCGCCCAGCACCGCAGACCTTTCGCCAGACATCGGCTCCCTCCAAGTTTTGCGGTGCATATTCATTACTCACCTTTTGTTGGTGTTCGTAAATTCTTTATTTATTTCTCTTTTGTTAATTATTTTGTTTTTAATGTTGTTATTTACTGGAGGACAACAAGAGGGAGTCGAGGAAGAACTGGATGTCAACCAAGATATAACTTGGATAGCTGTGACAACTAGACGTTGAGCCAAACCTTCACTACGCTGGCGCTTCGCTCGGTTTACATTTTTTAAATAACTTAAACTCTTTGTTCTCATAACAAAAGGGGAAATATTGTTTAGAATGTATGAGCGTAGCGAATAACCTTTAAGAACGAAGTGATTAAAGGTTATAACAACGTATAAACAAGTTATTACTTTGATATAAACCTTGTTATTTACATTGTTATATACGCAGTTTTATATATATATAGTAACTCTCACTTGGTGAGTAACGCTGTTTAAAATACCACAACATTGTTGTTATTAATTGTGAAGGAGTTTGTTGTTTTTGTGGCTCCATGCAATGGTCTTTATCTGTCAAGATAAAGAAGAAATTTCTCCTCGAAAATCCCTCTGACACTTACTCTCCCAACGGTTCAAGGTGGTTTTAAAATACCAACCAAAACAAGCTAATACACGCAAAAAAAACCAACCAAAACGAGCTATGTCAATAACTGGAATTTATATACATCCAGTGTATGTTGACTGATTTCTATCAAATATTTTGTAAAAGGTTGTAGTTCAACATATGCAGTCCATCTAGATAGTACCAGAAGTACAGTACGTGATTTCTGGATTATCTTAGAGGAGTGTTTGAAATGTCAAAAGTAATTTTCGATACAGAAACAGGAGTAATCGAACGAGAATTAAAAGCTGGAGACCGTATCATTTCCAATGAACAAGCAGAAGCATACAGAGAAATCCAAGAACGTAAGCAAAGCAGAGGAAAGTCATTTACATTCGGTGATATGGACTCAATTCGTGAAATCAAAGAGGACGTTCGTATGGCAAAGGAACTCAAAGACAAGACTGCACTATCTTGTATCGAACTTGGTTATCTGCTCGTACTACAAACATATACAAACTTTGATGGAATATTGTACGAGAGCAGTCAAGCTATGAAACCAATGAACAGGGTAAGTATTGGAAGAGTCTTGGGGATAAAGAAAAGTAATACCGTCACTCAACTTGTTGATAAATTGCTTGAGAACGAACTTCTCATCGAAGTTGAGGAACCTCTTGAGAATGGAAAGACTGCAAAGGGATTCAAAGTCAACGAAAAGTACCACTTCAAAGGAAAATCGAAAAACAGAAACGTTGTAAAGGTCTTCTCAACAAAAGTTCGTGAAGCATATGGAGAATTGAAGCCTGCTGACCTTGGTTTATTGTACATGATTCTTCCATACATCAGTTACGAGACAAACGTCCTTTGTCACAATCCTTATGAACAAGACGCTCGTAAAATCGAAGCAATGTCAATTGACGACCTTGTTAAAATCACAGGATATTCTCTTGCTGAATTGAAACGTAAAATTACAAATATGAAATTCGGTGAATACACAGTGTTCTCGAAGACAACGAAGAACAGAAAAGTTCATTTCACAGTCAATCCACTTGTTTTCTATCGTAAAGAAGGAGAAGCACCACAAGCACTTGTAAATACATTCTTGATTCAAGGACGATAAAAAGAGGAGTCTTATCTTATTTTTTGTTGGTCAAGTATGTGCGAAAAATACCCCCAATACAAGGATTTAATTTAAGGGCTTTAGAAGGCTCATGACGGCTTTTTAGGTACGTTGAATACTATGAGTCCTAAAACGAATTAAAACGCCCTAGAACGAACGAGAAGGGGCTTAAACAGGAGGATGATTATTTATGTTTATTAAACAAACGATGTTGAAGGTAGCCGATGTTATTACTGGCGGTGCACTTTCCCACATGAGAAAGCCTACGTTGAACTTCTTGATAATATCACGGAAGCCCAACAAGAGACTATCAAACTACTACAAGAGGACAACAACAGGTATGAAACTTGTTAATTATTTTGTTTTTAATGTTGTTATATATAGTAAGCCCACTTTCGTGAGTAATTACCTTCTCTGGTTGTTGAGTCCTTTGTTCGGTTGCTATATGTTTTGAGGGATTCTGGACAAATCTCTTCTTGGTAAAGTTGTACTGCATATTTCCATAACTTTTTCTTAGACAAGTCATTCGCTTGTCTTTCTCTTTTTGCATATAAACTACATAATGGTTGTAGAACAAGTACCACAGCAAGTATATAAAGTAAGCCATAGTGAGAGCAGTTTTCGGACTGCTCTATTTATTTTGGAATTTAACTACTTAAAAACAGGAGGAATTGTGTATGATTCATTTTACAAGAGAAAAGTTGTCGTTGCTCATGGAGATTTTCGGCTTGAAACAAAAGGATATTGCTCGTATGACTGGATTCAGTAACGAATACATTTCCAAGTTGGTTCTTGGACGTGAGCCAATGAGACGCACGGTTCAAGTTCGGCTGAACAAGGTGTATCAAGAAATGACCGACGAGGCATTATTACTTGAAGATTTACGACGCAAAAAACTGAAATTTGAAGGAGATAAATAGAATTATGAAAAATGCAGTATTGATTTATCAAGAAATGGTATGTCCAAAATCACCCAAGAAATTACCAGTTGAGGACGTATTTGTTTACGCTCAATTGAGAAAGAGAGTGTCAGCTTTTGGAGAATTTGACACGAATCTTGATTTCCTCGATACAAGAATTAAACTTCTTGCCGACAAATCAAGAAACAAGAAACGTATCATGATGTCCATCGACAGACTCGCTAAACAGGGTTATATCCTTGTTGAAAAACTAGACAAAGACAATTTTATTATCAAGTTCACTGACTTGGACAGAAACAAACATCCATATGACTTGATTCCTATGCCACTGGTTAACCAAGCACAGACACCAGAAGAGTTTGTACTTTTCTGTCATGTGGTACGTTTTCAGAAGCACATGGACGTTTGCAAGCTATCTGACAGTTGGCTCATGTCGGTGTTGACAGCTTCGAAAAACAAGGCTCGAGACGTTGTTAACGACCTTGTTAACCGTGGTTATCTCGTGAAACGCTCTGGTAAATACGTTGACGAGAAAATGCAGGAAATGAACGCATATTTTATTCCGCATGTCGACGTTAAGAATCTTGAGGACGTTATTTTTGAAGTTACTCCTGTCGTTGACGAGCAGGAACTGAATGAAAACGAGTCTGATGTACAAGAACCACATAAAGAAAAAGAGGTTCCAAACGTTTCTGACGTAACAGAAACACAGGAACCAGACAAGGAAGAAGAAAACTCCTCAAATGAAAAACTCCTAGCATATAAAATCCTCGAACGAATGGAAAGTTCCACTTCTGTTGTTGTACCAGTTCCAGAATACGACATGAATAGCGAAAACTTTGATTTAGCCGAAATCGTTTTTTAATCCCCTCACAGCTTATAACAATTTTTCAATAAAAATGAGACCAAAGGAGAGATAAACATGAAATACGCTGGAATTGAAGACAGTATTACAAATTTCGTTGTTTCAAACGTTGACAAACATTCATTAAAGAGGATTCGTCTTGAAAAACTAGAAACCTTGTCTCGCAAATTGGCTTATCAATATTGTCAGAAGCATAAAGCAAATTATTACGAGGTTCAAAAACAAGTTCTGGACGTGTTGAGACGTATTAAATGCAGACCAGAGTTTTACATGGTTGATTAATTATCCGAACTCTGGTTCCTTCACGGAACTAGAGTTTTCTTTATTGTTTGTCGATATTTTCCATGTCTTCATGTATCATTGAATTACGATATTTAAGAGGAGGAGAATTGACGTGGAGGAAAACAGAGGGAAAAACATCTTCAATGAGATATTCTCGGACAGTACACGGGAAACATTTGCTGCACTGATAAAAGGTCTTGGAGAGCAACAAAAACAGGTTGCTAAACAATTACAATCATTGCCGTCAAACAGTATAAAAGAGACGTTTGCCGAAATGAAGAATATTGAAATTGACGAGGAAGGAATTGTAAAAACAACTAGTTGATAAAGCATTTGAAGAAAGTTATGAAACATATGGAGTATATGAAAAAATCAAGAAAGACCTTTTGAGGGATGAACACCTTTTGAAATGGAGAGATTTATTACAACAGTGCTTCAATTGTTATGAGAGCGGAAATTATCACATTACAATACCGAGTCTGTTTAGTATTGTTGAAGGTTTAGCTTTCGAATTGATAAAGCAAGAAGCGAAAACAGAAGCAGATAGAAGTAAAGCAGAGGAGGAACTGGAACGTGCTGAAAAAAATTATGAATCGGTCAGAAGCGTTGACACGTAAACACTTGAGTCAAATATGCAATAATCATAATGTGTCAGTTTACCCTAAAGTCAGACTTGCAGACATTTTTCCAATTGAAGGGAGCGGAATCAGTAACGAACTATACTCCTTTGCATTAAAAGCGCACTTTGACTTTATTGTAGCTGATTCAGATGAATCTCCTTTGTTTGCAGTTGAATTTGACGGAGTTCAACATGAATCAGAAAAACAACAGGAACGAGACATAAAGAAAGATACCTTGTGCGAAACATTCGAACTTCCACTATTGAGAATTACGTCAGAGTACATAAATAAAGAATATGAACATATGAACTTGTTGAGTTGGCTCATCGAGACGTGGTTTGCACTGGACGATTATAATAAAGCCAAAGCAAGAGGTGAAATTGATTATTACGATTCATTTTCACACGTAGCTGTTCTGTCTGTACCTGGGAGAGAGGAAAACTATCCACTTTGGCTCTCAAGGAAAGTCCGAGGAAAACTCTTTAATTTAGGAATTCAAAGGAAAATCCAAGACATAATACCTTCCTTTATTGTATGGGCAGACGAACCAAATAACCTTTATCATGGTATTGCATGGATAAAGATTGACGAGAGCACGACAGCAATCGCAAAAACGCAGATAAAGAATCAAAACTTTCCTGTTCCCATATTTGAATTGCTAACCGACATGGTGACAATTCAATTGTACGATACTTTAAAGGAAATACTGAATGACGAAAGACCTCCTGTTTTACACGAGGAACTAGACGCAGAAGTGTCACATTACGACTCACTTTACAAGAGATTTTTCTACGCTGGGCAAAGGTGAAGAATTTTAGTCCATATTCTGAAAGTATTGCAGTCAAAACAGCTTGTTTCAACTCGGAAAATAAGCTATAATGTATGCAATATCAAATAACTCGTAAGCACGAAAGGGATTCAACCATTGATTCAACCTTGACAGGGTGGAGGTCGCTGGTTCGAACCCAGTCGGGATCATACGAAAAACCTTGACGGAATGCGGTTTCTCTAACATGAGAAATCGCATTTTTATTTTATTTTTGCCATTTGACCACATTAGTTTTATTCTAATAATCCGACCACATTTTTTAACTAACACTCAAATATACACATTGTACTTAGTAGTAGTCATTTTTCAGCCTCTCTGCTATAAAGCAAAATACCCTTATCATTTATGAGATACTGAATGTGAAATTTATACACATTTTGTGACAATTGCTTAAATGAAAAAATCGAACAACTTGTTCAATTGCTACTAAAAAAGGGAAGCTATTACTTAATAGCAATAGAAGACGATAAATTAATGGGGTGGATTCTTTTAGGAGCAAGTAAAGACCAGTTTACTGATAAGATGAATGGATTTATTTATGAACTATATGTTATTGAAGAATTTAGAGGAAAAGGAATCTCTAAACAATTAATGAGAACTGCCATTAACCATCTAAGACAAGCTGGATACTCTGAAGTCCGTTTAAGTGCATATGCAAAGAACCAAGCCATTAAACTATATGAAAAAATGGGATTTAACATAAGAACAGTTACTATGAGTTTGCCGTTATAAACAGTGCTAACTATGCTGTTACTTGGGGTTAAAATGAACAAGCCGATGTTCACCCTTAAGGTGGTGAAAACCGGCTATTTTTTATATCCAAATTCCTTAACGTTGTAAATCCGCGTTTTGCTGGTGGTACCCCACTTAGTAAATGATTCCTACAATAACTCCTCTATTATTTTAACCTCTAACAAAAGGCCTTCAGATTGGGGAGAACTATTAGGAGACCCGGCTATCACCACAGCTATTTTAAATCACATTATTCATCGGTCAGAGATTATTCAATTAAATGGTGATAGTTATAGAATAAAACATCGATCTTCCATTTTCGGAAAGGAAAGTGTTCAAAATTAATTAGCAAAAAATGTTCAATTTAACTTGACGCTTACAGTTTGTTAGATTTTTTTGCACAAGAACCTAATAAAATAGTCCCCTTACAACCTTTATAATTAAAAATCCAAAACACCCTCCTAAAACCGGGGTAAGTACACAATACAAAATAGTTTTGTTTAGATTAATAGACTTTTTTATAAGCATGGATAAACAGATAATCTAACATGGATACCATGATTAAAATAATAATGATGGTAGTGATTGAAAACAAATTAATAGGAGACAAAAATATCACTTCTTTCATTTTTTTATATGCTATTTTTGTTGTTAATAGTTTTTAATATTTTCTATGATGCTTCTTTCAATTATTCCTCTTTCTTTTGATTGTAGAATACCATTATCTAATCTTTTGGCTTTTCCTTGATTTAAAATATAAATTTCATCTGCAATATCTTGACAAAATAACATATCATGTGAAGTGGTTCTGGTGTTTTTGAAATTTTACTCATTGTACCCCCCAATATCCAAGTATTAGAAATATTCTAACACCATGAGCCCTTTAGTTTAATATCGAACTTACTTTAAAGAAGTTTTAAATACATAACTTACTTTGTCATAATTCATTTTATCTTCGTAAAAACGGTGCGCTTCTGTACGTTGTATACCTGAAGATAAAGCAACACTTTCATAATTATTTTCTTTCGCCCATTCATGAACATATGTAAGCAATCTCTCACCGTATCCTTTTGAACGCTTATTGGCATCTGTAACCAAATCACAAACCCAAACAAATCTACCATAATAAAGTGTTATCATTGGCTGAAAACCAACAACTACAACAATTTCATCACCATCAAATAAAGCGAACATTTTATATCCTTCTTTTTCTTGTTCCTCACTTACTAGTTCAAGGTAAGAACTTTCATCAAGATGAGTTCGCAACTGCTTCATAACTGGAAATGCTGCAATAATCTCATTACGTGATTGAAGTTCTTTAACTGTTAAATCTTTCATAACAAAACCACTTTTCTTAATTTTTTGTAAGTTAAGTTTATCAAATTTTTCTGTTGAACTGAATACTCCATTAATTCAATAACAATTATTAAATCAAATAATACTCAATAGTTAATCTACAAACTGGATCAAAAGCAAAATAGACGACTTCTTATTTAAGAATGGCGCCCGATTGTTGAAGAATACACCATTACTCTTATTTAACTAACCTGCTTCGTTGAATAAAATCATATTTTCATTTAGCTTGCATTATAAACAACAAACTCTGCGAAACAGTCTTTAAAACTAATCATGCTGTAAACCGACAAGAAGGATAGTTGCTACAACCTAAAAATGTTCCTTTCGTGCCTTTGCGTTGAACTAGTTTTCCAATTAGAAAAAGGCTAGTACAAAGGATTTTTCCTCCTTTATACTAGCCTCCCTCTTTAACATTTATACAAAATTGAGAAATCCCGTCCAAGTACCGGCCTAAACGCCTCTTTCAATACTTCATTATACTACCCTCCTCCTAATTAACTGTATTTTCCCATAAAAAAATGTTATCGTACGGTAATAAAGTAAAATCTTTCTCTATTTCCAGCAACGTAGCATCTTCATGAATACTTCTAAGATAAGCACCATATCCAAGTACCTTAGTTATTACTACAGGAAGATTATCTTCAACTTCCTCATTACTTACCTGAATAGTATCGTATCCCTTCTCCGAATGACTAACCATCCGGTCCAAATCTTTCTGCCGCTGTTCCGGCGTATCATGATAGGATTCTTCTACAATAATCTTTGCTGGATGAAAATAGTTTTGGATTAACCCATCTACTGTTGAATTATCTATCTTAGCTTGCAGCTGATAATCTATACCGATCTTTAACAAATCTCCTGCTAATACAGCTTCCGTTTCTGTCATCGTGTTTCTTTTCCCTTTCGCAATACGTATTGTAGTTATTGTTGTTTCCTCTCTTAGATGTAATGAATTTGTACACCCTGCTTCCATATATATCTTTATACACACTGCACAAAAATTACACAGAATTTCTAGAAACAATAGAATTAACGTTTTCTATTCGAATAACTATGCAAACTGATATTCATTTATCAGACACAATGGACTCAATTCATACAAAAAACTGTATGATACGAAGGGTGGAAATTTGACAGGGGTAGGTCGCTGGTTCGAGCCCAGTCAGGATCATACTATAGTCGAAAACCGCATCAAATCAACGTTTGATACGTTTTTTTCTTTTCCGGAGTTGACTTCACGCAAGGTGGCGGTCGGCTGTGACGGTTAGTTATACGCTTCTTGTCTCGTTTTCTAAAACGAAATGGGAGGCGTTTTTTCATGTTATCTAACGAAAAGGAATCATCCAAACGTAACGGAACAATGACCGTTGTTGCGTACTGAGGACAATCGTAAACAGAAGAAAAAGCTAACCACATTCGATTAGCTTCGTTGTCCCGTATATTCTTTCATTAACTTATAGAACGTTGTACGTTCCAATTCCTTCAAATTTTAAAGGTATATGCGAACATATAAAAAAAGCAGCTGTGCCGCTGCTTATCACTTAAAAATTACAAAGTCATGAAGCATTTTCTCTTTCGATAAATTACCTCATAAATGATTAATTTTAAAATGGCTTATATGAATAATCCCTCTTAACTTCATTCGTTATTTTCTAAGATGATAAGGGATAGTAGCAACTACAATATCCTTTCTCCATAAGAGCATAGCACGTAAGAAAAACGCTGTTTGATTATGAAGAAATATATGCCACCACTTTTTCACGAAAAATTGTGGAATGAGAACAGTAATATACTTTCCTCTTTCACTTTCCTCTAGTGTATCTATATATTGAAGAAGCGGCATTAATAAGCTTCGATAAGGAGAATGAACAGTGACAAGGGGAATATCAAGCCCGAACTCTCTCCACTTTTTCTCTGCCCGTTCTTTTTGCTTCTCATTAAAATACACAGTAAGTGCCACAACATCATTAGATATACTTTTTGCATAGCCGATAGAGTTAATAGCTACTCGACTTACGCTGGAGATAGGAATAATCACTTTAGAAGGAGAAACCCTCACCATCTGTTTAGGATCTTGTCCTTGAAGACTAAGTTGACTTGCTAAGTCAGAATAATGACGGTGAATTTTATGAAATAAAAACACCATACACGGAATAGCCACGATTACCATCCAGGCACCACTTTGAAATTTCGCTACAGCAGTTATAATCGTAACAATTCCCGTTATAATCATTCCAATCCCTACAATAAAGATTCTGGACCAAACCTTCTGTTGTGACTTTCGTTCCAGATAATACTTGATCAGTCCATATTGCGCAATGGTAAAAGACAAGAATACCCCAACTGCGTAAAGTGGTACGAGTGCATGCGTTTCTCCTTGAAAGAGGATGATTAAAAGGATGGCCAATACACTCAGAAAGATAATACCGTTGGAAAATACTAATCGATCTCCTCGTGTCGTTAGATTTCTTGGAAGGTATCCATCTTGTGCAATAATGGAAACCAGCTGTGGAAAACCAGCAAAGCTGGTATTGGCAGCTAGAAATAAAATGAGCATGGTAAAGATTTGAATAAAATAGTAGAAAAATCCATTTCCAAAAACATGGTTTGCGATTTGGGAGACGACTGTTACATTTTCTTTTGGTGCAACACCAAATCCATTGGCCAGAAATGTGATCCCAAAGAACATGGTCCCTAGCAGAAATGACATCCAAAACATAGTAATAACCGCATTTTTAGAGCTAGGCTCACGGAAAGCAGGAACTCCGTTACTAATGGCCTCTACACCTGTTAATGCAGAACACCCGGAAGCAAAAGCCCGTAATAGTAAAAAAGTTGTTCCTAACGAAGAGAATAAGGAAAAGTGCTCTGCATGATGAGGCACAGCTAAATGATGCCAATCTCCAGCTTGCAGCTTCCAAATTCCAGCTCCAATCATGATAATGATCGACGCAACAAAGATATATGTAGGAAATGCAAAAATATTGGCAGACTCTCGGATACCTCTCAAGTTAATTATCATTAATACAATGACGAGCATCACTGCTAACTCTACACGATAAGGAAGTAAAGCAGGAAAAGCAGACAGCAAAGCGGCCACTCCAGAACTGATACTTACTGCAACAGTTAACACATAGTCAATCATTAAAGCAGCACCAGCTGTCAGACTCTTATTTCGTCCTATATGCTCACGAGCTACGATATAGGCTCCTCCTCCAGATGGGAAGCTGTGAATAATTTGGCGATATGAAAGCGTAACGATCAGCAGCAACAACATAATGGCAAACGCAATAGGAATGGAATACATAAACGCTTGTGTGCCAATTAAGACTAAAACAAGCAAGATTTCTTCCGTAGCGTACGCGACAGAAGAGAGTGCATCAGATGAAAATACGGCTAAAGCTTTCTTTTTTGTTAGCTTTTCTTCTGAAAGTTGTTTGGTGTGAATAGGCGGACCGATCAACAATCTTTTCCAATAGTTCATTTCATATTCCTCCATGAATATAAACATGATTTACATGTGTTATTTTAAGTAAACCAGCTAAATATACTATGTTCTTCTTAATTTTTGTTAAACGTTTCAGTATAGTATACCCTTTTGTTCACTCCAAACTCGCTAACCACCTCTTCATATTATTTTTCCTTGTAGTAACAGTCATTTTTACTTTTGGTAATCTGGGCTATCTAAAAAATATGTATAAGTTGAGGTAATACGGGTATCCTTGAAATGTGAAATAAGGTCCATTTCACACATATCACCAATATGTAGTTTAAAGAAACTTTGTTTAAAAATCAACATGCCTGTATAAGTCTACGTTTCCGAATGGTTCAATAAGGAGAATACTACCGTATAATCTAGGTTATGATGCCTATGTCGTCCATAGACATGAGCATTTCGTTTGTGTACGTGTCGTATTGTATAGACGGCTGACAGGGACAGAAAATACGCTCCTCGCCTGAATGTTGACTATATCACGTTTTTTGAATATAAATTGATAGCTGAACAGTAAGGTTTCCGAAGTGACGTTTCCTGCCGACAGCATCAAGTGTTCAACACTATGTCTAACTAATGGCTCAAGCGGAAGGACACCGCGGTTTTTCTTACGTTTTGCCAGATATTCTTTAAAGTCCAAGCTCTTTCATCATGCGATACACACGCTTATGATTGATATGTTATGCTCATCCTTTTCTCCATCAAGTACCTATATTCCTGACTTAACCTGTTATACCTTTCTACCATCGACAGGATAGAGATCACTGGTTCGAACCCAATCAGAATCATCCCCTTTCTTAGACGCACCAGTTCTGCCCTTCCTCGAGTTATAAGCTCCTCTATTGGCGCAAGCTACACATTCTTCATCTGGATTCGGTTACCGCATCTTGGTAGTATAGGTAAACTTGGCGGGTTACTTAATTTCAAAATCAAGTACTGAATCAATTTTCTTTCCTTTTGCTGTAGATTGAAATTCAACGGTATAAGAGCCCTTTGGTAATCCGTCGACTAGTTTGTAATAATCTTCTTTATAAACTAATTCTTCTCCCTGCTTTAAAGTAATAGTTTTCAATCTTGGTGTTGAAACGACATTCTTTGATCGCTGCTTAAGGACCTGACCACTCTGATTCATGATTTTATAATCATATTCAAGAGAAGAAGAAAACTTTAGGATTTCAGGACGTTCATTCTGGTTTTTTAATGTGAAAATAAAGCTTTTTCCTTGTTCATCCTTCCCTAATTTAAGAACGGATACAATCTCAAAATAAGCAATACCGTGTGTTTCCTGTTTATGGGGCTCTTTTTTATCACCTATTTTTGCCGGTATACAGCTGCAAAGTAATATAATTACAAGCATAATTAGAACGGTTATTTTCCTCACTATTTCACTCCTTAAGAAAAAGAGACAGGTGTGAGTTCACTCCTATCTCTTTCATAATCATATATTATGCTTTCCCTATGTAGAAAACCAGCAAAGCTGGTATTGGCAGCTAGAAATAAAGTGAGCATGGTAAAAATTTGAACAAAGTTTAACTTTTTTGTGCCCAAGATATTGCCTCAAATCCACGCGACGGGTATGACCAATTAATAGACGACAAAAATGGTATTGATATTTGCGGAATCCTTATTTATCATCCGCTGATGGTTTAAGAATGTAATGTAGTATGGCCAATCTTCTGTGTAATAGAAGGTGATATGACTTCATAAGCACGCAGCGCAAACTCAAGGCACATGCGCTTTTCTGGTTCTAAAAAATCCTCGCCCAGTAATTCTTCTAATTTCTCGAGACGGTGATAGAGTGTTTGACGATGAATGTAGAGCCGTTTGGCAGTTTCCTGCTTTGACCCTTGGCATTTTAATAATTCATCTAACGTGCGCAGCATTTCCCCCCTGTTCTCTCTGTCATACTGCAGCACCTTGCCAAGATGACGGGAGATGAACGAAGAAAGCACCGTTGCCTCAGGCAGCGCCTTAATTAACTGATATATTCCTAGATCTTCATAAAACGGGCTTATCGATACCGTAAGTGCACGAGCCACGCTTAATGTATCAAATGCCTCTTTAAAGCTGTGGACGGCTTCTGTGATTTTTGTCCGGATGCCCCCAAACCCCGCATAGATACGAAGGCCATTTGAAAACGAGGAACCGATCGAATACTTGACTTGCTCAATTGTGTGTAACAATGCTTCTTTCATAAATGCACCTGTATTATCAGAAATACACTCGCGAACAGCCAGCACGTATATGCCGTTGTTTTTCAACATGAGCAAGCTGTACAGTCCCTGCTTTTTCAGGAGAGAACGAAGCAAAATTAAAATGTCTTGATTCTTGGACTCTATTTTCTCTTCTTCCTCTCCTATTAAATCGTGCTCAATTTCTATCATGCCTCCAATGAACAAATATCCGCTTTTACCAGAAAAGCGAAGTCCCATTCGCTGAAGCGCCTGCTCTTCATTTTCTACATTGTTTTGCAAAATGTCTTGAATAAACTCATTATGATTCCGAAGTGTTTGCTCTTCTAAAAACAGCTTTCTCAGTAAAATATGCGCAACCGCTTTTCCAATATAATCGAGTAATAGATATAGAAAATCGGCAGGCTCTTGCTCATGAATAACAATGCCGACATAAGCCAATGTTTGCCCAAAACAAACGACCGGCTGCGAAAGAATCCGTTTATGTCCAATCGTTAACATACTTCCTTCTCCTGTCGTTTCGTTCCACCCAACTGCCTTTCGATAGTGATGAATCACATCTTCCGCAGCTTCCGCGGAAAGAGAAGGTACAAATTTATTTGATTCGATTTGTGAATAATAGATCACTTGGAAGGATGTATAATCGTACAATAACCGCAGAATCGGATGGATATGCGTCGTTTGCAGCGTCAGCTGCTGAAGCTTTCGTGAAAATGACTCTAACTCTTTTAAAACTCGGTGCTGATGATTGATGATGAGCGAATGAACATCTTGCGTAATGTCTACAAATCGAACCGCTTCTTGAAATACAATCAGCGGAAAGTCATATTGATTTGCAAGTTCGATCATATCCTCCGGCACAGCGGCAAGGTATTTCCCAAGTTCTACGCAAAGCCCGGATGCTCCTTGCTCGATGAGTCCTTTCATATACATCACTCGTGCTTGTTGATCTTGATGAAGCCCAAGACCCGTTGTTAAAATTAAATCATTTGCATTCACAAACGGCGCTGCATTCGTAATCTCAAGAATATGCACCCAATTCACGCGGCGCAGCACACCTCTTTTTCCTGCGATCAGTATTGCGTTTTTAAACAACGGCCTTTGAATAATATCTCTTACTGTCAGATTATCAACCTTCCCCACTCTATCTCTCCTTCACGATAATCCTATGACACTATGACCAGTATTTCCATTCTATGATTAGACAGTTTGTATGATGAAAACCCTTTCTCGCTGACATACTATATAGTTATATGTTATATTATTTAGAAATTTCAGTAAACAAGAAAAGGCAGGTGGAACCCTCCGTGAGCAAAGAAATAATAAAGGAAGAAACTTCCCTTCCGACCAAGGAAGAATTACTGGAGAAAGACCGTCAATATGTATGGCATCATATGTCTCCTCACAATCCAAACCCAATGATTGCCGTATCTGGGAAGGGAAGCTGGATTACTGATATTGATGGAAACCGCTATTTAGACGGCATGTCCGGATTATGGTGCGTGAATGTCGGTTACGGACGCGAGGAAATTGCCGAAGCAGCCGCGGAGCAAATGAAGGCGATCGCTTATTTTCCGATGACCCAAAGCAGCGTCCCTGCTATTAAACTTGCAGAAAAACTGAACGAATGGCTTGGCGGGGGCTATCGTATCTTCTATTCGAACTCCGGCTCCGATGCGAACGAAGCAGCTTTTAAAATCGCTCGGCAATATCATCATCAAAACGGCGAACCTTCTCGTTATAAATTTATCTCGCGCCATCGCGCCTATCATGGAAATTCCATAGGTGCGCTCAGCGCAACCGGTCAAGCCCATCGAAAAGTGAAATACGAACCATTAAGTACAGGCTTTCAGCACGTAGCACCGCCGTATTGCTATCGCTGCCCGTTCGGTAAAAAATACGGAGAATGTCAGCTTGAATGCGCCAAAACATATGAAGACGTAATGAACTGGGAAGGTGCAGAAACAGTGGCAGGCATTATTTTAGAACCAGTCATTACAGGGGGCGGCGTGATCGTTCCTCCTCCTGAATATTTAACCGCGGTTCGCAACATTTGCGATAAGTATGGCGTGCTGATGATTGTGGATGAAGTCATCTGCGGGTTTGGCCGCTCCGGTAAACACTTCGGCCATCAAAATTTCGGCGTAAAGCCGGACATCGTCACTATGGCAAAAGGAATCACGAGCGCATACTCCCCGCTTTCTGCGACTGCGGTTCGAAACGAGCTGTACGATGTGTTCATGCAGCCGGGAAGCGACAATCATTTCCGTCATGTCAACACATTCGGCGGAAACCCGGCCTCTTGCGCCGTGGCACTGAAAAACCTGGAAATCATTGAACGTGAAGGATTAATTGAACGTGCAGCAATTTTAGGAACAGAACTCAGAAATAAGGTAAACGTTCTTCTGCAGCATCGTCACGTTGGCGACATTCGCAGCTTTGGCTTCATTGTCGGCATCGAAATGGTAGAGGATAAAGAAAGCAAAATTCCTGCCTCCGCAGATAAAGTACAAACCATCATTGCCGAATGTAAAAAACGCGGGTTGATTATAGGAAAAAATGGCGACACCGTACCGGGATTCAACAACATTTTAACGCTCTCCCCTCCGTTTGTAACGACTGAGGAAGATCTTGATTTTATAGCCAATACGCTTATCGAAGCTTTTTCACTCTTATAGGCTTTTATTTAAATAACTTATTGAGGTGAATCCGTATGTCAGTTGAAACGAATGTACGAACGTTGAAAAATTTTATTGGCGGACAATGGATCGAAGCATCTGCAGCGGCACAAACGCTGCCCGTTCCAAACCCTGCCACAGAAGAAATCCTTGCCTGCGTACCGCTTTGCGGGCGGGAAGACTTGGACAAAGCAGTTGCCGCTGCAAAAGGAGCATTTAAAACGTGGAGCAAAACCCCTGTACCGCGTCGCGCCCGCATTCTATTCAAGTATCAACAGCTGCTTGTAGAGCATTGGGATGAACTGGCAAGACTCATTACAATAGAAAACGGAAAAAGCTACAAGGAAGCGTATGGGGAAGTGCAGCGCGCCATTGAATGTGTGGAATTTGCCGCTGGTGCGCCTACCCTTATGATGGGAAAACAATTGCCGGACATCGCCACAAACATGGAATCTTCCATGTATCGCTACCCGGTTGGCGTGATTGGCGGAATCACCCCATTCAATTTTCCGATGATGGTTCCGTGCTGGATGTTTCCGCTTGCGATTGCGTGCGGCAATACATTCGTATTAAAGCCCTCTGAGCGAACACCGCTTCTTGCAAACCGGTTAGCGGAGCTATTTACGGAAGCTGGCTTGCCAAGCGGCGTCCTGAATATCGTGCACGGTGCACATGACGTTGTAAATGGCTTACTGGAGCATCCGGACGTTCCGGCCATCTCCTTCGTCGGCTCGCAGCCGGTAGCGGAATATGTGTATAAAACTGCGGCGGCGAATGGGAAACGCGTACAGGCATTAGCCGGTGCGAAAAACCATAGCATCGTTCTGCCGGATGCTAACTTAGAAGATGCAGCGACGCAAATCATCAACGCTGCCTACGGCTCTGCCGGCGAGCGATGCATGGCTTGCTCCGTTGTCGTAGCGGTTGGTGACGCGGCTGACCCTCTTATTCAAAAGCTGCAGGAAAAAGCAGATGAAATTACGATTGGCAACGGCTTAGAAAACAATGTGTTTCTCGGTCCGGTCATTCGCAAAGAACATCGTGAGCGCACCGCACGCTACATTGAAATCGGTCAAAAAGAAGGCGCATCCTTGCTTCGCGACGGCCGCCAAGATGAAGCGTACAGCAAAAAAGGATATTTTATCGGTCCAACAATCTTTGACCACGTAAAGCCTTCCATGAAAATTTGGAAAGAAGAAATCTTTGCCCCGGTGTTATCGATCGTTCGTGTGAACTCGTTAGAAGAAGCCGTCGCATTAACGAACAAATCCGAATTCGGAAACGGAGCTTGTCTATTCACAAACGATGCGCGCAGCATTCGTTATTTCCGTGAAAACATTGAGGTCGGCATGCTGGGCGTCAACATCGGCGTTCCGGCACCAATGGCGTTCTTCCCGTTCTCCGGGTGGAAAAACTCCTTCTACGGCGACCTGCACGCCAACGGACCGGATGGCGTCGAATTTTACACAAGACGCAAAATGATTACAAGCCGATTTGAATGAGGATGAAAACAAAAGGTGCGGACGTCTTCCGCACCTTTTATATTGAAATCAAAATGCTGAACTTAATTCCTCTAATTTTTCATTAAATAAAAAAGCTCACCTGCACAAAGGTAAGCCATCAAATCAAGGAACTGCAGAGAATTTTTCCGATATGGTACGCTTTTTACACCTCCATCATGCTTTTTGTACCATATTCTGTTTTATAAAAAGTCTTACCTCCTCTGTTGAAAGACCTATTTTTTTTTGCTTTTAATAGTAATTCCAACCATTCTGAATCTATATCCTTTTGGACAGTTGCACATTCTGGAACACAACTATCCAATGCCTTAATTCTCACATGAATGACTTTCGACATAAATGACACCCCTTTTATTTAGGAAAGGGACCGGTTTCGCTACTAGCTCCACTTCACTCAAGCGACCAATTACAAGTAAAGTTTCAACGCTTCCCGCTTCAGATTTTGGTATTATACTGTTACAATACAACCAAAATTTGAAAATTCCTTCCAAATAAAAACAAAAATCCAAAAAAATACATCGAGTCATCATGAAAGCGGCTCTTATGTGAAAGGCTAGAAAACTTGGCACTCTAATCAAAAAGATTATGGTTTCATAGCATGTTTTCATGCTTTTTCTGCGATGGAATGAAATCTATTCAACCAACACGGGACCTTCCACCTATGTAAAATTCCTATTATGATTTTACTTTACAAAATTGAAATTTCTTTTCGCTTTTTTTCTTCCTATACTAAAATATGAAACCTATATAGCAAGCGGAAATATTTTTTTACTCGGGACGTTTCGGAACTTGCCGGTGGTTACCGGCGGTCTTCTAAAGGAAGGAACGGGTTTCATCAGAATGGCTCGCATCTCCGTGCTGAAGGAATTTCGCGGCCGCGGTTTTGCTATGCAAATGATTCAAGAACTGGAGAGACTCGCAGAACAAAATGGATATGGGAGAATTGTATTGGAAACAAACATAGAATGGGAATCTGCAGTTTCCTTATATAGGCGCATGGGATATGCAAAAGAACATATAGAAGAACAGAACATTCACTTGTTTAAGAAATTGGGATGTTAATAGTGTATGGAAAAGGAAGTCACAATTCAGACTTCCTTTCTTGCTTAATTTAAATGCAACATACATAATGAAACAGAATACCTATAGAAGTTTTATTCCCCTGCACTGCCTGTATTTTTTTCTTGAACTGTACTCCAGATTCCATTTTTCATAAAACCTATTGGGCGCAGTATCGTTCCGAGAAATACTCCTTCAATCTTTTTATCCATTGGGCAGCGAGCGGGGGAACATTCTTCACTCTTTTATGTTCATATATTAAAAAAACTAAAAAGAGGATATTTTATGAAAATTTATCGAAGGGGATATTTTTGAAAATACGTGTTAATATAGGTGAAGCAATTTCTCGTTTAGCAGCATTTGAGAGGTGGACTATACTTCTATGAAAAGATTATGGAACAGAAATAGTTGGAGTAATTTTAAAATCCCTTTGATTTATTTATTGCTTTCAGGCTGCTGGGTTGCACTATCCGGTAAAATCCTTTTCTTATTTAGCAAAAATTCGGAAATAATAACAAAGTTAGAGATATATAAATGCTGGTTGTTTATATTGCTTACCTCTTTGATCCTTTATTTTCTTATTCGCCGTGACAGAAAAATGAAGGAGAGCCTGCTTGAAACTGAGTCCAAATATCGCAGTTTAGTTGAAGAATCAGTAGTAGGAGTTTATATCATCCAAGACAGAAAATTTTCCTATGTGAATCCCCGATTTGCTGAAATGCATGGATATACGCAGGAGGAACTTTTACAAATGGATGCTATAAGCCTGGTTGTTCCTGAAGAACGGCCTCATGTATTAGAAAACATTCGGAAGCAAATAGAAGGAGAAGAAAAAACCGTTCACTTTTACACGCGAGTTATAAAAAAAGACGGCAGCATCATTCACATTGAGGTATTCGGTCATGTATCACAAGTGTTACACAATGCTAAGCCGGCTATTATGGGAACCGTTCTTGATATTACGGAACAAAAACTGGCAGAAGAAACTCTGATGAGAACGAAACAAGAGCTGCAATCGACAGTCCGTCACCAGCATGGCATGACATTTAAGTTTAAAAAAAAGAACGGCCGATTTATTCATACGCTTTGCGAAGGTGAATTGGTATATCGATTAGGACTGACTCCTGAGAAAGTGGTTGGAAAAGAATTAAGTGAAATCTTGTTTCCTGAAGAAGCTGCCGAAAAAATGAAATATTACGAGCGTGCTTGGCAGGGAGAAGAAAATGTTACATATGAAGGATGTATCAATAACATTGTTTATTCCTCTTCATTGCGACCCATCAAAAATAAAGGACAAGTGGTAGAAGTTATCGCCTATTGCATGGACATTACTGAACAGAAGAAAGCAAAGAAACAAATTAAAGAAAGTGAAGATCGATATCGCATTCTGGTCGAGCTTTCACCTGAAACAATAGTGGTTCATCGTGATTGTATCATTCTGTACATTAATCCGGCCGGCGCAAAAACATTAGGGGCATCCAGCCCTGAAGATATTATAGGCCAATCTATTTTGGAATTTATTTCCGCGAACGAACATCAACAAGCATTAGATCAAATCGAACAGGTTAAAATCCAAAACAAATCATTGAAGACCATAGAACGAGGAATTGTTCGCCTTGATGGCAAAACAATTGATATGGAACTAATAGGTGCAGCAGTTACTTATATGGATGAACCGGCTATTTTGCATATTGGTCGCGACATTACAGAACGAAAGAAAGTTCAAGAAACAATTACACATATGGCTTATCATGATCCGTTAACCAACTTGCCAAATCGAAGATTGTTTAAAGAACGTCTGAGCACAGCCATTGATTATGCTAAACAAAACGGTCATATGCTTGCCGTTATGTTCATTGATATGGATCGCTTTAAAATGATTAATGACTCCCTGGGCCATACTATCGGGGATGCCTTGCTAAATGCTACGGCTGAACGCATATCAAATTGTGTAGGTCATTCTGACACCGTCGCTCGTTTTGGCGGCGACGAGTTCACCATCTTGCTGCCTAAAATTCTTCAAACACAAGATGTCAAAAGAGTTGCCCAAAAAGTAATAAATGCATTTAAACAGCCGCTTCTTATTGAAGATCGTGAACTCCGCATTACGCCAAGCATCGGGATCGCGGTTTTCCCTCACCATGGCGAAGATGCGGAAACTGTAATCAAGAGCGCCGATATGGCTATGTATCACGCAAAAGAGCAAGGAAAAAATAACTTTCAATTGTATCAAAACAGCATGGATTCTGAGATCTGTGAAAAATTAATGCTGGAAAATGAATTACGAAAAGCACTTGACAATAACGAACTTGAATTATTTTTCCAGCCAAATGTCAACATTGCCAGCAAAGAAGTTATCGGTTTGGAAGCCCTTGTTCGATGGAATCATAAAGAATTGGGGTTCATCTCGCCAGCTAAATTCATCCCTGTTGCAGAGGAAACAGGATTGATTGCACAGCTTGGAGAATGGGTGTTACGGAAAGCCTGCCAACAAAATAAAGAGCGGTCTCACTCCGGTCTCTCTCCTCTTCCAATCGCAGTCAATATATCTGTGAGGCAATTTAAACAGAATAATTTTGTTGAAATCATTTCTGAAATCCTTGAAGAAACACAAGTCGAAGCACAATGGCTGGAACTCGAAATCACTGAAAGTGCTGTTATGGATAATGTTGAGGATGCCATCGCAAAGTTATGCCGTTTGCAATCCATGGGAATTAAAGTATCCATAGACGATTTTGGTACAGGCTACTCATCGTTAAGCTATCTGAAAAAATTTCCGATAGATACATTGAAAATCGATCAATCGTTTGTTCGAGACCTTCCCGATGATTCTGATGATGCAGCGATTGTAACGACTATTATCTCGATGGCGCAAAAGCTGAATCTAAATGTCATTGCTGAAGGCGTCGAAACAAAAGCACAATGTGAATTCCTCAAACAAAACGGTTGTTATGAAATGCAAGGATATCTATTCAGCAAACCTCTTTCCGCTAAAGATATGGAAAAGAAAATAAAGATGAATGATTTTTTTGGTAAGACTTGCTAGGCAAGATTTCAAGACACTTGATTGAATCCCGCTTGTACAGACAGATGATACAAGGAACCGAACTGTACAGGAGGGATTCTTTTTTATGCTGAGAAAACAAAACCACCTGAATCCGATAGAATATCAGACTCCGGTGGTGAGATTTTCTATTCACCTTATGTAGATCATCTGTTGTTCAGACCGTTTTTTACCCATTCTGCTACAGTAACCGTTCGTTTTGCTTGATACTTCACCGCAGCTTCTACCTCTTCCTTCATGCGGCCGTCTTGATCGACTGTGACACTCGTTCCATAAGGATTGCCGCCGGCAGCGAAAAGAAGCGGATCTGTGTATCCTGGTGCGGCAACAATGGCTCCCCAATGGTACATCGTTGTGTAAAGGGATAGAATGGTAGCTTCTTGCCCGCCGTGCGGGTTTTGTGCGGAAGCCATTGCACTTACTACCTTGTTTGCCAATTTGCCTTGGAACCAAAGACCGCCTGTTGTGTCTAAAAATTGCTTCATTTGGGACGGCATATTTCCAAAACGAGTCGGCACGCTGAAGATGAACGCATCTGCCCATTCCAAATCAGACAATTGCACTTCCGGTACATCTTGTGTCGCCTCCACGTGCGCTTTCCACGCAGGATTACTTTCAATAGCAGACTGCGGCGCAAGCTCAGGAACCTTCACCACTTTTACTTCCGCCCCTGCTTCTCTTGCTCCTTCTTCTGCCCATTTCGCAAGCTGATAGTTTGTACCTGTTGAGCTGTAATACACAATCGCCAGTTTCACGTTAGACACACAAATCTCCCCTTTTCAACAGAATTGATTTTAAGACATTAACTTACGAAAATTTATTTACTAATTAATACTCTTAAAATCACTTTTATTATATAGTGGCGAAACATTGTGGTCAACAAAGATTTTTAAATTTTCGCAATATTATAAAGTATTATAAAAAAGCTCCGTGAGAATATTGTCTCAGGAGCATTTCTTATTATTGAGCCGTTGCAGGCACCGCTTTTTCAAGTACAGGAATGATATCGCGAAGCTTTTCATCTTTCGCCACTTCGAGAGCTGTCATCCCGCTTGCATTCGTCGCGTTAGCATCGGCTCCTTCATTAAGAAGTATTTGCACGATGTCAGGGTAGCCGGTATATATTGCGGCAAATAAAGGTGTTTCTCCATGCCCGTTTTTCACTTCCAAATTTCCTCCGTGTTCCATCGTAAAATGGATTAAATCCGCATCCCCAGTGACAACAATCTGATGCATGGCTACGTCCCCTTCTTTTGTCATCGCACTTGGGTTGGCTCCATTTTTAATAAGCAGCTTCACTATCCTTGAATCCGGCTGTTCTCCGCTGAACATCAATGCATAATGAAGCGGTGTCCATCCATCATCATCACTGGCATTTACTTCTGCCCCATCCGCTAACAGCTCATTGACTTTATCTATGTCATTCTCGCTTGCTGCCAACATCAAAGGCGTTGTATTCGTGGATTCCAACATAAAGTCACTGTAATAAGAAGTGTTTTGGAAATATTGAAAAGCGAATACACCGGCTGCTATAACGATGACTGGAGCCATGACCATAGCACCAAACAGAAGCTTTGTTTGAACCGGTGTTTTAAACGCTACCGGTGTTTCCTTTTGTGCAAATACATCTAATGCATGAATGCGTTTCGGCAAACTCGGATGCGTCATTAATTTTTCGCTGAGCCAGACCATGACGTTTGTTTCTTTGCTGCTTTCCATTTGGTATTGCGTAAGATCCACCTCTTTATATAGCTGTTTTCCAACCGCAAAAATCGCCAACGCTTCTTGCGCGGTTTGAACATTGTGTACATAATGCGCAGCCATACGATCACATGTATACTCACATCCTCGCCAATACGCTTGCGCTAAAAACGGCACCCAATTTCCCGGCAAAATAAGAAGACTTTTCAAAATGTGATTGCGTTTATGATGAGCCAATTCATGGGCAATCACAAAATTCAACTGTTCTTCTCCTCTATCTTTAATAACTTCTACAATATCTGAATATAATACGATCATCGGTTTCCCGAAAAATCGGGCAGCGAACGCATTCAGTACGCCTCCCGACTGCATGATGTATAGATCAGGAAGCTGGTTCATCCCCATTTCTTTACTGATGCGTAAAGCGGATTCATAAATGTGCGGAAACTGGTGCGGCGTCACCTTTACTCCATTGCTTCGAATATACCCCATAGATAATAGGTGTAAAATAAGCGAAATAGCCGCAAATACTAATAAAATGATAATTCCTGCTCCAGATAAAAGAAATAGGGCATACATCGGTATGCTGACTAAAAGCAATAATATAAAATACCGTTTCTCCCGCCTGTCAACTAATGAGTGCATACGTCTCCTCCAATATAATAGTTTTGTATATTCATTGTAATATACATTACGATAGCTTAATAGACAGTTTTTGTAAAAATGAAAGACTTATAGATACCCCTATTTACCCTTCCTAATTTTTTAAAAAATACGTTTCTATTACAAAAACGAAAAATTATGTATGTTATTTTTCTGGTTTTACATGCGTATTACGGCACTTAACATGACATTACAAATAAAAAGGCGGCCTTTCAATCTGACAACCCTTTTGTTAAAGAAGGAATTATATAACGATTATTGTCTTATAATTCTATTAACAGTTATATTTATAAAACTATTTTTAATTTTCATTATTTTATTCAACACCTGACGCTTATTTATTATTTTGTTTCATCAATTTATCTATATGTTTTTATGAATAACTAAATCTGATGCAAGGGGGATGATTTATAAATGAGGAAAAAAATTAGTTTACTTTGCTGCATGCTTCTCATGAGCTTCTTGCTAGCCTCATGCGGCAGCTTAGAAACGTTCAAACCGCAAAACACAATCCGAATCGGTGTAACGAACTGGAAAGAAAACATCGCCGTGGCCAATATGTGGAAGCTTCTTTTAGAGGAAAAAGGCTATAAGGTAGAACTTGTATATCTAGAGAAAGCGGCCATTTGGACGGGCGTGGCCCGAGGCGACTTGGACATTAACCTCGAAGTATGGCTCCCGCAAACCGATAAATGGCTGTACAAGGAATATAAAGATGATATGGAAACACATGAAACATGGTACAAAGGAACCGGACTTGGGTTAGTCGTTCCTTCTTATATGAAAGACATCAACACCATTGAAGATGTAAACAAGCATAAAGAAGAACTGGATAACCGTATCATCGGCATCGAACCGGGAAGCAGCTTGATGCAGCTATCAGATAAGGCTGTGAAGAAATATGGTTTGCAATTGGATTTAATTCAATCCTCGGAAGCCGCAATGATGAGTGAGTTAAAAAAAGCGTACAAAGCCAAAAAACCGATTGTCGTAACACTCTGGAACCCGCACTGGGCTTTCTCGGATTACGATTTAAAATACTTGAAAGATCCTAAAAAGGTATACGGAGAAAAAGACGACATTGTTTACGTCACTCGCAAAGGCTTCACAAAAGAACATTCAGAGCTGGAACAGTGGCTGGATAACTGGAACATGAATGACCAGCAGCTCGGCACGCTGATGTCACAAATCAATAAGTACGGTGATGAAGCGGGCGCGAAGAAATGGATTGAACAAAACCGCGGCTTAGTAGACAGCTGGATGAAAGAATAGGAGGAATTACTATGCAACCAGCCAAAATTCACGTAAATAACATCTATAAAGTATTTGGCAAGCAGCCGTTGAAAGCTGTTGAGTTATTGAAACAAGGAAAAACAAAAGCAGAAATCCTAAAAGAAACAGGCATGACCGTCGGCGTCAACAATGCTGAATTTAAAGTGTATCCCGGGGAGATATTCGTCATCATGGGTCTTTCCGGCAGCGGAAAATCTACATTAGTCCGGATGTTCAACCGCCTCATCCCTCCTACTTCCGGCCATGTTTACATTGACGGTAAAGACATTGCCGGCATGAGCAAAGAGAAATTAAACGAAATAAGACGCCATAAAATCAGCATGGTCTTTCAACGTTTTGCCCTATTTCCTCACCGTACCGTTCTTGAAAATGTAGCTTACGGCTTAGAAATCCAAGGTGTAAAAAAGAAAGAACGGGAAGAAAAGGCGATGCAGTCTCTTGAACTGGTCGGACTAAAAGGCTATGAATCCAGCTATCCAAGCGAGCTGAGCGGCGGGATGCAACAGCGTGTCGGCATCGCCCGCGCTCTCGCAAGCAATCCGGATGTGTTATTAATGGACGAATCCTTCAGCGCCCTGGACCCGTTAATCCGAAAAGATATGCAGGATGAACTCTTGGAATTACAGGAAAAAATGCAAAAAACAATCATCTTTATCACTCATGACTTGGATGAAGCGCTGCGCATCGGAGATCGCATCGCACTGATGAAGGACGGTACAATCATGCAAATCGGCACGCCGGAAGAAATCATGACAAACCCGGCAAACGACTTCGTCGAACGCTTCGTGGAAGACGTAAACCTAGGAAAAGTACTCACAGCCGAATCCATCATGAAACGGCCGGAAGTCCTGCAGGCAGACAGAGGACCGCGCGTCGCATTGAAGCTGATGAAGGATGCAGGGGTAGCCAGCGTATATGTAGTCAACAAGAAAAAAGAATTCCTCGGCGTCACAACAGCGGATGCCGTTTCAGAAGCCATCCGCGAAAATCGCTTGCTTTCCGATGTACTGATTACAGACATCCCGAGCGTTACATTAAATACCGTTCTCGATGAAATGTACACAAAAATGGTCACAACAAGCTTCCCTCTTCCGGTCGTGGACGAAAACAACCGCTTAAGAGGCATCATCAAGCGCGAGAGTGTCATCGAGGCGCTCGCAGGCAACAAAGGAAACGAGGTGACAAACCATGACTAACATTCCGCGCATTCCACTTGGAAAATGGGTAGATTCCTTCGTGGACTCCCTGTACGAACACTTTCAATCCTTCTTTAAAGGCTTTTCTTCCATCGTTGGAGGATTCGTTGATATACTGACAAACATTCTGACAGCCATTCCGCCGATTTTTCTTATTCTAGTTATTTGCGGTTTAGTTTGGTACACGAGCCGGAGGGTACCATTGCTGCTGTTCTCACTCGTTGGTCTCTTGTTCATTTGGAACATTGACTATTGGGATGCGACGATGAGTACGCTCTCGCTCATTTTAACCTCGGTTCTTATTTCCGTTATCATTGGGATTCCACTCGGCATATTGGCGGCACAAAATAATACATTCGAAAAAATCATCACTCCAATTTTGGACTTTATGCAGACGATGCCTGCCTTTGTATACTTGATTCCGGCTATTACGTTCTTCGGAATCGGTGTCGTTCCCGGCATTATCGCATCCGTTATTTTCGCGATGCCGCCTACCATCCGCTTTACGAATCTAGGAATTCGACAGGTGCCGGAGGATTTAATAGAAGCAACGGAAGCATTTGGTTCTACATCGTCTCAAAAGCTATTTAAGGTGCAGCTGCCGCTGGCGACCGGCACGATTATGGCCGGTGTGAACCAAAGCATCATGCTATCCCTTTCCATGGTTGTAACGGCGTCTCTTGTTGGTGCGCCGGGGCTTGGGGTAGATGTGTATCGTTCCGTGACTCAGGTTAATGTGGGCATGGGATTTGAGGCAGGACTCGCGATTGTTATTATTGCAATTATTTTAGATCGGATTACGCAGAATTTACGCAGAAAGAAGGCGTAATGCAAGAAAAACGGAGCCCGGATATCCGGGCTCCGTCTTTTTTTGGCTGAACTTCGTATAAATTGCACGGAAATGAGAGTAATTGCAGCGAAACAGTACACAATTGCACGAAATCTAGAATAATTGCACCAAAATAGCACTCAATTGCACCAAACACAAGATATGCTTCAGAAACGTTGTCTCCATATAAAAACCACCACAGCTCGACGCACTGCGGTGGTTTCTTATTCTTCAAAAAAAGGCGTTGTAGCTCTCTTTCCGTTCGTTTTCTCCATCAGTTGAAATGCAATTGCTCTCATATTGTTAAAGTTGTCTCCCGACAGGGCTTCAAGAAATGATGTAAATGCGCGAGATGACAGCGGAAATGAAAGAAAACACACTTTGCATTTCCCTGTCATACAACTCTTTCAAGCGATTGAAAATCTTTTGATTGGCCCACACATGATAATCGTACAACTGTACTGCGTGATGCTTCCTCCTCATGTAGAACTTTATTGAAACCCACCGATCAATCTCCCCCGCCGCCGCAGCTTGAACAGCTGCCTCCATCTCCTCCAAACGAACAGTTGCCATGATCCGACGAACAAGAAAAACAGTTGGAGCATGAACTATGGGATGACCCCATGGCAAATTTGTTGTAATCCTTGTATTCATTGCTTGAGTAATATAGAAACAGCGCGACTCTTTCGTTATGATTGCCAAGCAGCTTCGCCTGCTTTTTCTTTTCCTTCATTTCCTCTTTCGGGAAATCCAGATTCTTCTTCGCTTGGAGCTGCATCGTTTGAATCACGTGTGAAATCACACCTTGCGCGACTTCATGGGATGAAAAATATTTGTTCCGCAGCTCTTCGGCTGATAACTCTTGAAACTCCCGAACCACATCCGGATGAACAGGATGACGATAAAATCCGCCATACAGCAGCCGGCTTTCCTTATGAACCGGAAACAGCACACTGTACACCCAATCGAAAAATCCGCGCAAATCCGGATTGTTCGCCCCGGAGATGTTCGGTTCATGATGCAACTCCCTGCCCAGATAGCTTCTAGCAAACTTCTGATACTCCCGCGTGAACATCAGCATTTCATGCCACACGTCGTCAACACGCTGACTGAACATCGGCGCTTCCTTCAAAATGCCGCATAGAATGAAGAAACGTTTCAGCTCGTAATATCGCCAATCCCATTCGTTTTTGACAAGCTTGTGCTCCGACTCCAAGCGTGTGCGGACCTGTTCTATATAAGCGGGAGAAAGGGAATTTTCCAAATGGCTGACAAGATCGCTCAATCCTTGTACAGGATGAATCTCCATCACACCCGGCACCTCTCCGTATTTCTTTCTCATGCCTTTTTTTATGCCTAAAGCAATTGCGCCTGCTATGCCGAGTCCTGCTATATTTGCCAATATGCCCATAGGTTCAGCTCCTCTCGCATTCTATCTATCTGTTAGTAATAATTGTAAGTTGTTTTGGATGTTTTTGGAATATGAAAAATGTTCACTCTCTTGTTCTCTATTGCATTGCATTTATTTAGTTACACCCTTATGCCAACATACATAAAATACCGCTTTAGTCCCGCTGCAATGGTTTGACTTTAGTTATAATTGACCCTGACACTATGTCATGGTTTATGCTGTAAATAGAGGTGGTTAACATGGCTTTCAAAATAAAAGAATGGGCGGATGCAGCCAGGATAAGTGTAAGGATGCTTCGCCATTATGATAAGATAGGTTTGCTGAATCCTTCTTCCATGACAGAAAGCGGTTATAGGTTGTATGAAGATCAGGATTTAAAGAAGCTGATTCAAATTTTATTTTTCAAGGAACTTGATTTTTCATTAAAAGAAATAAAAAGTTTCTTGGAAGAAACGAACCTTGATACAGACCTTGCGCCTATGAAGCAAGAACAACTTTTGATCAAGAAACGAGACAGGCTTGATGCCATCATAAAAGCTCTTCAAAAGATGAGGACCGAACATTCCTATAGATAAACTTCACGTATTCAGCGCCTTCCATATAGCGGAAATCGAAAACACAAAGAACAATACAAAGCATTCATCAAGGAAAATTTCAGCATGTCTGGCGTGACCGGTTGCGGCAAAAAACTTCAAATTATACGAAAGAAGATTGGACGATTGTTTTCTCGAAAGCTGTCTCGATACTTGAAGATATATGTTCTGTAATGGATATGAAACCGTCTCATCCGCAAATGCAAGAAAAGATTGAGGAATACAGGAAGTTCATCAGCCGGCACTTTTGGACATGTTCAATCGAAGTCTATAAAGCTTTAGGGATAGCATACATCAGCAACGGCGAACTGAGAGAATACCTTGTGCAATTCAATAAGGATTTACCCTATTTTCTAAATAAAGCAATCGAACTATATTGTGAGAAACGAGAAGGTGAAAACAATGAAAGAACTTGTAACTGAACTTATTATCCCTGCGAAGCCGGATGACGTGTGGGATGTGCTGACTAATATCGCGACCTTTCCTGATTGGAATCCGCAAATATTCAAAATCAAGGGGAAATTCGAGCTGGGCAAAAGCATCACTGCGCATGTGTATGCTCCCGACGGTTCGGGTAAACGATACGCTTTCAAGGGGAAAGTAACAGATTTTGAAAAAGGAAAGAAATTGGCCTGGAAAGGCGGTGTTCCGGGAATCTTATCCGGCTATCATTATTGGGAATTGGTCGATTTAGGAACAGAAACAAAAGTCATTCAGGGCGAAAAGTTTTATGGGATCTTTACAATTTTCTTATCCCAAGCAAGAGTAGACTCCATGAAGACCTCTTATGAAGAGGCGAATGTCGGATTGAAGGAGTATGTATTAAAAAACAAGTTATAATGAACAAAAGCTTTCGATAGCTTTTGAGCAGCAAAAAGCAAATCAGCTTATGGATACGGCGCCTCATAAGTAAACAGAAACACGGATTGCATCTTGAGTGATAACAATCCATGTTCAAACTGCTTAGGAGATGTTTTTATGCAGCCTGTATGCTAGAGTCCAGTCAACCCTAGATACATCATGTCATTTCATTTCTCAGGCAATACAAAGCTTGGCACACTAAGCACAAGCCATAAAACGTTTTATATATTTATTGCATAGGCAAGTTTTATAACGAAACATCACGCTGCTCAAACCATTTTTTAGATTTTTGAATAAAAATCATGGAAAGAATCCCTAGTAATGCAACATACACTTCCACAATCCACAAGCTTGTTACGTGACCAGTTTGGAAGAACACTAAAGGGAAATCAATGACCGCATGCAAGAAAACCGCAAAAATCACATAAGAGAATTTCTTTTTCACAACGCCTAAAAGAACAAGTAATGATAAGAAAATTTGCAGAAACACAGCAAAAAACCGTTCAAAAATTCCCCATAAGTAGTGAGAAGCTCCTTGGCTCAGCAACGTTTCTTTGATTGTAACAAGCTGATCTGCCGGCATCTGACCAGCCAAGCTTTTTTCAAAAGTACCGGCATTGATCATAAAAGCAAAAATAATGTTAGGAAGAATCATTGTAAGCATAAGCAGAATGGCCTCAATTCCGCCCCACCCGATTCCAAAAGAGATGCCGTCTTTATAATCATGATATTTTTTCAACAGCCAAGTAAACAAAATGAAGCGCCCGATTTCCTCAAATATGCCGGCAGCCAATCCGCCATACATGCCGAAAAGCCAAGGATGATCAGCATAATTCGGAAAATTGGTAACGACGAGAAGGTGCAAGATCTTCTCCAATACTTGCGTGAAAACAAAAAATCCAATTGCACCTACCACAATAGGTTTTACAGAAACTCCTATTCTCTTTTTATAAAATATAATCAATCCGACAAAAAATAAAAATGAAAAAATAAGCGGCGCAAACATGGCAGCAATCGTGGTATTATGTATCATTCCAATCCCCTCCCTTTATAATGATTCACGAACCAATAAGCAATTGTATTCCATGCTTCTTCACTTCATCGTCTTTTTACTGTCTCTTTCGTTAGATACGAACCCATACGTCCTATTGATTCCGTGTAGTCTTTGTCTGTTAAGTATAAGTTTGTACTTTTATAAGTATACCATTTTTAACAAAATATTCGTAATATTTGATTAAATCCTTTTCCTATAAACTGACACGCCTTCCTCTCCCTCGAAAATGACAAATTAGATTACAGAGCTTTCTCCATATACTCCATATCATTCCGCCTAAGCTGCCTCGCTTCCGCAAAGCCTTAACAAAGCTTTGTACTGTCAATATTGCATTCGCGGCAACTAGAACCCTTTTGCTATAGTGGTTTTCACAGATACAGCCACGCTCATTTTGACAATCATTGTATTGAAACTTTTATGCCTGCCCTATAAACGGAATGATGGATGTATTGAACATGATAGCCGCCAATACACTTTCACCTGTAGACAGCTTTCGTCTCGTTACAAAGTCTATTGCTGTGAACGTATGCGCTGCATTATTAACCCCGATGAGCTCTTTAGCTTTGTCCCAAAGCTTGTCTCATAATCCTTCTAAAAAAGAACATGTTCAATGCAGAAAATCAAAATGGAAATATCATCCTGATATTATCTTGTTAACTGTAAACGCTATCCTACGATATAATCTAAGTGGTTCTAAAGTGAATACTCACGTAAAGAGGAGAAAGGAATTGTGATCCAACAATGAAATGTATTTCAATTGATTTAGATGGTACATTATTGAATTCTCGACATGAAATATCTGAAGAAAATAGGAAAGCCTTACAAGAATTGAAAGAACAAGGATACGAAATCATTTTAAACACAGGCCGTGCTTATGCAGACGTGGTGAAAATCAAAGCTATCCAAAACATGGAGGTTCCCATTTTTTGTGTAAACGGTTCTGTGTTATATTCAAAAACAGGAGAACTGTTGTACGAGGCGACTATATCCATTTCTACGTATAAAAAGATATTCTCTGCTTTAAAACAATTGGGAGTAGGAATTCTTGTATACACGAATTACGGCGGCTTCCCTTCCACTTTGCCTCCATTGCATCATAAGAGTAAAGAAGAGCTGGACACTTTGTTTCGAGAATACAATTACGATGAAATTCTGGACAAAGACAATCTTAAAATCTATAAACTCATTGCTTTGGTCCATCATGATGAACTGGAAAAAATTGAAGACGTGAAACAGGCGCTAGCTAATAAATATGATATTTCCATGGCTTCTTCGTTTCCTAATAACGTAGAAATCACTTCGAACGAAGCGCAAAAAGGAAAGGCTTTATTGCGTTACCAGCAGATAATGAATGTATCGTTTGAAGAGATTTTCGCTTTCGGAGACGGGGGCAACGATCTTGCTCAATTCGAAGTTGCAACCACTTCCGTTGCGATGGGAAATGCTCCTTTGCATATTCAGCAACAAGCGGATGTAATAACAAAGACAAATGATGAAGATGGATTCGCCTATGCAGTACGTCATCTTTTACAGTTAATAGACACAGAAGAGACCATATCCGCCATATGACACTACACTCTAGCATGCTTCAACACTCAATCTCATAAACTGATATTGCCGAAACAAAAAAGAGGCTGACTCAAAAGGTCACTGAAATGTGACCTTTGGAAGTCAGCTTTCTCTTTTTGGTTGAAACCAGGCGAAATTTGTAAATATTTTGTCTGGTTTCAACCTTTTTTGTTATCTCTTAGGCTGTGATGAACCGATTTTGGTCCATCACAGCCTTCTTGAGAAGATTATGGGTGTCGATTTACAATAAAAACTGACCCACTTTTATCATTGAAAATTGACCCACCTAAATAAGAATAATTACACTAATCTCATCAGCTAGATGAGAGGAGTTTCAGGGGGATGATTTCAATCGATAAGTGGACTACTATTCGC
>JBHGXS010000108.1:0-2725 GCA_041920565.1 Bacillus sp. (in: firmicutes) | reverse complement strand
GAATCCCAGCAGAAGCTGCCGGTCTTGATAGATAGTTCTTATCTTGTTCTCTCATTCCGCAGCAGGGGATTTGTTGAATGGTCATAGCTATTCACCTATTCTCACAGTTTTTAAATAATATATCTTTATTATATGATTTTAAATCACTGTGTTTATTTAATCTTTTTATCGAGGTTGTTGACAACCAACAACACTTTCCCTGTATTCTGTCTGCTTTCCACCCATTCGTGCGCTTTTGCCGCATCCCCCAATGAAAAACGTATGCCTATCTTTATTTATAAGCTTCCGTCTGCTAGGTAACCAAATACTTGATCGGCCATATCAAGCAAAGTATGTGGGCGCATTTTGCGAGTTGTTCCGAAACTAAACCCAAGAATGGAGAGGCATCTGGCATGTAAATCTTTTGTTTTAAATGTGACTGCCTCTCCGCTGGAGTTTCCAAAAAGGTACCGTGTATTTCATTGTGTCCGGTCCGCCAAATTCAGTAACAATGATGGCTTTCATATTGTAATGTCCTCCTGGTTCGCTTGCATTGGAAAAATATGGGTCGATTGAAGGAATTCCATATGACGAGAGAAAGTCCTTTTTAATTAAGAACATTTTATTTTTCATAAAATTATAAAAATAAAAATGCTAGAATATAAAGGGAAGGGAGTGCATGTATTGTATGAAACTTACATTAAAAAACGGGCAAGAGGCAATATTTCGCCCTTACAATGAATCAGATTTTGCCATCATCCAATCTTTAAATGACAAGGAAGGGTGGAGCAATCTCGTAAAGAAAGAAGAGGATACAAAAGCTGCATGGCAAAACTCAAATGTTGCATTTGTAGTTGTAATAGAAGACACAATCGTTGGTTATGTTCGAGGGCTGACGGATAAACATATTACCCTTTATATTTGCGAGCTCTTAATGAAAGAAGACTATCGCGGGTTTGGTATCGGGCAAGAGCTTTTGCGATTTGTCCATGGATTATATCCGAATACGCGAATGGAGATGCTCGCGTCAAGCAGCTCGCAAACATTTTACGCACAGTTGGGATCCCGAAGCTTTTACGGATTTCGAAAAACAATGGAAGAGGAGAAACTATGAAAATCAGCCAAACTGTTAATCACGAAATCATTGCCATTCTAAATCAGCACGTGCACGCATTACATGCAGAACTATACCCGGAATACTTTAAAGAATATGACTTCGAGACTGTAAAAGAGTTTTTTAAAACGGTCATTAACAATCCTGACTTTATGTTCCTTCTTTTAGAGGATGATGACGAATATGTTGGCTATGCTTGGATCGAGATTAAGCATTATCCGGAAAGTGCTTTTAAAAAATCATACAAAGCTGTATATGTCCATCAAATCAGTATAGCACAGTCCCATACAAAAAAAGGGTACGGATCAAAGTTAATGGAAAAGATTGAGGGAATCGCAAAAGCCAATAAAGCAGGAAAAATAGAGCTGGATTATTGGTGTGACAATACCAATGCAAAAGAATTTTACAAGAAAAACGGATTTATAAAGTACCGTGAGTTTGTTTATAAAGAAGTATAATTGATCCAATTGCGTTCCCTTCACAATGAATGTACCGATCTTGAGTTCATCTAAAGAGAGAAAAAGACCAAAGCAGGTAACCTATCCCGTCAACCTTCATAAGATGAACTTAGACTGGGTATTTTGAAACAAAAACAAATGGACTCACAAAAACATTACATGAAAGAAGGGAAACGTGGTGTCTAAAGCTGGATACATTCCTGATAATACCAATATTAAAAAAAGTACAGGAACACCAAATCTGTTCTTTGACTCGCGAAACAGCGTTCTTTTCAGGAGAAATGACAAAAATATGGCTTATCAGGTAACTTCCACACAGTTACCTGCGATGATAGGAGGAGCGTTTGTTGATCTCTATCTTACCAAAGGCTATATTAGGGAACCGCACTGGCATCCGAATGCTTGGGAACTGGATGTTGTAGTTTCCGGAGAGGTAATCACTTCCATTGTTGATCCAGATACACAACAGCTCCATCACTACCGAGCAAGTCCTGGTCAGGTGGTCTTTATACCCATGGCTTGGTGGCATTGGATCACGCCTGTGTCAGAAGAAGCACACCTTCACCTCTTTTTTAACAATGATCAATTTGAATCGGCAGAAGGTTCCGACATGCTGCGGCTGACGCCTCCGGAAGTATTCCAAGCAGCTTATAATGTTGATGCTGAAGCGTTAGCAGAGGTACTGGCTCCGATAACTGATTCCGTGATAATCGGACCGTCAAATTCTGGATTATCTCAATCAAAATCAAAAGGCAAACGTTATAACCAGCCGATAACTGTAACAATTGATGGAAAAAAACAAGTATTCTAGTTACAAAAATATCTATTGTTTTTTTGTTAGCAGATTGCAGTTCTGAACATAGCTGATATGCACCTGAAGGAAAGAAAATGAGTAAAGGAAACCATCTTATCAAATATGGGAAAGGTAAAGAAACACAATCCATAGAATAGTATGAACAGAATATAGATGGGGAGATGAATGTATGGAATTCTTCGGCTGGGCAAGCTTCCTGTTTTGGTCATTGGCAATCGGTTCGTGGATCGCATTACTCCAGGGATTTTGGAAGAAGTCGTGGCGCTCTGTTTTCATCAGCAGCATCTTGGCGATTCTTCCTTCCCTCTACTTCCTCATCGCAGTCAATAATTCGTATCAATATCTGGCATTGACGCCTGT
>JBHGXS010000106.1:0-6465 GCA_041920565.1 Bacillus sp. (in: firmicutes) | reverse complement strand
ATAGTATCCTTTTTGCGCTAGCACTCGGTCTAATACGATATGACCATCTAATATTCCTCTTACTGTATCCGCAATTGGTTCATTCATATCGTCACCATCTACTAAAACGGTATAAAAGGCAGTGATAGAACCATTGGGTCCGGTTCCTGCCCGCTCCAACAATCTTGGAAGCATCGCAAAAACAGATGGAGTATATCCTTTTGTTGTCGGAGGTTCCCCAATCGCTAATCCAATCTCACGCTGTGCCATCGCAAAACGTGTGACGGAGTCCAGCATAAGATTGACATTTAACCCTTGATCGCGAAAAAATTCAGCAATTGCCGTTGCAACCATTGCTCCTTTAATGCGAATAAGAGCCGGTTGATCAGATGTAGCGACAATGACAACAGATTTCTTCAATCCCTCCGGACCTAAATCTCTTTCAATAAAATCAAGAACTTCTCTTCCACGCTCTCCAATAAGACCAATCACATTCACATCTGCTTCTGTATTACGAGCAATCATTCCCAGCAGGGTACTTTTTCCGACGCCGCTCCCTGCGAAAATTCCGACGCGTTGCCCTTTTCCAATAGTTAAAAGTCCGTCAATCGCTCTCACTCCAACACTTAAAGGAGATTGAATACGCGGGCGAGATAACGGATTTGGAGGAATGTTATTCACATGAACGTCTATTAAACCGTGAGGAAGAGGACTGTGGTCCATCGGTTTCCCCAAACCATCCAATACTTTTCCAAGAAGTCCCATCCCGACTTTCACCATTAACGGTTTTCCTGTTGAGACAACTTCACAACCCGGACCAATTGCCATAATTTCACCTAAAGGCATTAATAAAACTTTATTTTCCCGAAAACCAACCACTTCCGCCTCAACGGGATTTTGATGAAGGGAAGAATAAATGTGACAAACATCTCCAATCTTCACATCCGGTCCTTGTGATTCAATGGTGAGACCTATTACTTGGGTAACTTTCCCATTGATTTTAACAGGATTCAAACTTTGCAGCACATGAATATACTTTTCCATATTCTCAATCATCATTTTTCGTCACTTTCATGGTTTGTAATAGTGCCTGTTGAATTTCATTTAATTGCACATCAATTCTGGCATCAATACTTCCGTACGACGTGCGAATGATACACCCTCCGTTTTGAATGGAGTGATCCGGCAAAATTTTCAATTCCGTTTGACCTTCTATCATTTGCAGTAATTGCTGTCTTTGATGTTGTACAAACGAAAAATCTTCCGGATTCACGCATATAATAATAGATTGACGTTCATTTGAGAGTGCAAGACTATTTTTTATAATTGTAATCAGAACATCCGGATGTGTTTTTAATTCCTGTTGAATTACTTTTTTCGCTATTTCCATACATAGTTCAATGATGAACGGCTCTGCTTCATTGATAATTGATTGCTTTTCTTGATAAGCTTTTTCAAGAATGTTTGCCGCTTCTTGTATTTTTTCGTTATATTGAAGCGTTATTTGTTCTATTGCTTCTTTTTTCCCCTCCAGCAAACCGGATTCATACCCTTTTTCTTTTGCTATACTATATTCTTTCTCGATTTTTTCTCTTTCTTGAGAACACCAATCTTGAAATGATAAACGTGCCTGCTCTTGTTCAAACGCTATTTGCTGTCGGGCTCTTTCAAGCATATCATTGATAGATTCATCTGTTTCCTGTTCTGTTGATGGTGTGTCATTCCATTCTTCGTAACTCTTGGTTATTTGCTTTAACACTTTTGTTTCTGTAATTGGGTTTAGAGAGACAGCTTTTATTATTTTAGAAGACAATGTCATCCACTCCATCTCGATGAATAATAATATCGCCTTCCTCTTCTAATTTCCGTACAAGTGAAACAATACGGCTCTGTGCATCTTCGATTTCTTTTACTTGTACCGGAATTTCTTGTAGTAATTCTTCTTGCAACATTTCTGCTCTGCGTTTTGAAATATTATTAAAAACTGCAGTTTTTAAATCTTCGCTTGCAATTCGTAACGCCAGTTCCAAGTCATTATTTTCAACATCCCGCAGAATACGTTGAATGGAACGATTGTCTAAGAATGCAATATCTTCAAATACAAACATTCTCTTTTTAATCTCGCTTGCTAATTCCGGATTTTCAATTTCCAGCTTTTCTAAAATGTTTTTCTCCGTTGCGCGATCTACTCCGTTTAGAATGCTTACAATCGATTCAATTCCATTATTAGTAGAATAATCTTGTGTCGCCGTCATCATGAGTTTATCTTGAAGCACTTGTTCTACTTGTTGAATCATCTCCGGTGAGGCTGTATCCATTAAAGCTATTTTTTTGGCAATTTCAATTTGTTTATCTGAAGAAAAAGCGGATAACACCGCTGCCGCTTTTTCTGGATCCAGATAAGAGAGCACAAGTGCAATTGTCTGAGCATTCTCATATTGTAAAAAATTTATTATTTGCACCGGTTCCGCTTTGTGAGCAAAATAAAACGGTTTATTATTCGTTTGACCGCTTACCCTCTTTATAATATCGTTTGCTTTATCTTCTCCAATCGTACGATGGAGAAGTTCTTTGGCAAAATCAACACCCCCTTGTGAAAACATATTGCGTTGGGAAGCTAATTGATGAAACTCCTTTAATACATTTTCTTTAACTTTGGAGCTGATCCAACGCGACTTTGAGATTTCGGCCGTAAGTCGCTCTATTTCTTCTTCACGTAAATGTTTTAACAATGAAGCTGATTTATCTGGTCCAAGAGAAATAAGTAAGATGGCAGCCTTTCTGAGATTTGTTAATTTCACCATCCTAGTCCTCCTTTTTCTCCTCGTTTATCCAATAACGTAATAAAGCAACAAAATCGTCTGGATTTTTTTGAATAATATCTTCTAGTTCTTGACGTATTATAACAGCTTCCTCTTCTATAGGAGCAAACTCTTGTAAAGATTCCATACGTGATAAGTCCAGCTCTTCTTGGTATTGCAGTTTATTTTTTTTCCGTAAAAGAAGGAAAAGTGAGACTCCAATAATAATGAGTGTTAAAGCACCGATTCCGTATACTAAATAATTCGGTTCCTCTTTTGTTTGTTGTATTTGTTGTTTTCCTGCAAATTCTTTCGGGAAAACAGTAATACGATTATTAATGTCTCGCTGTGTTAGATTTTTTTTATCCGCTAAAGCAGTGCTTACTACGTTGCTCAATATATCTTTAATATTTTGTTCCATTTGCGGTGTTAAAGAAGAAGGTTTTTTGGGATTCGGTGGCTCCACTCCTACGTTAATCGTCACGTCTTCAATAGAATAAGGGCTTTGTATAATTTCCTTTGTAATTCGATTGACTTCATAATTTACCCGATTTTGAAGTTCTTCGGATTCACTGCTTTCTCCCGATCCTTCAGCAGGATACCCCGGTACATCCGTTTCACCGGTTCCATCCGTTCCATCGGCACTTCCTTGTCCTTTATAACTTTTCGTAATCTTTTCCACGCTGACGGCGATACCTTCATTACTTTCCTTATTTACCGGTTCTACAAGCTGCTCTTTTGTTTTGACTTGGTCAAAATTCAGCTTTACAAATGCTTGAACGAGCACTTTATCGGTTCCCATGATGGTTCCAAGCATACTTTGCAGATTCCGGGTAATATCTCTCTCTACATCCTGTTGAATTTTCCGCTGTTTCTCGTAAGCCTGCATATCGAGACCGTCTGAATCATCTGTCTGATCATCAAGAAGCTGACTGTACTGATCCATTATAGCAATATTTTCCTTCGGTAAATTCGGAATACTTTTTGATACAAGATGGTATAGAGCACGAATTTGTCCTGGCTCAAGTGTGTAGCCCGGTTCCATTTCTACAATGACGGATGCACTGGCAGTTGACTTTTCATCCGGTCTTAGAAACGGGGTATCTTCCGGTAAAGTAATCATGACATTTGCATTTTTAATTCCGTCAATATGGGTAATTAATTCCGCTACTTGCCCTTGAATGACTTCGCGTTCCATTGCATCAAATTCCCTGTCCGTGATGCCGAATTTCGCGTTTTGTGTCATTTCTCCAAAGCTGATGGCTCCTGTTTTTGGCAAACCCTTCGCTGCTAAATTGACTAAAAGGTCCGGCGCATCTTGTTTCGGAACAAGAATTTTAGTTCCATTATCCGCCAATTGAAAATCTGTGTATCCTTGACGTTCTAGTTCAGTTTTAATGTCGCCGACTTCTTTTTGACTTAAGCTGTTGGCATATAACGGAACAAGCTGGGGTTTAGAAAAAAAATAGATTCCTAAAGAAAGAGAGAGTACTAAAAACAAAAATATTCCCACATACCCCCATTTTTTCTTCTTGCTGAGTCTCCCCCAAAACCCACTTATTTTCTCTTTCATTTCATTTAATCGTTGATTCATGCTCACCACGCCGTTCTTACTTTATCATTCTTTATAAATAGTTTTTTCGTAAAATACGAAACTTTTCCTTTCCAAATATGTATAATAATGGTAGTATATTATTGCATTCTAATTTATAAATAAGGGCTTTTAGACATTTTTTTAATTTAATGTAAAGATAAATGAATGTATAAATCTCTTCTACACTAGAAACAACCTGTTTGCTTTGTCAATTATTAAACTTGTAATCTCATCATTTCTTGATAAGCTTCAATTGCTTTATCTCTTACTTGGACAGTTAACTGCAATGCTATGGATGCTTTTTGATTGGCAATTGTTACATCGTGAAGATTTTTTACATTTCCTCTTGCTAATTCTTGAGACAAATGCTCCGCTTTCATTAAAGTTTGATTTACGTCATTCATATATTGATTAAAAACAGTCGAAAAAGAGGATTGACCCGTCGGCTGTTTTATTTCAAACGGCGAAATACTATTTGCATTAATAGCGTTGACTTTCATTCAATTACTCTCCTTATTTTCCGATTTCCAATGCTTTTAAAGTCATTGTTTTCCCTGTGTTAAATGCCGTTACGTTCGCCTCATATGCTCTTGAAGCTGTTAACAAGTCTACCATTTCTTTTGTAACATCCACATTCGGCATAAGAACATATCCGTTTTCATTAGCGTCGGGATGATCCGGTTCATATACTTCCTTAAACGGGGTTTTGTCTTCTGTAATCCGAGACACTCGTACTCCTTTTAACTCCATTTCCTGCGACAGCATATTTTGGAAAGAAGTTTGACCTCTCGCCATAATTTCTACGTGTTTTCTCCGATATGGAATCCATTTTCCATCCACAAATTCGCCTCTTGTGGTAGTTGCATTGGCGATATTAGATGAAATAACGTCAAGCTTCAGCCGCTGTGCTGTTAATGCTGAGGCGCTTATATTTAAAGGTTGAAAAATTGACATGTTTATCCCCTACCTTTAATGGCTATTTTTATGTAATTGAACTCCTCATTTATTTGATTTGTAAGTGCTTGATACCAAACATTGTTTTTTGTCATTTCTGACATTTCATAGTCCATGTCCACGCCGTTTCCGCCATTTTTCATAACTACTGGCTGTTTTACTATGATCGGTTCCCTATTATTTAACACGCCAATTGGAACATGCTGGGGATTCGTTCTCGTTCCCGTGAATGATGATTTCGCTAATTCCTCCTGCAAGAACTGACTAAATTCTACTCTATCAGGTTTAAAATTCGGCGTAGTTACATTGGCGATATTGTTGGATATCACTTTTTGCTTTAAAGAAGAGGCATAAAGCGCACGTTGTAATAAATCAATCGTATTTGTCATCCTTTTCACCTATTTGTAATATTCATTTAATATTCCCCTTGCTAATATACTATATTCTAATATTTTAGGGAATAGTTTTTTGGTAACTTTCGACAATATTATACATATTTTATAAAACTTGAAAGTTGCTGTAATCGATGAAAATCATTATATTTATTAGGAATTATTGTTAAAAAATCTATAAACTTCTATTTTTTTATAACTAAAAGAAAATTCAAAATATTATCTAGTTATAATTTTAATTAAAAATAAAAAACCTTTTTAACCGGAGTTAAAAAGGTTTCGCTTGTTTCATTGCTTGTGCCCATGTATTTCTCAATTCAACAAGCATATCTTCTATTTCTTGTAAAATAGCAATTTCCTTTTTTATGTTACATTCAATGAGCCTGCGCTTCATATAGTCATACAGAGACATTAAAGATTGTGCTATAGGGTACTCCATGTTCAAAGTGCTCATTAACTCAGAAATAATAGCTTGTACTTTAATAAGCAATTCATTCGCCTTTTCAATTTGCCTTTCTTCCATGGCCGATTTTGCTTGTTGGGCAAACTTGACGGCTCCGTTATAAAGATGAAGTGTAAGTTCTTCCGGCTTTGCAAGCATGATTTGATTTGTTTGATAAGTTTGATACGGATTTTGTGCACTCACTGTTTTTCCTCCTGTTATTTTCTCTTGTCGTAAAAAAACCCTCCTGGCACAACTTCTTGTTGTGTATAACGTTGGGTAAAAAGTTGTTCTTTTTTAACG
>JBHGXS010000098.1:0-58730 GCA_041920565.1 Bacillus sp. (in: firmicutes) | reverse complement strand
GCCAATCGGTATAATAGAAATTGTCTCAAATTGGTCTAGTGATGATGGCGAAGAGGTCACACCCGTTCCCATTCCGAACACGGAAGTTAAGCTCTTCAGCGCCGAGGGTAGTTGGGGCTTTGCCCCTGCGAGAGTAGGACGTCGCTAGGCAGCAAAAAGAACCAGTCGAATTGACTGGTTCTTTTTTATTGGGCTTTGCCCTAAAGTTTACCGCGATTGGATCATAAATAAGTTTAGTTTAGATAGTAATCAATATGAATTAGACAATACATGACGTAATTTGGATAATAAACAACAAGGCGAAAGCAGTTATGTAGAGGAGTATGTAACTTCTGCACCTTCTTTTCATCATATTTGCTTTTGCGCCACATAAATATAAAGTTACAGATGAACCTCCCCCACTTACTCGTGTTCGCTCCTGGAAGTGGGGTCTTCTCGCTTAAATATGATAAAAAAGTGATCGTGAAGTTTTCAAATTTCTCATTTTCATGGTATGAACTATTATAGAAATTGGCTAAGCTATTGTTGAGATGCAAATTAGTTGAAAAATTTTTTGATATGTATATAATTAAAGTCAAAGATAGTCAAAGTCAATAAAGGTGGAAGGTGAATGAGAAATATATCTGATATCATCGAGGAGTATTTAAGAAGAGCTATTGACTTAAGTGGAAATAATGTAGCAGAAATTAAGAGGAGCGAGCTTGCAGATAAATTTGACTGTGTTCCCTCCCAAATCAATTATGTAATCAATACTCGTTTTACTTTAGAAAGAGGATTCATTGTAGAAAGCAAAAGAGGCGGAGGCGGATATATAAGAATCATTAAAGTCAAGCTGCATGATGATATTCGTCTTATTGACCAAATGCTTCGGCTTATTAAGCACAGCATCTCTCAATCCACCTCTGAGAATATTATACAAACATTAATGGAAGAAAAGGTCATTACGAATCGAGAAGGAAAGCTGATGTTGAGTGTACTCGACCGTTCTGTTTTATTGACAGAACTTCCTTATCGTGATGAATTACGAGCGCGCATGTTAAAAGCGATGCTTACCAGTTTGAAGTACAAGTGAGTTTGTTATAGTAAAGGTGGGATGTTGCTTTGATTTGTCAAGAATGTAAACAACGGCCGGCTACTTTGCATTTTACAAAAGTGGTAAACGGTGAAAAGTCAGAAATTCATATGTGCGAACATTGTGCCCAGCATAAGGGGGATATGTTCTTATCAGAAAATCCTGGTTTTTCCATTCATAACTTATTAGCCGGATTGTTGAATATAGACCAGCCTTTTGCAGGCAAGCAAGCAAGTGCGTTTTCGCAAGAACAAGTGCTGCAGTGTCCAAAATGCAATATGACATATCAACAATTTGCGAAGATAGGAAGATTTGGCTGTTCCCATTGTTATAAAGAGTTTGAAAGTCAACTTGATCCTATTTTAAAGAGAATTCATGGCGGAAATACAGTTCATAAAGGGAAAATTCCAAAACGCATGGGAGGAAATATACATCTTCGCAAAGAATTAGATGAGTTAAAACAAATGCTGCAAAAGCACATTCAACAGGAAGAGTTTGAGCTGGCAGCAGAGACTCGAGATAAAATTAAAAGCATTGAAAAGCAATTAGCACATAGAGAGGAGGAATAGTTCTATGTCGCTCGATCGCATCATTAATCAAGCTATCAGCCCTTGGATGGTAGAAGAAGGACCAGATTCAGATATTGTACTAAGCAGCCGTGTACGCCTTGCCCGCAATTTACAAAACTATTCCTTTCCGACTTTGCTTTCTAGTGAAGCAGCAAAAACAATTATTGATGTATTTGAAAAAAAATTTGCCAATCAATCGTTTGGTTCATTTGGTAAATTAGAGCTGCTGCAAATGGATAAAATGCAGCCGATCGAAAGAAGAGTACTCATGGAGAAACATCTCATTAGTCCAGACTTAGCGGAGAATTCTCATTTCGGCGCATGTTTATTATCTGAAAATGAACAAATCAGCATAATGATAAATGAAGAAGACCACATTCGCATACAATGCTTAGCGGCAGGGTTTCAATTATCCGAAGTTTTAGAAATGGCAAACCGCTTAGATGACTGGCTTGAAGAACAAATAGAATACGCTTTTGACGAAAAACACGGTTATTTAACCAGCTGTCCGACAAATGTAGGCACAGGTCTTCGCGCTTCTGTTATGATGCACCTGCCTGCATTGGTTTTAACCCAGCAGATAAAGCGCATTATTCCGGCCATTAACCAGCTTGGGTTAGTGGTAAGAGGAATATACGGAGAGGGAAGCGAAGCTCTTGGAAACATTTTTCAAATTTCTAATCAAATCACACTAGGGAAATCAGAAGAAGAAATCGTTGAGGATTTAAAGAGCGTAGTACATCAGCTTATTCAGCAAGAACGTTCCGCTCGTGAAGCCTTAATGAAAACTTCCGGTATCCATTTGGAAGATAGAGTGTACCGTTCCTTGGGAACATTGGCAAACAGCAGGCTTATTGAATCAAGTGAAGCAGCAAATTGTTTATCAGATGTTCGATTAGGAATTGATATTGGGTACATCGAGAACATCTCTCGAAATATATTAAATGAACTCATGATTTTAACGCAGCCGGGCATTTTGCAGCAATATGCAGGAGGGCCTTTACGTCCCGAAGAGCGTGACTATCGAAGAGCCGCTTTAATTCGTGAAAGATTGTCGCTTGAACAAAACAAAAATCATGGTGTAGGAGGCTGAAGAATATGATGTTTGGAAGATTTACAGAACGAGCACAAAAGGTATTGGCCTTATCCCAAGAAGAAGCAATCCGAATCGGTCATAATAATATTGGAACAGAGCATATTTTACTAGGATTGGTCCGTGAAGGAGAAGGCATTGCTGCCAAAGCGCTGAATGCTCTTGGATTAAGTCCGGAAAAAATCCAAAAAGAAGTAGAAGCATTGATTGGCCGCGGGCAAGATGTATCTCAAACAGTACATTATACACCTCGTGCGAAAAAAGTCATTGAGCTTTCCATGGATGAAGCAAGAAAGCTTGGACATTCCTATGTAGGGACGGAGCATATTTTGTTAGGGTTAATCCGTGAAGGAGAAGGTGTAGCAGCCCGAGTATTAAATAATCTTGGTGTAAGCTTAAATAAAGCACGACAACAAGTGCTTCAATTATTGGGAAGCAACGAAACTTCTTCAGGCCATCAAAACGGAACAACTGCAAATGCGAATACCCCTACTCTGGATAGCTTGGCACGCGACTTAACAGCTATTGCTCGTGAAGGCCGCCTTGATCCTGTTATCGGAAGAAGTCGTGAAATTCAACGTGTAATTGAAGTGTTAAGCCGCAGAACAAAAAACAATCCGGTGTTAATCGGGGAGCCTGGCGTCGGAAAAACAGCGATTGCTGAAGGATTGGCACAGCAAATTGTAAACAACGAAGTTCCTGAAACTTTGCGCGATAAACGTGTTATGACGCTAGATATGGGAACTGTTGTTGCCGGCACAAAATATCGAGGTGAGTTTGAGGACCGATTAAAGAAAGTAATGGATGAAATTCGTCAGGCAGGTAACATTATTCTGTTTATTGATGAGCTTCATACCTTAATTGGAGCGGGGGGAGCTGAAGGGGCAATCGATGCTTCTAATATCCTAAAACCATCACTTGCTCGCGGTGAGTTACAATGTATCGGTGCTACAACGTTAGACGAGTACCGCAAATATATTGAAAAAGATGCTGCATTAGAGCGCCGCTTCCAACCGATTCAAGTAGATGAACCGACTTTAGAGGAGTCCATCCAAATTCTAAAGGGATTACGTGACCGTTACGAAGCGCACCATCGCGTGTCTATTACAGATGAAGCGATCATTGAAGCCGTCAAGCTTTCTGACCGTTATATCACGGATCGATTTTTACCTGACAAAGCAATCGACGTAATTGATGAAGCTGCTTCAAAAGTACGCCTCCGCTCTTATACAGCTCCGCCTAACTTAAAAGAATTGGAGCAAAAGCTGGAAGCGGTTCGCAAGGAGAAGGATGCAGCTGTACAAAGCCAAGAGTTTGAAAAGGCAGCTTCTTTACGTGATACAGAACAACGCTTGCGTGAACAACTGGAAGATACAAAGCGCATTTGGAAAGAGAAACAAGGTAAAGAAAATTCCGAGGTAACTGTAGAGGATATTGCCAGTGTTGTATCTACGTGGACACGTATCCCGGTTTCTAAGCTGGCGCAAACAGAAACGGAAAAACTTTTAAATCTTGAAACCATTTTACATGATCGTGTAATTGGTCAAGATGAAGCGGTGGTAGCCGTTGCAAAAGCGGTACGACGCGCAAGAGCGGGATTAAAGGATCCAAAGCGTCCTATCGGTTCCTTCATCTTCCTTGGACCAACAGGGGTTGGTAAAACGGAATTAGCTCGCGCTCTGGCAGAAGCGATGTTCGGCGACGAAGATGCGATGATTCGTGTAGATATGTCTGAGTATATGGAGAAGCATTCCACTTCCCGTCTTGTGGGTTCTCCTCCAGGCTATGTCGGATATGAAGAAGGCGGTCAATTGACAGAAAAAGTACGACGTAAGCCTTATTCCGTTATTCTTTTAGACGAAATAGAAAAAGCTCACCCTGATGTGTTCAATATTCTTCTTCAAGTATTAGAAGATGGTCGTTTAACAGATTCGAAAGGACGTACAGTAGACTTCAGAAATACCATTGTTATTATGACATCCAACGTAGGCGCAAGCACGCTGAAACGAAGCAAGCATCTTGGTTTTAACGTTCAGGATGAAAGCCGAGACTATGCTGACATGAAGAGTAAAGTAATGGATGAGCTGAAGAAAGCGTTCCGTCCGGAATTCTTAAACCGTATCGATGAAATAATTGTCTTCCACTCTTTAGAAAAGAAACATATTAAAGAGATTGTTACTTTGATGGTGAATCAGTTGACAAAACGCTTGCAAGAACAAGAAATTGAATTGCATTTAACGGATGCAGCAATCGAGAAGATTGCTGATGAAGGATTTGATCCGGAATATGGGGCTCGCCCGTTGCGTCGTGCCATCCAAAAACATATTGAGGACAGATTATCCGAAGAGCTTCTCAAAGGAGCAATTGAAAAAGGACAAAAGGTTGTACTCGATGTAGAAGATGGATCATTTGTCATTCATAGCGCAGAAAAGGTAAAATAAGAGAAGAGTAAGAAAAGGGGCTGATTTAGCCTCTTTTCTTATATTATCAAATTGGATAATATAAGGAATTATATACATACAATAAAAGAGAGGCTGAAATATGGCGAAACGAAAAACAAGGTTTGTTTGTCAGTCTTGCGGTTATGAATCAGCCAAGTGGATGGGAAAATGCCCGGGTTGTGGTGCGTGGAATACAATGGTGGAAGAACTGGAGCCGCAAACATCATCAAGGCGACTGACTTTTAATACAGGTTTACAATCGGAATCTGTAAAGCCGCGTCCTATTACAGAAGTGGAAACAAAGCAAGAAGCTCGTATTTTTACTCGCTTTCAAGAGTTAAACCGTGTACTTGGGGGCGGTATCGTGAATGGCTCTCTTGTGTTAATAGGAGGAGATCCGGGAATCGGGAAATCAACTTTATTGCTGCAAGTATCATCTCAGTTAGCAGACAGCTCATATAAGGTGTTGTATATATCTGGTGAAGAATCAGTAAAACAAATTAGATTAAGAGCTGATCGACTGGATGTAAAAAGTAACGATTTATTTGTAGTTTCCGAAACAGATTTAGAATATATTTCAAAATATATAGATGAAATGCATCCTGCTTTCGTTGTCATCGACTCTATTCAAACCATCTATCTTTCTCACATCACTTCTGCGCCCGGCAGTGTAGCGCAAGTGCGCGAGTGTACAGCAGAGCTGATGAAACTAGCTAAAACGAAAGGTATTCCCATTTTTATTGTGGGGCATGTAACGAAAGAAGGGTCCATTGCCGGTCCAAGATTATTAGAGCATATGGTAGATGCTGTTTTATATTTTGAAGGAGAACGACATCATACATATCGAATTTTAAGAGCAGTGAAGAATCGTTTCGGATCCACAAATGAAATCGGAATTTTTGAAATGAAAGAGTTGGGGTTACAGGAAGTACTGAATCCTTCTGAAATTTTTCTGGAAGAACGTCCTGTTGGAGTTGCAGGTTCGACAGTAGTCGCTTCCATGGAAGGAACGCGTCCGGTTTTAGTAGAAGTGCAGGCCCTCATTTCTCCTACCAGCTTTGGTAATCCGCGAAGAATGGCAACGGGCATTGATCATAATCGAGTGTCTCTTATCATGGCTGTTTTGGAGAAACGTGCCGGAATGCTTTTGCAAAATCAGGATGCTTACTTAAAAGTGGCAGGCGGTATGAAATTAGATGAACCGGCGATTGACCTTGCGGTTGCTTTAAGCATTGCTTCAAGCTTTCGTGATAGACCTTCTTCCCCGATGGATGTGGTAATTGGAGAAGTTGGTTTAACAGGAGAAGTCCGCAGAGTATCACGGATTGAACAGCGAGTGCAGGAGGCGGCGAAATTAGGATTTAAACGAGCTATCATTCCGCAAAAAAATTTAGGAGGCTGGACTGTACCTGATGATATTGAAGTAGTAGGCGTATCAAATATCGGGGAAGCTCTTCGGTATACGCTAGGAGGGTAGTTAATGGAGGAAACTAAACAGAAAAAAAATATTATCAACATTTTACAGCTCGTAGCTCCGGGTACACCGCTTCGTGAAGGAATTGATAATGTGCTGCGTGCAGAAACCGGAGGGTTGATTGTTTTAGGATATAACGATCAAATTAAAGGAATTGTGGATGGCGGGTTTCACATTAATTGTCCATTTTCTCCCGCGAGTTTATATGAGCTGGCAAAAATGGACGGCGCCATCATCTTAAATGAGACAGGAAGCAAGATTTTAATTGCAAACGCTCAGTTGATGCCGGCTTCAGCCATTGATTCTATGGAAACAGGAATGCGCCATCGTACTGCAGAGCGAGTAGCAAAACAAACGGGAAGCCTGGTCATTGCTATTTCACAGCGAAGAAATGTTATTACATTGTATCAGGGCAGTTTGCGGTATACATTAAAGGATATTGGTGTAATTCTGACAAAAGCCAATCAAGCCATTCAAACACTGGAGAAATATAAATTAGTCTGGAATGAAGGGATTACAAATCTCGGTGTTTTAGAATTTGAAGAGGTTGTAACACTTTCTGAAGTTCTTCATGTTCTTCATAGCGTAGAGATGGTGCTCCGTATCAAAAATGAAATCTTTAGCTATATTCATGAACTGGGAACGGAAGGACGGCTCATCCGTTTGCAGTTGACAGAGCTTTTGGCAGATTTAGAAGAAGAAGCTGCGCTGCTTATTAAAGACTATCATTATGAAAAAACCCAAGATCATTATCAAATTCTAAAGAAATTGCAGGAGCTTTCCAATGTAGAGCTTTTAGAGGATGCAGACATCATTCGATTGCTCGGATATCCGGGACAGGTTAATTTGGAAGAAAGCGTAATGCCTAGAGGATATCGTATTTTAGGGAAAATTTCACGATTGCCGCCGCTTATTATTGAAAATTTGATCAATCGCTTTAAAAACTTGAAAGGGATTTGCAAAGCAACGATTGATGATTTAGATGAAGTCGAGGGAATTGGTGAGGTGCGCGCTAAAAAGATACGAGACGGGCTTAAGAGAATACAAGAACAGCTGTATATCAGCCGTCATAATTAAGAATATTACATTCCTGTAACAAGATAAGTCCATTCAAACATTTTCAACATGTGTTATGATATATTGGTAAGCAAATCATGAAAGTCATTCCTGTTTTTTCATTCGATGTTTTCAATTGAAACAGACTGTCAATAATGAATAGGAGGTGGTTGAATGTTAAAACGGATTGTGCAGATTTTCTTTTTAATAGTAGGTGGTACATTAGGAATTTTTCTTATTCCTAAAGTTGTCAATCTGTTAAATGTCGGCTCTATCGGCTGGTTGGAAGAGTCTTATGTTCGCGCCATCATTGGAGCAGTTGTTTTATTTGTTACTACATTTTGGTTGGTAGATTATATTGTTCATCTCATTAAATATGTTGAAGAAGCGTTAGTAAAAGCCCCTGTAACGGACGTATTATTTGGAAGTTTAGGACTTATTTTCGGACTTATAGTAGCTTATTTGATTCTCCTTCCTGTTAAATCTATTTCGATTCAGGTTGTAAGTACGGTTTTACCGATTTTTGTCACTATTTTACTTGGATATTTAGGGTTCCAGGTAGGATTTAAGAAACGAAATGAGCTAGTAACGTTATTTTCGCTTCCGCAAAGAGCGGGAAAAAAGAAAAGTGCAGAAGAAGAGCAGGAGAGCCGCACTGCAAACCTTAAAATTTTAGATACGAGCGTCATTATCGACGGAAGAATTGCAGATATTTGTCAAACTGGATTTTTAGAAGGGACTATGGTAATTCCGCAGTTCGTGTTAGAAGAACTGCAGCATATTGCTGATTCTTCAGATGCATTAAAACGGAATCGCGGACGAAGAGGTTTAGATATTTTAAACAAAATTCAAAAAGAACTTCCCATCAAAGTTGAAATCTATGAGGGTGACTTTGAGGATATTCAAGAAGTGGACAGCAAACTTGTGAAACTAGCAAAAATCACTGGGGGTACAGTGGTAACAAATGATTTCAATTTAAATAAAGTATGTGAACTGCAAGGTGTTGCTGTATTAAACATTAATGATTTGGCAAATGCCATTAAGCCGGTTGTTCTTCCTGGCGAAGAGCTAAGCGTTTATGTAGTGAAAGACGGTAAAGAACAAAACCAAGGTGTTGCTTATTTAGATGACGGAACGATGATTGTTGTGGAAGACGGACGTCAGTACATAGGTACACAAATTGATGTTCTTGTTACCAGCGTTCTGCAAACATCGGCAGGAAGAATGATTTTTGCCAAGCGTAAATTACTAGAAAAAGCGTTGTAACAGAGGTATAACATGAACTACACATTAATCATCCCGGCAGCAGGACAAGGAAAGCGGATGAGGGCAGGAAAGAACAAGCTCTTCCTTGAGATCGCCTCCATTCCTCTTATTATTCACACGTTAAAAGTATTTGAAAAAGATGAAAAATGTAAGCAGATTATATTAGCAATTAATGAGCAAGAGAAGAGCGTTTTTTCCCATCTCATAGAAAAGTATCGCCTCAAAAAGAAAGTTATATTTGTTTCCGGCGGGGCTGAACGACAAGACAGCGTGTATAACGGAGTATTGCAAGTATCGGATGGCGAGTTTGTAATAGTACATGACGGCGCACGTCCGTTTGTGACACAAGAGATTATTGACGCTGTTTTACAATCTGCTAAAGAACACGAAGCAGCTATTTGTGCGGTTCCTGTAAAGGATACCATTAAACGTGTTCGGGAAGGCATAGTGGAGGAAACGGTAGAACGTTCGAGCTTGTGGGCGGTGCAAACACCACAGGCTTTTCGCCTTTCTGCTTTGCTGGAAGCACATGAACAAGCCCGTAAAGAAGGGTTCCTTGGAACAGACGATGCGAGTTTAGTGGAACGTTTGGGAAAGCCGGTCGGAGTTGTAGAGGGAAGTTATTACAATATAAAAGTGACGACACCGGACGATTTATTGGTTGCAGAAAGTTTTGTGAAAAGAGTTTAAGGAGGAGAATAATGTTTCGAATTGGACAAGGGTTTGACGTACATGCCTTTGCGGAGGGGCGCCCGCTGATTCTTGGCGGAATTACAATTCCATATGAAAAAGGATTGCTTGGTCATTCTGATGCGGACGTATTATTGCATGCCATTGCAGATGCGTGCTTAGGGGCGATTGCTGCAGGGGATATCGGCAAGCATTTCCCGGATACAGATCCCGCTTTTAAAGATGCGGATTCTGCTGCATTGCTTGAAAAAGTATGGGAACTTGTAAGTGAAAAAGGGTATGAGCTGGAAAACTTAGACTGTACTATCATCGCGCAAAAGCCAAAAATGGCACCTTATATTGAAGAGATGCGTCAGCGGATTAGCGAGTTGCTGCAAACATCCATTGAAAATGTCAATGTAAAAGCTACAACAACAGAAAAGCTTGGTTTCACGGGACGAGAAGAAGGGATTGCTTCCCAAGCAATTGTGTTATTGAAAAAAAAACGATAACCTTATAAACTTTGTATAGTACACAAATTAAGACGGAAGGTGTCATTCATGTCAAAAAAAGTGAGATTACGCTATGCTCCAAGTCCAACAGGGCATTTACATATTGGAAATACGAGAACGGCGTTATTCAATTATTTATTTGCAAAGCATCATAACGGTGATTTTATCATTCGTATTGAAGATACAGACTTAAAACGTAATGTACAAGGCGGAGAAGAAAGCCAATTAAAATATTTAAAATGGCTGGGCATTGAATGGGATGAAAGCGTAGATAAACCAGGTAAATACGGTCCTTATCGTCAAACAGAACGCCTTGATATTTATAAGAAATACTATGAAGAATTACTAGAGCGCGGTTTAGCATACAAATGTTATATGACCGAAGAGGAATTGGAAGCAGAACGGGAAGAACAAATCGCTCGCGGTGAAACACCTCGTTATTCCGGTAAGCATCGCAATCTAACGGAAGAAGAGAGGAAAGCTTTTGAAGCAGAGGGCCGCGTGCCAAGCATTCGTTTCCGTGTTCCGGAAAATAAAGAATATACGTTCAATGATATGGTAAGAGGCGAAATTACCTTTAACACAAATGAAATGGGCGATTTTGTCATCATTAAAAGAGACGGAATTCCAACATACAACTTTGCTGTTGCTATCGATGATCATTTAATGGAAATCACCCATGTTCTTCGCGGAGAAGAGCATATTTCTAACACGCCAAAGCAACAAATGATTTATGAGGCGTTCGGGTGGGAGCCTCCTCAATTTGGTCATATGACATTAATTGTAAATGAGAACAGAAAGAAATTGAGTAAACGTGATGAGTCTGTTCTTCAATTTATTTCTCAATATGATGAACTTGGTTATTTACCGGAAGCGCTATTGAACTTCATTACGTTACTTGGCTGGTCTCCTGTTGGAGAAGAGGAAATCTTTACAAAAGAACAATTCATTGAAATGTTTGATCCGGCTCGTTTATCCAAATCTCCAGCTGTATTTGATACACAAAAGCTAAAATGGATGAACAACCAATACATTAAAAAGCAAGACTTAGATCGCGTAGTAGAGCTAAGCTTGCCACATTTGATCAAAGCGGGTCGAGTAAGTGCCGATATGAGTGAGCAAGAGCGAGCTTGGGTCCGTGATTTAGTGGCATTGTATCAAGATCAAATGAGCTATGGTGCAGAAATCGTAGAACTATCTGAAGTGTTCTTTAAAGAACAGCTGGAATATGATGAGGAAGCACAAGCCATTTTGAATGAAGAACAAGTACCGGAAGTATTGAGAGTATTTGCAGCAGAGCTCGAAACGCTTGAAATGTGGACGCCGGATGCTGTACAATCAGCTATAAAAGCAACACAAAAACAAACTGGTCAAAAGGGCAAGAAATTGTTTATGCCAATCCGTGTGGCAACAACTGGGCAAACGCATGGTCCGGATCTTCCGAAAGCAATTGCTTTACTTGGAAAAGACAAAATAATGACAAGAATCCATGCTATTATTGATTAACTTTTTGCTGTACCGCTTAATATAATAAGAGTATTCTACAAACCCATATAAAAAGCGACGAGAAGGAGAAGTAAAAAACTCCCCTCTTCCCAGAGAGAACCACCATCGGCTGCAAGTGGTTTAAGAGAGAGTTTTTGAAATGCGCCTTTGAGCCTTCTGCTGAACTGTTAGTAGGCAGAAGCGGTGAGAAGCCGTTATATAAAGTTGAGTTGAGATGAACATCAGTTCATCTAAACAGAGTGGAACCGCGCTTTCCTAAGGCGTCTCTGTCTTCGTGCAGAGACGCTTTTTTATATACTTGTATTTAAGGAGTAAGCAAGGTGGTATGTTGCAGTACCGATAGCGCATTTTATTGGGTTTCTGGTAAGGAGACAAATAGAAGCATGTTGTGATTGTACAAGAGAGGATTATATATACAAATAAAGGAGGAAAAGGTATGTTTAAGAGACTTCGGGAGGACATAGAAGTCATCTTTGAACAAGACCCGGCGGCAAGAAGTTATTTAGAAGTCATTCTGACGTATTCCGGTTTACATGCATTGTGGGCTCATCGTGTTGCTCATGCGTTTTATAATCGACGCTTCTTTTTCATAGCCCGTGTGATCTCACAAGTCAGTCGCTTTTTTACTGGAATTGAAATTCATCCGGGTGCTAAAATCGGGAGACGTTTTTTCATTGACCACGGTATGGGTGTCGTTATCGGAGAAACTTGTATCATCGGGGATAATGTTACTATTTATCAGGGGGTAACATTAGGTGGAACAGGAAAAGAGAAGGGAAAACGTCATCCAACTATCGAGGATAATGTACTGATTGCAACAGGAGCGAAAGTATTGGGCTCCATCACAATTGGAGAGAATTCTAAAATTGGAGCAGGTTCTGTTGTGTTGAAAGAGGTACCGCCAAACTCTACGGTAGTAGGAATTCCAGGCCGAGTCGTTATTCAAGACGGGGTGAAAGTGGGCAGGGACTTGAATCATACAGATCTTCCTGACCCAATTGCAGATAAGTTGAAAGCTATGGAAGCGGAATTAACACAATTGAAAAAACAGCTTGAGGATTTAAGAGAAGGGAAAGATTCAAATGACTATTTACCTCTATAACACATTAAAACGTCAAAAAGAAGAGTTTAAGCCGCTTGAGGAAAATAAGGTAAAAATGTATGTGTGCGGCCCAACGGTATATAACTACATTCACATCGGGAACGCGCGTCCGGCTATAGTCTTTGATACAGTGCGCCGCTATTTTGAATATAAAGGCTATGAAGTTCAATATGTATCTAACTTTACAGATGTGGACGATAAGCTAATTAAAGCAGCAAATGAGCTGGGAGAAGACGTCCCGACGATAGCAGATCGTTTTATTAAAGCGTATTTTGAAGATGTAACGGCTCTTGGCTGCAAACATGCAACAGTTCATCCTCGCGTAACGGAAAATATGGATATTATCATTGAGTTTATTGAACAATTGATCGAAAAAGGATACGCTTATGAGTCAGATGGTGATGTATACTACAAAACAAAGGAATTTCATGAATACGGAAAGTTGTCTCATCAATCCATCGCGGAACTTCGTTTAGGAGAACGCATTGAAGTAGGAGAAAAGAAACAAGATCCGCTCGATTTTGCGCTCTGGAAAGCAGCAAAAGAAGGCGAAATTTATTGGGAAAGCCCATGGGGGAAAGGGAGACCAGGCTGGCATATTGAATGCTCCGCGATGGCTCGAAAATATTTAGGCGATACCATTGATATTCATGCCGGCGGTCAAGACTTGGCGTTCCCGCATCATGAAAATGAGATTGCTCAATCTGAAGCACTTACAGGAAAAACTTTTGCAAACTATTGGATGCATAACGGGTACATTAATATCAATAATGAAAAAATGTCAAAATCACTTGGCAACTTCGTGTTAGTACATGACATTATTAAGCAATATGATCCGCAGCTTATTCGTTTCTTTATGCTCTCAGTGCATTATCGCCATCCAATCAACTTCAGCGAGGAGCTATTGCAGAGCACGAAAAACGGATTAGACAGAATTAAGACATCCTATCAAAATTTAAAACATCGTATGGAAGCAAGTACAAACTTAACGGATAATGATGAAAAGTGGATCCAAGAAATTGCAGAGTTCCGCAAAAACTTTGAAGCAGCAATGGACGATGATTTTAACACTGCAAATGCTGTTACTGAGCTTTATAACATGGCAAATCACGCAAACCAATATTTGCTTGAAAACCATACATCTCAAAAAGTCATTCAAACTTATCTCACTGAGTTTGAACAATTGTTCTCAGTATTGGGAATTGAGCTGGGCCAGCAGGAAGAGATGTTAGATGAAGAAATTGAAGCTTTAATTCAAAAACGCATTGAAGCCCGTAAAAATCGTGACTTTGCCTTGGCGGATCAACTTCGTGATGAATTGAAAAGCCTTAATATCATTCTGGAAGATACACCGCAAGGAACGAGATGGAAAAGAGGATAAGCATGATAAAGCAACCAGATGCAAAACAACTGAATAGTTTAGCATTGGCTTACATGGGGGATGCGGTATATGAACAATATATCCGTCATCATCTTTTATCTAACGGAAATGTTCGGCCAAAACAACTGCATCGCTTAGGAACAGAGTATGTTTCCGCAAAAGCGCAAGCTCGCATCATTCATTGTTTATTAGAAAAGGGTTTTTTAACGGAAGAGGAACAAGCTGTAGTGATGAGGGGACGAAACGCAAAATCAGGTACTGTTCCTAAAAATACAGATGTACAAACCTATCGTTATAGTACAGCGTTTGAGGCGCTGCTTGGTTATCATTATTTGTTACAAAACCAAACTAGATTGGAAGAGCTTATTTCATCCGCCATTTCAATAGTAGAAGAAAAGAAAGGAGGAAATTTGAATGAGTCATGAATATATTATCGGACGAAATCCCGTTATGGAAGCTATTCGCTCCGGACGGGATATTAATAAAATTTGGGTAGCAGAAGGATCGAACAAAGGACAAATTCAATCATTGCTGCAATTAGCAAAGGAAAATGGAGTTATTGTTCAATTTTCGCCCAAAAAGAAATTGGATCAGCTTGTAGAAGGAAATCATCAAGGGGTCATTGCTCAAGTAGCAGCTTATCAATATGCAGAGCTTGATGATTTGTTTGCGGCAGCGGAAAGACGAAATGAAGCGCCATTCTTTTTGCTGTTAGATGAGATTGAAGATCCCCATAATCTTGGTTCTATCATGAGAACGGCAGATGCAACGGGAGCACACGGCATTATTATTCCGAAACGACGAGCAGTAGGATTAACGGCTGCTGTTGCAAAAGCTTCAACTGGTGCTATTGAGTATATCCCTGTCGTTCGTGTAACCAATCTTGCCAGAACCATTGAAGAATTGAAAGAACGCGGTGTATGGATTGCAGGAACAGATGCAAAAGGAAAAGATGACTATCGCAATCTCGATGGAACAATGCCGATTGGGTTAGTAATAGGCAGCGAAGGGAAGGGAATCAGCCGACTCATCAGTGAGAAATGCGATTTCTTAATTCGATTGCCGATGGCAGGGAAAGTCACATCCTTAAATGCTTCTGTTGCAGCAGGTCTGCTAATGTATGAGGTGTACCGAAAGCGAAACCCTCTGGGTGAGTAGTGATGAAAGATATTTTAATTGTAGATGGCTACAATATTATCGGTGCATGGACCGAATTAAAAAAATTGAAAGCAACAGACTTGCAAGCAGCTCGGGATTTGCTCATTGATAAGATGGCAGATTATCAGGGATACACGGGAACGAGAGTTATTATTGTGTTTGATGCGCATTTTGTGCAGGGGATTGAAAAGAAAACGAAGCAATCTAAGGTAGAGGTTATTTTTACACGCAAAAATCAAACAGCTGATGAAAAAATTGAACAGCTTGCAATCGAGTTGAAAAAAATTGATACGCAAATTTATGTAGCCACGTCAGATTATACAGAGCAGTGGGCTATTTTTGGACAAGGTGCGTTGCGTAAATCAGCGCGCGAACTTGAAATCGAAGTGCAAGGAACGGAAAAGAATGTCCGTCGAAAAATAAAAGAAGAACTAGAGCAAAAACCAAGCTTTCGATCGCTGTTTAGTAAAGAAATTACAGAAAAATTAGAAAAATTGAGGCGTGGGGAGCGTTGAGTTATTGACGCTCCTAAAAAGCGTACTGTATAATATTTCTATCTAGACAGCGTTCGGGGTGATAAGAGTGGAATCAGACTTCTTAAGTACAAGCAACATGGAATTTCGAAGTTTAGAGGATGAAGAAGTAGTAGAACTGGTTCGCAAGGGAGATATTGAAGCGCTGGAGTACTTAATTAATAAGTACAAGAATTTTGTGCGGGCAAAATCAAGATCGTATTTTCTTGTGGGAGCTGATCGGGAAGATATTGTTCAAGAAGGTATGATAGGATTATTCAAGGCTATCCGCGATTATAAAGAAGACAAGCTGTCTTCTTTTAAGGCTTTTGCAGAACTTTGCATTACTCGTCAAATCATTACTGCCATCAAAACGGCAACAAGACAAAAGCATATCCCTTTAAACTCGTATGTTTCATTGGACAAGCCCATTTATGATGAGGAGTCTGATCGTACTCTGTTAGATGTTATTTCCGAGGCCAAAGTGATGGATCCTGAAGAAATGATTATCAATCAAGAGGAATATGTCGATATAGAGATAAAAATATCAGAATTATTAAGCGATTTAGAAAGAAAAGTTCTTTCTTTATATTTGGATGGACGTTCTTACCAGGAAATATCAGAGCAGTTAAACCGTCATGTGAAATCGATAGACAATGCGTTGCAGCGAGTCAAACGAAAACTGGAACGTTACGTCGAAATGAGAGAAAGTACAACCTTTCATTGACAGCAGCTTTTAATCTATGGTACTCTTTGAGAGATATGTCAGGCATATTTATGCATTCAAGCATGTCATAAAGAGTAGTGTATCTTTGGTTCCTAATTCTGTTGGATTAGGAAGCATGTACGCAAGGCTGGTGTGAGAAATGAGAAAAAAGATTGTACTTGCATGTATCGAATGTAACAGCAGAAACTACTCCACAATGAAGAGTAAGGATTCTTCTGAACGTCTGGAGATAAAAAAGTTTTGCAAAGCATGCAACACGCATACTGTCCATAAAGAAACAAAGTGAATTTATTACATATTTTGCGATTGCAATCTATACTGGAGGTTCCACGCATGCGACGTTTGACAAACTTTTTAGGCGATGTAGGGCGCGAAATGAAAAAAGTCAGCTGGCCTAAGCGGGATGAACTGTTTCGCTCAACGCTTACAGTAATCACTACTGTAGCATTCTTCGCTATTTTCTTTGCGCTTATTGATTCAGGGCTTTCTAAATTGATTCGTTTAATTCTTGAATAACAAGCTCTTATACATGGTATAATGATAAATATAATAACTGTAAAAACCCGGTTCACGGGTTTTTTAATTTGAGCAAAAATTGCAGTGTCAGGGAGGGAAGGACAGTCGTCCTATTTTTATGGAGAAAAATTGGTATGTTGTACATACGTATTCCGGATATGAGAATAAAGTAAAAGCAAACTTAGAAAAACGTGTAGAATCCATGGGAATGCAAGATAAAATCTTTCGTGTTGTAGTACCGGAAGAAACGGAAGTAGAAATGAAAAATGGTAAAGAAAAAATGACGAAACGCAAGGTATTCCCTGGTTACGTATTAGTAGAGCTCATCATGACTGATGATTCATGGTACGTCGTGCGCAATACGCCGGGTGTAACAGGTTTTGTTGGTTCTGCAGGTTCCGGTTCTAAGCCGACGCCTTTATTAAGCGAAGAAGTGGCGGTTATTCTAAAGCGAATGGGCGTAGAGAACGAAAAGATAGATTTTGACTTTGAAATGCATGAAACAGTTCGAGTAAAAGAGGGGCCTTTTGCAAATTACACAGGTGCAATCGAAGAAATCGATATGGAGAAACAAAAAGTAAAAGTGCTTGTTGATATGTTCGGCCGTGAAACGCCTGTAGAGCTGGACTTTGCCCAAATTGAAAAATTATAAATGAAAAACTTGAAATCGAACATGAAAAGTGTTAATATTTTTAAAGTCAGTATGTCTTCGTATGTTGAAGACACTTATTGCAAAGTTTTATCTTTATTGCTATAAAGATAATTTGAGTGGGAGGGCAAAGCCCATTTACCACATCACGGACTTAAGGAGGTGTGTCTCGTGGCTAAAAAGGTAATTAAAGTTGTAAAATTACAAATTCCTGCAGGTAAAGCTAACCCAGCTCCGCCAGTCGGTCCGGCACTAGGACAAGCAGGTGTTAACATCATGGGATTCTGTAAGGAGTTCAATGCTCGTACAGCAGACCAAGCGGGTTTAATTATTCCTGTTGAAATTACGGTATTCGAAGACCGTTCATTCACTTTCATTACAAAAACTCCTCCTGCTGCTGTTCTTCTTAAGAAGGTAGCTGGTATCGAGTCTGGTTCTGGTGAGCCAAACCGTAATAAAGTGGCAACTGTTAAGCGTGACAAAGTACGCGAAATCGCTGAACAAAAAATGCCTGACTTAAACGCTGCTAGCGTTGAAGCTGCAATGCGCATGGTTGAAGGTACTGCACGCAGCATGGGAATCGTTATCGAAGACTAATTCTGCTGCAGTTTTTGTTGGATAGGAAGGTTGCGGGTATGGAGTTCCAATTCGCAACCTTTATTATCGTCATTTACACTGTGGTATCACAGTGATCGTTTTATCGATAGAGGGCGCGTGCCCGTCCGAGACCGGTAACAAAACACGGCTGAAATCCATGGGAATGGAAGGCTCAATCGTGGGAGGTTATTCCGCTAAAACCACATAAGGAGGAAAATTACAATGGCTAAAAGAGGTAAAAAGTATCTAGAAGCTGTTAAGTTTGTAGATCGTATGACTGCTTACCCGGTTGCAGAAGCAATTGAGTTAGTAAAGAAAACTAATACTGCTAAATTTGATGCGACTGTTGAAGTTGCTTTCCGTTTAGGTGTAGACCCTAAGAAAGCTGACCAACAAATCCGCGGTGCGGTAGTTCTTCCGCACGGTACTGGTAAAGTACAACGCGTATTAGTATTCGCGAAAGGTGAAAAAGCAAAAGAAGCAGAAGCTGCTGGTGCTGACTTCGTAGGAGACAGCGACTACATCAACAAAATCCAACAAGGCTGGTTTGATTTTGACGTAGTGGTAGCAACTCCTGACATGATGGGTGAAGTTGGTAAACTTGGTCGTGTATTAGGACCTAAAGGTTTAATGCCAAACCCTAAAACTGGCACAGTTACATTTGATGTAACAAAAGCGGTTAACGAAATTAAAGCAGGTAAAGTAGAATACCGTGTAGACAAAGCTGGTAACATCCACGTTCCTATCGGTAAAGTATCTTTCGAAGACAACAAGCTTGTTGAAAACTTACAAACAGTTTACGAAGCAATGTTAAAAGCTAAGCCATCTGCTGCAAAAGGTACTTACATGAAGAACGTAACAGTTACTTCTACAATGGGACCTGGCGTACGCGTAGATGTTTCTACTTTTGCATAAAATTGGAAGTTGACTTCTTTAAAAAGTTTTTATATAATCAATCATGTTGTTAATTGAATAGATGTACCGTAGACAGTAGGTGCCTATTCGGCTTAATTTCCTACCGAGGTGTTAATATAAGGAACAGATCCATTCTGTGACTATAATGCCTCCATGTCTTCTGCAAGCGTGGAGGTTTTTTTACGCCGCACTTTCGGTACCGGTACAAGACAGACCTACAGGAGGTGTAATGATGAGCAAAGCAGTTGAAGCTAAAAAACAAGTAGTATCTGAAATCGCTGCTAAATTACGTGACAGTAAATCAACTATCGTTGTTGACTACCGTGGTTTAACAGTTGCTGAAGTAACTGAACTTCGTAAAAACTTACGCGAAGCTGGCGTTGAGTTCAAAGTATACAAAAATACTTTAACTCGCCGTGCTGCTGAAGAAGTAGAAATGGCTGGCTTAAACGAATACCTAACAGGACCAAACGCAATTGCATTCAGCAATGAAGATGTAGTTGCTCCTGCGAAAGTATTAAACGACTTCGCGAAAAAACACGAGGCTTTAGAAATTAAAGCGGGTGTTATCGAAGGTAAATTGGCTTCCGTTGAAGAAGTTAAGGCGATTGCTGAACTTCCATCTCGCGAAGGCTTACTTTCTATGTTGCTTAGCGTTCTTCAAGCTCCAATCCGCAACTTTGCGCTTGCTGCAAAAGCTGTGGCTGATCAAAAAGAAGAACAAGGTGCTTAATCTTGAACCTTTCATCTTATGTTATAAATAAAAGTGAAAAATAAGGAGGATATTCAAATGACTAAAGAACAAATCATTGAAGCGGTTAAAAATATGACTGTATTAGAACTTAACGACTTAGTAAAAGCAATCGAAGAAGAATTCGGCGTAACTGCTGCTGCTCCTGTAGCTGTAGTTGGCGGTGCTGCTGGCGGTGCTGCTGCTGAAGAAAAAACTGAATTTGATGTAATCCTTGCTGACGCAGGCGCTCAAAAAATCAAAGTTATCAAAGTTGTTCGTGAGTTAACTGGCCTTGGCTTAAAAGAAGCTAAAGAATTAGTTGACAACACTCCAAAAGCAATCAAAGAAGGTGCTTCTAAAGAAGAAGCTGAAGAAATCAAAGCTAAACTTGAAGAAGTTGGAGCAGCTGTTGAAGTTAAGTAATTTAACTTGTGCTGCATGAAAAAGCTCGCTCTTGTGCGAGCTTTTTTTTTAACCTTGTGACGGATGAAATGGTGTCACTAAATGTTCCGCAGGAAAGAGGGGTTTTATGGCAGATCATTACTTTACCAATGATCCGATAAGTAAAAGTGAACGCAAAAGATGGAATTACGATTTAAAGGGGTATACCTTTACTTTCCTTTCTGATCATGGTGTGTTTTCAAAAAACGAGGTGGATTTTGGTTCCCGTTTATTAATAGAAACATTTGCAGATCCGGAAATAGAAGGGAATTTCTTAGATGTAGGATGTGGATATGGTCCCATTGGCCTTTCGCTTGCAAAAGCATATCCTCTTAGACATGTAGAGATGGTGGACGTAAACGAAAGAGCGATGGAGCTGGCGAGGGAAAATGCTGCTTTAAATCACGTGAATAACGTTTCTATTTACAGAAGTAACGTGTATGAAAATGTCGAAGGGAAGTACGCTGTGATTTTGTCGAACCCTCCTATCCGTGCGGGCAAGCAAGTTGTTCATCGAATTTTAGAGGAAGCCGATCACTATCTCCTTTCTGGTGGAGAACTTTGGATTGTTATTCAAAAGAAACAAGGAGCTCCATCAGCCCTTGCTAAAATGGAAGAAGTATACGGAGCAGCTGAGATAGTAGAAAAGAAAAAAGGATATTATATCATAAAATCAAAAAAACGTTGACGGTTATTTTTGGTTATGTTAAAATTATAAAATGCCAATATGTGATTTCTCTAGGTTGGTACATAATGTATAATTTTGTCTAACTTGGGAAAAGCTAGTAAAATCAGTAGAGCCTTAAACAGAATGATGGTTTTCTTATAGAAGCCATTTTTCTTTTTTGCGCAAAAGAAGGAAATGCTTTCAAATTGCTTATAAGGGCAACTTGGTTGCTGCCTGTAATTTGAAGAGGCTGGGCATAAACCGGGTTTTCTTTATTCCATAATTCCGCACTAGCTTGCTAGTGTGATTATAAAACTCTTGATTTGAGGGGTGAAGCAGTTGACAGGTCAACTAGTTCAGTATGGACGACACCGCCAACGAAGAAGTTACGCGCGTATCAGTGAAGTGTTAGAATTACCAAATCTCATCGAAATTCAAACCTCTTCATATCAATGGTTTCTTGATGAGGGCTTACGAGAAATGTTCCAAGACATTTCTCCAATTGAGGACTTTACAGGAAATCTTTCTCTTGAGTTCATCGATTACAGCTTAGGCGAGCCTAAGTATTCTGTAGAAGAATCGAAGGAACGTGATGTTACGTACGCGGCACCATTGCGTGTGAAGGTGCGTCTCATTAATAAAGAAACAGGTGAAGTGAAGGAACAAGACGTTTTCATGGGAGATTTCCCTCTGATGACAGAAACGGGAACGTTCGTCATTAACGGAGCAGAACGTGTAATTGTTTCTCAGTTAGTTCGTTCACCTAGCGTTTACTACAGTGGAAAAATTGATAAAAACGGTAAACGCGGATTTACTGCCACAGTAATTCCAAACCGAGGTGCTTGGCTTGAATACGAAACAGATGCAAAGGATGTAGTATATGTACGCATTGACCGTACAAGAAAGCTCCCTGTCACTGTTTTATTACGTGCACTAGGGTTTGGTTCTGATCAAGAAATCATCGAACTGTTAGGCGAGAATGAATACTTACGCAATACTTTGGAAAAAGACAACACAGACAGCACAGAAAAAGCGTTATTAGAAATCTATGAGCGTCTTCGTCCAGGCGAGCCTCCTACAGTTGAGAACGCTAAAAGTCTGTTGATTTCCCGTTTCTTTGATCCAAAGCGCTATGATTTAGCGAGCGTAGGCCGTTACAAAATCAATAAAAAGCTGCATATTAAAAACAGATTGTTCAACCAACGTTTGGCAGAAACATTAGTAGATCCGGAAACAGGTGAAATTTTAGCGGCTGAAGGCACAATTTTAGACCGCCGTACGCTTGACCGCATCCTTCCGTATTTAGAAAAGAATATCGGCTTCAAAACAGCAAAGCCTATGGGTGGTGTTGTGGAAGGCGATGTTACTTTACAGTCTATTAAAATTTACACGCCGGACGGAGATGGTGAACAAGTAATCAACGTTATCGGAAACGCAAACGTTGAACACAGTGTAAAACATATTACACCGGCAGATATTATTTCATCTATCAGCTACTTCTTCAACCTGCTTTACAAAGTAGGGGATACAGATGATATTGATCATCTTGGTAATCGCCGCCTGCGTTCTGTCGGAGAATTGTTACAAAACCAATTCCGCATCGGTCTTTCCCGTATGGAACGTGTGGTTCGCGAGAGAATGTCCATTCAGGATACAAATGCAATTACGCCGCAAGCGTTAATTAACATTCGTCCTGTTATTGCTTCTATTAAAGAGTTCTTTGGAAGCTCTCAGTTATCACAATTTATGGACCAAACAAACCCGTTAGGGGAATTAACTCATAAACGAAGATTGTCTGCATTAGGACCTGGCGGTTTAACTCGTGAACGCGCTGGTTTTGAAGTGCGTGACGTTCACTATTCTCACTATGGACGTATGTGTCCAATTGAAACACCGGAAGGTCCAAACATCGGTCTTATCAACTCTTTATCTTCTTATGCTAAAGTAAACCAATTTGGTTTCATTGAAACACCGTATCGTCGCGTGGATCCGGAAACGGGACGTGTAACGAACCGTGTAGATTACTTAACTGCAGACGAAGAAGATAATTATGTTGTAGCCCAAGCGAACGCAAGATTAACGCCAGAAGGTGACTTTATCGATGAAGATATCGTTGCTCGTTTCCGTGGCGAGAACACAGTTGTAAAACGTGATCGCGTAGACTACATGGACGTATCGCCAAAACAGGTTGTATCTGCAGCGACAGCGTGTATTCCGTTCTTAGAAAATGACGACTCTAACCGTGCGTTAATGGGAGCGAACATGCAGCGTCAAGCAGTTCCTTTATTGAATCCGGAAGCGCCTATTGTTGGTACAGGTATGGAATACGTATCCGCAAAAGACTCCGGAGCAGCTGTAATTTGTAAACACCCTGGTATAGTAGAACGTGTAGAAGCAAAAGAAATTTGGGTTCGCCGTTACGTAGAAGTAGACGGACAAAAAGTAAAAGGCGATCTGGATAAATATCGATTGCTGAAGTTTGTTCGTTCTAACCAAGGTACTTGCTACAACCAACGTCCGATTGTAAGTGTTGGGGATGAAGTAGTAAAAGGAGAAATTCTTGCTGACGGTCCATCTATGGAGAAAGGTGAATTGGCTCTTGGACGAAATGTGCTTGTTGCCTTCATGACATGGGATGGATATAACTACGAGGACGCTATTATCATGAGCGAACGTCTTGTAAAGGACGATGTGTATACTTCTGTTCATATTGAAGAATATGAATCAGAGGCTCGTGATACAAAGCTTGGTCCGGAAGAAATTACACGCGATATTCCAAATGTTGGGGAAGAAGCATTGCGCAACCTTGATGAACGTGGAATCGTGCGCATCGGTGCGGAAGTAAAAGACGGAGATCTTCTTGTTGGTAAAGTTACACCAAAAGGGGTAACAGAACTGACAGCTGAAGAGCGTCTATTGCACGCTATCTTCGGTGAAAAGGCTCGTGAAGTTCGTGATACTTCCTTACGTGTACCGCACGGCGGCGGCGGCATCATTCTTGATGTAAAAGTTTTCAATCGTGAAGACGGAGATGAGCTGCCACCAGGTGTTAACCAACTAGTGCGTGTGTATATTGTACAAAAACGTAAAATCTCTGAAGGGGATAAAATGGCGGGTCGTCACGGTAACAAAGGGGTTATCTCCCGTATTTTACCGGAAGAGGATATGCCGTTCCTTCCAGATGGAACACCAGTTGATATCATGTTAAACCCTCTAGGGGTACCTTCACGTATGAACATCGGTCAGGTATTAGAGCTTCATTTAGGTATGGCAGCACGATATCTTGGAATTCATGTGGCGACTCCTGTATTTGACGGCGCGCGTGAGGAAGATGTCTGGGCAACTATTGAAGAAGCAGGAATGGCCCGTGACGCCAAAACTGTCCTTTACGATGGACGTACAGGTGAACCATTTGATAACCGTGTGTCTGTTGGGGTCATGTATATGATTAAATTGGCACACATGGTTGATGACAAGCTGCATGCTCGTTCAACTGGACCATACTCACTGGTAACGCAGCAGCCTCTTGGAGGTAAAGCTCAATTCGGCGGACAGCGTTTCGGTGAGATGGAGGTTTGGGCGCTTGAAGCATATGGTGCCGCTTATACGCTGCAAGAAATCTTAACAGTTAAATCTGATGACGTTGTCGGCCGTGTGAAGACATACGAAGCTATTGTCAAAGGTGAAAATGTACCGGAACCAGGCGTTCCTGAATCATTTAAAGTATTGATTAAGGAACTGCAAAGTTTGGGTATGGATGTTAAGATGTTAACTAGCGATGAACAAGAAATTGAAATGCGCGATACAGATGATGACGATGATCACCAGTCTGCGGACAAGTTGAATATCGAAGTTGAGACAACTAATGAATAAAATGGGTAAAACCTGTAGGTTGAAAGGGAGGTAGGCCCCTTGATAGATGTAAACAACTTTGAATATATGAAGATTGGACTTGCTTCACCAGATAAAATTCGTTCTTGGTCATATGGTGAAGTGAAAAAACCAGAAACGATTAACTATCGTACATTAAAACCGGAAAAGGACGGTTTGTTTTGCGAGCGCATTTTCGGTCCTACAAAGGACTGGGAATGTCATTGCGGAAAATACAAACGCGTTCGTTACAAGGGTGTAGTTTGTGATCGATGCGGTGTAGAAGTTACACGTGCAAAAGTACGCCGTGAGCGTATGGGTCATATTGAATTGGCTGCTCCTGTATCTCATATTTGGTATTTCAAGGGTATCCCAAGCCGCATGGGACTTGTCTTAGACATGTCCCCTCGCGCGCTTGAGGAAATCATTTACTTTGCTTCTTACGTTGTAACGGAAAGCGGAGATACGCCTCTTGAGAAGAAGCAGCTTCTTTCCGAGAAGGAATATCGTGCGTACCGTGAAAGATATGGAAATTCGTTCCAAGCATCTATGGGTGCGGAAGCAATTAAAAAGCTTTTACAAGATATCGACTTGGATAAAGAAGTAGATTTCTTAAAAGAAGAGCTGAAAACAGCACAAGGGCAACGTCGTACTCGTGCAATCAAGCGTCTGGAAGTATTGGAAGCCTTCCGTAACTCTGGAAACAAACCTGATTGGATGGTATTGGACGTATTGCCGGTTATTCCGCCAGAGCTTCGTCCAATGGTGCAATTGGACGGCGGTCGTTTTGCAACATCAGATTTGAACGATTTATATCGTCGTGTAATTAACCGAAACAATCGCTTGAAGCGTCTTTTAGACTTAGGTGCGCCTAGCATTATCGTTCAGAATGAAAAGCGTATGCTTCAAGAAGCTGTAGATGCTTTAATCGATAACGGCCGCCGCGGACGTCCTGTAACAGGACCGGGCAACCGTCCGTTAAAATCTCTTTCTCATATGTTGAAAGGTAAGCAAGGACGCTTCCGTCAAAACCTGCTTGGTAAACGTGTTGACTATTCCGGACGTTCTGTTATCGTTGTAGGACCGAACTTAAAGATGTATCAATGCGGTTTACCGAAAGAAATGGCATTAGAGCTGTTTAAACCATTCGTAATGAAAGAGCTGGTAGAAAAAGGATTAGCTCATAACATTAAGAGCGCAAAGAGAAAGATTGAGCGTGTACAGCCAGAAGTTTGGGATGTGCTTGAATCTGTTATTAAAGAACACCCTGTTTTGCTTAACCGTGCTCCAACGCTTCACCGCCTTGGTATCCAAGCGTTTGAGCCTACGTTAGTAGAAGGGCGCGCCATTCGTCTTCATCCGCTCGTATGTACAGCGTATAACGCAGACTTCGACGGAGACCAAATGGCGGTTCACGTTCCATTATCATCAGAAGCACAAGCAGAAGCGCGTCTTCTTATGCTTGCAGCGCAAAACATCTTGAACCCGAAAGATGGTAAGCCGGTTGTAACACCATCCCAGGACATGGTATTAGGAAACTATTACTTAACGATGGAACGCGCAGGAGCAGTAGGAGAGGGCATGATCTTCAAAGATACAAATGAGGCGCTGCTTGCGTATCAAAACGGATATGTACACTTGCACACTCGTATTGCGGTGGCTGCAGGTTCTTTAAACAACGAAACATTTACTGAAGAACAAAACGGCATGCTGCTGTTAACAACAGTTGGTAAGCTTATCTTCAATGAAATTTTACCGAAGTCCTTCCCTTACATTAACGAACCGACACAAACAAACTTAGAGAAGGAAACTCCTGCTAAGTACTTTGTGGAAAAAGGCGCAGATGTAAGAAAGATCATTGCGGAGCGCGATGAAGTTCCGCCATTCAAGAAGAAAATTCTTGGTAATATCATTGCGGAAGTATTCAAACGTTTCAAAATTACAGAAACGTCCCGTATGCTGGACCGCATGAAGAATTTAGGATTCAAATACTCTACAAAAGCTGGTATCACAGTTGGTGTAGCAGACATCATCGTATTAGGCGAAAAAGAAGAAATCCTAAAAGAGGCGCAAGCGAAAGTTGATACAGTTATGAAGCAATTCCGCCGTGGTTTAATTACGGAAGAAGAGCGCTACGATCGTGTTATCTCCATTTGGAGCAGTGCAAAAGATATAATTCAAGGAAAGCTGATGCAATCCTTGGATAAGCGCAACCCAATCTTTATGATGAGTGATTCCGGTGCCCGTGGTAACGCATCAAACTTTACTCAGCTTGCAGGTATGCGCGGTTTGATGGCAAACCCATCTGGCCGTATTATCGAACTTCCGATTAAATCTAGTTTCCGTGAAGGTCTGACAGTATTAGAGTACTTTATCTCTACGCACGGTGCTCGTAAAGGTCTTGCTGATACAGCACTTAAGACTGCGGACTCTGGTTACTTAACAAGACGTCTTGTTGACGTAGCTCAAGATGTTATTGTTCGTGAAGACGATTGCGGTACAGACAGAGGATTGCTTGTAGCTGCTATTAAAGAAGGAAACGAAGTCATTGAGCCGTTATATGACCGCTTAGTAGGACGTTTTACAAGAAAAACTGTCAAGCATCCGGAAACAGGCGAAGTTATTATTGGTGAAAATGAGTTAATTACAGAAGATATCGCTCGTTTGATCGAGGACAGCGGCATTGAAGCAGTGACAATCCGCTCTGCATTTACATGTAATACTCGCCACGGCGTATGTAAGAAGTGTTACGGCCGTAACTTGGCTACAGGATCTGATGTAGAGGTTGGGGAAGCAGTTGGTATTATCGCTGCTCAATCCATCGGTGAGCCGGGTACACAGTTAACGATGCGTACATTCCATACCGGCGGGGTAGCAGGAGACGATATTACGCAAGGTTTACCGCGTGTTCAAGAGCTATTTGAAGCTCGTAACCCGAAAGGTCAAGCGGTTATTACAGAAATCGATGGTGTCATTGCTGCAATTAATGATGTAAAAGAACGTCAGGAAATTGTAGTCCAAGGCGAAGTAGAAACTCGCACATATGCAATCCCGTATGGTGCGCGTGTGAAAGTTACTGAAGGTCAAAAGGTAGAACGAGGTCAAGAGCTGACAGAAGGTTCTATCGATCCGAAAGAACTTTTAAAAGTAAAAGATATTACAGCAGTTCAAGAATACTTACTGCGTGAAGTTCAAAAAGTATATCGTATGCAAGGGGTAGAAATCGGCGACAAGCACATCGAAGTAATGGTTCGACAAATGTTACGCAAAGTCCGCGTGATAGATGCAGGTGAAACGGATGTATTACCTGGTACATTGCTTGATGTTCATCAGTTTACAGATGCAAATGCAAAAGTATTGCTTGAAGGTAAACAGCCGGCTACGGCTCGTCCGGTCCTTCTCGGTATTACGAAAGCTTCACTTGAGACAGACTCATTCTTATCTGCTGCATCGTTCCAAGAAACAACTCGCGTCTTAACAGATGCTGCAATTAAAGGTAAGCGTGACGAGCTTCTTGGTCTGAAGGAGAACGTAATCATCGGTAAACTAGTTCCTGCGGGTACAGGTATGAACCGCTACCGCAAAGTAGACCTTGTAAAAAAGACTCCTGAAGAAGTAAACGGTGAAGTAAAAGAAGTATACGTAGAAAGCTAAAACTTTCCAGTATAATTTTTATATAAAATGTCATTTCAGCAGTTGACATCATATATAGCAAAATGTTAATATAAGCAAGGTTGCTCCTAAACATTGATGCTTTGGAGGATATAACATGTCTTATGAAAAAGTATCAAATGCCAAAAATGTGATTATTGGTAATAAGCAAACATTAAAGGCGCTAAAAAAAGGTATAGTAACTGAAGTTGTAATTGCAGAAGATGCAGATGATCGCTTAGTGCGTAATGTGATAGAGGCTGCAAGTCAGTTCAATATACCGGTTTTAAAAGTGGAATCCATGAAGCAGCTTGGAAAAGCTTGCGGAATCCAAGTAGGAGCTTCTGCGGTAGGAATAATCAGTTAAAACTGTTTTTGTGAGGCAGGGCGTTTGCCCTCCTTGCAAAAACTTTGTTTTCAACTAATAATGAACCACCTGGATGTGTGGTCTTACAAAGATGTGAAGGGAGGATAAATTGATGCCTACAATTAACCAGTTAGTAAGAAAAGGACGTACTGATAAAGTATGGAAATCTAAATCACCTGCGTTAAACAAAGGTTTCAACTCATTAAAGAAAAAATCAACCGATCTATCTGCTCCGCAAAAACGTGGTGTATGTACTCGTGTTGGTACAATGACTCCAAAGAAACCAAACTCAGCGTTACGTAAATATGCTCGTGTTCGTTTAACAAACGGTATTGAGGTAACAGCTTATATTCCGGGTATCGGACATAACTTACAAGAGCACAGCGTAGTATTAATCCGCGGCGGACGTGTAAAAGACTTACCAGGGGTACGTTATCATATCGTTCGTGGTGCGCTTGATACAGCTGGCGTTAACAACCGTATGCAAGGTCGTTCTAAATACGGTACTAAGAGACCAAAAGCAGCTAAGAAATAATGAAAATATTGGACTGAAGGGAGGAAACAAACATGCCTCGTAAAGGACCTGTTGCAAAAAGAGATGTATTACCAGATCCTATTTACAATTCTAAGCTTGTAAGCCGTTTAATCAACAAAATGATGCTTGACGGCAAAAGAGGTAAAGCTCAAGCTATTCTTTATAATGCATTTGACATCGTACGTGATCGTACTGGAAAAGATCCTATGGAAGTGTTCGAGCAAGCTCTTAAGAACATCATGCCTGTTCTAGAAGTGCGCGCTCGCCGTGTTGGTGGTGCCAACTACCAAGTTCCAGTAGAAGTTCGTCCAGAACGTCGCACTACTTTAGGTCTTCGTTGGTTAGTAAACTATGCTCGTCTTCGTGGTGAAAAAACTATGGAAGAGCGTTTAGCTAACGAAATTCTAGATGCAGCTAACAATACTGGTGCGTCTGTTAAGAAGCGTGAGGACACTCACAAAATGGCAGAAGCGAACAAAGCGTTTGCTCACTACCGCTGGTAGGATAAAAAGTAAGTTTGTTGTTTGCGTAAATCTACTTTATTATTCGTTCATGAAAGTGAGGAGAGAACTGAAGGTTCTCTCCCTTTAATGAACGTCCATTTACATATTAGGGATGTTATATTGTTATACTTATCATGTATGATAATAAGGTGGCGTTTATGCTGCAGCAATTTAAAATAAAACTCCATAAAAGGAAGGAGTAAGAAGACCATATGGCAAGAGAGTTCTCCTTAGAAAAGACTCGCAATATTGGTATCATGGCTCACATCGATGCGGGTAAAACGACTACTACTGAACGTATTTTGTTCTACACAGGTCGCGTACACAAAATCGGTGAGGTACACGAAGGTGCTGCAACAATGGACTGGATGGAGCAAGAGCAAGAGCGTGGTATCACAATCACATCTGCTGCGACAACAGCTCAATGGAAAGGCCATCGCGTAAACATTATCGATACTCCAGGACACGTAGACTTCACTGTAGAAGTAGAACGTTCATTACGTGTACTTGATGGTGCGGTAGCAGTTCTTGATGCTCAATCAGGTGTAGAACCGCAAACAGAAACGGTATGGCGTCAAGCAACAACTTACGGAGTTCCTCGCATTGTGTTCGTTAACAAAATGGACAAAATCGGTGCGGATTTCTTATACTCTGTAAAAACATTACATGATCGTTTGCAAGCAAACGCTCATCCAATTCAATTACCAATCGGTGCTGAAAATGAGTTTTCAGCTATCATCGACCTTGTTGAAATGAAAGCGCACTTCTATACAAACGATTTAGGTACTGATATTCAAGTAGGAGAAATTCCTGCTGAATATCAAGATCAGGCAGAAGAACTTCGCGGCTCTTTAATCGAAGCGCTTGCTGATCACGATGAAGAGTTAATGATGAAGTACCTTGAAGGCGAAGAAATTACAGTTGAAGAATTAAAAGCGGCTATCCGTAAAGCTACGCTAAGCGTAGAGTTCTATCCAGTAGTATGTGGATCTGCCTTCAAGAACAAAGGTGTTCAATTGATGCTAGATGCAGTAATCGACTATCTGCCATCTCCGCTTGACATTCCTGCGATCAAAGGTATCGTTCCTGGTACTGATGAAGAAGTGACTCGTCCTGCTGATGACGAAGGTCCATTCGCTGCATTAGCATTCAAAATCATGACTGATCCTTATGTAGGTAAATTGACATTCTTCCGCGTTTACTCCGGTAAAGCTGAAGCGGGTTCTTATGTAATCAACTCTACAAAAGGTAAGCGTGAGCGTTTAGGTCGTATCCTGCAAATGCACGCGAATTCTCGTGAAGAGATTTCTGTATGTTACTCCGGTGACATCGCAGCAGCTGTAGGTTTAAAAGATACTACAACTGGTGACACTTTATGTGATGAGAAAAATCAAGTAATCCTTGAGTCCATGACATTCCCAGAGCCAGTTATCTCTGTAGCTATCGAGCCTAAATCCAAAGCTGACCAAGATAAAATGGGTGCAGCTCTAGCAAAACTTTCTGAGGAAGATCCAACATTCCGCGCTCATACTGACCAAGAAACTGGTCAAACAATCATCTCCGGTATGGGTGAGCTTCACCTTGATATCATCGTTGACCGTATGCGTCGCGAATTCAAAGTAGAAGCAAATGTTGGTGCTCCGCAAGTTGCTTACCGCGAAACATTCCGCACGGCGGCTAAAGTTGAAGGTAAGTTTGCGCGTCAATCCGGTGGTCGCGGACAATATGGTCACGTATGGATTGAGTTTGAGCCAAACGAAGAAGGAAAAGGCTTCGAGTTTGAGAACAAAATCGTGGGTGGTGTAGTTCCTCGTGAATACATCCCGGCTGTACAAGCAGGTCTTGAAGATGCGATGCAAAACGGTGTACTTGCTGGATACCCTCTAGTAGACATTAAAGCTGCATTAGTTGATGGATCTTATCACGATGTTGACTCTTCAGAAATGGCGTTTAAGATCGCGGCTTCTATGGCGTTGAAAGCAGCAGCTTCTAAGTGTAACCCAGTGCTTCTTGAGCCAATAATGAAGGTTGAAGTAGTAATCCCTGATGAATACCTTGGTGACATCATGGGTGATATCACTTCTCGTCGCGGTCGTGTAGAAGGTATGGAAGCTCGCGGTAATGCACAAGTAGTTCGTGCGATGGTTCCGCTTTCTGAAATGTTTGGATATGCAACATCCTTACGTTCTAACACGCAAGGCCGCGGAACATTCTCAATGGTATTTGACCATTACGAAGAAGTTCCACGTTCTATCGCTGAAGAGATTATCAAAAAAAATAAGGGTGAATAATTGATTTTCCTCAATTGTTCCAGTATAACTACTTATGTAGGCTATGAAAGAGAACTTCCTCTTTCATAGCATCATATATAGTAACTTTACTATTTTATACATTTAATTTAAGGAGGATTTTCCAATGGCTAAAGCTAAATTCGAACGCTCTAAACCACACGTTAACATTGGTACAATCGGCCACGTTGACCATGGTAAAACTACTTTAACTGCTGCTATCACTACAGTTCTTGCTAAGCAAGGTGGTGCAGAAGCACGTGCATACGACCAAATCGACGCTGCTCCAGAAGAGCGTGAGCGCGGTATCACAATCTCTACTGCACACGTAGAGTACGAAACTGCAACTCGCCACTATGCACACGTTGACTGCCCAGGTCACGCTGACTACGTTAAAAACATGATCACTGGTGCTGCTCAAATGGACGGCGCGATCCTAGTAGTATCTGCTGCTGACGGTCCAATGCCGCAAACTCGTGAGCACATCCTTCTTTCTCGTCAAGTAGGTGTACCATACATCGTAGTATTCTTAAACAAATGCGACATGGTAGACGACGAAGAATTATTAGAACTAGTTGAAATGGAAGTTCGTGACCTATTATCTGAATACGACTTCCCTGGCGATGAAATCCCAGTTGTTAAAGGTTCTGCTCTTAAAGCTCTTGAAGGAGATCCAGAATGGGAAGCAAAAATTAACGAATTAATGGCTGAAGTTGATGCTTACATCCCAACTCCAGAGCGCGACACTGACAAACCATTCTTAATGCCGGTTGAGGACGTATTCTCTATCACTGGCCGTGGTACAGTTGCTACTGGTCGTGTAGAGCGCGGTACTGTTAAAGTTGGTGACGTAGTTGAGATCATTGGTCTTGCTGAAGAAACTAAAAACACAACTGTAACAGGTGTTGAAATGTTCCGTAAGCTTCTTGACCAAGCTCAAGCTGGTGACAACATCGGTGCGCTTCTTCGTGGTGTAGCACGTGATGAAATCCAACGTGGACAAGTTCTTGCAAAACCAGGTTCCGTAAAACAACACACTAAATTCAAAGCGGAAGTTTACGTTCTATCTAAAGAAGAAGGTGGACGTCACACTCCATTCTTCTCTAACTACCGTCCACAATTCTATTTCCGTACAACTGACGTAACTGGTATCATCCAATTACCAGAAGGTACTGAAATGGTTATGCCTGGCGACAACATCGAAATGACTGTTGAGCTTATCGCTCCAATCGCGGTTGAAGAAGGAACTAAATTCTCAATCCGTGAAGGTGGACGTACAGTAGGCGCTGGCGTAGTTGCTTCAATCATTGAGTAATTTTAAATAAAAAAAGAACTCAGGGAATCCTGAGTTCTTTTTTTATGTTCAAAACCAGTTTCTTCTATATAAATGTTCTTTGAATCAAAGCTAATAAAATTTTAAAGGTCGATTCCAAAATATACATATAAAATCAAAATAGAAGATACCTTGCAAAGGCTAATGAGACAATGTATAATACAAAAGGTACGGCAAAAAAGGGAAATGCCTAATTTGCTGTTGCATATCTTGTTAATTTATTATATAATAGACAATGTTGGTCTTTGACTGCGATGAAGTGGAAGGTTGCTGACACGCCCGGCCGCTTTGCCATGGCGAGCGTGAGGAAATTTCCATGGAGAATGTCTATTTTGAAAATAGGCGAAGAAGGAGGGAAAATAATGGCAAAAGAAAAAATTCGTATCCGTTTAAAAGCTTACGATCACCGTATTCTTGATCAATCTGCAGAAAAAATCGTTGAAACAGCTAAGCGTTCAGGTGCAACAGTTTCTGGACCAATTCCGTTACCAACTGAAAAGAATGTTTACACGATTTTACGTGCAGTGCACAAGTATAAAGATTCTCGTGAGCAATTCGAAATGCGTACACACAAGCGTCTAATCGACATTGTGAATCCTACTCCACAAACAGTAGATTCTTTAATGCGCTTAGACTTACCATCCGGTGTAGATATCGAAATCAAATTATAATAGAAAACTTTAAATATGTAGGAGGTGTGACTCATGACCAAAGGAATCTTAGGAAGAAAGATCGGTATGACTCAAGTATTTGCTGAAAACGGCGAGTTAATTCCTGTAACAGTTATCGAAGCGACTCCAAACGTAGTTCTTCAAAAGAAGACAGTTGAAACTGATGGATACAATTCCATTCAATTAGGTGTTGCTGATAAGCGTGAGAAATTAGCTAACAAACCTGAAAAAGGCCATGCTGCTAAAGCTAATACTGCTCCTAAGCGCTTCGTTCGCGAAATTCGCGATGCAAACGTTGAAGAGTATGAAGTTGGTCAAGAAGTCAAAGTAGAAATTTTTGCTGCAGGCGATAAGGTTGATGTAACTGGAATCTCTAAAGGTAAAGGATTCCAAGGTGCGATCAAACGTCACGGACAATCTCGCGGACCTATGTCTCATGGTTCCCGTTATCACCGTCGTCCTGGTTCTATGGGACCTATCGCTCCAAACCGTGTATTCAAGTCTAAGGAACTTCCTGGACGTATGGGCGGAGAGCAAATCACTGTTCAAAACTTGCAAATCGTAAAAGTTGATGCAGAACGCAACTTACTTTTAGTAAAAGGTAATGTTCCAGGTGCGAAAAAATCTTTCGTAATTGTTCGCAGCGCTGTTAAAGCAAGTAAGTAATTTTCTAGCAGAAAGGAGGAAAACCAATGCCAAAAGTAACGTTATTTAATCAAAATGGCTCTACAGTTGGTGAAATCGAACTAGCTGATTCTATTTTCGGTATTGAACCAAATGAAGCTGTACTTTTTGATGCTGTTATTATGCAACGTGCATCTTTGCGTCAAGGTACACACAAAGTTAAAAATCGCTCTGAAGTAAGTGGTGGAGGCCGTAAACCATGGCGTCAAAAAGGAACTGGACGTGCTCGTCAAGGTTCTATCCGTTCCCCTCAATGGCGCGGCGGCGGTATCGTATTCGGACCGACTCCAAGATCTTACTCTTACAAATTACCTAAGAAAGTTCGTCGCTTAGCGATTAAATCTGCATTATCATCTAAAGTATTAGAGAACAACGTGATCGTTCTTGAAGATTTAGTGTTAAATGCACCAAAAACAAAAGAAATGGCAGCAATCTTAAAAGGATTATCTGTTGAAAAGAAAGCATTAATCGTAACTGCGGATGTGAATGAAGCAGTTGCTTTATCTGCTCGTAACATTCCTGGCGTAACTGTTGTTACTGCAAACGGAGTTAACGTATTAGATGTGCTTCATCATGATAAATTGATCATGACGAAAGCGGCAGTGGAAAAAGTAGAGGAGGTGCTTGCATAATGAGAGATCCTCGTGATATTATTAAGCGCCCAGTTATCACTGAACGTTCTATGGAAATGATGGCTGAAAAGAAATACACTTTTGATGTAGATGTAAAAGCCAACAAAACAGAAGTTAAAGATGCAATCGAAGCGATTTTCGGCGTAGAAGTAGAAAAAGTGAACATCATGAACTACAAGCCTAAGCATAAGCGTGTAGGTCGTTACTCCGGTCTTACTAACCGCCGCAGAAAAGCTATCGTGAAATTGACAGCTGACAGCAAAGAAATCGAAATCTTCGAAGGTGTTTAATCTTAAAAGAGAAGGAGGGAAACCGAGATGGCAATCAAAAAGTACAAACCAACATCTAATGGTCGCCGTGGTATGACAGTTTCTGATTTCGCTGAAATCACAACTAGCACACCTGAAAAATCACTTTTAGCACCATTAAACAAAAAAGCTGGTCGTAACAACCAAGGTAAAATCACTGTACGTCATCAAGGTGGCGGACATAAGCGTCAATATCGTATCATCGACTTTAAACGCAATAAAGATGGAATTCCAGGACGCGTTGCTACAATCGAATATGATCCAAACCGTTCTGCAAACATCGCGTTGATTAACTACGTGGATGGAGAAAAGCGTTACATCCTTGCTCCTAAGAACTTAGAAGTAGGTATGGAAGTTATGTCTGGTCCTGAAGCAGACATTAAAGTAGGTAACGCATTACCTCTTGCAAATATTCCAGTAGGTACTGTAATCCATAACATTGAGCTTAAGCCTGGTCGTGGAGGACAATTAGTTCGTTCTGCAGGTACTTCTGCCCAAGTGCTTGGTAAAGAAGGTAAATACGTATTAGTACGTTTAACTTCAGGCGAAGTACGTTTAATCTTAGCTACTTGCCGTGCTACAATCGGTCAAGTTGGTAACGAACACCATGAGCTTATCAACATTGGTAAAGCGGGTCGTTCTCGCTGGTTAGGCAAACGTCCTACAGTTCGCGGTTCTGTAATGAACCCAGTTGATCACCCACACGGTGGTGGTGAAGGTCGTGCACCTATCGGACGTAAGTCTCCAATGTCTCCATGGGGTAAACCGACTCTTGGATACAAAACTCGTAAGAAGAACAAAGCTTCTGACAAATTTATCGTTCGTCGTCGTAAAAAATAACGGGGTTGTAGTACGGTTCATTAGAACCGTACGCCAATCACGAAGGGAGGTACAAACATGGGCCGCAGCTTGAAAAAAGGACCATTTGTTGATGATCATTTAATGAAGAAAATCGAAAAATTAAATGAAACTGATTCAAAGCAAGTTGTTAAAACTTGGTCTCGTCGTTCAACAATTTTCCCACAATTCATCGGTCACACAATTGCGGTTTACGATGGTCGTAAACACGTTCCAGTATACGTTACAGAGGATATGGTTGGTCACAAATTAGGTGAATTCGCGCCAACTCGTACGTATAAAGGCCATGATGCTGATGACAAGAAAACTAGAAGATAATGAGAGGAGGCATTCCGATGCAAGCTAAAGCAGTAGCGAGAACAGTTCGTATTGCTCCTCGTAAAGTTCGTTTAGTAGTAGATTTAATTCGAGGAAAGCAAGTTGGTGAAGCAATCGCAATTCTTCGCCATACACCAAAAGCTGCTTCTCCAGTTGTAGAGAAAGTATTAAAATCTGCAATTGCAAACGCAGAACACAACTATGAAATGGATGTAAACAACTTAGTTGTTACTACAGCATTCGTAGATGAAGGTCCAACATTAAAACGTTTCCGTCCACGTGCTATGGGACGTGCAAGCCAAATTAACAAACGTACAAGCCACATCACAATCGTGGTATCAGAAAAGAAGGAGGGATAATCGATGGGTCAAAAGGTTAGTCCGGTCGGTCTGCGCGTAGGTATTATTCGCGATTGGGAATCTAAATGGTACGCTGAAAAAGACTATGCTGAGTTATTACACGAAGACATCAAAATTCGTGAATACATCAACGCTCGTTTAGCAGATGCTGCGGTTTCTAAAGTGGAAATCGAACGTGCTGCAAACCGCGTAAACATCACAATCCACACTGCGAAGCCTGGTATGGTAATTGGTAAAGGTGGTACAGAAGTTGAAGCCCTTCGTAAAGCTCTTAACCAATTAACAGGCAAACGTGTTCATATCAATATCTTAGAAATCAAGAAAGCTGATCTTGATGCAAAATTAGTTGCTGAGAATATCGCTCGCCAATTAGAAAACCGTGTATCTTTCCGTCGTGCACAAAAGCAAGCGATCCAACGTACAATGCGTGCAGGTGCACAAGGTATCAAAACTCAAGTTTCTGGACGTCTTGGCGGCGCTGATATTGCTCGTGCAGAATCTTATAGTGAAGGAACTGTTCCACTTCATACACTTCGTGCTGACATCGACTATGCAACTGCTGAAGCAGATACAACATATGGTAAGCTTGGCGTGAAAGTATGGATCTACCGTGGAGAAGTCCTTCCTACAAAAAAGAAAGCTGAGGAAGGAGGAAAATAAATATGTTAATGCCTAAACGTGTAAAATATCGCAGAGAACACCGTGGCAAAATGCGCGGACGTGCTAAAGGCGGCACAGAAGTAGCATTCGGTGAATTCGGTTTACAAGCTCTTGAAGCTTCTTGGATCACAAACCGTCAAATCGAAGCGGCACGTCGTGCGATGACTCGTTACATGAGACGTGGCGGTAAAGTTTGGATCAAAATTTTCCCTTCTAAACCATATACTGCAAAACCTCTAGAAGTGCGCATGGGTTCCGGTAAAGGTGCTCCAGAAGGTTGGGTAGCAGTAGTTAAGCCTGGTAAAATCATGTTTGAAGTTGCAGGGGTATCTGAAGAGGTGGCACGTGAAGCGTTACGTCTTGCTGCTCACAAGTTACCAATCAAATGTAAGTTTGTAAAACGTGAAGAAAATGGTGGTGAATCTAATGAAAACTAATGAAATTCGTGAATTAACCACTGCCGAAATCGAACAAAAAGTAAAAGCTTTAAAAGAAGAGTTATTCAATCTTCGTTTTCAACTTGCTACAGGACAATTAGAGAATACTGCTCGCATCCGTGAAGTGCGTAAAGCAATTGCTCGTATGAAAACTGTAGTTCGTGAAAGAGAGATCGGAATTAATCGATAATTACTTGAGGGGAGGTTTGCACAGTGAGCGAACGCAACCAACGCAAAGTATATACTGGTCGTGTTGTTTCTGACAAAATGGATAAGACTATCACAGTTTTAGTTGAAACTTACAAAACTCATCCATTATACGGAAAACGCGTTAAGTATTCTAAAAAGTACAAAGCACATGATGAATTAAACAAAGCGAAAATCGGCGATATCGTAAAGATCATGGAAACTCGTCCATTATCAGCTACTAAACGCTTCCGTTTAGTTGAAATCGTTGAAGAAGCTGTTATTATTTAATGAAAGAATCGGATAAAACCTTAAATCCGAAGGGAGGTTTCATTGCATGATTCAACAAGAAACTCGTTTAAAAGTTGCAGATAACTCTGGTGCACGTGAATTGTTAACAATTAAAGTGTTAGGCGGTTCTGGCCGCAAGACTGCTAACATCGGTGATGTCATCGTTGCTTCAGTGAAACAAGCAACACCAGGTGGCGTTGTTAAAAAAGGTGATGTTGTAAAAGCTGTTATCGTACGCACTAAGCGTGGCGTTCGTCGTGCAGACGGTTCTTACATCCGTTTTGATGAAAACGCAGCGGTTATCATCAAGGAAGATAAGAGCCCTCGTGGTACTCGTATCTTCGGACCTGTTGCTCGTGAGCTACGTGACAACAACTTTATGAAAATCGTTTCTTTAGCTCCAGAAGTTCTTTAATAAAAGGTTATTTCCTTGTCAAGGAGGTGCACAGTTCTGATGCATGTAAAGAAGGGTGACAAAGTATTAGTTATTACTGGTAAAGATAAAGGAAAACAAGGTGTGATCCTTGCTGCTTTACCAAAACAAAATCGTGTTATCGTTGAGGGTGTTAACATCGTTAAGAAACACTCAAAGCCATCTCAATTGAATCCACAAGGTGGAATCATTTCTAAAGAAGCACCTATCCATGTATCTAATGTTATGCCATTAGATCCAAAAACTGGTGAACCTACTCGTGTAGGCTATAAAGTAGTGGATGGCAAAAAAGTACGTGTTGCGAAAAAATCTGGTGAATTATTAGATAAATAATTTCTCGTGAAAGGAGGTCCCTCAATTGAATCGCCTTAAAGAAAAGTTCCAAAAAGAGATTACACCTGCTTTAATGAGCAAGTTTAATTATAAATCTGTAATGCAAGTACCTAAGCTTGAGAAAATCGTTATCAACGTGGGTGTTGGTGACGCTGTACAAAACTCTAAAGCATTAGACAATGCCGTTGAAGAATTAACAGCTATCGCAGGTCAAAAACCTGTAGTGACTCGTGCAAAGAAATCAATCGCTGGTTTCCGCCTTCGTGAAGGTATGCCAATCGGTGCGAAAGTTACTTTACGCGGCGAGCAAATGTATGAGTTCTTAGATAAGCTGATTTCTGTGTCTTTACCACGTGTACGTGACTTCCGCGGTGTATCCAAGAAGTCTTTCGATGGTCGCGGTAACTACACATTAGGTATTAAAGAGCAGTTAATCTTCCCAGAGATCGATTATGATAAAGTAAGCAAAGTGCGCGGTATGGATATCGTAATCGTTACAACTGCTAAAACTGATGAAGAAGCTCGTGAATTGTTAACACAATTCGGTATGCCATTCCAAAAATAATGGAAGCCAACGCTAAGTAGAGGAGGCGAAAACGTGGCTAAGAAGTCAATGATTGCGAAACAAAAACGCACTCCAAAGTTTAAAGTTCAAGCGTACACACGCTGCGAACGTTGCGGTCGTCCACACTCTGTATACCGTAAATTTAAACTTTGCCGTATTTGTTTCCGTGAACTCGCATACAAAGGACAAATTCCTGGTGTTAAGAAAGCTAGTTGGTAATACCCGAAAGTGGGAAGGAGGTAAAACAAATGGTGATGACAGATCCAATTGCAGATATGCTTACTCGCATCCGTAATGCGAACATGGTACGTCACGAGAAATTAGAAGTTCCTGCTTCTAAAATCAAGAAAGAAATCGCAGAAATCTTAAAACGTGAAGGTTTCGTTCGTGATGTAGAATATATCGAAGACAACAAGCAAGGTATTATTCGTATCTTCTTAAAATACGGTCCAAACAATGAGCGTGTTATTTCTGGACTTAAGCGCATCAGTAAGCCTGGCTTACGTGTATATGCAAAATCTAACGAAGTACCTCGCGTACTTAACGGTTTAGGTATCGCTATCGTTTCTACATCTAAAGGTGTTATGACTGACAAAGAAGCTCGTCAGCAACAAACTGGTGGAGAAGTATTAGCGTACGTTTGGTAATATTGAAACGAACGGAGGTGTAACATATGTCTCGTATTGGTAAAAAGATTCTTGAAATCCCTGCTGGTGTAACAATTACAGTAGCTGAAGATAACACTGTAACTGTAAAAGGACCAAAAGGCGAATTAACTCGTACTTTCCATCCTGATATGGTTATCAAAATAGAAGATAACGTATTAACAGTAGAACGTCCTTCTGATGAGAAGGAGCATCGTGCATTACATGGTACTACTCGTGCTGTAATCGGAAATATGGTTGAAGGTGTAACTAACGGCTTCCAGCGCGCTCTTGAGTTAATCGGGGTTGGTTACCGTGCTCAAAAACAAGGTAACAAGCTTGTGTTGAACGTAGGTTACTCTCATCCAGTAGAAATCGTTCCTGAGCAAGGACTTGAAATCGAAGTACCTGCAAACACAAAAATCGTTGTTAAAGGTATTGACAAAGAACGTGTTGGTGCATTAGCTGCTAACATTCGTGCCGTACGCGCTCCTGAGCCATACAAAGGCAAAGGTATCCGTTACGAAGGCGAAGTTGTACGCCGTAAAGAAGGTAAAACAGCTAAGTAAACCCATTAGGTGAAAGAAAGGAGTGACATAGATGATCACTAAACCTGATAAAAATGCGGTTCGTAAGAAAAGACATGCACGTGTGCGTACTAAACTTTCTGGTACTGCTCAACGTCCGCGTTTAAACGTGTTCCGTTCTAATCAACACATTTACGCTCAAGTAATTGATGATGTAAAGGGTGTAACATTAGTAAGTGCATCTACTCTTGATAAAGAGCTTTCTCTTGAGAGCACTGGCAACATTGATGCAGCTACAAAAGTTGGTGAATTAGTTGCTAAGCGTGCTGTTGAGAAAGGTATTAAAGAAGTAGTATTCGATCGCGGCGGTTACTTATATCATGGCCGTGTGAAAGCATTAGCTGAAGCTGCTCGTGAAGCTGGATTACAATTTTAATCGTTAAAGGAGGGACAATAGATGCGTCGCATTGACCCAAACAAATTAGAGCTTGAAGAACGTGTTGTTACGGTTAACCGTGTTGCGAAAGTAGTTAAGGGTGGTCGTCGTTTCCGTTTCGCTGCACTGGTTGTTGTTGGTGATAAAAACGGTCATGTAGGATTCGGTACAGGTAAAGCGCAAGAGGTACCTGATGCAATCCGCAAGGCTATCGAAGATGCTAAGAAAAACTTAATCGAAGTACCTCTAGTTGGTACTACTATCCCACACGAAGTACTTGGTCAATTTGGAGCAGGTGAAGTATTCTTAAAACCGGCTTCTGAAGGTACAGGAGTTATCGCTGGTGGACCAGTTCGTGCGGTGCTTGAGTTAGCTGGTGTGCAAGATATCCTTTCTAAATCTTTAGGATCTAACACTCCAATTAACATGGTTCGTGCTACTGTGAACGGATTAAAAGAATTAAAACGTGCTGAAGATGTAGCGAAGTTACGTGGAAAAACTGTAGAAGAGCTACTAGGTTAAGAATAAGGAGGGAAAACATATGGCAAAGAATTTAGAAATCACCCTCACTCGTAGTGTAATCGGTCGTCCACAAGATCAACGTGCAACGGTTGAAGCATTAGGCTTAAAGAAGCTGCACCAAACTGTAGTGAAAGAAGATAATGCTGCAATCCGCGGTATGATTAACAAAGTTACTCACCTTGTAACTGTTAAAGAAGTTTAATCATAAACCATTGATACAATAAGGAGGTGCCCGGAAATGAAACTTCATGAATTAAAACCTGCTGAAGGTTCTCGTAAAGTTCGCAACCGTGTAGGACGTGGTATCGGTTCTGGTAACGGTAAAACTGCTGGTAAAGGTCATAAAGGACAAAATGCTCGTTCTGGCGGCGGCGTTCGTCTTGGCTTTGAAGGTGGTCAAACTCCTTTATTCCGTCGTTTACCAAAACGCGGCTTTACAAACATCAGCCGTAAAGAATTCGCGATCGTGAACTTAGAAACATTAAATCGCTTTGAAGACGGTACAGAAGTAACACCTGAGTTATTACTTGAAACTGGCGTGATCAGCAAGTTAAACAACGGTGTAAAAATTCTTGCTAACGGTACATTAGAGAAGAAGCTGACTGTTAAAGCTCATAAGTTTTCTTCAACTGCGAAAGAAGCAATCGAAGCAGCTGGCGGAACAACTGAGGTGATCTAATGTTTCGTACAATCTCCAACTTTATGCGCGTTGCTGATATAAGACGTAAAATCCTCTTCACTTTAGCTATGCTGATTGTGTTTCGTATCGGTACATTTATCCCGGTACCGCATGTGAATGCAGATGTACTGAAAGCGCAAGATCAACTGAGTGTGTTCGGAGTTCTGAATACATTCGGGGGAGGAGCTCTAAAGAACTTCTCCATCTTTGCGATGGGTATTATGCCTTATATTACAGCATCCATCATTGTCCAACTTTTGCAGATGGATGTTGTTCCAAAGTTTACGGAATGGTCCAAGCAAGGTGAAGTTGGACGACGTAAATTGGCTCAGTTTACCCGTTACTTTACGATTGTCCTTGGATTTATCCAAGCTATAGGTATGTCAATCGGATTCAACAATATTGCGAGCGGGCAATTAATTACGGATCCAGGCTGGACGACATATCTATATATCGCTACAGTATTAACTGCGGGAACGGCCTTTTTAATGTGGTTAGGAGAGCAAATTACAGCAAAGGGTGTTGGGAACGGAATATCAATACTAATTTTTGCGGGTATAGTTGCTGCCATCCCAACCACTATTAATCAAATTTATGTTCAGCAATTCCAAGATGCTGGAGATGAGTTATTCATCCGCATTGTAAAAGTAGCATTAATTTTAATTGCGGTATTAGCGGTTATCATTGGTGTTATTTACATTCAACAAGCAACAAGAAAAATACCAATCCAGTATGCGAAGCGTACTACAGGAAATGGCGGCTATATCGGAGGCAAAAACACACATCTTCCGTTAAAAGTAAATGGAGCTGGTGTTATCCCGGTAATTTTTGCTGTGTCATTCCTTATTACACCGCCAACAATTGCGCAGTTTTTCCCAAATCATGACGTGTCGCAATGGATTATTAAAAACTTTAATTATTCTCATCCTGTGGGAATGATTATTTATGTTGCTTTAATCATTGCGTTTACGTATTTCTACACATTTGTTCAAGTCAATCCTGAACAAATGGCGGAAAATCTGAACAAACAAGGCGGATATGTTCCTGGTATACGTCCGGGTAAAAATACAGAAGTGTATTTAACAACAATCTTATACCGCTTAACTTTAGTGGGTTCCATCTTCTTAGCAGCAATAGCGATTCTGCCTGTTCTATTTATACAGATTGCAAATCTTCCACCTTCTGCACAAATCGGTGGAACCAGTCTATTGATCGTTGTTGGTGTTGCTTTAGAAACAATGAAGCAATTAGAGAGCCAATTAGTAAAACGCCATTACAAAGGTTTTATTAAACAGTGAGCAAACGGGAAGAATATTCTTCCCCAGAAGCTCATTAACGAGGGGGAAAATGTGTGAATTTAATTTTAATGGGGCTTCCAGGTGCCGGCAAAGGTACTCAAGCTGAAAAAATCGTTGCAAAATACGAAATCCCTCACATTTCTACGGGAGATATGTTTCGCGCTGCTATCAAAGAAGGAACTGAACTAGGGTTAAAAGCAAAATCGTTCATGGATAAAGGGGAGCTCGTTCCAGACGAAGTCACCATTGGTATTGTACGTGAACGTTTAGGTAAAGATGATTGTCAAAAAGGCTTCTTGCTTGATGGTTTTCCACGAACAGTGGCACAAGCATCTGCTCTTGAAGAGATTTTAACAGATCTTGAAAGAAAGATTGACTACGTGATCAACATTAACGTTGACCAAGAAATCTTAATGAAGAGATTGACAGGCCGACGCATTTGTAAAGATTGCGGTGCTACTTATCATTTAGTTTTCAATCCGCCTGCACAAGAAGGCGTTTGTGATAAATGTGGTGGAGAATTGTATCAACGCTCCGATGATAATGAAGAAACAGTAGCCAATCGATTGGAAGTAAACATAAAGCAAACTAAACCGCTTCTTGATTTCTATGAGAATCTTGGCTATTTAAGAAATATAGATGGTCAACAAGATATCAGCAAAGTATTTGAGGATATCGACGCGTTAGTTGGAGGCTTGGCGTAATGATCATATGCAAAACGCCGCGTGAAATTGAGATTATGCGTGAAGCTGGAAGAATTGTTGCTTTGACTCATAAAGAGTTAAAGCCATATATTGTCCCAGGCATTACAACGAAAGAGCTAGACGCGATTGCCGAGAAAACGATTCGAAAGTACGGGGCAATCCCTTCTTTTAAAGGATACAACGGCTTTCCAGGAAGCATTTGTACTTCTGTAAATGAAGAGTTGGTGCATGGAATTCCAGGGAAACGAAAGCTCAAAGAAGGCGACATTATCAGCATAGACATTGGCGCAAAGTACAATGGATATCATGGAGATTCTGCTTGGACATATGCGGTGGGAAATATCTCGGAGTCTATTCAGAACCTGCTTGATGTCACTGAAAAGTCATTATACCTTGGTCTGGATCAAGCAAAACCGGGTGAACGTCTGTCTAATATTTCGCATGCTATTCAAACATATGTAGAAGCGCAAAACTTCTCTATTGTTCGTGAGTATGTAGGGCACGGAGTTGGGCAAGACTTACATGAAGATCCGCAAATTCCGCATTACGGCCCACCAAATAAAGGACCTAGACTGAAACCGGGGATGGTTCTTGCAATAGAGCCGATGGTCAATCAAGGGTCTCGTTACGTAAAAACGTTAGCAGATGACTGGACAGTAGTAACTGTAGATGGTAAGCTGTGTGCTCATTTTGAACATACGATTGCCATTACGGAAACAGGATACGAAATTCTGACAAAGCTGTAAGTATAGAAAAAGAAATCCCCGAAATTTCAGAGCAATATGCTGAAAAAAAGTTGTGCGGCAAACCAGACATTACATTACGTAAACAGACAGTTTGTCTAAAGCTTTGAAGAAGGGAGAACATTTAATGGCTAAAGACGATGTAATCGAAGTCGAAGGTACAGTAATTGAGACGCTGCCAAACGCTATGTTCAAGGTAGAATTGGAAAATGGGCATGTAGTATTGGCGCATGTGTCAGGTAAGATTCGTATGAACTTCATTCGTATTTTACCTGGAGACAAAGTTACGGTAGAATTATCTCCGTATGATTTAAATCGTGGTCGCATTACGTACCGTTTCAAATAATATAGCGCTCCGTAATCTTTAAGGAGGTTAGAGACATGAAAGTTAGACCATCAGTAAAACCGATCTGTGAAAAATGTAAAGTTATTCGCAGAAGAGGTAAAGTAATGGTTATCTGTGAAAATCCGAAGCATAAGCAAAAACAAGGTTAATACAAGGAGGTGTGCGTAAATGGCACGTATCGCAGGTGTTGATATTCCTCGTGATAAACGCGTAGTTGTTTCTTTAACATACATTTATGGAATTGGTCGTCCAACTGCAGAAAAAATTCTTGCAGAAGCTGGAGTTTCTGAAGATACTCGAGTTCGTGACTTAACAGAAGATGAATTAGGTAAAATCCGTGACATTATCGACCGTCTAAAAGTAGAAGGTGATCTTCGTCGTGAGATTTCATTAAATATTAAACGTTTAATGGAGATCGGTTCTTACCGTGGCCTTCGTCATCGTCGCGGCTTACCAGTTCGCGGTCAAAATACTAAAAACAACGCACGTACTCGTAAAGGTCCGCGTCGTACTGTAGCGAATAAGAAGAAATAGTAAGTAAAGGAGGTTGAACACACAATGGCACGTAAAACTAACACTCGTAAGCGTCGTGTGAGAAAGAATATCGAATCTGGCGTAGCTCACATTCGTTCTACTTTCAACAACACAATCGTAACAATTACAGATGTTCATGGTAACGCAATTTCTTGGTCAAGTGCAGGTGCGCTTGGTTTCAAGGGATCTCGTAAGTCTACACCATTCGCAGCGCAAATGGCTGCTGAAACAGCTGCAAAAGCTTCTATGGAGCATGGCTTAAAAACTTTAGAGGTTACTGTAAAAGGTCCTGGTGCAGGCCGTGAAGCTGCTATTCGTGCGCTTCAAGCTGCAGGATTAGAAGTAACAGCTATTAAAGACGTTACTCCAGTACCTCATAATGGATGCCGTCCGCCAAAACGTCGTCGCGTGTAATTTTTCTGTATAGATTTTTCAACATTGTCTATAATGGGATATGATACAATAAAAAAGAAAAGTTCATACAGAAACATCGCTTGTTGTTGTGCACAATTGGGAACTGCCTAATGGGGACTTTCGGTTAGACAATTTTCTTGTCTAGCCGGGGTTTCGACGTTTTGAAGGAGGGTTTAATAAATGATTGAGATTGAAAAACCAAAAATCGAAACGGTTGAACTTAGCGATGATGCCAAGTACGGCAAATTCGTCATTGAACCGCTTGAGCGTGGATATGGTACTACTTTGGGTAACTCCTTACGTCGTATCCTGTTATCCTCACTCCCTGGTGCCGCTGTAACATCTATACAAATTGATGGTGTACTGCATGAGTTTTCTACTGTTGATGGCGTCGTAGAAGATGTAACCACTATTATTTTGAACTTGAAAAAGCTTGCACTTAAGATTTACTCTGATGAAGAGAAAACGCTTGAGATTGATGTTCAGGGCGCAGGTGTTGTCACAGCTGCTGATATTACTCATGATAGCGATGTGGAAATTTTAAACCCAGATTTGCACATTGCTACACTAGCAAAAGACGCAAGCTTCCGCATGCGTTTAACTGCAAAGCGTGGACGCGGGTATACACCGGCTGATGCTAACAAGAGAGAGGATCAACCAATAGGTGTTATTCCTATTGATTCCATCTATACTCCTGTGTCTCGTGTGAGTTACCAAGTGGAAAACACACGTGTAGGACAAGTAACTAACTATGATAAGCTTACGCTTGATGTTTGGACTGATGGAAGCATCGGCCCTAAAGAAGCAATTGCACTCGGATCCAAAATCTTGACAGAGCATTTAAATATCTTCGTTGGTTTAACTGATGAAGCGCAAAATGCTGAGATTATGGTAGAGAAAGAAGAAGACCAAAAAGAAAAAGTTCTTGAAATGACGATTGAAGAACTGGATCTTTCTGTTCGTTCTTACAATTGCTTGAAGCGTGCAGGTATTAATACTGTGCAAGAGCTTGCTAACAAGACAGAAGAAGATATGATGAAGGTACGTAACTTAGGTCGTAAATCTCTAGAGGAAGTCAAGCATAAGCTTGAAGAGCTAGGCTTAGGCTTACGCAAAGATGACTAGTACTGCTAGGCATTTCTTTGTGTTTTAAGGTCTAAATTACGAACCACACCGTTGATATATTGTTGAACTACTTCAACAAAGGAGGGAACTAAGAATGGCTTACAGAAAATTAGGACGTACAAGTGCTCAACGTAAAGCAATGTTACGTGACTTAGCTACAGACTTAATCATCAATGAGCGCATCGAAACTACTGAAACTCGTGCGAAGGAACTTCGTTCAGTAGTAGAAAAAATGATCACTCTTGGTAAACGTGGAGATCTTCATGCTCGCCGTCAAGCAGCAGCATACATTCGCAATGAAATTGCTAATGCTGAAACTGGTCAAGATGCATTACAAAAATTATTCGCTGATATCGCACCACGCTATGCAGAGCGTCAAGGCGGATACACTCGTATTGCAAAGCTTGGACCACGTCGCGGAGATGCTGCTCCAATGGTAATCATCGAGTTAGTTTAATACATTGCTTTTAAAAGGGCAGGACAGTGCTTTCCAAGTAACTGGTCGTGGCCCTTTTTTGTTATATTTACACGCATTATAATGACTCGTTTTTCTAAGCAGGGGAAAGTAACATTCAGAGAATAATAAGTTGCTGGCTGTCATTTATTAAAGAAATACATTATTTCTTAGGAAATATTGTAGAAGCACATCGAAAAGAAGGTGTGGAGAGTATGAACAAAGAAAGGCTTCGTGTCGACAAAGTTACTTTTAAATATCCACATACTCATTCTCCCGTTTTACAAGAAGTATCTTTTTCTGTTCATGAAGGAGAATGGATCTCTGTCATTGGGCAGAACGGATCCGGTAAATCCACACTTGCGAAGCTATTGAATGGTTTATTGCTTCCGGATACAGGATCTATTATTGTGGGGAGTACCCTGCTTTCTGAAGAAACAATTTGGGAGATTCGTAAGGAAGTAGGAATGGTGTTCCAAAATCCTGATAATCAATTTGTGGGAACAACAGTAAAAGATGATGTGGCATTTGCGTTAGAGAATAACGGAATACCTCGCGAAGAGATGATCCGACGCATTGATCATGCTTTGCGCCTTGTACATATGCAAGAGTTTGAAAATCAGGAGCCGCATTACTTGTCAGGCGGTCAAAAACAAAGAGTAGCCATTGCGAGTGTACTTGCGCTAGAGCCTTCCATTTTAATTTTGGATGAAGCTACTTCCATGCTGGATCCAAAAGGCAGAATGGAAGTATTGCAAACGGTGCGGGAATTAGTAAAGCAAAAGAACATTTCTGTCATTTCTATTACACATGACTTGGAAGAGGCGGCCCGTGCCGATCGTGTTATCGTGTTAAATAAGGGTGAAATTTATAAAGCTGGAAGTCCTGATGAAATTTTTCAAGATGGTAAAGAATTACGAGAGATTGGTTTAGACGTTCCTTTTGCGGTGAAAATGACAGAGTTGTTGCAAAGCAGCAATATCCCATTGAAACCTCATCTTACAATGGAAGGTTTGGTGAATGAGCTTTGGACATCTCATTTCAACAAGTAGAACATCGTTATCAAAAAGGCACTCCGTTCGAGAGACTTGCTATTTATGACATCAATCTCTATCTTAAAAGCGGAAAATATTATGCCGTCATCGGCCATACAGGTTCAGGAAAATCAACTATCATACAACATTTAAATGGATTGTTGCAGCCAACCTCAGGGACAGTGCAAATTGGAGAATTTCATATTTCATCTAAAAAGAAAGAGAAAAAATTAAAGCCCCTTCGCAAAAAAATCGGAGTTGTGTTTCAGTTTCCAGAGCATCAATTGTTTGAAGAAACAGTGGAAAAAGATATTTGTTTTGGGCCCATGAATTTCGGAGTTTCAGAAGACGAGGCAAAGAAAAGAGCAAAAAAGGCGCTGGAGCTTGTTGGATTACCGGAAGAATATTTGACTAAATCTCCCTTTGAACTAAGTGGAGGGCAAATGCGCAGAGTTGCCATTGCAGGCATTCTTGCGATGGAACCGGAAGTTTTAGTGCTGGATGAACCGACAGCGGGGTTAGATCCAAAAGGGCAAGAGGAGCTTATGGAGCTATTCCATCATCTTCATAAAGAGAAAGAACTGACTGTCATTCTTGTGACTCATAACATGGAGGATGCTGCTCGATATGCGGATGAGATCATTGTTCTGCATAAAGGGACCGTCTTTTTACAAGGAACACCAAGCGAAATATTTTCTCGGGCAGAGGAATTAGAAGGGGTGGGCCTCTCTTTACCAATGACGCTGCAATATAGAAGGTTTATAGAACAAAAATTAGGAATACGTATAGAGGCTCCAACTTTGACTATAGAAGATTTGTCCGCTGAAATTATCAAGATTGTGAAAAAAGGTGAAGCTCCATGATGCAGCAATTTATTGTAGGAAAATATATACCGGGCCAATCTTTTATCCATGAACTGGATGCAAGGGCAAAGCTTATCATTGTGTTTCTTTATGTATTTGTGGTGTTCCTTGCAAATAACCCTCTCTCGTACGCTGTATTAGCCGTTTATACATGTGCAGCGCTGTTGTGTTCAAAAGTCCCTATTCGTTTTATTATAGGGGGGCTAAAGCCTGTATTATGGATTTTTGCTTTTACCTTTCTTCTTCATATTCTGACGACTAAAGAAGGTGCCTTGCTGTTTCAAGCCGGGCCAATTTCGATATATGAAAAAGGGCTGGAACAGGGATTTTATATCTCTCTTCGCTTTTTGTTCCTGATTATGATGACAACATTGCTTACGTTAACTACAACCCCTATCGAGATTACCGATGGGATGGAAGCGCTGCTTCATCCGTTTAAACGATTAGGGCTGCCTGTTCATGAAATTGCACTCATGATGTCTATCTCCTTGCGCTTTATTCCCACCTTAATGGAAGAGACAGAAAAAATCATGAAAGCTCAATCAGCCCGCGGAATTGATTTTGCAGGCGGACCTATTCAAGAGCGGCTAAAAGCGGTTGTGTCACTCTTGGTTCCTCTTTTTATTAATGCATTTAAACGGGCAGAGGATTTGGCGATTGCAATGGAAGCAAGAGGATACAGGGGAGGAGAAGGAAGGACGAAGTTTCGTAATTTAACGTGGAAGCTGCGAGACAGTCTTGCCTTATGGTCCCTTCTGATTCTTATCATGCTGCTTCTTTTAATCCGCTCATAAATGGAGAGTATAGAATGGAAAGAATTAAATGCACAATTTCATATGATGGAAAGCATTTTTACGGATATCAAGTTCAACAGGAAAAACGAACTGTACAGAGGGAACTAGAAGAGGTCTTACGGAAAATTCATAAGGGAGAGCATATTCGTGTACATGCATCCGGACGTACAGATGCAACAGTTCATGCGAAAGGTCAAGTGATTCATTTTGATACGCCGCTGTCTATCGCAGAGGAACGATGGAAAGCTGCGTTGAATACAATGCTGCCCGAAGATATTGCAGTTAAACAAGTGGAGAAAGTGTCGCAGGCATTTCATGCCCGCTTTGATGCAGTCAGCAAAGAGTATCGTTATCGTGTCCTTTTATCCGAGGATAAAGATGTGTTTTTACGCGACTATGCCTATCGCTATCCTTATACATTAGATTTACAAGCTATCCAAAAGGCTATCCCTTATTTGATGGGCACTCATGATTTTACATCCTTTTGCTCTGCTAAAACGGAGGTAGAGGATAAGGTACGCACTATTTATGAGATTGATTTGCTGCAAGAAAAGGACGAGCTTGTTTTTCGTTTTGTGGGCGATGGATTTTTGTATAACATGGTACGAATTATGGTAGGAACGCTTCTGGATGTCGGACGAAAAAAAATACAACCTGAGGAAATTCCTGTAATTTTAAGACGGAAAGATCGGCGTCTTGCAGGAAAGACGGCACCTGGTCACGGATTGTATTTATGGCAAGTGAACTATAACAACTAATCCTGGTGTAACATTTGCTTGACATTGGTTTCACAAAAGGATATTATAACATATGGTATTGTTTCTAAAACCACGATTAGCCCCGGAAATTAATCGTGTTAAGATAAACAATAGATTTTTATGTCTAAATTGAACAATCAGGAGGGAAACAAATGCGTACGACTTTCATGGCGAAAGCTAACCAAGTTGAGCGTAAATGGTACGTTGTTGACGCTGAAGGTCAAACTTTAGGTCGTCTTGCAAGTGAAGTTGCTGCTATCCTACGCGGCAAGCACAAACCAACTTATACACCACATGTTGATACTGGTGATCATGTAATTATCATCAATGCTGAGAAAATTCATTTAACTGGTAACAAATTAAACGACAAAATTTATTACCGTCACTCTATGCATCCAGGCGGTTTAAAACAAAGAACTGCTCTTGAAATGCGTACAAACTATCCGGTACAAATGTTAGAACTTGCTATTAAAGGCATGCTTCCAAAGAACCGTTTAGGCCGTCAAATGGCTAAGAAATTAAAAGTGTATGCTGGCACTGAGCATCCACACCAAGCACAACAACCAGAAGTTTACGAGCTTCGCGGATAATCAATTAAGGAGGGTTTACTTTGGCACAGGTACAATATTATGGTACTGGACGTCGTAAGAGTTCAGTAGCGCGTGTACGTCTAGTTCCTGGCGAAGGACGCGTAATTATCAATGGTCGTGAATTTGAAAACTACATTCCATTCGCTGCACTACGTGAAGTAGTTAAGCAACCTCTAGTTGCAACTGAAACTTTAGGCAGCTATGATGTTCTTGTTAACGTAAGCGGTGGAGGTTACACTGGTCAAGCTGGTGCAATCCGTCACGGTATCGCAAGAGCATTACTAAAAGCAGATCCAGAATACCGCTTAACATTAAAGCGCGCTGGTCTATTAACTCGCGACGCACGTATGAAAGAGCGTAAGAAGTACGGTCTTAAAGGCGCTCGTCGTGCACCACAATTCTCTAAACGTTAATTTTGCGTTTACACCCCCGGTCATTTGGCCGGGGGTTTTTCATTATAATTAATCAGGAATTGTTTCATACGTGGAAGATTTTTATGCAGAACCGTCATGCATGTTCCCTGCCCAACCGTAAAAACTACGGGATAGGGAGGTGCAATCATGAAAGTCATTACTACCCTAAAAGACAAAAGACGAGAAAAGCAAATGAAATACGAACGAAAACTGCTTCGTGAAATTTCGTTAAGCACGCTTAGGAAAAAAGTGCATCATCACTTTCAGGAATATTCAATTGTAAACTATTCATCCAACCAATTCGAGGATTATTGCATAGAATTAGCGATTGAATCTTATTTACTCGGTGCCAGATACAGTAAATTCGGATATTTTGGCGAACCCCTGTCTAAAGTGAAGAGCCGTTCGTTATCTGAGGAAAAACATTTGACAGAAACGTTATTTCGCTTTTTAACAAATGTACATTTACTCCAATTGACAGAGCAATCCGCCCCAAAGCTTTATTATATATGTCAAAACTTCATTGATTCCTGGTGGAAGGAAGGATATGAGAAAGGAGAACGAAGATATCGTCTGCGGCTCCGATAAGTATCATAATCTCTCTTCTTGTCCCATATAAGTAAATAGGAGGGACCGGCAGGAGGGAGATTAGATGAAAAGGATTAAAATTATTTCGTTTATTTTAGCGGCAATATTGCTCCTATTTGTACTTCGATATGAATTTACCATTACAAAATCATGGAAAGCATGGAATTTGCCGTTATCCGGTAAAATTATTGTCATTGATGCAGGACACGGGGGGCCGGATGGAGGAGCAGTAGGTACAAAAGAAATTATTGAAAAAGATATTACGTTGGAATTGGCCAAAAAGGTGCAAGATTACTTGCAGGAACAAGGAGCATTGGTAATTTTAACAAGAGATGGTGACCATGACCTCGCAGATAAGGATTTAAAGGGATACAGTAAAAGAAAGACACAAGACCTTCGTAAACGCGTAGAAATTATCAACCATTCAGATGCTGATTTTTTTGTAAGCATTCACCTCAATTCTATACCAATCAAAAGTTCAAAAGGGGCTCAAACATTTTACTATCGTTCTTTAGTAGAGAATGAACGGGCGGCCAAGTTCATTCAAGCAGAGCTGCGAAATAGTTTGCAAAATACACATCGTACTGCTCGAACTATTAACCGTGTGTATTTGCTTAAGCATGCTAAGCCTCCCGGTGTTCTTGTAGAGGCGGGCTTTTTATCTAACGTGAATGAAAGGCATCTTCTGAACTCTGAAAAATATCAACAAAAAATTGCTGCAGCCATTTACCGTGGCGTACTGCGTTACTTTACTGAAAAAGGGAATCCTCCTAGCTGATGGGGGATTTTTTTATTTTGGGGTACACTGGTTTTTCGTTTTTGCAAAATCGTTAGATGCAAATAACTTTTTGCTAAAAAACAAAGAATATTTTTTAAATTTCCTTTCTAATGTTATACTGGAAATGTAAACGCTATACATTAGGTGGTGGAGAGAGTGATAACAAAAGAGCAAGTATTGGAAGCATTAGAAGAATTGAAAGATCCGTTCTTAAACAGAACGTTTAAAGAAACAAATGCAGTAAAAGAAATAAGCATTAAGCCGGAAAAAGCACACGTCAGCCTCAAAATTGCTTTAGCAAAAACAGGAACAGCGGAGCAAATGCAGCTGCAAGCTTTCATTGTAAAGACTGTAAAGGAGCTTGGAGCGGCAACCGTCGGTCTTCGTTTTACAGAATTTACTCAAGAGGAGCTGCAAGCATTTGGAGGTGCTTCTTCGGAACAAAGTACAAATACATTGTTGTCTCCTGATTCACAAACTGTCTTTCTCGCAGTAGCAAGCGGAAAAGGCGGTGTTGGTAAATCTACTGTATCTGTAAACCTGGCTGTTTCTCTTGCAAGATTAGGGAAAAAGGTCGGCATTATTGATGCAGATATTTATGGATTTAGCGTACCTGATATGATGGGAATTACAAAACGCCCTGTAGTGCGCGGTGACCGTATTATTCCGGTAGAGCGTTTTGGTGTAAAGGTTATCTCAATGGGATTTTTTGTAGAAGACAATGCCCCTGTCATTTGGCGCGGTCCAATGCTTGGGAAGATGTTAAACCATTTCTTTACCGAGGTTGAATGGGGAGACCTTGATTATCTAGTGCTTGATTTGCCGCCAGGAACAGGAGATGTAGCGTTAGATTTGCATTCGATGCTTCCTTCTTGTAAGGAGATTATCGTAACTACACCGCATCCAACTGCAGCTTTTGTTGCAGCACGTGCAGGGGCAATGGCATTGCGCACAGAGCATGAAGTAATCGGGGTCATCGAAAACATGTCTTATTTTGAAAGCAAAGTAACCGGGGAAAAAGAATATGTATTCGGAAAAGGCGGAGGAAAGAAACTGGCTGAAGAATTGCAGACAGAGCTTCTTGGTCAAATTCCGCTCCAGCAACCGGATTGGAACGAAGAAGATTTTGCTCCATCGGTTTATGATGAGGACCATCCGACCGGAAAAATTTATAATACTATTGCACAAAAAGTAGTAGAAGCGACTGTCACAGCATAAAAATAACCTCTTCAAAAAAACCTCTTCGTAAAGAAGAGGTTATTTTTGAAGATCTTGACTTTGACTGCTTTCTCCGCCAGCTTGCGATCCTTCAGAAGATTCTCCCCTGCCTTGAGCACTTTTTTCTGCTTTTTCAATTGCCTTGCTAATCACATCAATCATCTTTGCCTGGAAGAGAGGGCTTTGAGCAGCGTCATTTAATACTTGCTGAATATATTGCCGGTATTCCTTGCTCTTCATGATATCTCCCATTTCTTTTTGTAATTCAGGATTTTTCATGATGGAGATAATGTCTCCTTGGTATTCAGGGTCTTTCATTAATGTTTTCATCAGCTTTGCTTGCTCCTTTTCCATGCTTTTAGCAAAAGTAGCAGCAAATTTCGGATCGCTGAATTGTTTTTCCCAAAAACTTTGTCCTTTTTCAGACAACATTGTATTTTCGATAGTTTGTTTGACGGTCGCTTCATCTAAGATAAGAGCTTGCTTTACTTGCTCGTCTTTAAGAACATCTTGAATAGCTTTTTTTCCGGAATCGGTTTTTAAGATATCGACAACCATTTTTTTCGCCTGGTCATAATCTATTTGGGCTTCCGTTTGTTGCTTTTGAGCACATCCGGATATAAGGAAAAGAAGGAAGGACAATAGAATCGGAATCCGTTTCATCTGCCGGAGCTCCTTTCAAAAAATTTCTCTTTTTTAATATGAATAGTTTATAAAAAAATATGCATTGCACTTGCTGGCTTTTTAATAAAGTCATGTTACAATTTAATTAAAAAAATGTAGGATAATGGGGGATTATGTCGTGAATAGCCGAAAATGGGTACGTTTGTTCTTTTCCACCTTGTTCCTCGGGGGGATAAGTACAATTATTGTTGGCTTTATCGTAAAGTGGGATCAGTATGCCCTTTTATTTGAAAAAGCAGATATAAAAGAGATACTTTCCGTTGCTGTATGGCTTTTAGGGATTGGGTTTATTTTTAGCGTTATCAGTCAGATGGGATTTTTCGCCTATTTGACTGTTCATCGTTTTGGATTAGGGTTATTTCGTTCTGCTTCTTTATGGAATGTTATTCAAATCTTTTTAACGGCATTTGTATTATTTGATTTAGTGTATCTTCGTTATACTTTATTTGTGGAACAAAACGAATCTGTTGCAGCTGATATCAGCATGGCAGTTGCTATTTTAGTGATAGGATTAGTTGTTGCATATGTAAAGCGTCAGCAAACAAACAAGGGAGCATTTATTCCAGCTTTGTTCTTTATGATTGTTGTAACCATTGTTGAGTGGATTCCTGCACTTCGAGCGAACGATGAGGCATGGCTGTATTTAATGCTTGTTCCGCTTCTTATCTGTAATGCTTATCAAATTCTTATATTGCATCGTTTAGTCAAAAAAGAAAGCTGATTCCACAGGATCAGCTTTTCTAATTTACATCTTTACTTTTTGCATCAGTATTAGAGATTAATTCAGATACCGATAAATTCATATATCCATTTGCGCGAAGTTGTTGGATTAAATTAGGAAGAGCTTTGTTTGTTTGAAGAGCAGAGTCCGATGCATGAAGCAATATAATATCCCCGCCATGAACGTTTTTCGTAACGTTATTAACAATTTTACTGATACCTGGGTTTTTCCAGTCATGAGAGTTAATGCTCCAATGAACAACCGTGTAGCCGAGTGATTCCGCAATTTTTAATACGTTTTTATCAAAATTTCCGCTTGGAGGACGAAGCAGCTGAATATTTTTAATGCCTAATTTTGAAAATGCATCATGAGCGCGTAAAATATCACGTCTTACTTCTTGTGCTTCCATAGACGTGTAATCCTTGTAGCTGTACCCCATACTCCCAATTTCATGCCCATCCTCTACAATCCTTTGTACAATATCTGGGTGTCTTTCTGCCCAAGCTGCTGAGAGAAAGAATGTTGCATTTTTAATATTTTGCTGTTTAAGGGTATCTAAAATCGGAAGAGCTTTTTCATCCCCCCAGCTGATGTCAAAAGTAAGAGCTACATTTTTTTTATTAGCATCTCCTTTATAAATCGCTTTTGGTCCTGTGGATGTGGAAAATACGGATTGCTGGGAATAGGTTTGTAAAAATAGAAACCAAGCTGTAAAAAGTGAAAGGAGCACAATTAGCATTGTTTGTTTAATTTTATTACTGTTTGTTACAAAGAAGAAAAACATACTATCCCTCTCTTCCTTTGGCCAGTCCTTCTGCCATACTTATATGCGGACAAACTAAAAAAAATGACTTTTGTGTACTTGTTCATTCATAAAAACGGGATCGTTGGAAATAATTAACTTAAATTAATGCGGATGAGGTGGAGAAATGTTAGGTTTTTTAGTCAATCAAAAAGAAATTAAGGAGTTAGAGTATTTATTGAAAAGAGAAATGGACGAAATATTGTTTGATTTTGACGATGCACGAATTGATTATGTAGTAAAGCGTGCAATGGAAGAACGATATAAGATTTTGTTTCGATTATTTAAAAGGATTGCCTCTCCTGTAGAATGCTCGCGCTACATGAGGAAAAGGCTTCATAAATAAAAGATTGATAAAAAAGACGTTTATAAGTTAAAAAAATTGTAAATAAGTATTGACTCTATTAACATATTTATGTTAAATTAACATTCGTCGCTGATAGTTAATAACAACGAGATGTGACGAAATAAAAATAAGTATTGACATCTTAGTATGGTAGATGATAAGATGAAAAAGTCGCTTCAAGCGACAACGTAGTTCTTTGAAAACTGAACAAAACATGAAACAACGTCAATGTTTTATATGAGCAAGTCAAACACTTTTATGGAGAGTTTGATCCTGGCTCAGGACGAACGCTGGCGGCGTGCCTAATACATGCAAGTCGAGCGGACTTCTTCGGAAGTCAGCGGCGGACGGGTGAGTAACACGTGGGTAACCTGCCT
>JBHGXS010000087.1:0-34091 GCA_041920565.1 Bacillus sp. (in: firmicutes) | reverse complement strand
ACGCATATTCCAATGCGAATGTGGGTTTGTTGCAGATAGAGATTGGAATGCTGCTACCAACATCAAAAATGAAGGATTGCGACTGTTAGCGTAATCATAGATAGAGCATGGAACAGGCTCGATAGCTAAGTAAATTTCGTGCCGCTAGGTACGACTACCTTAGAAGCCCCCACCTCTAAGCGAAGCGTAGGTGGCGGGTAGTTCACATAAAATACTTTGTTCTAAAACAGCCTTTAACTTTATCTTTACAAAAAAACATTATTTTCCATATGATTTATACCTTTATTTTATAGAATAACTATAGTATACTTTAGCAAAGCAGGAAGGAAAAAAGGAAGGAATTTATTATGTTTATCACAACTACATTTGTACAATTCCATCATCATACATAAACCCTTGAACCTTGCGGAAAAATTACGCGTAGGTACAAGGGTTATTGCCGTTGTACCTACGTTGCTTTTACAAGAGCCATGTAGGTATTTTTTACACCTGCATGGCTCTTTTTTATTGTCCAGTATGTAATTACACGAGGGTTATGTATGAGGAAAATAACAATTTACATCCATAATTAAAAAAAGGGAGAGGTAAAAAATGGAAATTAAAAAGTGGGGATTATGGTTTTTAACAGCATTCGTAGTCGGAAATATGGTAGGCGGAGGTATTTTCATGCTTCCTGCTAATCTTGCTCAAGTATCAAGTCCGCTTGGAGCAACGTTGGCTTGGTTGGCTACTGGTTTAGGTGTATTTATGATTGCGCTTGTATTTGGGAATTTAGCAGTACGACGTCCTGACTTAAAAGCAGGTCCACAAAGTTACGCACAAGCAATGTTTTCTTCTCCAAAAGCCGGGAAAGTTGCAGGATACAAAACATACGCTCAATCGAATTCTTTGACAAGTAAAAAAGGTGCTTAACGTTTAAGTGTCAACTTACTAATGCAATAGATGGAATAACATTAAAGGAGGAGTAAGTATGGAATATACTCAACAAATGAAAAATCGATTAAGACGAATTGAAGGACAGATTCGTGGAGTGTTACGGATGTTAGAAGAAGAAAAAGATTGCAAGGACGTTATAAATCAATTAAGTGCATCCCGAACTGCTCTTGATCGTACGATAGGTTTAATTGTCGCCGTCAATTTAAAACAATGTCTTCAGGAGCAAATGCAGGTTGGTAAATATAATGATACAGATTCCATTAAAGAAGCTGTACAATTGTTAGTAAGAAGTCGATAATTTTTTAATAGATTGGAAGCCTTTTAAGATAAATATACCTAACGAGGGAATTGGAGGCGCGATTATCAATGACCTTATGATGCTTTATACTCCTGTTCTTTTAGGATTCACAGCTCATGGAAGTATCCGAAGTTGTAGCAATGCACGGTTACGGTTATTCTGCTCTATATCCATATCACGGTTATTAAGAAGAGGGGTGATTGAGGAAGTTTGAGGTTGCGTAAAAAAGATACAATTATTATATAGGGAAAACCACCTGTTAGAGCATAGGTGGTTTTTTATGTAAATCAAAAAATGTCTATACCAGACTCCTTTTATTTATGTTCAGGAAGGCCTCATTTTTTATACTAGTAAGGGTTGAGACGAAAGAGGCCGAATTGTGCACCTTTCATCTCAATCCTCCAACAACTGAAGCGCAGCGAAAGGCGTTAGCAAGCATCTCATACACTAACGCCCTTCGGTTGTTGGGAGTGAGAGAGCATCGGCGTATGTTCCATCCCTTTCTCTCTCACTCACATGTATAAATAGGTATCTTTTTAGCCCCTAAACGAACTTGGACACTCTAAGGTGTGATTCTTTATATTTAGAGTAACGAGTATGAGGGGGATTTTTTGTGAAACGAAATAAATATCCAAAAGAGTTTAAGCTTCAAGTGATCCGAGAAGCAAAGGAAGTTGACAATAAGGCTGCCGTAGCCAGACGATATGAGATTCATGTCAATCTGTTTAGTAAATGAGTGAAGGAGTATGAGGAAGATCCTGATGCTTTATATTTGCACCAAAACCTAAAAAGTCACCTATTTATATTAGGTGACTTTTTACATGTCTAGCATTCTTGTTAGGAATAAACTTACATAAAGAATGTTCAAGATAATAGTATTAATTTAGATAAGGCATTGGATCAACAGCATTAGTTTTTCCTGCATTCCAGCCGCCGGCATGGATTTCAAAGTGCAAGTGCTGTCCTTTTGAGGCTCCGGTGTTGCCCATGATTCCAATTTGTTGGCCTTGTTGAACTGTTTGTCCGGCTGATACGGAACGGCTTCGCAAGTGAGCGTAAACCGTAGTATAAGGTTTCCCGTTGATGTTATGGGAAATGAATATAACATTACCGTAACTAGTAGAATAATAGGATTGAATGACTGTTCCAGAAGCAGCTGCCACAACAGGAACCGTACCAGGAGCCGCAATATCAACACCATCATGATTTTTGCCCCAGCGCGGACCGAAGCCGGAAGTATAAGCTCCAGCTGCAGGCTTGATAAATCCTCCTGCTTTTGCAGGAGCTGAAACAGTTGGATTTTTGGAAACGGATTGTTGTTTTGCCGGTACTTGTGCAGCTGCTTCTGCAGCTTTTTGTCTAGCTAACTCTTCACTTGCAGCTGCCGCCTGAGCTTTGAGAATTCTTTGAGCTTCTTCTTCACTTACAATTTCCGCTAACGTTTGGCCAAGCTTTTGCTCCATAGTTTGAAGAGCATCTTGCTTTTGCTTTTGTATGCTTTCTAACTCCTGTTGTTTTTTCTTCAATTCTTCTTCGTAGGAGCGTAGAGCTTGTTCTTGTGTTTCCACGATATTTTTTTCTTGCTTTAGTTTCACTTGGTCTTCTTTAAGTTCTTCTAGAATACGGGTATCTGATTCAAATATCAAACTTAATGAGTAGATATTCCCCACTAATTCTGCCATGCTTTTTGTGTTAATTAAAACTTCTGTGACTAAATTTGTTCGCGGCTCTAGCTGAAGGGATACGAGGCGTTTTTTTAATAATTCTTGTCGTTGTTGAATTTTAGCTTCCAAATGAGCGATGTTCTGTTTCTTTTGTTCAATAAGTTGTTTTGTCTTTTCGATATCTGCCTGCGTTTTTTCTAATGCTTGCTGGTTGGCTTCTATTTGCTCATCAAACTGTCTCATTTGCTGCGTAAGCTGGTCTATTTCTTTTTGGAGCTGTTCTTTTTCTGCTTCTTTCATATGTAAATTTTTATTTGTTTCGCTTAATTGACTTTGGATCGAATTCAATTTTTCCTGTGTTGTTTCTGCATACACGTTTGGCAATATGCTAGAACTAGCAAATACACCCGTAATCAGCAGAGAAGGAATTACTTTTCCATACTTCATGTCATAGCCTCCTAGGTTTTCTCCATGTATGTTATAACATAACAAATTTCGATTCTTTTCGATGTTACAAAATCGTAAAAAATTTGTAAGAAAAGAGGTTTTTTTGCCGTTAATTCTGCACACTTTCTGCATGTTTGTATCAACACTGTATTTGTAATGTTTTTTTATGAAAACTGCAACGAATTTGCATAAGTGTTTTGTAAACTGAAAATCGCTTTTCTCTGAGCTTTTAGGGAGGGAAGCTAGCAGAAGAATACAGAGAAAACCAAAACGACGTGTTTGATTTCAAGGAGGAACAATATGTGTGGTTTTGTAGGGGGGGCATAACAGCCACAGCAATTTGTAGAAAACGAGGTGCAACGGTTTAGTGAAATGAATCATGCTATTTTCCATCGAGGACTAGAAAGTGATGGATATTTTATGGATGAACATATACAACTCGGATTTCGACGGTTAAGTATTATAGACTTGGAAGCTGGACATCAGCCGATTTCTTATGAAAATGAGCGATATATCATTGTGTTTAACGGAGAGATTTATAATTATGTAGAGTCTAAGGGATATACGTTTCGTACGCAATCCGATACAGAGGTCATTTTAGCTCTTTATGCAGATAAAAAGAGGAATGCAAAACAGCTGTATCGTTGCCTTCCTCTTCGTTATAAGTGTAAGAGTATTTTCGGGGGACTAGAAACTCTGAGCGGTTTCTATAATTGATTGTGTTGCACTTGTTTCTGTTGTTTATGATTTACTGATTGTACTGAATATTTTTTTTGATTGTAAAGAATTTATGTCGATTACATTTATAGGGGATTCGTAAGTTGGGTTTACCTGTGTACCCCTTTAGTCAAGCTTACTCGTACAGGTAAGTATCATCTGTGAATCCATTGCAGATTGTGCAGATTTCACCTCCGTATTGTTAAAGTGTTGTCCGTATGTGTAATATAATTTTGCAGTTTGCTGCAAGATGATTATAAACTAAAAATGTTAAGAACTTGTGCAGATTTCCATGTAGTGAGCAATAAATTTAGTACCAAATATCACCAAGGAATAGGCGAAGTGCATAACGAGAAAAAACGGCTACAAACGTAACTGGTTAGAATGCTTTATTTAATTGGATCGTGAAGACAGATCCTTTTTGGATTTCACTCTCAACGGATACTCTGCCGCCATGCAGTTCTACAATTTCTTTTACAATAGCAAGCCCAAGTCCGCTGCCTCCGGTTGCCCGGGTTCGTGACTTGTCTACCCGATAGAAGCGTTCAAAAATGTAAGGTACATCTTGTTTTGGAATGCCTTCGCCCTCGTCCTTTATATCAATAAGAACTTTATCCTCGCTTTCTTTTACATTCACATAAATGCTTGTACCAGCATTGGAGTGCAGGTAAGCATTGTTTAACAAATTGAGAATAACTTGTTCAAATCGCTGTTCATCAATCATGACTTTCAGGCGAGGGCTTTTTAAACTAACATCGATTTGTTTTTCCTCATACACAGGTTTTACTTTTGCTACTACTTTTCTCAGGAATTCATCTAACATGATTTGCTCTTTCTGGATAACAAAGTTATGACGTTCTAATTGGGCAAGCTCAAATAAGTCTTTTACTAGACGAGTAATGTGTTCTGTTTCTTCTTTAATAATAGACAGATATTGCATGCGTTCTTGATGTGGTAGGGTTTCTCTCATGGCAATATCCGCGTATCCTTTTACATATGTAAGAGGGGTTCGAAGTTCATGAGCTACGCTTGCAAGAAATTCGCTTCTTTCTTTCTTCATATAGTCTAAATCGTTTGCCAGTTTTTGAATGGAACTGGCTAACATACCCACTTCGTCATTGCTTTTTACATCTAATGTCACGGACAAATCTCCTTTACTCATTTTTTCTGTAGCTTGCTTCATTCGAATTAAAGGCTGAGTGAGGATACGAGACAGTAAGAACGTGGTGATAATGGTTAGGATAACTGTCACCGCACCGGCTATGATAAATTGTGATGTTAATCGATCCACCATCCCTTGAATCGAATCAGTTCCTAAGAACATATACACATAGCCTTTGGTTTCGTTGTTAATTCGTATGGGGCTGACAGAACAGATGTAATTTGACGTTTGCCAGTCATCTTCAATTACCGTACCGTTAGACGAGACTGCCCCCATTTTCGTTCGGATATGTCGCTCCATAGAAGGATCAATAGCAGCTGATTTTGCTAATATGGTTCCGGAGTCCGAAGTAATCACCACTTTTGTTTGTGCTTCGGATTCCATTAACGCAACATGCATAATGGTATTCTCATCAAAATATTTTTCTAATACATCGCGATGGCTATTTCCCCTTGCTACCAGTTCTTTTATTTCTTCATCCACTCTAGAATGTACGAGTGCATAATGTAAGGAAATAAATAAAAGCAGTTCAATACATAATGTAAAAATGAAAAAGTACGCTCCCAGTTTGATTGATATCCGTCTCAAGTATGTTCACTACTTTCATAGGAGTTAGTTTGTACAGTTATCTTACTGTTCTTCCGTTATCCAACGATAGCCTACACCATAAACTGTTTTCAAATAATCATCAATTGGAAATCCTGCTTTCCGTAATTTATCTCGCAAATTTCGAATATGAGAATCCACTGTTCGACCTTCGGTTTCAGAAGCGTGTCCCCAAATTCGTTCAATTAATTGCTCACGAGTATATACATAGTTTGTGTTATTAAGAAATAAACCAAGCAATGAGAATTCGATTGGAGTAAGGGTAATTTCTTTCCCTTGTACAGTCACGAGGTGTCTCGTTTCATCCCATAATAACCCGTTGATCTCAATTTTGTAGTTACTGTTTGTTCGGCGGAGCACAGCTTCAATTCGAGCGAGCAGCTCTTCCTCATCGAATGGTTTTGTTACGTAATCATCTGCCCCTTGATGAAGACCGTAAATAATATCAGACTTTTGATCACGTGCAGTTAACATGATAATAGGAACTTTACTAAATTCGCGAATTTGCTTACAGACCTCCCAGCCATTCATGTCAGGCATCATGACATCTAACAGGACTAACCGAAATGGGTTTTTTTCTAGGAGTTTGAGTGCTTGCTGGCCATTTGTGACCTTTGTACAGCGATATCCTTTTGGTGTCAAATATAGAGATAGTAAATCGAGCATACGCGGTTCGTCATCTACTAGCAATATGTTGATCATGTTTGTTCTCCCCTTGTCATGTATATTTCTTCCTTAGTGTACTGGAAAAATGTCGAAAAATTGTGCAGTTTGGAGTATTGTACAAAAATTTTCTGTAACTTGCATCTGCATAATATCTTGACAATGATGTTATATAATGAGCTTGGCTAAAAAAGGATTATACAAAGTCGTTTGGGACAAGGGAATTACGAAGGATGCTGTTAAGGTGACTTGTATCGTATGTCTATGGCATTCAACAAGGAATCGCATACACAAAATGAATACAAGACAGCAAAATCAGAAAAAAAGCAGTAAGGATCTTCGGTTTCCTGGGTATAAAGAAACCATCGGAGAAACCCGTATATTGTTAATAATCCAAATTCATATTTAGTGTTAATAAACAAAGACAGCTGCTAAGAATATATCTTAGCAGCTTTTATTTTATACGATATTCGCTTTTTTAGAAGTTGACGGAGCTTTCTCCCAGCATTCAACATTTTCAATACCTTCGATACTGTCTTTATAGAAAACAGGATCCTTGCCGGCTTTTTTCTGTTGCATGTAATCTTTTAAAGCAGCAAAGGCTACTTTTGATAACAAGACAATTGCAATCAAGTTCACGACAACCATGAAGCCCATGAATAAATCAGCTAAGTCCCAAACAAGCTGGACTTTTGCGACTGAACCAAATAGAATCATGGCTAAAACGCTGATTCTATAAAACATTAGCCACGCTTTATTTGTGTTTAAGAATTCAATATTTGTTTCCCCGTAGTAATAGTTTCCGATTAATGTGCTGAACGCAAACAAGAAAACCATGATAGCTAGGCAGCCTGATGCCCAGGAACCGATATGCGTACTTAATGCCGCCTGCGTAAGCGCGATACCGTCAAGCCCCGGTTGTTTATAAGCATCGGAAAGCAGGATAATGAATGCTGTGCTCGTACAAATAATTAATGTGTCCGTTAATACACCGAACGCTTGGATCAGTCCTTGTTTTACCGGATGGCTTGTTACAGCAGTCGCTGCAGCGTTCGGCGCGCTACCCATCCCCGCCTCATTGGAGAATAACCCGCGTTTCACACCGTTCATGAGTGCTGCACCGAGCGAGCCGCCGGCTACTTGTTCAATACCGAAAGCATTTTTCACGATAAGAGAAAGCACTTCCGGCATTTGTGCAATGTTAGTAAGCACGATGAATAAAGCTACACCGATATAGAATATTGCCAGAACGATAACAATATATTCGGACATTTTCGCAATGCGCTTCACGCCGCCAAAAATAATTCCGGCAAACAAGATTGCCATAATGATTCCTACCATTAAGCGATTTGTACCGAATGAATTTTCAAACGCAATTGTAATTGTATTTGATTGTACAGCGTTAAAAACAAGACCGAAAGATAGTGTAATTAGAATGGCGAATAGAGCACCCATCCAACGTTTGTTTAACCCCTTTTCCATATAATACGCCGGACCGCCGCGGAAACTATCTTTATCTTTTACTTTATAAACTTGTGCCAACGTACTTTCGACAAAACTGGATGCCGATCCGATAATGGCGATAATCCACATCCAAAACACAGCTCCAGGACCGCCTAGTGCGATAGCGATGGCAATTCCTGTGATATTGCCGGTCCCTACACGAGCTGCCATACTGATACAAAATGCCTGAAATGGAGAAATACCGTCTTTAGAACCGGTTTTCCCCTCCATCAACACACGAACCATTTCTCTCAGCATGCGGATTTGTAGAAAATTCGACTTGAATGTAAAGTAAATACCGAAAGAGACAAGCATGATAATTAATAATTTTGACCAAAGAAAATCATTCGTTGTACCAACAATGTTCTGCAAAAATTGCTGCATGTCATCACCTCTTGTAAAATTATGATAGTTTATAAGAAAAATAGTGTATACATAACAAATAAAACGATTATTCAAACTTGTTTATGAATAAAAAATACAGCAATATGTATAATGTTATATAGAATATTGTAAAAATTTAGTCTTTTTAAATCAGGAATTGTTATTCTAGCGACAATCATCCTCCGTTTTGATTGCAGTTTGTATTTTTCAAGAAAAAATTTAAGTACGATTTTGAAAGTACGAAAAAACGAAGGTGCACGGCAACATCATATCGTTCTCATCGTGCAGCTCTATTTTTATTTTCTGAACTTTTATATCTCCATAATTTCTCGAAAATCATTTTGTATAATGAGCGTGATAGAAGAGCAGAAGGAGGAAAGAACATGAAGAAGTCATTTTTGACGGCCATCGCAATTTCTGCAATATCTCTTGTTACTTCCTGCTCCGCGGCTACTAATGGAGCAATGAATCATACAAATATGAACCATGAGAAGTCTGTCGGAAAAGAGACAGCTAAACAACCGTTGCAAATCATACGAGGACCTGAGGTTACATTGGTTGCTAAGGAAGAAAAGCAAAAATTAAGTGACGGTGTCGTTGTTCCGGTGTGGACGTTTAACGGTTCCGCACCTGGTCCGGAAATTCGTGTGAAAAAAGGTGAAAAAGTAAAAGTTACCTTGAAGAATGAATTAAAAGCCCCAGTGTCTATCCATTGGCATGGATATCCTGTTCCGAATAATATGGATGGGATTCCGGGAGTGACGCAGGATGCTGTAATGCCGGGAGAAAGCTTTACGTACGAATTTACAGCGGATATACCGGGAACGTATTGGTATCACTCTCATCAAGATTCTGTCAATCAGCTGGATCGTGGCTTATACGGAGCTTTGGTGGTAGAAGATCCTGCCGAACAATATGATAAAGACTATACGTTAATGTTAGATGAATGGGCAACGGACAAAAACGAGATTGAAGAACAAGTAAAGGAAATGATGAAGACTGTCAAAGATAAAGAAGGTAAGGATTCCAGTAGCAATAATGGAAGTATGGAAGGCATGGACCATAGTAATATGGATGGAATGAATCATGATGATATGGATCATGGCAGCATGATGATGCAAGGACATGATATGAGCATGTATGACGTATTTACCATTAACGGTAAAAGCGGTGATTTAGTGAAGCCGCTGAAGGTCAAACAAGGAGATAAGGTTCGCCTTCGTTTTGTGAATGCAGGCTACATGTCACACAACCTTCATATCCATGGCCAAGATATAAAAGTCATTGCAACAGACGGTCAGCCAATCCATGATCCGAAGGTTGTAAAAGACCAACTTCTCGCGATTGCACCAGGTGAGAGATATGATGTAGAATTCACTGCCAATAATCCAGGCAAATGGTACATTGAGTGTCATGGAGACATGAAAGGGACAAAAGGAATGAAAGCTGTGATTGAATATGAAGGCAGCAAAGAAATGAAGGACAAAGTAAATGAGAAAGAAGAACTTCCGAAAATCGATTTCACGAACTATGGAACGAAGAAAGATGGAGATTTGTCACTGAATCAACAGTATGATGTAACGTATACAATGGATCTCAATACAGAAATGGATGAGAACAACGTGGTGTACACCATTAACGGAAAAACGTTTCCAAACATTGATCCAATTCAAGTAAAGAAAGGTGACCTTGTAAAAGTGAAATTAACCAATCGTTCGATGATGGATGATCACCCAATGCATTTACATGGTCATTTCTTCCGAGTATTAAGCAAGAATGGCAAACCGGTAGAAGGAGCACCAATTATTAAGGATACCTTGAACTTGAAGCCGGGAGAAGAATATGAAGTAGCTTTTGTGGCTGATAATCCAGGGGAGTGGATGTTCCACTGCCATGATCTGCACCATGCTTCTGCCGGAATGGTAACAGAAGTAAACTATACGGATTATCAATCCAACTATGTTCCGAACCCGAATATTCCAAATATGCCTGAATAACGCACCTGTTTATCAGGAGGAATTAAAAAACCTAAGGCCAGTGGAGTGCTGGTCTTAGGTTTTTGCAATCTACAAAGTAGAGGGGCATGAACGAGCTCTTCATAACCTATCCCAGTAATTGCTGTTTTATTGTATCAAGCCTGTACCAATTCACAAGTTTAGCGAATAGCTCTCGCTTTTTCCCATTCTGAGCATAAATGTCAATTGGTTTTTGTATTGTGTCATACAATTGTTCAGGAGTGAATGCTTCAAATAAGATGGCTTCAATCTGAGCATCTTTTCCTTTGGCTTTCCCGCCAATATATACATCGTAAAAATCTCGCATTTTAATGCCGCCTATATAAGCGGTTCACCACATGCATTCGGACATCCTGTATAAGCAAAGCGCAGCGGAAAGGGACAGGAATTCCTGTAAATCGTGCATGTAACTCTATAGCTACCGGCATTCTTTCCTCTTTTGCACCTTCTTAACCGAAAAAGCGGATTTCGTAAATGAAATACCGCTTTTTCTAGGATGTATGAAAGAGAAAAGTGTGAATTGCATTTGTAGTGTTTATAAAGTGTAATTAGTTTGCTGATGTCAAAAGTATGCAGTAATGAGTTCACTTTCTTTACTGGATGGATCCATTTTTCGCAATTTGCGTCCACGTCTTTCCTTCATCTGTTGTAAGAAATACATTGGAATTCATAGTAGCAAATACGATTTCAATAGGATTCTTTGGATTTTGTGCTACATACATAATGCGATCTTTGCTGTCTAACGATGGCACATTCAATTCTATAGTGTCACTTGTAGAAAGGGACTGTTTCATGAGTCCTTGTTTTTCATCTTTCGTATAAGAATAAATGATATCTTCGCTTCCCATTGTAATGGCTGCTGTTTCTAGGGGCTTAGAAAACAGTTTGAAAGTATTTCCGTAATCTGTAGATAAGTATACTCCCTGTTCTGTGGTCATAGCTAACACATTGGACTCGTCAGGATGTACCGCAAACATCATGGCGGCAGCAGGAAGACCGTCTAATTTGCTTTGTTTCCATGTTTTCCCTTCATCTGTACTATAATAAAAACCATTTTTCAACTTGGAATTTGGTTGTTCGTTAAAGACATATACGGCTTTATTGTTGTATCCGGCTGCGAGATAGTGAAAGTCGGATTCTCCGTAGAACGCAAGGGTTTCAATGATATTTCCGCCATCGTTACTTTTGATTAATCCTAATGGATTTTTAAGGTCAGAGTCTTTTCCCGGATGACCGCTTGCAAAAAAGCCTTCTTTATTCGCTTGGAATCCCATGTAATCATTGTTCTGTCCTTTTGTCACCAGCCACTTTCCCTCTTGGTAGACTTTTAGTCCATTATGTGTAGCGATTGTAATACCAGGCATGTTACCTGGATATCCAATGCCATGAATGTGATCGATTTTATCTGTTGTCACTTGCTTATAGAAATCTTGTGCATTCGCAGGTGCTGGCGTTTCCTGTTTTTGTTTCGTCTCTTTATTGGAAGTTTCTTCTTTTTTCGGAGCAGCTTCCTGTCCGTTTGAACAACCTGTAAATAGTAATAAGGATGTAACCACTGTTCCAATTGTAAGCCATTTTTTCATACTCTGTTTTAAACTCCTCTCTAAGGCATTCTCATTTTCTCATTATAATAAAGAAATGTCGAGAAATTATGGAGAAACGGCGAAAGAAACGCATCTATGTATTTTTGCTTTTGTATTTATTCCAACCGTACACGAGAATGCCAACAGCCAGTGCACCTGACAAAACTTTCCCTGTTTTTGTCCAATGTAACAACTCGTTTACAGAATATGCTTCGAGGAGCAAAGCAGGAATCTTTCCTAATGTGCTTGCAACAGCAAAGATAATCCAAGAAACTTTGCCTAATGCTGCAAATAAAGTGACAAGACCGGAAGGAACAAAAGGGAGCAAGCGAAAAGAAAGAATGAGTAGAAACGCTTCTTTTCCTCTGACATTCAGTAACTTTTGTACCTTTGGATAGCTGGCTGTTTTTTGTTGCGTAAACGTTTGAAGTCCCGTTCTATACAGCCAAAATGATACGAGAGCCCCTAGAGATTCTCCAATGATGGACACGACTATTCCGCCCAACAAACCGAATAATTTTACGTTTAATGCAGTAAGAAACACACTCGGTATAAATGCTGCAATGCTAATCCCAATATTTATGAGAATGCTAAACAGAACAGCAAGCTCTTTATGAGTATATAAATATAGCTCTAATGAATTCGGTATCATGCGCACTCCTTAATGTATAACAGTTCCTATATGAATTCACTTTATCCCATCTTCTTACTATTGACTAGACTATTGATTTCATTTTTTACATTTTTTTAAGTTTACTTTCCGAAGCCTTCATGATCCTGATGGTGCATATGTTGCTCATGTTGCGGCTGTTTTACGTCATGCGGTTCAGGGAACGTGAAAAACACGGTAACAATAAGAATACCTCCGGCAGAGAGTAGCAATAAAAATTTACGGTGAATATAAGAAGAGAATGCTTCTGATAAGAATTGGAGGATACACGACATACTGATGGCTAGCGTTAATAAAAGGCTGATGAGAAGTGCAGTATGCGCCTGTGTGGAACTTAGCATTTCTGCAATCATCGCTCCCATCATGGCTGCCATGAGACCGGAAAATAATCCTTCTAAAGCGGATAACAGATGAAAGCGGAGTCCAACTGAAAGTCCAACTATACTTCCAATAAGCATAGAAAGTAATGTGGAAGACAGCAAGTCTCCTTGAAACAAAATGCCAAGATAAAATCCGATGGTTAATCCTACACTCATGCTAAAGGACATCACAAATACCATATACTCCATTATGGTACCCTTAGATTTCACGCTGTAGCTTGCTAGAAAAACACTGATAAAACAAAGGATTAACGTCATTAATGTATAGAGGAACAAATTAATACCTCCCTGTCCTTTGGTTCAATTCATCATATGTTCAAATTCTCCTATATTAGTACTAGATGCATCTGCAAATTTTCTTCACATTTTAGTTACCAGGTATAGGGAGATACACAATTTGATAAAATTGCAAAAATAACAAACAGGTTGTGTTTTATACCCCTTACCCGTATAATGTATGTTAAGAGTTAACAAACACTGAACATGAGGTGATAGCAATGAATCATTGTGAAGATAACAATATAGATGAGCGAATGGTTCCCCGAACACAGGAGGAAATCGAAAATATCATGAAGCGCTTAAAGCGCATTGAAGGGCAAGTGCGCGGTGTACAGAAGATGGTGGAAGACAACCGCTACTGTATTGACATTTTAGTTCAAATATCGGCTATTAATGCGGCCTTAAATAAGGTAGGATTCTCATTGTTAGAACGCCACACGAAGCATTGTGTTTCTAAGGCGATTCGAGAAGGAAGCGGGGAAGAATCGATTCAGGAGTTAATGAACGTCATAAAACAATTCTCAAAATAGAAGGGAGAATATCCTCATGAGTGAACAAAAGCAAATAACACTCGGTATAACGGGGATGACATGCGCGGCTTGCTCCAATCGTATCGAGAAAGTATTAAATAAAATGGGCGGGGTAGAAGCGAACGTAAACTTGGCCATGGAAAAGGCCAGTATTACGTATGATCCGTCTAAGCAAGAAGTTGCAAACATTAAAGAAAAAATTCAAAAACTGGGGTATGGAATTGCGACAGAAAAAGTGACACTTGCTATTGAAGGTATGACATGTGCCGCTTGTGCAGCCCGCATCGAAAAAGGACTAAATCGATTAGAGGGAGTGTCACAGGCTACTGTGAATTTAGCTACGAATAGCGGGGTAGTCGAATACGATGAGGGCGTTACTTCAATTGAGGTTATTCTGGAAAAGATAAAAAAGCTTGGCTATAAAGGCGCGGTAAGAAATGAGAAAGAGGATTCAGCAGACAGACGTAAAAAGGTCATTCAAGAAAAGAAACGTCAATTGTTGATTTCTATTGTTTTGTCCCTGCCGCTTTTGTACACTATGCTCGCACACATGCCGTTTGATACCGGGCTGCCGATACCTCATTTATTAATGAATCCATGGTTTCAGCTTCTGTTGGCTACACCGGTTCAATTCTATATTGGCGGTCCCTTTTATGTAGGGACATACCGTGCATTGCGAAACAAAAGCGCGAACATGGATGTATTGGTTGCGCTGGGAACATCCGCCGCTTATTTCTACAGTTTATATGAAGCGATCAAAACATGGGGGAATCCTTCCTATATGCCAAACTTGTACTTTGAAACGAGTGCGGTGCTGATTACACTCATTCTCGTTGGGAAATACTTTGAAACATTGGCAAAAGGAAGAACAACAGAGGCCATTTCCAAGCTTCTTAGCTTGCAAGCGAAAGAAGCAACAGTTATACGAGGCGGAAATGAAATGAAAGTTCCGTTAGAACAAGTGATTGTTGGTGATACGCTCATCGTCAAGCCGGGGGAGAAGATACCCGTAGATGGTATTGTGTTATCTGGTGTATCATCTGTCGACGAATCCATGATTACGGGAGAATCCATTCCGGTTGATAAAAAGGAAGGAGATTCTGTAATCGGTGCCACTATCAATACAAACGGCGTGTTGACGATCCGAGCAGAAAAAGTGGGAAAAGATACAGCACTTGCCGGTATTGTTAAGATTGTGGAAGAGGCACAGGGTTCGAAGGCTCCGATTCAACGAATGGCGGACGTCATTTCTGGTATCTTCGTTCCAATTGTTGTAGCGATTGCAGTTGTGGCGTTCCTGGTATGGTACTTCTTGGTCACACCAGGTAATCTGCCAAAATCATTGGAAGTGGCGATTGCTATTTTGGTTATCGCTTGTCCGTGTGCGCTTGGATTGGCCACACCGACTTCTATCATGGTTGGAACCGGAAAAGGTGCGGAAAAAGGGATCCTCTTTAAAGGAGGTGAGTTTTTAGAAGGTACGCATAAGGTGAATGCTGTGTTATTAGACAAAACAGGTACTGTCACAAAAGGAAAACCCGAAGTGACAGATGTGCTGGAATTTCAAGAAGGAATGTTAACGTATGCGGTATCTGCAGAACAGGCTTCTGAGCATCCGATCGCCCATGCCATTGTAGAATATGGAAAGAACGGTGCTATTACTTTGAAACCGCTCGAGTTCTTCTCCGCTATTACGGGTCATGGTATTGAAGCGACAATCGAAGGAAAAACAGTCCTTGTTGGTACACGAAAGTTGATGAGAGACCGTGCAATAGAGATTACTCAATATGAAGAATCCATGACCCAGTTCGAACAGCAAGGAAAAACTGCCATGCTTGTCGCAATCGACAGGCAGCTTGCCGGTATCATCGCCGTAGCGGATACCGTAAAAGACAGTTCCAAGAATGCGATTCAAACACTGAAACAAATGGGTGTAGAAGTGTACATGGTGACAGGGGATAATAAGCGAACTGCAGAAGCAATTGCAAAGCAGGTAAACCTGGACCATGTGTATGCAGAGGTACTGCCGGGAGATAAGGCAAGTATAGTAGAAAAGCTGCAAAAACAAGGGAAAATCGTGGCCATGGTGGGAGACGGAATCAACGATGCTCCAGCTCTTGCGAAAGCGGATATCGGAATGGCCATCGGAACGGGCGCCGATGTGGCCATCGAAACTGCCGATGTAACGTTAGTGGGGGGAGACTTAGCGCACATTCCAAAAGCAATTGAGTTAAGCCGAAAAACGATGAAGAATATTCGTCAAAACTTGTTCTGGGCACTCTTTTACAACACAATCGGCATTCCGATTGCAGCCGCAGGATTATTGGAGCCGTGGGTGGCTGGCGCTGCGATGGCATTCAGCTCAGTATCTGTTGTGACAAACGCGCTTCGTTTGAAACGCGCTAAAATATAGGAGGAATGAATCATGACGACAACACTAAACGTAAAAGGAATGACTTGCAATCATTGTAAGGCAGCAGTGACAAATGCACTGCAAGAATTAGAGGGGGTTTCTAAAGTAGAAGTACATCTGCAAGAAGGAAGAGTAGATGTAGAGTATGATGAAGCAAAAGTAAGTATTGATAAGTTAAAAGATGCGATCGAAGACCAAGGCTACGATGTAGCATAACATCATGAGGACGAATGTGTTTTACATTTCGTCCTCATTATTTTTGCTTCCGAGTGGAAGTTTAGACATATGAACACCCACTTTCCTTCGATCTTTCTAACAACTTGGAATAATATGCGGATGAGATTTTAGAATGAAAATTACGGTTTCATAAAACATTATAAATAACCTGATGATTAGAAAACGGAGGAATGAAAGTGTTTCGAAATTGCAGATTTTGGATTCTTCTTATCTTTATATTATTTGCTTACAACTCAAAAGTAATGGCTGAAACGAAACAGGTCAGGGTAGCATTCACAAGGAATCATGATCTTTGGATTAAAGAGGGAAAGGAAGAAAAGCAGCTGACTAATGGAGAATACGTTACAAATCCGAAATGGTCATATGATGCCAGATGGATTGCCTATGCAAAGGGCAGAGAGGAAAATGAAATATGGCTGTATGATACAGTACATAAGAAACATCTGCATCCTGTTTTGAGCGAAGCGGCCAATTATCAATGGTCGCCGCATAAAAATGTATTGGCATTTCAATTTGGCGGAGTGCTTAATACAATCGATCTTCGTAAGAAAGAAAAGAAGTTTAAAAATGTGGCATTTGGGGTAGGAAATTATTCTTGGTTACCCGATGGCAAAGGGTTTTTAGTTTCTTCTGATGCCCATTTGCTTCCTTCAGGATGGACGAGCGTGGAGTTGTTTAAAGTACCGGTTGATGCCGATATAAATGCCGAAAAAGTAAAGTACTTTTATACACTGCCAAATCAGTCGGATTCTTTTTTTGCTGTTTCCACAAGCAAATTTAAATGGTCTCCTGACAAAAAATGGATTTCTTTTCTAGGAATCCCGACCGCATCGTGGTCTATGGACAGCGATACACTTTGTGTTCTTTTAGTATATGGAAAAAATTTGAAGCAGTCGACCAAATGATTCCTAACAGCAACTGGTTTCAGTGGGCTCCAGGAAAGAATATGCTTGCTTATATAGAAGGAACGGGACGATTTGCAGTGGAAAATAAACATTTGAAAATAAAAGAGCTTCCGGTGTTTCGTCCGGATACATTTACTCCAAAAGGATTTGTAGATTGGGATTTCACATGGCACAGTGATGATGTAATTACAGTATCACGGGCAAAGGAAACAGAATGGTCCAATGATCCTGAAAAAAGACCGCTGCCTATGTTGTATCAAGTAGCCATTCAAAATAATCATCAACAAAATATTACAAAGCCTCCAAAGGGTTCCGGTGATTACAGTCCTTATTATTTAAAACAGACAAAGCAATTAACATGGATAAGATCAGACCGTGAGAAAGCGGATATGTGGATTGCAGATGCCGACGGCTCAAAGGCAAAAGTTTGGATTCAAAATATGGATGCAACAGGAGAGTATTACGAAAAAAGGAATTGGGATCAAGTATTAGATATATATGAATGAAAAGCATCGGAGCGGTTTCCGATGCTTTTTCATTGAAGGACAAGTTCTGTCAAGGAACCAAACAATCGTCTGTACCTAACAGTATGGCACCAGCTAAGTTTTCTTTATTATCTTCTGAATCCTCCCTCTGAATGAATAATTTGTCCGGTTACCCATTCTGCATCATCACTAGCCAAGTATGCAATGAGACGTGCCGCGTCATTCGGCTGACCGATTCTTCCCATGGGAAAGCGGGATAAAATAGATTGTTTGATTGTCTCGTCCATCCAACCGGTATCTGTCGGACCAGGATTAACGGCATTAACGGTAATTTTTTTATGAGCAACAGCCGCTGCCAGAGTATATGTAAGAGTCTCAACGGCTCCTTTTGTAATAGCATACGACAACTCACCTGTCATAGGTCCCAGTGATTGACCGGAGGACATGTTGATAATTCTGCCGCCATTCGCATGGTTAAAGCTTTTTACAAATTCAGAACAAAGCAAGACAGCAGCTCGGATGTTGATTTCATAATGTGCATCCAGTGCCGCTGCAGATATATTCTCTATAGTATCGCTGACCGAATAACAAGCGTTGTTCACTACTATATGAGGGTCTCCTAAATGTTCTTTTACTGCTTTAAAAAGCTCTTTCGCTGAAGTTGGAGAGGATAAGTCAAGTTCCATACTATGACAATGAACTCCCGTTTCAACAAGCTGTTTTTTGAGCTGTTCAGGTTCATCATCTTGCACTCCCCATGGAAACTGTAAATCATACTGCTTCCAATAAGTAAAAAAGATGTCTGCTCCTTCTTTTGCCAGCTCCTTACAAATCGCAGCGCCAATTCCGTTCAATCGGCTTGCTCCGGTTACAACAGCGATTTTCCCGTGAAGTTTCCCTTTGTTTGTCACATTCATCATCCCTTCATTCCATTTTTCGATGTAAGCTCCATATAGTCAATTGCCTCTGCTTGCTTTCTAAAGTATTTCAAAATCCATTTCATTATATTTATAGAAGACATATGTTGAAATAGAATATTCAAAAAAATTAAACTATAATGAAAGAAAGATGGGAAGGCGGAACCTTTAAATGAGTCTAGAAAATATGATGAAGAAAGAATTTTTACCAAGGTTGTTGAAATTCATGTTTGGGAGGCTGAATTTATGGAAAGTCGTGTGTTTTTAATCAAACCTACTATGGAGTTACAAGATGAATACCTTTCTTTTTACCAAGAATGGAAAGAAAGCGGAGAGAACATGGTGCCCTGGGTCATCAGTAAAGATCCGTCCGATTTTCAAGGCATGATTCAATCTTTGCTTGATGCAGAAAAAGGAGAAAATCTGCCTGAAAATTGGGTGCCCGATTCTACATATTGGCTCGTCACAGAGGACAAAAGGGTCGTTGGCGCTGTAAACATACGGCACCGATTAACGGAAAAGCTATTAAATTGCGGCGGACATATTGGTTACGGCATCCGTCCTTCGGAGAGACGGAAAGGATATGCTACTAAACTGTTGGCTTTATCTTTAGAAAAGGCTAAAGAGCTTGGTATTGAACAGGTTCTTGTCGTTTGTGACGAAACCAATATAGGTTCTGAAAAGACCATTATAAACAATGGCGGAGTACCAGATACAGACTATATTGATGAAGACGGAAATGTTGTAAAACGATTCTGGATAGAACTGTAATTAATCAAATAAGTAATTGGTAAGGCTTGATCTTAAGACTTACCGCTTTGAATCAGTTATACCTTCAGTTTGTTTCATGAAAGCCCCATTTCGTTCATACATTATGGTAACAGGCTAGGAATGGGGGAGACAAGAGTGAGAGCAAATGATTATAAAGCATTAGAATATGCGATAGATGAAATCACAGAGATTGCAAAAGGATTTGGCTTAGATTTTTACCCGATGCGATACGAAATTTGCCCAGCGGATATTATTTACACATTTGGTGCTTACGGTATGCCGACACGATTTTCGCACTGGAGCTTCGGAAAACAATTTTATAAGATGAAGCTTCACTACGATTTAGGGTTAAGCAAAATATATGAATTGGTTATTAACTCTGATCCATGCTATGCTTTTTTACTTGATACGAATTCACTTATTCAGAATAAGCTGATCGTTGCCCACGTGCTAGCTCATTGTGATTTCTTTAAAAATAATGCCCGTTTCGTCAATACGAAGCGGGATATGGTGGAAAGTATGGCTGCTACAGCTGATCGCATTAAACATTACGAACATAAATACGGAAAGGAAACAGTAGAAAAGTTTCTTGATGCGGTTCTGGCTATTCAGGAGCATATTGATCCGTCCCTTATGCGTCCTAAGCTGGCTTGGAGTATTGAGGATGGAACAGAAGAAGAATCGGTGAAGAAGCCGCAGTCGCCATACGATGACTTGTGGAGATTAGATAAGAAACAAGAGAAAAAATCACAGCTCCCTTCCATGCGCAAACGAAAAAAATTCCCTCCTCAGCCGGAGAAGGATTTGCTTTTATTCATCGAAGAATACAGCCGTGAGCTGGATGAATGGCAACGCGACATTTTAACGATGATGCGTGAAGAAATGCTGTACTTTTGGCCACAGTTAGAAACAAAAATCATGAACGAAGGCTGGGCAAGTTATTGGCACCAACGGATCTTGCGCGAAATGGACTTAACGTCGGATGAAGCCGTCGAGTTCGCCAAATTAAACGCAGGGGTCGTGCAGCCATCCCGCACAAGCATCAATCCGTATTACCTTGGATTAAAAATCTTTGAAGATATTGAAGAGCGCTACAATAATCCGACAGAAGAAATGAAGCGAGATGGTGTGAAACCAGGTTCGGGACGAGAGAAGATGTTTGAGGTTCGTGAAATTGAATCCGATATTTCATTTTTACGAAACTACTTAAATAAAGACCTAGTGATGCGGGAAGATATGTATCTCTTCCAAAAGCAAGGCAAAGAATACAAGGTAGTTGATAAACAGTGGGAGCATGTTCGTGACCAGCTTGTCAGCATGCGGGTCAACGGCGGTTTCCCGTATTTGACTGTGACTGATGGAGACTATTTGAAAAATGGTGAACTGTATTTGAAACACGGATATGAAGGTATTGAATTAGACATCAAATACTTAGAAAAAGTATTGCCGTATGTCTATCAATTATGGGGAAGATCGGTGCACATGGAAACAATGGTGGAGAATAAGGCCGTGTTGTTTACGTATGATGGGAAGACGATGCATCGGAAGTATGTGTAAACGAAAGAAGACCGCTAGATTGTGTGGCGGTCTTTTTTCTGCTTCAAATTTTACTAGTTGATACAAACGTTTTTAAGATTGGACTAGCTAGTGATGTCAGATAGAGGATTGTCACGGTTACGCAAATTGATATTACAATTAGTAAGAAGGTATAGAATTGGGGAAATGTTAGGTTACGTAAGAGGATACAAATCATGTTATAATGGGACAGCACCTTGTAGAACAAACAAGGTGGTGCTTTTGTATGAATGAGTCGTAGAGTGAAGGTGCTTAAAATAGGATAGGACTGAAGATCCTGTATGAATTTGATAAGCATTTCCTTCTTCAACGAAGGGGCAGTTTAGTTAAATAAGGAACTGAAGCTACACAATAGACCCAAACTGTGACACAAAAAAGACATGGATTTTCCATGCCAATAGTTGTATTTGTTCATCTGTTAGCCCTAATATTGCTGATACTGAGGAACGTAAGGCATTTGTTGGTATTGCTGAATATATTGTAGCTGTTGATACTGTTGATTTAAATATTGATGAGGTATATTTTCCTTTACTCTGTTGCAGTTTTTGTATGGACCTATATATGTTGTGGGTTTAACTGGTGCAATTGCTTGTTTCCATTGATTTTCATCGAGACAATAGGTATGCGACATGATATTTGCAGGGGTAAATTTTAAGATGTCCGAACCTAAAATAACTTCTGGAGTTGGTGCATCAAAAATTGCCAAAAGATGAGTGTTATCAGCTGCAGCTACTTCATAATGCCACCAACCTTGTGGAACGTTTGCTACTTGGCCGGGAGTAATCGGATAATTTTGAATTTGCTTTGTAAATGGATTCAGTAATGAAACAGTAGCAGCACCAGAAATACAATAGACTAGCTCGGCTGCATTTTGGTGATAGTGCGGTTCTACGACATTATTAGCACTTAGGAAAATGTCTAGCAGAGACACATTTTCCAGTGTATTCAACTGTTTCATACCTAATACGTTAATATAGTTGTTGCTATCTTTTCTGAACAAGGGACTTTTATTTACGTCAAAAGTGTATTGAGTTGATGGAGAAGTATAATCCATATATGAAACCATAAATTTTCTTCACCTCTTTTATTAGGTATAAAAATAAACTTTATAGGCATGTTATGCACTTACAATTAGTTTGGTGTGCAATTAATTAGCATGCAGTTCGACCATTATATGCAATAGAAGAGAAGTTGCTTGTTCCACTAACGGGTGCTTGAGTTTAAGAACGGGGTCCCGAGCAATTCCTTTTCTTATTCAACAATCAGGCAGCGTTAGTTGAGGAAGAGGTTGTATTAACTCTCCTTGTAATTTTCCAATACGTGAATCCCATTTTAACCGAAACGGAAAGTGAAGATCGGAAGGCGGTTCACTTTCTTTAACGACAGTAGCGTTCATTGCTTCCACAACGTTTTTTGCCATTCGTTCTAAAGCGCCAGCTAAATTGACATAAACAACATCTTGTCCAATCATTGCTTCTTTTAATTTTTCAATATCCAAAACATCGCCTTCAATTACTCGTACACGACTTGGATTAGTAGTTCTTAGTCTGCTTGAGTTGCGCAGATAAAGTTTCAACTGTGCATCAGTTTCTTTTAGGAATAATTCAATAGCAACACGAGCCATTGACCCGTTTGCTCCAAGGATCAAAACATTACTCAAATTTAAAACTCCCTTTCATTATTAAGCAAAGTATAAGGTAATGAACAAGCTGCCCCAAAAATAAAAAGTGGGGCAGCCTCGTTACAAAAGTTTTCTTTTTAGAGTTCTTGAAGTTTTCCGTACTTCATTTCGTTGTGTTGTATAAGAAAGAGCATTAAATATCAAGTTTACGGTTACAGAGCCATTTCACGATTTCAGGATCGTTATGTGAAAAGAACAAGCTCTTTTTCGTATCTAACGTAGCAATCGTCTCCATATCCGCTTGGCTTAATTCAAAGTCAAAGATATTGAAGTTTTCGATGATTCTTTCTTTACGAACAGACTTTGGAATCACAACGACTCCTCTTTGTGTCAACCAACGTAAAATCACCTGAGCAACGGATTTATTATGCTTTTCAGCTAGTGATACTAAAACTTCATTCTGGAAGATGTTATTTCTTCCTTCAGCAAAAGGAGCCCAGGACTCTATCTGCACATTGTACTCTTTCATCAGTTTCGCGCTTTCTATTTGCTGGCAGAAAGGATGCGTTTCAATCTGGTTTACAGCAGGAACTACTTCATTATGAATAATCAAATCTACCAGACGATCCATCTGGAAGTTACTAACTCCAATTGCCCTAATCTTTCCCTCACGATATAATTCCTCCATAGCACGCCAAGAGCCATATACATCACCAAATGGCTGATGAACTAAATACAAATCCAAATAATCCAATTGCAATCTTTCCAGTGATTTTGCGAATGCTTTCTTTGTGCTCTCATAACCGGCATCCTGAATCCAAAGTTTTGTGGTAACAAATATTTCCTCTCTTGGCACGCCACTCCGTTTGATTGCTCTGCCAACCGCTTCTTCATTTTGATAAGCGGCAGCGGTATCGATCAGACGATAGCCTGTCATAAGGGCGTCGTAAACGTATTGTTCACATTCATTTGCATCTTCAATCTGATAAACACCAAACCCGATTATAGGCATCTCAACACCATTGTTCAAAATTACTTTTTGCATAATTTATCATCCTCTCGTTTATATGATTGTTACTTTAAACTTTTATATTTTTACTTTCCACTGATGTGGAATGTTGTTGACATCTATAGCAGTAAGTGAATCCTCAATCTGTTTTAAATTTCATCCTCGGATATTGTGTGCAACTTTTGCTGGATTAGACCATTCAACTGCATGCGTTGAGGGGTGATTACCATGCTTAGTCTCAAAAAACCAGAAAAGCTCATTCATGCGCATGTTTGGAGAAAGTACGGGTAAGCCATAATGAGGCGACAGTGACGAAGAGTGCGACTGCGACCGCAGCAGCACCGATCCAACAAATCATCAATATCGACGAGCCATTCACCATGATTCCCCCGATACCAGCGCCTGCTGCAAAGCCAAGCTGCACAAATGTGCTGTTCAGACTGAGCATGATACCGGACGCTTCGGGAACGAGCGATAGTAGGTTGAAGTTCTGGGTCGGTCCGAACGTCCAAGCAGCAATCACCCAAAGCATGAGTAACGAAATCACGACAACAGCCGAACCAGAAATTGCGGACACTAATGCAAGACTGATGGCTTGTACTAACATGCTGCCAACGAGTGTCCGGGCAGTGCCGAGCCGGTCCGCTAGGAAGCCACCAAGTTTGGACCCGAATAAGCTTGCTATACCCAAGGCGAAGAGAATAACGCTCACTCCCTCTTCACTGATTGATATGGCAGAGATCAGGAAGGGGGTAATATACGTATTGACTACTGAATAGCCAATAAATACGAACAACGTCACGCCAAGGGCGAAAGTTACCTTTGGATTCTTTAACAGGGCGAGTTGCTTGCCCAGAGGGATAGGTGTTTCTCCTTCCATGGACGGAATAAGCCTTGCGACAGCGAAGATACCAAGAAGTGTGAAGAATCCAATGCCCCAGAAAATAACTTTCCAGTCATATGCCGAAGCGATCACACGTCCAATGGGAACACCAAGGACAAGGGAAGAACTGAAGCCTAATGAGATGTTGGACATGGCTCCAGCCTGCCGCCCAGGGGGGGCATTTTCGCAGCGACGGAATAAGCAGTGACGACGAAGACGCCCGATCCAACCCCTAGTATAGCGCGTGAGACCATCAAGGAACCAAAGCCCGGAAGGGCGAGCGTCAAAACGATGCCGAGTAATATGATGGCGAGAGCCAGTAGCAATTGCTTGCGCTGATTCATCTTCGCCGTCGCCACCATGACAACGGGCGTACCGATTGCTGTGGCGAGCGCGAATACAGTGATTAGCTGTCCAGCCACCGATACCGATACGTCTACAGAAGCAGCAACTTGATCCAGAATGCCAGAGATAACGAATTGTGACGTGCCAACCAAGAAACTGATGAGTGTTAGCATGTAAATTTTCCATGTGTTATTCACGGTGCTTTATCTACTCCCTTTCTGTAATTCAATAATTGGTGTGACATAATAAAGGTGTGAAAAACTTGAGCATCATTATTATGCAACATATGAAAAAGAGACTGGTATCACATTCTTATCAAATGATTGCCTAATCCTCTCACAGCCAATTACACAACAGACGAATATGCATTAGAATGGAACTAGCAAGAATAAAGAAACAAGGAGGATATTATGTCTGAACAAATTTATAAACAGCAGGATGAGCTAGCCAAACTCATTGAGCGTCACACAGGTCGGGACGGTGCTCACGAGACTGCTATTCCGTCTTTATATTTCTCACGTTACTCTAATGTTACCGGACCAAATTACGGAGTTCACAATCCTTCCTTATGCATTGTCGTTCAAGGTATGAAGGAGGTATTGCTGGCACAGGATCGCTTTAGGTACGGTCCTGCCGATTACCTTGTTGCATCCGTTCACTTGCCAATTATCGGGCAAGTCACGGAAGCCTCTTCCGAAGTTCCGTATTTGTCTCTCAAACTTGAATTTACGCCGAGTCAAATCTTAGAGGTTTTAAGTGATTCGGAAGTTCGAGTTACCCCGAAAGAAAATGCTAAGCGAGCTATGTATGTAAGCAAGATAGAGTTATCTCTGTTGGATGCGGTAATCAGATTAACTCGTTTGCTAGACAATCCGAAGGATATCCCGGTACTTGCACCTCTATTTACGAAGGAAATTTTCTATAGGGTTCTGCAAGGACAGCATGGGGCTACTTTGGAACAAATTGCAATAGAAGGAAGCAGTACCTATCGAATCAGAGATGTTATCGAATATATCATGAATAACTTTGATAAGTCTTTCCGGATTGAGGAGCTTGCGGAAATAGCGAATATGAGTGTCTCTTCACTTCATAGGCACTTTAAAGAAGTAACCGCTATGAGCCCTATTCAATTCCAAAAACAGCTGAGACTGCAGGAAGCACGGCGACTGTTATTAACCGAGTCAACAGATGCCGCTGATGTCGCCTTCCGGGTAGGCTATGAAAGTCCATCGCAATTCAGCCGAGAATATTCCCGCATGTTTGGTTTTCCACCTAGAGAAGATATAAAGAGCCTGAGGAAGAAATATGACCAAAGGATAAACGCATGAATCCCTTGCTCTAACGGGTGTTCAAACCGCGTATTAAATGATAGTTACCCGTTTAGTTTATCGATCACTAAATGACGAATAGCTTTGTATAGAGCTTTGAGTTCGATAACCCAATACCTGTCGGAAATGCTTACTTGCAATTTTTATCAAGAATGGAATGCCTTATCCACCTCATGTCATGGCAATACAAGTGGCGATTTTTTATTGGAGAGGAATCTATAGTTATTCTTATTAAAAAACTACCATAATTTAGCGAGGATGAAAGAGGATGATTCCTTTGGATGTTGCTTTAACTAGGAATACTGTCTTTTTCCTATTCAATAAAAAATCAAGATTGTGAAGGATTGTACTTAAACAAACGAGTGCAAGAGTTGAATTAAGCAACGTCGTTTATCTTAAACACGTTGCTCTTATTTTTATTAAAAATACTTCTGATAAAATTCCTTCCTGAGCCGACCACTTAACTGAGCATAGATTCGAGTCGTTTCACTTTTCTCATGCCCCATTAAACTTTGGATCACTTCAATAGGTGCACCATTATTTAATAAGTGAGTTGCATAGCTGTGTCTTAATTGATGAGGGTGGATTTCTTTATTAATACCAGCTCGGTTGGAAATACGTTTAATAATATATCTCATTTGTGCAATACTCATTCGGTGAGGGTGTCTTTCTGTTACAAAGATTGCTGGATCATTATCCTTTCGACTTTCTATGTATCGTTTAAGCCAAATATCGCATCGAATGTTAAGTAAACTTATCTTTCCTTATCACCTTTACCTCTAACAATAGCAGAATGATTAGACCAATTAATGCTATTCTTATTTAGTGTTACAATCTCTCCAATCCTACATCCAGTTGAAAACATAAACTCAAACAAAGCTTTTTCTATAGGTGTATAACAGGCTTCGCGGAGATGTTCAATCTCTCTTTCTGTTAAAAACTTAGGGATTCGTTTACCGATTTTTGGCTCTTTAATTTTAGCTGCGGGATTTTTTGGGATATATCCTTCTTCATGAGAGCATCTAAGAAGTGATTTTATTGAGCGAATACGATGGGCTAATGATGAAGGCTTTAGTGTTTTGCTTGAATCAGACAAGTAATCTTTTAATTTCTCTGTAGTAAGTGATTCAATTTCTACATCTCGAAAATGACGAATTAGTAAGTTTACCTGAAGTTGATATGCTTTTAAAGTTTGAAGTGAAAATCCCTCAATACGCTTATCAGACTTATATGATTCCCAAGCTTTTGAAAGTAGCAATATAATTTTCCTCCTTATAAATTGTTATTATTAAAGGAATTATTGCCAATTCTCTCGAAACAAAAATCAAGGATGATATTGAGCTAAACCAGCTAATAGTTTGTCAATATTTTTCATTAAAAAATTTGAAACATACCTGATATACTAAAGATGGGCATACCAAATAACCTTCCTAAGTTCAATGTTTGGAAGGTTTTGTTTTATTTGGTTAGATTTCTTAACTAGGCTAGATCTTGGAAAGTTGAGTTATTTTTTAATAGTGCATATATCCAGTGTAAAAGTTTATTAGCACATGCGATAACTGCAACTTTAAAGGGTTTTCCTTCTTCACGTTTCTTATCATAAAACTCTCTTAATCTCTTGTTGCGGGGGATGATTTCATCTGTTGTTTTCTTCTTACGACAATCACGAATGGCACATCGAACTGCCATATACAAGGCATGCCGCAGTCTACTAGATCCTCTTTTGGTTATTCGGTTTACAGTTCCTTTGAATCTACCAGACTCATAGATACTAGGATCAATTCCGGCAAATGCTACAAGTTTTTTAGGGTGATTAAACCGATCTATCTCTCCAATTTCAGAAATAATCGTTGCCGCGATTTTTTCACCAATACCAGGGATGGATTGGATAATCTTATATTCTTCAATTTCTTTTGCCAAAGCATCTATCTCATTTTCAAAATTGGATAGATGCTTTTGGTATTCTAGAAGCATCTTAATATATATCTCTAAGCTTAAGATGTGGCTCTGATAAAGGTTTTTCTGAAAGAGATTCCGAGCTGCGGCAGCTAGTAGTTTCTTTGCTTGTGTGTTCGCCCACTTTCTCGAACGACTTGGACAAAGTTCATTGATCTTATTCGTTATAGTTTCTTCACCGGCTACTAAAATGTCTTCAGAAGTAGGAAATTCTAATAATGTAAGCAAAGAAATAACCGAATATAAGTCTCCAAAGACCCCTCTATATTCAGGAAATACTTGATCAAGCACGGCTTGAAACTGTAGTTTTGTTTGTGCATATATACCTGTTACATTTTCGTGTTGTCTTGTAAGATTACGAAGGTTTAAGAGTTGTATCCCTCGTCTTTTGTAAGGCTCTAATTCCTCTTTATAGTACAGCTCGCAGAGGTGATACGCATCAATTAAGTCTGTCTTTACTTTGCGTAAATTAGAACTCTTAGCTCGATAAGAGATGAGTGGGTTAATGATAATTAATAAGTAACCTCTCTCCTCAAAATACTGTACAACAGGTGTATGATAATGTCCTGTAGATTCTAATACAATCGGAGGTTTTCCCCCTGTTTTATCTTCGATTTCTCTCAGAAAGTGAAGTAGAGTCTCTAGCCCTTCAATTGTATGTGCCACTTTAAAACTGCTTTTAAAAGGCTTCTTCTTATCCAAGAAAGCTTGAACCTGACTTTCTCCTTTGGCTACATCCAGCCCAACCACTGGATTCATACCGTATCTCCTCCTAAAATGATATTTGCCGGTACCCCTAAAATCCTCCTTGCAGTATCATAGCTTCGCTTGTTATACGAGATCATTGTCCCAACCAGCCTCAATCATGTTTCTACAAGTAGGGGGCGAACTGTTTAGCTGACGGGATCTCGTCCCACGGGTGCTTACGTTCTACCCCGGCTACCGTTATAATAAAACCATATAAAAAATGGTCAACCAGAAATTTTTTCTGGCTGACCTTATAATACGAACGGGTGCCAATGTTAAGTAAACCACATTTATTTACATCCGCTAACGCGACTTATGTTAACTAAAAAGAAGAGAAGACGAGCTGTAAAAACCCATTCAAATCAATTGAAGATATAAAAAGAAGAGGGATGCACCTCTTCTTTTAAAATAGTTTGCTTGGCAATTGCCTTATGCAAAACACATAAAATTACGTATTTGTGAATATCTGTAACTTACTTTTTGACGGCGTCCTGATCGCCAAGTATATCCAGATACCCCATTTATTCTAACTTCAGTTGGATAAAACCAAAACTCTCTTCCCAAAGGTCCTGGCAGCCTTAACCCTAAATACCCCCATCTACCTAAACAATTACACATCCACGACCTCATTTGGCCAGTTTGTGCAGGAGCAGCAAACGTTGCCGGCAATGCTGGCTGTTGTGATGGCGGTGGTGTTGTTGGAGCATCTTCAGCATCATCAGGTCGGTACACTTCATCATCAACATCTCTTATCTCATCAAATGATTCATAACCAGAATTTTGTAAATTATAATATGGTTGCTGATTATAATTCATATGTGGAGAGTACATTGGCTGATTATACATTCAAAAGGTCACCTCCTTATCCTTAAATAAACACCTAAAATATTAGTATGTTGTACGGTCCTTATATGTAGCTTATTCACAGCCTAAATTACTGTCCATTAACTACCGATAACACTGATTATGTAACAAAAAAGCTGCCGGTGAATCTGGCAGCTTTTTTGTTACATCCCATGTTTTAGTATCTTGTTTATTAAAATTAGAACCTTTGTGTAGTGTAGCTGGTCACTTACTTTTAACGCCTTTTGAACCCCTGAACGGTGTTATGACTGTTTAGGGTATTAAAATTAACCAACTTTTTTATTGTAAGGGAACACATTTGAGAATATACAGGATTGCATGCATTTTTTAGGAACTTGTTGAAAAGGTTTTTATATTCATCATCTCAATTTTATGTATTCATATTCATATAAAAAAATGCATCATCGGTTTATTAAAAGGCGAGTTCGTTCTATGTTGGGATTGAAATCCTTTCGTACAGCTAAATCCATTATTTCTGGAATAGAAGCTGTGTACATAGTTAAAAAAGGACAACTTGTTTTACGGGACAAGTCTGTCCAAAATCAAGTGAAGTTCATTCATCAATCATTTGGAATGGCTGCATAAGATCAGATTCCATGAGGAAATCTATAAGCCTCTTTCAAACGAATGCAATCTTTGCACCAGAACCGGATGGATGCGAAACTTGGTAAGCCCTATGTCATCTATCGAAAGATACTCGCATAAAATGGTTGAAAAGACTCTGATGGGGAAGAAGATAGCTAACATGTTACATTTTAAAATAGGATCTAATTTAGTTGTTGAATTTGCAAGAAATATTTATCTTGATTTGTTCCACGACAGTAATTATTTTGGGGGAGGACAATTGCGGGGAGACAATGGGGTGTACTTAGTTTCTTTACCTGGCAGTTCATATTCGGAGTAGTAGAATAGCATTATTTCCTTGAGCGAGCGGGGAGGTTAGTAGAACAACAGTTGCTAAATGTAGTGCTAAATTACTTGTTTTGGGGGAGGGAGGTAAATTCCTGAAAAGAAATATGGAAATTTATGTTGAAATATAGGTAAAAGGGGAGAGGCAAATGAAAAATGAATCTTTATCCTTTAAATCTGTTGAAGGGGAAAAAGAATTTCTTGATGCCTACAATAAAACACTTTCTCTTTGGGATATAGCTTATGACTCTATCTATATTGAAACGACGTATGGAAAAACACACATTATTACTGCGGGTGCTAAGGATGGAAAACCTATACTGTTGATTCATGGGTTTGGTTTCGGAGCACCTATGTGGTATCCAAATGTAGCGAATTTAAGTAAAGATTATAAAATTTATGCTATCGATGTAATCGGTGAATTTAATAAAAGTGTTATTATGAAATCTTTTAATGAAAAAAAAGATTATGCAGAATGGTTGTCGGAAATTCTTGATTATTTAAAAATCGAGAAGGCAACTTTCATAGGTCATTCAAATGGGGGATGGCATGCTATAAATTTTGCTATTCATTGTCCAGATCGTACCGAACAGCTAATTTTATTAGCGCCTGCTGCTTCATTTATTCGTTTTAGTATACAGTTTCCCATTCGATTAGTCATGGTAAACATTATAAAAACTCGTTCTATAATCGTTAACTTCTTTGGTAAATGGTTTGTAGCAAAAGGTAATTCAATCCATGATAGCATGTTTGAGCAATTTTATCATGGCATCATACATTTTAAGTGGAAATATAAAATCTTAATTCCCTCTGTCTTTCCTAAAGAAGAATTAGAGAAGATAAATGTTCCAATATTGTTGCTGGTTGGTGACAAGGAAGTAATTTATAACTATAAGAAATTATTAAAACGAGCAACTGAAATTTTTCCGCATATTAAAACTTCCATTATTCCAAATGCTGGACATGTCTTGTCAATTGAAAAAGCTGATATAGTGAATTCAAAAATCCTAGAATTTCTAAGTTAATAACAGCTTCAATCTTGGTATTCTGTATAAAACTGACTTATTTTTTCGACACGAGGCTTAGGCTGCGCCAAGCCGACGTAATACCTCTTTTGGACAATGAGAATCTCGTCTAAAAAGATGTTCATCGCTTCTTCTATGGAAGCTCTTGTTGGATGAAACCGATTGGCGATGACAGTTTTTTTCAACCAGTGCCACAGGCGTTCAATCGGATTCAAATTCAGTGAATACGGTGGTAAATAGAGCAATAGAAGATCCTCATGCTTCACTAAAAAGTCTTGCACCAGCTGCGAGCGATGAATACGGGCGCTGTCGACAACCATGACTACGGTTCTGGTGCAAGAAATCTATTAAACTTGTACATACTGATACCGGGTTAACCCCCCGAATTTGGACACTTCCTTGCTAAAATCACACTTATTCTTACAATACCTGCTAATTGCTTGATTTTTGTTGCGAAGGCAATCCGGATTGATTGCCTCGCAAGCTATTAGACGCGAACTTCAGCTGTCTGAACAGTTCCCTGACTTCTAAGTTCGTGGAATTCTTTTGGCGGCCGATAGCCGATGCTGGCATGGATGCGGCGTTCGTTGTAGAAAAGCATACACTCACTTACCATTTCGTACGCTTCGCTATACGTCAAAGACGTGCCGTCTGAAGCATTCTTCTTCCAAGATACCATGAAATGCCTCGATATGAGCGTTCATATTCGGTGTACGAGGCGGAATTCTCCAAACTCTTGGCACGCTTCTTCAAAGGCGTGTGAGATAAATGGAGGACCGTTGTCTGTCCGGATGACAGGCTTGGTTTCCTCTTCAAACCGGCGTCTTTTCCACAACGCGCGTTGCATCGTACGTACGGCATCCTTCACCGTACAAGACGTGCCGATATGATATGCGATGATAGAACGGTCATACACATCGATGACAGACAGGACAAAAAAGAAGCGGTCTTCTCCCTCAATATAGCCGTACTTGCTGTCCATTTCCCACAACTGATTGGAGTGGTTGATGGTCCGATTACGAGCGAGACGCTTCGGGTGTCGAAAGCGCAAACGACGCTGAGGGCGAAGAAGATGGAGCTCCTTGCACAAGCGATGTCCCTTCTTGTGGTTTACCACGAGCTGGTGCTCTTGCCTCAAGGCATAGGTGAGATTCCTATATCCATACGCATAACCATCTCCAGCGATGAGTTCTGATACCCATTCCTTGATTTGTTTGGCGACACGTTCTATCTAATAATATCTTGAAAAATGAAATTAGTTAAGCTAATATAATATTATGTATAGTCAGACTTTTTTAAAAATTAATATATTTTAAACAGTAAGTTATGATGCCAAAAGGCTTAAAAGGGAATCTGGTGAAAATCCAGAACTGCCCCCCGCAACTGTAAGTGTGGACGAAATAGGCAGACCACTGTATAAGAACGCTTTTTATTAAAGGTGACTTATGCGGGAAGGGCTTAAAGTAGGAAGATACACGAGTCAGGAGACCTGTCTTAACTTAGAAAGTTTCAATTCTTCGGGGAGTGAGAAGGTGAAACGTTAGCAGCAAAATGTAAAGGAAATTCTTTGCCTTTTTCTGTTTTCGTTTTATCCGTTCGACTCCAGTTGAGCGGATTTTTTATTTTTGCAGCATAATGCATAATAAAAGCGCTTTCAATTAATAGTGAGAAATACATGTTTTGTAAAGATTTGAATGATTGTTAGAGTGCATGTCATGTAACAAGCAATATAATACCGGTTGAAAAATTGAATATAGTTTGGGAGAGGTATGCAATCGAATAACAAGAAGATTGCTTTTAAATGGGAAGACGGTGAGAATCCGTCACGGTACCCGCCACTGTATTGGGGAGTTTCATTGCAAATGTCACTGAATGTATTCGGGAAGACGCAATGTAACGATGAACCTGAGTCAGGAGACCAGCCTTGTCCTAAACACTTCAGTAAACCTACGGGCTTATAGGTGGAAGTGCTGATGGAATACAATGATTTGTAGTTTTGTATGTATTTATTATGCACTGAATCGGCTACACTTAACTGGACAATAAAAATAAGGTCAAGTAGACTAACCACCAAATTTGGGCATACTGCTTACTGTCATAAGAGATCCATTCTAGAAACTTTACGTGGAGAAGCGGGTATGCTAGCCTAGTCGGCGGGGCCAGGTATACTTATCAGCTGGCTTCCTGGTCGGGAAAGCATGCCCGCAGAGGCTCCATGTCAAGTTTCGCATTATTCCACTGTTGTTGCAGTCTACGTACCCCTA
>JBHGXS010000086.1:0-3422 GCA_041920565.1 Bacillus sp. (in: firmicutes) | reverse complement strand
GTATCAAATCATGCATCTTGGCATCTCTCCGACTCTCATTCGTTCATTAATGACAAAAGGAGACGAATGGGTCGTTAAGCACTCGCTTCAAAGCCTGCAGGTGATTGGTTCTACCGGAGAACCGTGGAATCCGGATCCGTGGTTATGGTTATTCCGTACAGTCGGAAAAGGACGCGTCCCAATTTGCAATTATTCCGGCGGAACGGAAATTTCGGGCGGGATTTTTGGTAACGTACTCGTAAAGCCAATTGCTCCAATTAGCTTTAACTCACCGCTTCCAGGAATGGCTGCCGTCGTTTTAAATGAGCAAGGAGAGCCGGCAATCAACGAAGTCGGAGAATTATGCATTGAACAGCCATGGGTTGGTATGACAAAAGGATTTTGGGAAGACAATGAGCGCTATATAAACACGTACTGGAGCCGTTTTACAAATAAATGGGTTCATGGAGACTGGGTAATATTTGATGGAGAACACTACATCATCACCGGCCGTTCCGATGATACATTAAACATCGCTGGCAAACGAATCGGACCTGCCGAGTATGAATCCGTGTTAGTAAAGCATGAGGATGTAGTAGAAGCAGCTGCCATCGGTGTCCCGGATGACATCAAAGGAGAGGTTTGTCACTGTTTTGTCGTGTTGCGTGAAGACGTCAGACCGAGTCCGGCATTAAAAGAGGAATTATTGTTGTTAGTCGGCTCTCATATCGGAAAAGCTCTTTGTCCGAAAGACATCCATTACGTAGCAGATTTACCGAAAACGCGAAACGCAAAAGTGATGCGCCGCGTCATCAAATCTGCATTCTTAGGTAAAGATAGAGGGGACTTATCTTCTCTTGTGAATCCGGAAGCGTTAGAAGAAATTGCGGCTCTTGGGCAAACACAAAAATAGAAAAAGGAAGGGGGAGAAATCCTTCCTTTTTTGATTTGTTTCACTTGTACAACAATGCTGTTGTGCATTTTAATATAACCGGGATATGTCCGAGATAAGTACAAAAACGGCCATGCATATGGATATAAATGTAAAACGTAATAGTATCAAAGTATACAATCCGTTTAGGAATCTCGATCCACATTTTAGCAAAAACGAGCCGATTTTTCTTAGAATAGGAAAATCGGCTTTTTGAATCAAGTTAGCTAATCATGAATCTAAAAACTTGCAACCATATATTTATTTTAGGATTCTAGGAATTGTTTTTTCGATTGTATTCTTTCTCTTTGTACTGGCTGAGAAAGTTGTAAACATTCATGAAAAGCGAAATGTTTGCAACCGATACATCTATTTACATCCAATTGAGAAATCGAAAAGTTTATTGCCTCTCCGGTGTGCTCAAAGAAATGTACATTCCCGATTTCATTATATAATCCATTCTGTTTTAGAGTTTCCTTTACTTGAGGTTTCATTCCTGAAACAAGCAGAATACCACCTTGTCTTTTGAAATGCTGAACAATGTTTCTAAAATAGGCTTCTCCCGTTGTATCAATAAACGGTACTTTCCCCATTCGTAAAATTAAAAACTTCGGTTTATAATGGATTGTTTCCATAATATTCTGTTCAAATGTCTGGGCAGCACCAAAGAAAAGCGGTCCTTCTATTGTATAGATGCTAACTTGAGGGCAGTTATGAGTTTCATTTACCACATGAGATAATACCTTTTCTTGTTTATTACTATGGTCAGGAAGAACCTTTGTAATGATAACCATTTCACTCATCTGTTTGGCAAATAAGATAACAGCTAGAACAAGACCTACCTCCACAGCTGTAGTCAAACTGGTGAAAATCGTCAGGAAGAATGTTACAAGTAATACCAGCGAATCTCCTGATTTCATTTTGAGTACATGAACAAAATGTTTTCGTTCACTCATGTTCCATGCTACAACCATCAGAATAGGTGCCATGCTTGCAAGTGGAATACGAGAAGCATAAGGCGCTAAAAGGAGTAAGGTTAACAAAACAAATAGGCCATGAATGATGCCGGATATAGGTGAAGTCGCTCCATTTTTAATATTTGTTGCAGTTCGAGCAATCGCTCCTGTAGCCGGAATTCCTCCAAACAACGGTGTGATAATGTTTGCAATACCTTGGCCAAGTAGCTCCCGATTACTATCATGCTTGCTGTTTGTCATGCCATCTGCTACTATCGCAGACAGTAGAGATTCGATTCCTCCTAACATAGCAATAACAAAGGCGGGGCCTATTAATTTTTTAATATCATCCCAAGTTATGTCTGGAAAATGGAAATGCGGAAGTGTGTTTGGAATATCACCGAAAGCTGTACCAATTGTTGGTACTTGTCCCGAGAAAAATATTCCTGCAACAACACTGGAAGTGATTAATCCAATTAACGGTCCTGGTACTTTAGGGAAAATCTTTGGCGTAAGCAAGATAACAAGTAAACAAATCAGTGCAGTTATAATACTATACAAATTTACAGTATCAATATGAATAAAGATTTCATTAAGGTTTGCTAAAAATTCCTCATGTTTTTTAATACCAACAAGCCCTAAAAAATTTGCAATCTGTCCCGTAAAAATAATAACCGCAATTCCAGAAGTAAACCCAATTGTTACAGGGCGTGGGATAAATTTAATTAAAGAACCTAACCTAAAAATCCCCATCATGCATAGAAGAATTCCTGCTAATAAACCAGCAATTAGCAAGTTTTCATATCCATAAGTAAGAACAATTCCTAAAAGAATAGGGATAAACGCTCCAGTTGGCCCCCCAATCTGATATTTAGAACCACCAAATAAAGAAATGAGTACTCCTGCAATACAAGTTGTATAGATTCCGTATTCTGGTTTCACCCCTGATGCAATAGCAAATGACATAGCAAGAGGGATAGCAATAACACCTACAATAATACCTGCTAGTAAATCCTTTTGAAAATTCCGAAATGAATACCCTTGAAATCTATTTGTGAATATAGTCTTCACATTTACCCCTTCTTTTCTATTTTTTATTTCAGTATATTTACATCAATTAGCTGTCACATATATTCTCCATCAATCCTTTTCTTGTTCATGTGGACTTGTAGTGCTATCTCGACATGTATAGATTACTCCTGTTTTTTTGAAATCTCAATATAAAAATGATACATGATACCTGTATACAAAATAAAACATGTAAAACATTCTCCCTGAATTTTTTACATGTTTCCGCAGAGAAGTTTTACGGGTACTAAACAAATCCCTCCTAATTAGAGGGTGGGAAGCATATAATGAGTACAAGCAGCAGGAGGGAGGAGAAGACATGAATTGGTTTGAAGCTTTTATATTAGGGATCATTCAAGGCTTAACGGAGTTTTTGCCAATAAGCAGTACCGGCCATTTATATTTAGGGAGGCACTTATTTGGGTTAGATGAAGCAGGACTATTTTTAGATACTATGCTTCATATCGGAACACTCCTGGCAGTATTTG
>JBHGXS010000065.1:0-2894 GCA_041920565.1 Bacillus sp. (in: firmicutes) | reverse complement strand
AGATGAGGTGTAAATAAGAAATTAAATAACTTTTCTAGCATCGTCTGGAAAAATTGAACGTTGTTTTGTTTATGACGGAGAATTTAAGCAACTTTATTATCATTTGACAACAGAAATGTACCACAGCAAAGTCCTTTACATTGTAGTGGTAAATGAGGTCATTTGTAGTACAAAAAGAAGGATAGAACACACAGAATTATTCTGCTTGTATCTATCCTTTTTCTTTTCCCTTCATATAATGTATAACATTTTATGTTTTCCCTTGTGAAATATGAACAAGATTAGCTATCCCTAACTTTTAATAAAATTTGAAGCAGGGGATTTTTTGATATACCTAGGGTGAAATTCTGGATGGAGCAAAATCACTATAAATGAAAGAGAATTAGCAATATTCAAAATTTCATTTACCTTATTTTAATATAAAATTAAATACAACATTATCAAAATTAAGGGCAGTCTAATGTATAAACAATAAATAATAAACAATCAGTAACAATTGACATGAAAATTCCATCAATATTTCTCAAAAAATAGTTCAAATTATATAAAAAAAGAGGGGGGGTCATATGAAACATAAAAGAAAAATCATGACATATATTTCTAATAAAGAAAAAGATAAAAATAATCATCCAGACGGGCTAATGCAAGAACAAAGTTTACTCCAAGTAAATTTTGCTACAACCGATAATGTATATTTGGCAGAACGTGCTCCACGAACGGAAGAATAAGATTGCCCATGTATATTATGCCTGAGGAGGAAAAAAGTGAAAGATAGTTTTGAATGTATCATTATTGGCGGAGGTATTGCCGGTCTTCAAGCCGCAATTCAACTCGGGAGATATCAACGTAAGGTGCTTGTAATTGACTCGAACAATGGACGGTCCACCATTTGTAAAGGATACCACAACATTTTAGGATGGCCGAATGGAATAAGCGGAGAAAAACTGCGGGAACTTGGAAGACAACATGCTGAAAAGTATAATGTTACCTTTTTAGAAGATAAAGTAATAACAGCGATAAAAGATAATAGGTTCTATATTTTGACTACCGAAAAGGAAAAATCATACAAAACAAAGACAATACTGTTAGCAACCGGGATTACAGATCGAATACCTAATATAAAAAATTTAAAACGTTGTCTTGGTTTGTCTATCTATGTTTGTCCAGATTGCGACGGGTATGAGGTTGCAAATAAAAGTGTGTTGGTGCTCGGTTCTGGAGAGGCAGGGGCTAATCTTGCATTAGCCTTGACGTATTGGACGGAGACAATTACCTATGTAAATCATGATGGTCAAAAAATAGAGAATTCATTAAGAAATATCCTTTACGAATCAAATATCGGGTATAGAGAAGAAAAGATCGGTGAGGTAATAACAGAAGGCGCCTCCATCTTCAAAGGAATAAAGCTGCAAAATGGTGATACTCTTTATGCTGAACGTGCTTTTATCGGCTTTGGAGGTAATGAGGTACATACTGAACTTGCAAAACAGCTTGGTGTAAATCTACTGAAAAATAAACATGTCATTGTTGATTCAAGAACAAAGGAAACTAATATCTCAGGTATTTGGGCAGCGGGTGATATTGTTGCTCACTCTCAACAAGTTACTATCGCCATGGGAGACGGAGCTCAAGCAGCTGTATGGATACATAAAAGACTTTTGCAAGGCTAACTGTTTTCTGAAGAGAGGCATTAAAAAATACCTCTCTTTTTTTTATGATAGCATACTTCCCCTTCTTTTTAATGAGTACCCGTTAGCCCCCTGCCATACGTTCATTCACGTTCCTTTTATACAGACTGTCGTGATAAGGAGTGTTAATGACGATAATTCCGCTAAGCAGTATTTTATCCTTACTAAAGTCATGAACGTTTCGCTTTCATGTTTCATGAAAACTATTTGATGCGGCAAACCTATTTTAAACCGTACCCGGAAGCCCTAGTAGAAATTACGGATTCCGGTAAAGGTCGGGATTATTAAACAAAATTCGACAGAATTTTTATAAAACAGTTTACTATATCCTGTATTGTTGTAGAACAATGTAGGATTTTTTTTGGTCCGCAATAGCAGAAGATGTTTTACAATAATAATGATGGCAGAATTGTTAAAATAGTCATACTAGTTCAATGCGGTTTTCACTATAGTCACTCTGCTAAAAAATCAAAAAGGGGTGTTCGTATGGAATTTACTCTAACAAAAGAAACGCAAATCATGAAAGAAATGGTTCGCAGCTTTGCAGAAAAAGAAATCGCACCAAAGGCTAGTTACTATGATCGCACTGCAGAATTTCCGTATGAAACGTTTAAAAAGATGGGAGAACTCGGCTTGCTTGGCATTCCGTTTCCGGAAGAATACGGCGGTTCCGGCGGCGACACCGTATCCTATGCGATTGCTGTAGAAGAAATCGGCCGTGCATGCGGAGGAACGGGGCTAAGCTATGCAGCAGCAATTTCCTTAGGAGCATCTCCCATTTACTATTTTGGAACAGAAGAACAAAAACAAAAATATTTAGTGCCGATGGCAAAAGGTGAAACATTAGGAGCATTTGGACTTACTGAGCCAAACGCGGGCTCCGATGCGGGCGGCACACAAACAAAAGCCGTTTTAGATGGTGATGAATATGTGATTAATGGCGAGAAGTGTTGGATTACCAATGCGGAATACGCTAATACGATAATTGTAACCGCTGTCAACGGTGTCGATGCGAACGGGAAAAAGCGCATTTCTGCGTTCATTGTTCCGACAAACAGTGAAGGACTAAAAATTTCCAGTCCATATGACAAAATGGGAGTTCGAGCTTCTAACACATGTGAAATCATTTTAGATAATTTTCGCGTGCCGAAAGAAAATATCTTAGGAGATCCAAATAAAGGCTTCGGTCAATTTTTATACACATTG
>JBHGXS010000052.1:0-113481 GCA_041920565.1 Bacillus sp. (in: firmicutes) | reverse complement strand
GAGTTCGTACTAAAGGAATATGAAGGAAAGTTTGTCGTCATGGTGACCGACAATGCTCGGATCCACCGCAGTGAAAAGGTGCAGGGATTCTTGCGCCAGAACGCAGGCCGAATTCTGTTGATGTATCTTCCGCCGTATTCTCCCAACCTTAATCCCATCGAACGGTTGTGGAAGTGGCTGAAGCAACAAGTCATCGCCAACGTGTTTCATCCAACAAAAGCCTCCATCGAAGAAGTGGTAGGGGCCTTTTTGTCAGAAATTGCTCAGATGCCCCAAGCCGTGCTCCGCCGGCTTGGGCTAAACTAAGCTGTATGTCGAAAAAGAAAGTCAGTTATATATAGTTGCTCCATCGATTGTAGCAGCTTCATACAAATCAGCCGGAATTGCTTGTTTGTAAAGCCACCGTCACTGTTCCATTCACCGGAAGCGTAACTGTTTCATCGTATACTTTTACTTGCAGGTCGCTGCCTTCCGTTTGTGTCAGTGTTACTTCCTCTTTGTTTACGGTTACTTTGAAATTATGGTCTCTATACACAATGTTGAAAGAGTAGCTGTCCCAAGCAGATGGAATAAATGGCCGGAAAGAAAGAGATTCATTGAACGTTCTCATGCCGGCAAACCCTTGAACGATGGACAGCCAAGAGCCTGTCATGCTTGTGATATGCAAGCCGTCTTCCGTGTCGTTGTTATAGTTATCCAAATCTAAGCGTGCTGTGCGATGATACATCTCATACGCTTTTTCTTCCATGCCAAGCTCTGCTGCTAAAATAGAGTGGATACATGGAGATAAGCTGGACTCGTGTACTGTCATTGGCTCATAGAATTCAAAGTTGCGGCGCTTTTCCTCCATTGTAAAGCGGTCGTTTAAGAAATAAATTCCTTGTAATACATCCGCTTGTTTAATGAAGCAGCTGCGCAAAATTTTATCCCAAGACCATTTTTGGTTCAGCGGTCTGTCCTCTGGAGCCAATGTATCTACTGTACGTAAGTCTTTATCTAAGAATGTATCGTGCTGTACGAACACTCCCAGTTCTTCATCGTATGGATAATACATCTTTTCTATAATGTCTTTCCATTTGCTTAACTCGTCTTCTGTAATGTTTAATCCTATTTCGCAGCTTTGATAGCCTTTTGCCTTTAAATAATCGATTACTTCTAACGTGTACTCCAACGTCCACGCCGCAATACGATTGGTGTACCAGTTGTTATTGACGTTGTTCTCGTATTCATTTGGTCCCGTTACCCCATGCATCATGTATACATTTTTCTTTTTATTGTAATGCACACGATCCGCCCAGAAACGAGAAATGCCGACTAGTACATCAATCCCGTATTCATGTAAATAATCTTTATCACCTGTATAGTTTACATAGTTATAAATGCCGTATGCGATGGCTCCGTTGCGATGAATTTCTTCGAATGTAATCTCCCATTCGTTATGGCATTCGATACCTGTGAATGTCACCATTGGATACAATGCACCTGCTAGTCCTTGCTTACTTGCGTTCACATACGCTTCCTCTAATTGATTGTGGCGATATATGCACAGATTGCGCGCCACTTCCGGCTTTGCGGTGGATAAGTATAACGGAAGGGCATACGCTTCTGTATCCCAATATGTCGCACCGCCGTATTTTTCACCCGTGAAGCCTTTCGGTCCAATATTTAAACGAGCGTCTTCGCCGTAATAGGTACAGAATAATTGGAATAAGTTAAAGCGAATTCCCTGTTGAGCTTCTTCGTCTCCTTTGATTTCCACATCCGCAATTTCCCAACGAGACAGCCAACCTTTTTTATGCTCATCTAACAGCGTTTCGTATCCTTTTGCCAGGCTGCGCTCCAGCACTTCTTTCCCTTTTTCCACAAGTACAGAAGCATCATGGTCTCTGTCTGTCGTTACAGCTACATACTTCGTCACCGTAACTGTTTGCCCTTGCTTTGCGTCCAGCGCAATCACGTTTTCTACGTATTCTTCTTTGCTGCTTGCTTGCACGTCTTTCACAGTGCCTTCCACTTCCACTTTCATTGTGGCAGCCACCTGGAATGTCGGTGTTCCGAACGGATTGTCTTTCGTGCGCATGACCAAGTTTCCTTCGCACTCTTTCACACCTTGAGCGACCGGTAACCAAAAATCTTCTTCATAGTTAGAATCTTCGTTGCGCACATCACCGTCTAAATATGGAATGAATGTGATCGTGCCATCATAGTTTTTTGGTGTCGCACTGTATCGGATTACAGCCAATTCGCTGTCTGCCACAGATAAGAAACGAACAACCTTAAACTCTGTTTCTTTCCCTCCATGGTTAACAGTAAACTTACGCGTTAATACTCCGTGCTGCATATCCAATTCGCGATAATATTCTTTTACATCTGCCGTATATAAATCCAGGTCTTGCCCATCGACCAGTACTCGGATGCCGATGTAGTTCACAGAGTTAATCACCTTGCCAAAGTAATCCGGATACCCGTTTTTCCACCAGCCTACGCGTGTTTTGTCAGGAAACCAAACTCCTGCAATATAAGAACCGCGGTGAAAATCTCCTGAATACGTCTCTTCAAAGTTCCCGCGCATCCCCATATGACCGTTTCCTAAACTCGTTATACTTTCCGCTAAACGAAACTCTTCTTTGTGCAGTTCGTTTTCAATGACTTTCCATTCGTCTACCACAAATAATCTTTTCATTATTTATCACCTTATTTTAATTAGTTAAAAGTAAAAAATTGATACAATCGTTTGCATTATCAAATAAGCAGCTATGTTACTGAGTACATAGCTGCTTATTCAATTCCTTACACGTTTGACGTTTTATGATTTCGTGAGGAACGATAATGCTTTTACAGGTTGAATCGGTCGTTTCAATTTTTTCAACTATGCTTCTAGCAGCTTCGTAGCCAAGCTGAAACGTACGTACGTCAACTGAGGTAAGCGGCGGACAAGCAATTTCTGAAAAAATAACATTATTAAAACTTGCAACCGATACATCATCGGGAACATTGTACCCCTTTTCCATCAATGTACTTAATACACCGAGGGCCATTAAATCATCTGTTACGACAATAGCTGTAGGACGATCTTTTTGAGACATAATTTGTTCAACTGCTTCTTGTCCGCCTTCCCGTAAAAACTCCACGTAAAAAATAAATTCTTCCGACACCGGAAGACCGGCATGCATAAATGCTTCCTTAAAGCCTTTCAACCGATCTTTTGTTACCATCAAATTCGGAGTTCCGCCGACGAAAGCGATACGTTGGTGACCAAGTGAAAGTAAATATTCCGTTACTTCACGACTCGCTCGAATATTATCGTTATCAATATAGGTAATTTGGTCTGGTGAATGTTGCGGTTTTCCGATTAAAACAAACGGAAATTGTTGATCCATTAAATATTGCATTACCTTATCATCAACACGTGAATAAAGAAGGACAATGCCATCCACGCGTCTCCCTTGCACCATCTTTACAACGCCTTCATAAATTTCTTGTTCCGTCTCTCCCGTAGACATATATATAGAATAGTCTTTTATATTTGCAAATGAACTGATTCCACGAATGACCTCCGGAAAAAACGGATTTTGAAATGTTTTATTTGCAGAGCTTGGCATAATTAAACCGATTGCTTTCGTGGATTGGTTGGCCAAACTCCTGGCATTCAGGTTTGGATGATACCCTAATTCCTCCATAACCTTTTGCACTCGTTTTTTTGTTTTTGTACTGATACGAGGGCTGTCAGCAATTACGCGAGAAACTGTGGATGGTGCGACATTTGCTTTTTTGGCTACATCTTTAATTGTGACTGGCATGAACACCATCCTTTCTCTTTCCATTTTTATTGTTTGTTCTGCTTGGTGAAGTCTGCACTTTTGCAAGTGAAGAATCCCGTTTGCTAGTAACCTTGAGAAGAGCAATATTAAAAGTTTCCTCTTATACTATTAAAAATGTTTTCATTGTACCGTTTTCATGCGAAAGTTGTGTCGTTTCCAATTCAGTTCCATTCACAATCAATTTTGTACTCTCATTACAACCATGTACTACAATGTCAATACTCTTCCAAGATGGTGTATATCCGTTTACCTCATTTATTATTGATAATAAAACCACATCGTTTTCAAAGTGCGCATGGAACGTTTTGCGTAAATAACTTCCTTGTTCGTAATCAAATGACATACCATCATCTTCATATAGTGAATAAGATGCTTCTCCGCTGGTCTGTGCATAAATATGAAGTGTAAGTTTTTCATCAGGTATTGCTGTAGAAGATTTTATATCTCCATGAACAAGCATAGTCCCTTGCTTTACATAAATCGGTAACTTATCCAACGGTGCTTCTACTAGATGATGCTTTCCGCCTTCGAGTACTTCCTCATTCCAATAATCCACCCAGTTTCCTTCCGGTAAATATATTACTCTATGATACGTATCCGGCCGCATAATAGGTGCGACAATAACGTTGTCCCCTACCATGAATTGTGTAGCCAAATTCATTACATGCGGATCGTCCGGATACTCCAAGAACAACGGCCGCATAATAGGGACTCCTGTTTCATTCGCTTCTGCAAACAAGGAGTACAGGTGCGGCAGCCACTGATAACGAAGCTGAATGTATCTTTTTATAATCTGTTCATACTCTTCTCCAAATGCCCATGGCTCTTGACGTACAGACTCAATAACGCTATGGTTGCGGAAAAACGGATAGAAAGCTCCCACTTGCGTCCATCTTGTCAACAATTGCCCATTTGAATCATGAGCAAAACCGCCAACATCGGGTCCTACAAACGGAACACCGGATACGCCTAAATTCATGCACATTGGCAGTGATAATTCAAGATGCTCCCAAAAACTGCGATTATCTCCTGTCCAAACAGCCGAATATCGCTGAACACCAGCAAATCCCGCTCTAGTCAAAAGGAATGGACGTTTGTTGTCCAATTGCTTCTTCATTCCTTCATATGTAGCTTTTCCCATCATCATGCCGTATATATTATGCAGCTCTCGATGAGTACGAGGATCACCATCATTTTCATGCACTACATTCATGTCCATTGTTTTTGTTTCATTAAACACAGAAGGCTCATTCATATCATTCCAAATGCCTTCAATACCCATATTGACATAGTAAGCGTGTTTTTGTCCCCACCATTCACGAACTTTTTCGTTCGTAAAGTCAGGAAACGCACTTCGACCCGGCCATACATCTCCAAAGAATACTTCACCTTCTAAATACTTACAGAAATAATCGTTTTGAATTCCTTCCTTATATATATGGTATTCGGGATCTTGTTTTACTCCTGGATCTACAATAGATACAATGTGCACCCCTTCTTGTTTTAACTCTTCTACCATTTTCTCAGGCTTCGGGAAGCGGCTACGATCAAACGTAAATACACGATAACCATCCATATAATGTATGTCTAAGTGAATAGCATCTAACGGAATTTCCTTTTCTTTAAATGTTTTTGCTAGTAAGCGCACCTCTTGCTCTGTTTTATAACTATAACGAGATTGATGATATCCGATAGCCCATTTTGGCGGAATCGGAGCCCGTCCTGTTAAAAATGTGTATTGCTCTAGTACAGCTTTTGGGGTTGGTCCTGCCAGTGTGTAGTAATCTATTTGTCCTCCTTCTGCTGAAAAAGAATAGAAGTCTCTATATGTTTGAAAATCAAACTTGGTTTTCCATGTACTATCGAAATATATACCGTGAGCTCTTCCATTACGCAGTGTCATAAAGTAGGGAATAGATTGATACAGCTCTACAGTTTCCGGATTATGAGGGGCATACACATCCGTATTCCAGTTGGATATTTTCTCACCTTTTTTATCAAGAAAGCCTGTTTTCTCCCCAAAGCCGTAAAAATGATCATCAGCCTTCATAGATTTAAAACAAATGACTTCATGATTGTCTTTAAATCCTAATCCCTTCTCATTTTCAAGTATGATAGGCTCACCATTTACATCATAAACATTTATGCGGAACGGAGCCTTTTGTATACGAACTGAAAGCACAGATGTTTGTAGTATGATTTCATCTTGCGTTTCTTCCTGTTGAACCTCTACTTGTGCCGGTTTTCCCACAATCGCAACACTTTCTTTTAAAGCAGGGATGTGAATCGGATTCATGACAACTCGTAAGATATCTTCGCGATAAAATTTTACTGCTACGTTCCCTCTCTCACATGTAAATATCCAGACATTATCTTGCCGGCTGATGGTATGGGTATCTCCAATTGAATGATACATTAACACTGTATCTTGCTCTTTATCAGGCATAATAGCAAAACTTGTATCTTGCAACATATTCTCCACCCTTTGTTAACTTTTTATTGACGCTTATTTTAGCAAGGTTTTGCGAGTTTTTCTGTTTTTCTATTCTTATTTCCGAATAGAAACCTCTCATAAGTGAGAGCAAGGCACTCTCCTTGCTCTCACTATTATTATTTGTTTGCCCCTGCTGTAATACCTTGAATTAGGTACTTTTGCAGCCATACGTAAAGAATGGTTATTGGAACAGAAACTAATACTGCACCTGCAGCGAACATAGTAAAGTTGTTGTTTGTGTTCCCTGAAATCAATTGATACAATCCAACCGCCAATGTCATCTTCTCATTAGAACTGATTAAGAGACGCGGAAGGATAAAATCCATCCAAGGTGCCATAAATTGCGTTAGTGCAACAAACGTTAAAATCGGCTTAGACAGCGGCATAATAATCTTAAAGAAAATTTGAGTTTTCGTTGCCCCGTCAATCATTGCGGACTCGTCTAATGATTTTGGTACAGATGATAAGTAACCTTTAATTAACCAAGTGTTAAATGGAATTTGTCCTGCTGCATATACCAATACTAGACCTAGGTGGCTATCCAATAAACCGAAGTTTAAAAATAAAATGTAGATTGCAATCATCCCCATAAATGAAGGGAACATTTGCAGCACAAGAATTGAAATTAGCCCGAATTTTTTTCCCTTAAATTTAAAACGAGAGAAAACATACGCTGTTGATGTAGAAAGCAACACTGATAAAATCATATTCAGAACTGCAATTTTAAACGTATTCCAATACCAGTTTAGAAACTTTGTTTTTTCAAAGAGTTCTAAATAGTGCTTAATAGTTGGATTTTCAGGAATCGGCGTTGCATTCGATAACCCTGATGAACTGCCGAAAGAAGAGCCGACAATCCAAACTATCGGAAAAATAACTGCTGCCGCAACTATAATTAATTCAGCATAAATAAGTGCAGTAATAAAATAGTCTTTAACTTTATTCGCACTTGTATTTTTTTTCGCGATCTCCATATTACACCATATCCTCCTCTTTGAAAGCTTTTGTTTTGGTAAAGTTCCATGCAGAAATCGAACCAATAACGAGGAAGATGATAATCGACATTACTGATGCCATGTTATACATTCGGTTATCAAGCGTGAGCTTATAAATCCAAGTAATTAAAATATCAGTATGTCCTGCAAACTGATAGTTCGGATTGGCAGGCCCGCCTTCAGTTAAGAAATAAATGACACCGAAGTTATTAAAGTTACCCGCAAACGTCATAATTAATAATGGAGCAGTTGAGTATAATACCAACGGGAACGTAATCTTCCAAAATTCCTGAGCTGGTGTTGCTCCATCAATTTTTGCCGCTTCAAATACCTCTTTATCTAAACTTGTCATAATGCCGCTCATCAATGCCATAAAGTATGGGAATCCAAGCCATAGATTGATTAAAAGAATCGTCGCACGAGCGAGATTAGGATTGTTGGAATCCGTAAACCATGAAATACGATGATCTGTTAAACCAATATCAATTAAAAACTGGCTCACCGGTCCAAACTGTCCATTGAATAGTGTTTTAAACACAAGCAGTGAAATCATTCCCGGAATCGCCCAAGGTAAAATATAAATCGTTCTCCACATCTTTTTAAACTTCACTCGTTTGTTGTTTAAAATAACTGCTTGGAATAACCCTCCAAAGAAACATGTTACTGTTGATAGAATAGCCCATACGATTGTCCAAGCAAAAACACCTGTAAAAGTTTTCGTCCAAATCGGTAATTGGAATAAATTAATAAAGTTTTCTGCACCAATCCAATCTACAAGTTTGGTTGGAGGTAAGTGGAATTTATTATAGTTTGTAAATGCAATAAGAAAACCGAAAATAATTGGCATAACAGAAATAAATAACAACATTACAATAGAAGGCAGAAGAATAATGAACTCAAATGCACTATCCCACAGATGATTAATATATTGTTTTGTTGAAGGCACTTTATTTGTTTCATTAATAATTTTTCTTGTTTCAATCGCATCTTTAATATTCCAGTACCAAATACCAATAACGAATGCCAAAATAATTAGGGCAATAATACCGTTAATCATTAAAACGATGGAGTGATCACCTTCTGTAAGTCCGGTAATAGCCATCCGGCGCGGCTCTGTCCCTAATGCAACAAGACCCCAAATCCCTTTTAAGAAGAAACCGCCATTTGTACGGAAAGAATATCCTTCAGCAAAATCGATGTAATTTCCAGTAAGAATTTCAGTAAGAACGACTGCTAGTTGAATAATGAAAAAAAATAATCCCTTGAGCACTTGTTTGTTTAAAATTTGTCCAAGCCCCCAAACAACTGCGGAACAAAGCCCCGCCACTAAAGGATTGGATTTTCTTTGCTCCTTATCCGATTGTGTTGACTTTTGAGGATACTTTAAGGCTGGTTCCATAGGTTCAATCCCCTTTCTAATTAGCAAACTATAGAAAAAATAGTTTGGGAAGCAAAACCAGTTTTACTATACCGTATCACTTTTCTATTCACAAAGTACTATTTTTTCTATAACTCGCTGCATTCTTCTTTCTTAATTACTGTATTAAAAAGTTTTTTAGGAAAACGGTTGCACTAAAAATTGTATGTATAGCCTCCTACTTTATTGTAAGAGGCTATAATTTTATACAAATTATTTTTGACCCCCTGAAGATTGTTGCAATGCATTGTAATCTTCAATAGCTTTCTTTTGTGCATCTTCAACAGATAATAAGTTATTCCATACGTTTACGATCATGTTTTTTGCAGGATCCCAGAAGCTTGCCATTTCAGGGATGGATGGCATTGGTTTAGAATGAGCGGCTTGTGCAGAAATTCCTTTTAGGTGCTTATCATTTTCTAAACCTGGAACTTCTTTAACGTACTTGGATTGTAATGCCGGAAGCTTACCAGTTGTCTTATAAAGAGCTTCTGCTCCTTCTTTAGAACCTAAGAACATTGCAAATACACGAGCTGCGCCTGGATACTTAGAGTATGAAGATACGCAAGCGATTTGGTTGCCAGAGAATGTAATTGGCTGTTTGCCTTTAATTTTTGGAATTGTAGTAATACCGTATTCAAATTTGTTCTCTTCGGCACCTTTGTTAACATCTTGGATTGCCCATGGACCAGTGATTAAGAACGGTGTTTGCCCTTTTGCAAATTCTAGTGTTGTTGTATCATGTGTTGCGTCTTCAGCATTGACATCCCAATATGGACGAAGCATTTTCATATATTCTAAACCTTGTTTTACAGCCTTGGAATCAAAGTCAACCTTCTTCGCATCTGTACCTTTTTTGCCAAATACATCATATCCGAATGCAGATAAGAAAAAGTAGCTCATATAAGAGTTACCAACTTCCCAACGAATTGTCCATTGGTTTTTAGACTTATCATTGTATGTTTTTGCTAATGCAATGATTTCATCCCAAGATTTTGGCGCCTCATCGGAACCAGTTAATTGCTTTAATAAAGTTTTATTATAGAATAGTGCAATGGACTCAGTCGAAATCGGTACACCAAATGCTTGGCCATCTTTCATAACAGTACCAACAGAAGAGTCTAAGAAACGATCTTTAATTTGGTCTGTGTATCTTCCCATTGGTCCGATAATTGCATCCTCAATAGATGGTCCGATACCGTCATGCGGCTGAATGAAAACGTCTGCGCCAAGACCAGCTTCACCATCTAAGCTCATCTTTGCACGTGCTTCAGTAGCTCCTACTTTCTCATATTCTACTTTTACCTTCGGATATTTCTCGTTAAAAGCTTTGATAACGGCATTCGCATAATCATCATTATCAATCCATACTTTTAACGATCCTTTACCGTCAAGAAGGTCCTTTTCAATTTTGTAACCGTTTGCTTTTTCGTCCCAAGGAAGATCACCTTTACTGGATGACTTATCCCCTTCTGTGGAAGCGCTTTCTTTAGAGCCGCAACCAGCTAAAATACCCGCGCTCAAAGTAGCAGTAGCTAATACTGCGAACACTTTCTTTAGATGTTTCTTCAAGCCAATCTCTCCTAACATTAAAATTTAAGCAACCGTTTTCACAATTTTATACTAGACTAGAAAACTTAAACTGTCAATAGAATAGAGATAATAGTTTTACAATTCTATCATTTTTGTGACAGATACTTGCCTCTCCTAAAGAATTATATAAATGTAAGTAGATGCATGCCTTTGTTTTGTGGTTTTCGAATATATAAAGACTGTCTAAAAGCATAAATCTTGTACTTTTAAGGACAGCCTTTTTTATTAAACCTTCATTTTCCCATCATATTTTTAGCGAATATACTTTCTGAACACATAATACCCCATAAATAATAATCCAAAATTGTAAATTAAGTATACAAACGCAACAGATACGATTGTACCTACAATAAATGCAATAATTGCCGGAATGGTGGCCGAATAAGAAAGAAGTGCAAACATTTTCTTATAAGACAGTTTTTGGCGAGCTCCAATGTTCAACAACATAGATAGCAAAGCAACAAATCCTACAAATACAAGATTAGTAAAAATAGTGACAGGATACGCCAGCTGCATTATAACACCAACTGCTTTCAACTTCCCTGCAGCTACGACCTTTTCAATAAAAGAAATAGGGTTTTCTGTAATGTGTATTTCTCCTACATTCTCCGGATATTCAGTGTACACATCCATTCCCAAATAATGTACATATACATAATCTTTCTTAAAAATCATGTATATTTTCCCTTTTTCAACAGAATGAAATTTATCATTTACATCAAATACTACATGTGTTTTGTTAACCTGAATATCCTTAACTTCTGTGTCGGAGCAAGAAAGAGTGTTATTGAAATTGCAATCCGGAACTTCACTTTTCCATGTGGTAGATTGATATAAATCTTCAAACAACGTCTTAGAAAGCATAATATCGTCCGTCTTTACAAACTGAAAAATAAGCGGAAACGCTAAAAGCAAACCAATTAGTATGTTCTGCAGCAATATGAAAAAAATGTTGGAATTTCGTGCTTCAAAGATGTACTGCGGTTTCATTCTGTTAAACAAAAAACGACGAAGGTATTTCATTGTGTTATCATCCTATCTGTAAGTTTTACTATTTTCATAAAATAAAATTCATAAAAGCAATACCGTGTATTTGTTAACCTTTCCCAAATTCCCCAAAATAACATTTGACTTTTGTAAGCGTTTAATATTACTCTTTCATTATAAAAGGCAAACGATTGCATTAGTCAAGTGTTTGTTTTAGTGAAGAGGAGGAATGGATATGATAACTCGCGAAGCAGTGTATCATCGCCCGAAAAATAATTTTGTATACGCTTACGATACAAAAACCTTACATATTCGTTTGCGTACTAAAAACAATGATGTAGAAAATGTAAATTTAATCCACGGGGATCCATACATCTGGGAAGATGGAGCTTGGCAATATGAAACAGCAGCTATGAGCAAGATTGCAACTACTGAACTGTTCGACTATTGGTTTATTGCTGTTCAGCCGGAATTTCGCCGCTTCCGCTATGGCTTTGAATTAAAAAACAAGGAAGAAACAGTAGTGTATACAGAAAAAGGGTTCTATAACGAGATTATCAATAATGACAATGCCCCTTATTTTTGTTTCCCTTACTTGAACGAAGAAGACGTATTTTCTCCGCCGGCATGGGTGCGCGACACCGTTTGGTACCAAATTTTTCCTGAACGCTTTGCAAACGGAAATCCTGATAACGACCCGGAAGGCACTTTACCTTGGGGAAGCGCAGAGCCTACTTCAACAAACTTCTTCGGCGGCGATTTTGAAGGTGTCATCAAACATATCGATCATCTCGTAAAATTAGGAGTAACCGGCCTTTACTTCACACCCATTTTCAAAGCAACTTCTAACCATAAATACGATACGATTGATTATATGGAGATCGATCCGCAATTTGGGGATAAAGAAACATTTAAACGACTTGTGCAGGTTTGTCATGATAATGGTATTAAAGTTATGCTGGATGCCGTTTTCAATCACAGCGGATTTTACTTCCCGCAGTTCCAAGACGTTTTGGAGAACGGGGAAAACTCTAAGTATAAGGATTGGTTTTACATTTGGGACTTCCCGGTACAGACAGAACCAAAACCAAACTACGATACGTTTGCCTTTACGCATATGATGCCAAAACTCAACACCTCGCATCCGGAAGTAAGAGAATATTTACTGGAAGTAGGCCGCTATTGGGTGCGCGAATTCGATATTGACGGCTGGAGATTGGACGTAGCGAATGAGGTTTCTCATGACTTCTGGCGCGAATTTCGGAAAGAAGTAAAAGCCATTAAGCCCGACGTGTACATCCTGGGAGAAATTTGGCATGATTCTATGCCTTGGCTGCAAGGAGACCAATTCGACGCAGTAATGAACTACCCATATACAAGCGCAGCGATTCAATTCTTTGCTCATGAAGCTATCAAGGCAGAAGAATTCGCCTACAAAACGACAGACGCCCTTCTCATGTATCAAGACAACGCAACGGAAGTAGCATTCAATCTATTAGGAAGTCATGACACGCCTCGCATTTTAACTGTATGCGGAGAGAATAAAGCAAAAGTGAAGCAATTATTCACCTTCCTTCTTTCTTCTCCAGGTTCTCCGTGTATTTATTACGGCGATGAAATCGGCATGGCCGGCGGCATGGACCCAGGTTGCCGCGAGTGTATGATTTGGGAGGAAGAGAAGCAAGACAAAGATTTACTTGGTTTTATTTCTCATCTGATTCAGCTGAGAAAAGAAAATCCGGCATTTGGAAATAAAGGAACATTCCGATTCATTGATGCAAACAATGAAAGCAATCATGTCATGTATGTAAAAACATTTGAAGACAGCACGCTTCTTTTCGCCTTTAATAACTCTGACAAAGAAATCACAGTAGATATTCCTTACAATTTAAAAGGAAAAACAGTAACGAACCTTTTAACCGGCGAAGAATTCGCCCATGAAGCCGAAAATGTTGATCTAGTTTTAAGCGAGCACGGTTTCATTGTCCTGGCATTGTAAAACAAGCGGGAAATTGAGACTTTCGATAAATGCCAATAAAATCTTTAAATTAGGATTTAAAAAAGTGTACGAACATAAACTCGTACACTTTTTTCCTTGTCTTCATCTGCCTAACTGTTTTGATGGTCCTTCTCCTTGTTTTCTTAGTTGTCAGGCCGAATCCCTTCACGCTGCAGCATCCTGCGGTACTCTTGCGGGCTCATCCCTTCTTTTTTGCGAAACAAACGGGAAAAGTATGTTTCGTCATGAATGCCAACCTGTTTTGCGATTTCTTTTATCTTCTCATTCGTAGAAGCCAGCCTTACTTCATTCAAATATTGCAACAGACTGATTCCCATCGTTTTTTGCATACATCGTGTAATATAATCAACATGATAGTGAATGTGCTCTGCAATATCAGTCATTTTTAATGCTTCTGTATAATGATTTAGAATGTAAGCAACTGGCTGCGCGGGATACTGATGCTGTGGCGCTCCCGCGTATGGGAAACAAAGTCCTTTGTCACTTCCTCTCAGCCTGCTTAGAATTGCGACGAAAGAAAAAATTGTTAAACATGGAAGTGAAAATAAAAAGTTTTATATAATTAATTATTTTCCATAAAGTATACCTGCCTCAAAAAAAGCCGAAGCTAATGACTGAGGAGGTGTATAACAATGGCAATAGACGTATTGTGCGAAGTAGACAACTGCAAATATTGGGCGCAAGGAAACAAATGTGCCGCAGACCGAATCTATGTGGTCAGTCACACCGGCAAGCAAGCATCTAAACAAGAAGAAACAGACTGCAAAACATTCGAACCGGAAGCATAAGCAGCAAACGAAGAGGATAGCGGGGACAGCTGTCCTCTTTCTATTATTATTGATAATAATTATCATTATTATTCAACATACATAACATAAATTTCCCCACCACAATTTCTCTAGCATCCACATTTCTATCTTACAGGTAATTTTTATGCATTTAAACGAAATTATAATACATGTTATAAAAAATAACATCTGTTAACGCTTACATACAAAGCAGGCTTTTCCAAATAAAAAACCTTTGTTTTTTTCTGAAAATTCTATTGATAATTGCATGTAAATTGAATATGATACTAAATATAACAACAAATGTAATAAAATCTAACATAAAGCGCCGATGTTAGAAAACACAAATGATTTCTTAGTTTAGCAGAAAACTAGAATGGGGGAATTTTTATTATGGAAGGAATTAACATCGGAGATACGGTCTTTATTTTCTTAGCTACGGTAATGGTTATGCTAATGACACCTGGATTAGCGTTATTTTACGGCGGCATGGTCAAAAGTAAAAACGTATTAAGCACAACAATGCATAGCTATGCAGCAATGGCGATAGTATCTATTCAATGGATTTTAATCGGATACTCATTGGCGTTCGGTCCAGATTGGAAGGGTTTGATCGGCAGCTTGGATTGGGTTGGATTAAAAGGTGTAACATTTACGCCAAATGAAGATTACAGCGCCACTCTTCCTCACAACTTGTTTATGATGTTTCAATTGATGTTTGCTATTTTAACTCCGGCTTTGATTTCCGGTGCTTTTGCAGAACGAATGAGATTTTCAGCTTTTCTTTTCTTCATCGTGTTATGGACGACATTTGTATACGATCCGGTGGCTCACTGGGTTTGGGGCGTAGGCGGCTGGCTGCGCGAACTTGGAGCACTTGATTTTGCAGGTGGAAATGTTGTTCACATTACTTCTGGCGTGTCAGGTCTCGTATTGGCAATTATGCTTGGTAAACGCAAAGATGCACATGCTTCCGCACCACATCATCTTCCATTTACTGTATTAGGAGCAGGTCTTTTATGGTTCGGTTGGTTCGGCTTTAACGTAGGAAGCTCCCTTACATTAAACGATGTAGCATTAACAGCCTTCATCAATACAAATACCGCAGCTGCCATGGCGGCAATCGCTTGGGCTGTATGCGAATGGATTGTCAATAAAAAACCTACCGTTCTCGGTGCAGTAAGCGGAGCTATTTCAGGACTTGTTGCCATTACTCCTGCTTGCGGATTCGTCACTCCTCTATCTTCTATATTAATCGGTCTTGTCGGCGGAGCTGTCTGCTTCTTATCCGTGTTTTATTTAAAGAAGAAGCTCGGTTACGACGATGCGCTTGATGCGTTCGGATGCCATGGTATCGGCGGAACATGGGGCGGAATTGCAACAGGATTATTCGCTACCACTTCCGTCAACAGCGCAGGAGCAGACGGGTTATTTTACGGCGGCGCTGCATTGCTTGGAAAACAATGTATCGCAATCATTGCCACATATGCTTTTGCGGCCCTTGCAACATTTTTGATTGTAAAAGTGGTTGGTTTATTTACTCAAGTACGTGCAAATGAAGAAGAAGAAGCACTGGGTCTTGATATTACAATGCACGGCGAAAAAGCATATCATGAGAGTTTATAAGAAAAGGGTGATTGTATGAGCGACAAGCTGACAAAAATTGAGATTATTACTCGGCCGGAAAAATTTGAAGAGCTGAAAGAGGAATTGGCGAAAATCGGCGCGAGCGGCATTACAGTTTCCAATGTCTTAGGCTGCGGATTACAAAAAGGATTTACGGAAGTATATCGCGGCATGAAACGAAAAATCAACATGCACGAACGCATTAAAATAGAAATTGTTGTATGCAAAGTTCCTGTTCAATCCGTTATTGATACAGCAAGAAAAGTGTTGAATACAGGAAAGCCCGGAGACGGAAAGATTTTTGTATACGAAATTGCCAACGCCATCAAAATTCGCACGGGCGAAGAAGGCTGTGACGCATTACAAAGCGATAAACCGTAATCCATCCGCTGAATAATTTTTATAAATGTAATACTAAAAAACTATCTGCTTTTTTATTTATACAAAAAATGAAACTTGCCCAGATCGGCAAGTTTCGTTACATAACGCAGATTATTGGTAGTTTTGAACTACTCAGCATTGAAATGCCGAGATTCCTACGAACACCAGCGTAACCGCTAGTTATTTTAGAAGGCTACCCCCGTAGTCCCTACGGTTGATACGAAATTCGCATGGTCTTGCAGTCTTGTTTTCGATTTGGTGCTTGGTTTTCGTCACCATTGGTTTACAGTTTGTTCTTTTTGCGACTTTTGAATGGTATAGGCGAACGACAGCCACCAAACAAGTTCTATTTACGCAACAAGCAACCACGCTTGAATTCGTTCTATTTCAATTATACAACATGTCGGATACTTAATCCACAACCAATACACTTCAGTATTTTGTGGTTGTAGACTGTATCCGAAGCCGATTCATCTCATGATTGAAATCACGAGTGTTCTCGGCTATTTAATAAAAATAAATATCAGGCATAACATGATATAGATTCATACTTTGAATACCTCTGCCCCAAAAAAGACACTAGATATGTATCAGTGTCTTTTTTCTGTTTTATACATGTGAAATTGGCATAACATCTTATTAACGGAAACCAGCATAGCAGAAACCACTTAGACCCCCAAGAGGTTTCTGCAAGCTCTGCTACGATGTTCAACATTTAAGATCGCCAAGAATTTCCTGAGCTGCTCTCTCTCCACTTTCCACTGCCCCGTTCATGTATCCTTGAAATTCAATGGAAGTATGTTCACCAGCAAAATGCAAGTTGCCCTTAGTCCCCTCTCGTTCACCTTCTATACCGGCAAATTTCATATACTGTCCAACCTTCCGGTATGAATACGAACCAAAGGTAAATGGGTTCTCCAACCAATTGTCTCTAGTCGCCAACCCGTTCCATTTACTTGAAATTCCTGGTAATACCGGTTCAAGCTGCTTCAAAAACTTTTCTGCTTGTTCTTGTGGAGTATCTCTATTAAAATCTGTGCTAATAATCTCTCCTGTATAGTTAACTAAAATTCCATTTTTACCAGCTTGTGCGCGACTAGCCTCAAAAGTATTTTGGTAACCTCTGTCAGAAAATGTCTCACCATTGCAACCAAGATTATTCCAGTAGCGATTATGAAATTGGACGTGAAGTTTTGTATTCGTTCCCATACCTAGTTCCTCGATTGCCGTAATCTTTAATGGCCGTAAGCCTGCCTTACTATAGTCTACCGAGGTACGAAGAATCGAAAAAGGAGTTGTAAGGACGACCTTGTCAGCGGTTACATCTAACGTATTTGTTGCATTCTGAAATGTAAGAGTATAGCTTCCGTTACAGTTTTCTTTTATTGCAACTAAACGGGTTCCTGTAACAATTTGGCTTTCTAATCTTTTTGCTAGTATCGTTGGAATTTGATCATTGCCGCCGTGGATATGGAATCTCTCATCTGAGGATCCGAAAAGTTGAAACGGTCTCTTTCTGGAAAAGCCGAGCAAATAAATAAGATTGAGGGCACTTTGTTCATTTGATTCAGCACCATATTCAATATTATAGGCAACATCCAATAACTGACCAAATTTGGAGTTGATTCCACCGGGAACAGTTTCATTAATCCAGTCAACTATAGACATGTGATCGAGTTCAAATCCTCGCTTCGTAAATCTATTGTATAACGTGGGGTAGTCTGCAAATCTAAGATCTGTTTGTAATCTATGGAAAATCTGCTTGAAATCCTGAGCGGCTTCAGCGAAGGAATATGAACACCCATCAAAATAATAGAAAGGCTCAGTCCCTTTTACTTCAGCTTTACGCAGATTATCTAACTGAAGGCCGAGTTCACGAGAAAGCCGGAGAATAGCCTGGTGTTCCGTATCGATTAGTGTTCCGCCTCGTTCGACAATTTGATTAGCTGAGAAATCTCCTCTACGTGTACTGCATCTTCCGCCTACTTGGTTATTTGCTTCATACACCGTGCTCGAAACTCCCGCCTGTTTTAGACGATAAGCGCAGGTTAAGCCGGCTAGACCGGCACCGACAATAACAACTTTGGGTGATACGGGTTTGTTGAGTGATAGAAATGTACTTAAAGAAGGAGTAGAGATAGGGGGAACAGTTAAACTAAGGGCAGAATCTTGCTTTTCTAAGCATTCTCCTTGGTGGAATGGATTCCATAGAGTGTCTTTCTCAAATGTTTTACAAGTTTCTAAATAAGCATTTCTAAGCATCTGAGTCAACGTTGTTCTGGCCATTATAGTTCCTCCAATTAATAGAAATACTATAAAAGTATGAATTTCTATTAAAAAAGCTTGTACAATTATCATAATCAAAATAAAAATGTGTGATTTGGCATAAAAGGTCTGGGTGTTTGTACATTCTTCAAAAGAAAAAGACAGCCAAAAGCTGTCTTATTCCTTAATATTAATGCTGTATTCTTTAAACCAAACATGGATTTGCGCAAGGTGCGCCAGAAGCTGCGGCCCTGTCATCAATTGACCAAACCATGGAACCGTAAATGCTTTTCCTTCTGTTGCAATCAAATCATGCAATTGCTTCTTATCAAAAAATACATATAGTATTGAACTTTTATCTTCTAATAACTGATTTAGCCACTTCGTTACAGCTTTCGTATAATGCGGATTATGTGTTTTTGGATATGGACTCTTTTTCCGGTATAATACATCGTGCGGCAATACTCCTTCTAACGCTTTACGAAGCAATCCTTTTTCCCGATTATTGTACATCTTCATCTCCCACGGAATGTTCCATACATACTCCACAAGACGATGATCGGCAAACGGCACACGTACCTCCAAGCTCGCTCCCATACTCATTCTATCTTTTCGGTCAAGTAACGTGGTCATGAACCAAAGCTGATTCAAATAAAAGAGCTCCCGGCGTTTTGCATCTATCTTATTTTCCCCATCAAGCACTGGTGTTTCTTTTACCGTTTCTTGATAACGCTGCTGCACATATTGACGAAGCTTAAGCTTTTCTCTCCACTCTTGCTTCAATAAATTTTCCCGCGCTTCTGTAGAACGCATCCACGGAAAGGTTTCTGACATTAAATCATCTTTGCGATGAAACCATGGATAGCCCCCGAAAATTTCATCTGCACATTCACCTGACAAGCTCACTACAAAATCCTTTTTAATTTCACGGCAAAACCATAGTAAGGATGAATCAATATCTGCCATGCCCGGCAAATCCCGTACAATGGTAGCCTCTGTCAAACGGTCAGCCAGTATTTCTGTCGGAATAACGCAGCGATGATGAACCGTTCCAAATGTTTCAGACATTAAATCAATGTAAGGGCCATCGGCATTCGGCTGAAACGCATTAGACTTGAAATATTTTTCATTATCTTCATAATCTATGGAATACGTATGAAGAGTCTCTTTTCCTTCTTGCTCATAAGCTTTCGCCGCAAATGCCGTGATAGCGCTGGAATCCACTCCGCCGGATAAAAATGTACATAACGGAACATCTGATACAAGCTGTCTTGTAATAGCATCCTTTAATAAAAATTGCACCTTTTCCACAGTTTCTTCAAAGCTGTCAGTATGCACGCTGCTTTTTACATTCCAATACCGCCACACCTTTAATCCGTCCTTGGAGAATGTCAAAGCATGCCCTGGACGGAGTTCTTTTACTCCTGCGAATACACCATGTCCCGGTGAACGGGACGGTCCCAATCCAAACACTTCCGCCAACCCTTCATGTGTCAGCTCGGCTTTTACCTTCGGATGAGCCAAAATGGCTTTTAACTCTGAGCCAAACAACAAACGTCCGAAATCCTCCTTATAAAATAACGGTTTTACCCCTAAACGATCGCGAGCAATAAATACAGCTTCCTTTTCGCTGTCCCATACAGCAAATGCAAAAATTCCGTTTAAATGCTCAACACACTTTTCTTTCCATTCCATATAAGAAGTTAGCAGTACTTCCGTATCCGAGTGGCCTTGGAATGTATATCCTTTTTGCAGCAACTCTTTACGAATATCTTCCGTGTTATATAATTCTCCGTTATAGCAGATGGTAAAGGTATTTGTACCTTTTCTGCGCGTCATCGGCTGCCGGCCGCCTTCCGGATCAACAACCACAAGCCGTTTATGACCGAATGCCCCGTGCGTAACAGCCCAAACATTCGTATCATCCGGTCCTCGTTTCGATAATGTTTCTGCCATTCTCGCAACAATTTCTTTTTCATTATTTAAGTTACATGTGTAGTCGATCCACCCAGTAATTCCGCACATATGAATCATCCCTTCAAGAACAAAAGTTGTTTTCATTGTATGCCTTCCGGGCTAGGGTGGTGTCACTCTTGAAGTTTAAAAAGCATGAGAACTGTCTATAACAAAAACAGAATATGCGACAAGGAGGGTTGCTTTATGGGTCTCTATAATCGATATCATGTGTTGCGAAATCAGCCTCGTGCCCATACGTTAGGAAGCATTGAGTACATCAATGAAGAATGGGTATTTTTTGATGAAGAAAGCGATGAAGCATTTTCATTGCAGGATATTATCGATGACGATTTTGAAGTCTTATATAACAACCATTGGCTGCCAGCACGATTTTATGAAGACAAAGCAGTCAAAATTGAAAATGAACCCTATCCGTTGCAAAATGGGGAAACAATACGAGTGCGAAAAAAGCTTCATCCAACCTACGAAGAGTGGCTGCAAATGCTATCTGACAATGCATTTACCGCAGTAACAGAAGCATTGGAGCAGTTGGATTACTCGTTATATGATTGTATCTTTTGCCACAACTTTTTGACGTTTCAGCCGCATAACAGCGCATGCCAGGGCGTCAATATCGTCATTTTTGACAATTTAGATCTAGTTTGTTCATTGCACCATCACTTTGTTCGTGACGCCAACGGTCAGCGGGACCAATTTGAATTTGTGCGAACCGATGGTCAGAAACTAACGGTTATCCCGCTATAAATACATAAAGAAAAGAACTGCTCACGGCAGTTCTTTTCTTTATGAGAAAATTTGAATGTTCAACGGCAATTTAAATCCTAAGTATAAAACTGCACCAAAGACAACTGCAAACAAGACCCAGGACACATTCGTGCTTTTTCCTTTTTTTGTGCGTGCTAACACCATTTCCATGAATCCTATTACCAATAAGCCTGCTAATGCCTTCATGCCGTACCACATATGCATTTCAGATGTTAATGTTAAGGACATATAGATCATAACGCCTGAAAGCACAATAAGAACGTAAAATAAACGAAGGACCATATGTATAATTTTTGCTTTGCCGTTACCCTTCTTGTACATAGAAGCAGCAACGAAGAATAAGATGATTCCGGCTAACCAAGCCGTAATATGAGCGTGAACCATTTGCTCTCCTCCTCTGAAAAGATACGATTAGTTCCATAATATCATGTCCAAATAGCTTTATAGAAATAATACGTTTTCATCCCTTTAAATGTTATAATATTCATAAAATTAACCTTTTTAGGATGTTAAACTGTGCTGACGACAAAAAGCATTATCGGGTTGCACGGAAATGATAATAATTGCACCAAACGTAACATACACTTCAAAATATTTGTCTCCATATACAAACCCTGCCACAGCGTTTGTGCACTGCGGCAGGGTGGAAAATTTATAACTGCTTATCTTACTTCATTTCGGAGCGTTCCAATGCTTTCAATCGTAATTTCAATTGTATCACCGTTTCGCAAAAAGCGCGGAGGTGTAAAGCCTTTTCCAACTCCTGCGGGCGTTCCGGTTGCAATGATATCTCCCGGTTCAAGCGTCATCCCTTGACTGGCAACGGAAATAATGGTTTCTATATTAAACATCATATTTGAAATGTTAGAGGATTGACGAATCTCTCCATTTACTTTCGTCTCGATGTTTAAGTTGTTTACATTATCAACAGCGGAATAGTGAACAAGGTACGGACCCATCGGGCAAAATGTATCAAAGCTTTTCCCTAAGAAAAATTGTTTATGACGACTTTGAATATCACGAGCTGTTACATCATTCAGTACCGTATATCCAAATACATAGTCCATCGCCTTTTCAGGAGGAATTCCTTTTCCTTTTTTCCCGATAACAACTGCCAATTCGCCTTCATAATCCAATTCCTCTGTCAGATGCTCATAGCTTTGGATTTTATCATGATGGCCAATGACTGTTGTCGGAGCTTTCGTAAAAAACATAATATGTTCCGGAACGTCCTCGCTTCCCATTTCAATCGCATGGTCTCTATAATTTTTGCCTACGCAAAGAATGTTCTTTCGAGGCCGCGGAATCGGGGCCAGCAGCTTTACTTCGGCAATAGGATAACGGCAGGCAAGATCAGGCTGCTCACCTGCCCACTTTATGACTTCGATCGCTTGCGCAGTAAATGTTTCTCCTGCTTCGATGCACTCCAACATTGTAATCGGCAGCGTAACTTTTCCCGTCATTTCCTTTTGTGCTTCGCGTAAATGCAAAACAGCAGTAAATGTTTCATCTACAACACCGACAAACACCTTTTCTTCTTTTTTGACAGTGACCAATCTCATACTTCCACTCTCCACGCAGTAATTAAACGATACCCTTACATATAATTCGTACCTTCTGCGAAAAATTCCTCTAAATTTGTCATGAATCTTTTTTATACCCATAAAGTTATATACAAAAATATTAGAATAACAGACACAAATCTTTTAAATTTGAAAGATTTGTAAAACCATGTAATATTTTTACTGTTTTTATCGAAACAGTTTCTTTTTTATAATATTTCTGTATAATATAGGTAATTAAATTGGATAATAATTGGAAGCAAGTTTTCTTCGCCAAAATAATACAGAGACGGAGCAAAAACTATGTTTGAATTAGCCATTGAAAAAAAACGTGAAAAAATGAAATACTTTGCCCAGCGGTATGGCATGACTGACAAAAAGACGGTGGATTGCAGTCAAGAATTGGACAAGTTATTAAACATCCTGCTGCTTTGGGAACTGCATGATCAATTAAAAAATAACAACGCTCAGCGTACATTCTAATGGCGGATGTACGCTTTTTATTATCATTTTTCAGATTTTATACACATTCTGGGGCAAACACCCATACAATAACAATAAGACTTATATTTTAAACGAAGGGTGTTTTTGTTATGCCTGCAATCGTAGGAAACGTAAGTGTCATCAACCTTGGGAGCAGCGCTGTTTTTCACATAGGAGACGTTTTTACGATTCGTCCTTTAAGCTTTTCGCGTACCTTCGCAGGTGCAGGCTCTTTTAACGTAGGGCAAAACATTTCAGTCTATAACTATCAAAATACGACATCCGTCAACGACTCCGATATAATAGATCAACCGATTACCCAAACTTTATAAACAGGAGGGGTCTGTTTGAACTTATATGTGAATCAAAGCATCATCATTCACAGTTTGAAAGTCGGGAGCATCACCACCTCTTCCGTCTTTCAAATCGGAAGCGTAGGAAGCATTAAATCATTATCCAAGTTTTCAAACACGGGAGCTTATACAAAGGAAGCACGGCCGCTGCAGGCGAAAGGACAAATTATTTCCATCTCTTCTGGAGGTCATGAATCCTAGCTAGTTCCACCTCTTCCCTCCCAACTTACGTATGGAGGTTTCCACGATGAATCAAGACCTATTCTCTTATCTTCAGCAGCTTCAATCCATCCTGCAGCAGCAGCAGCAAAAAATAAACGAGCTTGAAGTTGTTGTGCAACAGCTGTCAGAAGAACTGGACAATATGAGAAAAAACCCGCCTGCCTCCATCGGTACGGTCGAGTATAAATTTGATCAGCTGAAAGTCGAGAATTTAAACGGCACGTTAAATATCGGACTTAATCCATTTACACCCGGAAGTCCAATGGAAGATTTTGTTGTAGAAGAAGAAAAATTAAAAGTATCACCTGCTGCCCCGGTCACTCCTGACTTTTATCAAGACATTATCCAAGAGATGAACCGATATTTAAATGAAGAGGCATACGGCCGAATTGTCCAAATCGAAACGGAACAACGTACGCCACTTGATGAAATGTATCGGCAAATGATGATTGATGATATTAGAACACAGATGGAGCACCGCATTCCGTATTATATGTCGCAGGTGCAGCCATATCCTGAAGTCACCTCGAACCCGGAATATATGAAAGAAATTATTATTCAAACAATGAAGCAAGACATTGATAAAGCCTTCCTTGCCTTTATACAACATTTACCCCACAATGTCCGAAAGGAGTGGTAGCCTTTGAATTTTACTGTGATAAATCGCGAACTGCATGTTGGTAATATCCAAATGATCGCTGTTTCATCATCAGGTTTATTTATTGTTGGGGATGCACACACCTTTATCCTTTCTTCCATCTTAGACTCACCGCCTGAATCCCTGATAGCAGGACCTTTTGTTCCGCCTGTACTGGGTTTACCTACGGGATCGACAGGCTAAAAAAGGAGAGGAGCAATTTGTTTCGACGATTTTCGATTGTAAATAGCATCGATATTCGAACAATGGGGGAAGCTAGCGTATTCCAAATCGGCGACTCACACCAAATTCACACACGATCAAGATCTATTGCCGTTCAACGGGAGTTTCCCATTTACGATATACACGAAGGAAACTTCAGTTCCTATGCATTATTCTATGACACGGAAATTTCTATCCTCAAACGTGAATATGATGTTCACATGCACACAGTGCAAGAATCTCCTTTTATTTGTGTAGCTTCTATCAGCCTTGAAAACACGGGAAACACAGGAATTCTTCATATCGGTTCAACAGATGACGTTTTTTCCAATTCACGCATTCTCCAAATCCGGCATTTTATTATGGAAGAACCTTTCTCTGAACCGAGCATATAGTAACATCATCCAAATAGAACAGTAGGTGAAAATCATGCCTTCATTTGTTGGAAACGTCTTGGTGCAAAACAGCAACGGTTCCTTTAATCTGGGAGACTTTTATAACGTTTCACCAAAAGAAAACGCTAAATCTTATAACGGCTCCGGTGCTTCTAACGTAGGAGTTGTCGTCAACACCTTTAACGGAGTCAACGCTACAAACACATTTGATGCTGACGCCGCTGACCAAAATCAAGTTGGGAATGCATAAGAAAAGCATTTCACCCATGGTTGCTTCCTCTTGTCAGCACCCCGCACACAAACCGTGCGGGGCGGCGCAGCTAATTCGCAAAAGCCTTCCTTGTGCTCTTTCGGACTAAAAGCGTTCTTTGCTTTTATGTTCGGAAGGTTATTTTTCAGGTGGAAGCTGAGTGAAAATGCTAGACATCACATCCTATAACCTTAAAATACTCCTTGTATAGAAAAAGAGGTGAATTTTCACCTCTTCTTCTGCTTTCGTTCATTTGATTTTTTTGTGCGCACTAATTTGGATGAAGGCTGCTTGCGAACCCGCTTTAAAAAAGAAGCAGCCTTTTCATCTGCTCGGAGCGCTTCAATCGTATTCAAACGAACCGCAAGCTCTTCATTTGTGTATAGTGCATGAATTTGTTTATGACACGCTAAACAGAGATCGGCAGTGGGACCGAACGTTCCGCCCATTTCTTTTGGTGTTAAATGATGCATGGTCGTTTCTAAATATTCTCGGACGCACAGTTCACAAGTACCCATTTGCTTGTTTTTCATATATGGATCCCCGCGTGGAAAAATTAATCTATTATTTGTAATATGCGGTTGCCGTCAAAAAAGTATAAATACTTTTCCTTTACTGTTTGATGGAGGCTTTTTTCTACCGCAAGGCTGTACATGGCTATCTGCGTACGATAGCGCTCTTCCAAAATTGGTTTTGCTTCTTCAAATCCTCCGGCAAATCGGTTAGTGATGCTGTCGGTTTTGAAATCGACAAGAACAATTCCATCATCTTCTTCAATCAAGCAATCGATGATTCCTTGAACAAGAACCTGCTCTTTTTCCCCTGTCCAATCTTGATAAGCATCCTTTGCTTCAATCATCATAGTAAACGGCACTTCCCTCTGTACACGTTTAGCTTCTTTCATACGTTTTCCAAGCGGAGACTGGAAAAATGCAGCCACTGCCTCCGCTTCCACGCTTTCTGCCTGTTCTTCTGTAAGCAGCTCGTTGTTAACCATGTTTGCCAATTCCTCTTGCACTGTTTCTTTGGTAATCTCTTTTTTATAATCTATATGCTGCATAACCATATGCATAGCTGTGCCTCGCTCAGCAGAGGTTAGTCCTTTCTTCTCCATAAAACGCGGACGTTCCTGTATCGGTGTGCGGAACGGTTTCGTGAACTGTGTATCTCCATCTTCCCCGAGCAATTGATAATTTCGTTTAATATCCGTCACCGATTGCTTGGCACGATGAGTGACCGCGTCGATATAGCCATACTGCCACGTTAATCGCTCGTATACTTGTTCCTTATAAGGACTTTCAATCGGAACTTCCTGCTGCTGTTGGACCGCTTCCAATAGCTCCAGACTTTGCCGCTGTTCTTCCTCTTCTATTGCGTGTAACTCCGCCGCCTCTATTGCTTCCATATGCCAGCGGGCAGGGTAATGGAAAATTTCTTCCGGTACTTGAAACCTCTGTGAAGCAATACCCGCACTGTCTTGATGCCTCAATAACGCAGGTCCAATCCAATCCATGTAAGAAGTCGCTTGAGCTCTTATATAGTCCGGCAGGAGCCAGTTCCTGTGCTCACTTGCTTCTCTCCATCTTTCCAGCTCCGCTTCTTTATTCTTTACTGTTCCGATGAGATACAGCTTTTCTTTTGCCCGGGTTAAAGCGACGTACAGCACGCGCATTTCTTCAGCAATCAATTCCATTTTCATTTTTCGCGCAATGGCAAGCTGCGGAAAAGTAGTATAAGTAATACGCTTTTGCGGGTCTACAAATTTAGAGCCGAACCCCAAATCTTTATGCAGCAAAAAGCGCTTGTTTATATCTTGCTTGTTAAACTTTCGGGATAATCCAGCTACGAATACAATCGGAAATTCCAAGCCTTTACTTTTATGAATAGTCATGATGCGGACAACATCTTCTTGCTCTCCCACTGCTCTCGCAGCTCCCATATCCTCTCCGCGATCAAGCATTCTTTCTATGAAGCGAAGAAAACGGAACAATCCGCGAAACGATGTCGCTTCATATTGGCGTGCACGATCGTATAGTACGCGCAAGTTTGCCTGTCTTTGCTTGCCGCCTGGCAAGCCGCCCACAAAGTCATAATAACCGGTGTCACGATAGATCTTCCAAATCAGCTCGGATAGCGATTGCTGACGAGCAAAGCTGCGCCATTGCTCTAAGTGAGTCATGAACCACTGCAGCTTTTGGAACAGATCATCTTGCATTCCTTCATTTTTGAGATAGGACTGAATAACTTGATAGAATGAACCTTTTTTCATATGGATACGAAGAATGGCCAGCTGTTCATCAGTCACTCCGACCATCGGGGAACGAAGCACGGAAGCCAACGGGATGTCTTGTGCCGGGTTATCGATAATCCGTAATACATTCACCATAATGCTTACTTCCGTTGCTTCAAAATACCCCGTTGTCAGTTCCGCATAAACAGGAATCCCATGCTTCTTGAACTCTTCCATCATTTGCGGTGCCCACGGCAGCGAACGAAGCAAAATGACAAAATCCCGATAGGACACTGGACGCATGGTATCATGCTTTCGATCATACACTTCATATCCGGTTTCAATCAGCTCTTTTATTTTTTTGGCAATTAAACGGGCCTCCAGCTGCGAAGTTTCTAAATCCAGCAGGTCATACTCTCCAGTTTCCGTATATTCCTCGTCTTCTTTCTCATCACCTGTTTGACGATCCACAACTATAAATTCGGCAGCTGTTTTTGATGATTCAGGATAGCTTGCACCCAGCCTCAATTCCGCCTCTTCGTCATAGTCAATTTCGCCGACGGACTCCCCCATGATTTGTTTAAAGATAAAGTTTGTGCCATCTAATACTTCCGCCCGGCTTCGGAAATTTTTAGACAAATCGATTTTCATGCCTCCATCTAAGCCGTCAGGAGTGAAACGTTTATATTTCTTGAGAAATAAGCCAGGCTCTGCAAGACGAAATCGATAAATAGATTGTTTGACGTCTCCCACCATAAATAAATTTCCGGCTTCTTCTGTGTCCTTTGTAACAAGCTGCAAAATCGATTCTTGCACAAGGTTTGTATCCTGGTACTCATCCACAAGCACCTCAACAAACTTGTCACGATATTGCATTGCCACCGGTGACGGCACTAAATGATTGCCAGACGCGGACGGTTCCTTTAAAATCTCCAGGCAAAAATGCTCTAAATCCGTGAAATCCACTATTCCCTTTTCACGTTTTACCTCTTGAAAACGTGCTGCAAACATTTTTACGATATCGACAAGCTTTTGGATAACCGGATGGAGCACTGCCAGATCATTGACATAGCGCTCGGGAGCTCGCGTAAACAACTCCTCTTGCAGCTTTTGTACAACATCTTTTGCTTTATTGCGCAATTTTTGCGTTTGATCCAGCAACGTTTCCTCATAAGCTTCTTTTTTAATTCTCTTTAAGCTCGGGAAGGTCACTTCCTGCATAGCTTCGTATACTTCTTGCCAAGAGGCGTCCGCCGCTTCCATAAGCCTGTTCAATTGAATCATATCTGCTTCAAACGTTTCAATTCGGGGCTTAGGCCCTCCCGGCTTCCCAGCTAGCTCTATAGCCTTTTGCAGGTAGTGCTTTGCGGCTTCTAGGCGAAGGATGACGTCATCTAACAAATGCTTTGTATAAGGTAAGTCATCTATTGTTTTACCTTCTACATCATAGAGAGCGACCAGACCGTCCAGCCATTGTTCCGGATTCGGATGAGCTCTTGCTTCTGTGTACAACTTTAAAATCATATCTTGCAAATCGGCGTCGCTTCGATCTCCTGTATAACGATCTACTAAATCAAAAAACAGCTCATTGTTCGGTGTACCGTATTCGTCTTCTAAAATCTCTTCCAATATTTCCTCTTTTAAGAGCTCTATTTCCGTCTCATTGGCAATCCGAAATCCGGGATCAATATCCAACAAATAATAATAGGTGCGAATGACTTCTAAGCAAAAAGAGTGAATGGTCGAAATGGATGCCCTTCCAAGCAAGCTGAGCTGTTTTCGTAAATGAGGAGAAGCGGGATTGACCGCCAATTCTTTGTCCAGCGCTTCTCCGATTCGATTTTTCATTTCTTGAGCCGAAGCGTTTGTAAACGTTACGACAAGCAAACGGTCTACATCAATTGGATTGTCGTTATCGGTAATTTTTTTAATGATGCGCTCTACAAGCACTGCTGTTTTCCCTGACCCGGCAGCAGCGGCCACCAGAATATCCCGGCCGTTTGCCACGATGGCTTTCCACTGGTCATCTGTCCATTGACTTCCTTCCGGTTTCGGAATCATTGTATACGTCATTGCGGCTCCACCTCCTCCCTCATTTTTTGCAGAACATCTGCTCCTTTAAGCGGACGCAGCGTACGATAATTATTTTCCTCTAGTGATTCGTCAAACTGACAAACGGATTTAAACTGACAAAACGTACACGGTGTTTTGTCTTTCATTTTGTACGGAGCAATATCAATGACTCCTTCCGTAATATTTGTACCGATTTTCTCAAACGTACGACGGACATATTTTTTTAATACATCGAACTCTTGACGGCTTGCCACAGCGGAATTGGCATAAAAGCTGCCGTCCTTTTTTAAACCGGCTGATACAATATCGGAATGTCCGGTTTCTAAATTTTTATCCATCAGACGAACAGCCGCTTCATCGCCCAGCAGCAGTCCCTTCATTTTGAATTTCTTTAAAATTTCCTGCTCAATGCCTTCTTGGGATAAATCCTTCTTCACATCAATCATCGGATTATGAATGTGAAAATACAGAACGCCTGCCGGTGTAACATCTTTTCCATTTCCAACCCATTTGCTTGCGTTTGTTACCACTACATCTAAATACGTCAGCATTTGCAATGCCAATCCGTAATACACTTCTCCCATATCCAATGTTTTCGCGCTTGATTTATAGTCGATAATCCGCAAAAATATGCCGTTCTCGCTTTCTGCCTTATCGACACGGTCTATGCGGCCGACTACGGACATTTGCACGCCGTTTTTCAGCTGAAACTGCATCGGCGGCAGCGTTCCCTTTTCCTTGAACCCGAACGGCACCTCCAAATCAACAGGCACAAATCCGCTTACTTTCGCATGCTCGCTCAAAATGATGGATGCCCTTGAGATAATTTGCTGCAGCTTTCGCTTTAAATAATAAAAGCGGTTGGAGCTTAATAAAATTTCACGCTGCAGCAGCGGAGCCAACTGTTCAATGGCTTCAAACGCCAAATGCTCGCATTCCTTTGGCGTTAAATCTTCCCATCCTTTCTTCTCTTCAAGAAGGCGATGAGCAATCGTTTTTAATGCCTCATGGAACAACTGACCGATATCCGGTGCGTTCAATTTGAACAAATCCCTCTCTTTTAAACTTAATCCGTGCTGCACAAAGTGCGCATATGCGCAGCTTTGGAACAGCTCCATACGAGAAACGCTTCCCTGAATTTCATTTCCGTACAGCTGTTGACTGAGATCCGGAGCAAGCGATTTTGCTTCATTCCGATAAAAGAGACTGGATAATACGCGGCTGCTTCGAAACTTCCATTCCGGTGAATTCACGTAAAAGTTATATACATCCCACCAGAACGAAAGGTCTTCTTGCACTCCATATCGTTTCCATCGCTGCAGCTGCTGTGTTAAATAGGAAAGTGTCATGGCAGGGTTCGTCACATAATTGAATTGCTTTTCTATCGATAAATCGTTCACATCATTCGTTACAAATAGATCTTGTACACGCGGAAACATCCCTTTTATCCGTTTTAATAAACTGGATGGCAGCAAGGTTTTTCCCTCTTCATCCGCTAACGGATAGCTGATGTACAGCTTACGGGATGCTCTCGTCAAAGCGTTGTACATGACAAAGGATTCATCTAGCAGTTTTTGTCTGCCTGTCGACGCCAGCTCCACGCCGGAAGCAAGCAACACTTCTCGTTCCTGGTCTGAGATCATTCCCTCCTGCGATGGAATCATCGGAATGACTCCTTCATTGACGCCGATAAGAAAGACCGCTTGAATGTTGGATAAACGGGAGCGGTCGATGTTTGCGATAAGCACTTGATCCAAGGAAGCCGGAATGTTGGCAAATTCCAATGACTCTAAGCCCGTTTCGATTACCTTTGTAAACATATCAAGCGAAAGCTTTTCATCTCCCAGCACTTCCACGCACTTATCCAATAATGCAATGACTTCCTGCCACACTTGTTCATGGTCGCTTGCGAAGATAAGATTCCCTTCCTGTTCCGCTTCCGCCCTCATAGCTTCGAGCTTTTGCGGAACTTTTAATCCTTCTAAAAACAAATATAAAGCTTCGCACATTTGCCGTACGCTTTTTGCTCGCTTTAATCGTTTTTGCAGCTGCAGCAACGGCTCGGCTACCAATATGCGCAGCTCATTTATTTTATTTTCAAACTCCAGTTCTTCGTCTGTCTGCCGGGTTGATACGCCTTCTAAACCACGATATTTTCTGTAAACCCAACGCTCTTCATTTGTCCATTTCTTCCCCTGCACACCATAAGCCAAGCAATAGTTTTCAAACGCGTCCATCTCTTCCCGCAGCTGCTTTTTATCGCTGTCTGCCGGAAACAGAAGCTCTGTTTTTATGGTGCGGAATACAGCCTCGTAACGCCAATTGCCGTTAATGACTTCCAGGCCGGAACGAATGCATTCAATAAGAGGGTGATTCAGCATCGATCGTTTTTGATCGATGTAATATGGGACTCCATAATCTTTAAAAACGGTTTGAATGATATCATAATAATCGTTTCCGTTCCGCAGCATAACAGCAATGTCACGATAACGATATCCTTTTTCACGCACCAGCTTTATTATCTCGCGAGCAATGTTTTCAATCTCCGCCCTTCGGTTTATTGCAGAGTAAATTGTGATATCCGCATCAGCGAAAAACGGTTTGTAGGGTCTCGCATCGTAATGCTTCTCTAAATGGGCCAGCGAAGGACTTTGAGTAAAACGTCTTTGTTCCGTTAACAAAACGGGAGCTTGTATCGGTTGTTGCAGCTCCTTCGCAAGCTGATATACCTTTTGATATGTTTTTGACGTCATGCAAAACAAGGAAAGTTCATCCACAATCTTGTTTTCGCACGGTTCCTCTAAAGTCAATAAGACATTGACCCTTGCACAGTGCTTCAATAGCCCTTTTATCACTTCCAGCTCTTGCGGGGCAAATGTATGAAAGCCGTCTATATAAACATCTGCGTCCTTTATATACTGTGAAAGAGGCAGCTTTTCGCAAAGCAAACGAAGATAATCTTCCGAATCTAAATATTTTCCGATCAATGCTTTCTCGAACTCTTCATAGAGCAGCTGCAAATCATGGAGCTTTGTTGCAAGCAGTGCATCTTCTGTTTTTGCACTGTTCAGCTCTAATTCTTGCTGCTGCACATGCAGCTCTGCAGGCGTCAGATTATAGCGCTTTAACTCGGCAATCATGGCGCTGAGCTGTTCGTAAAATCCGTTTTGCTCTGAAGCTTTTTGAAATACCTTCAATTCCTTCTTCTTGAGCTCCACAATTTTACGCAGCAGCATGTTGATCCCGATTTGATCTATATGAAGGCGGCTTGCTCCGCCGACTTCGAGAAGCACCTTCCAAGCTAAACGAGTAAAACTGAATACCTGCGCCCGAATCGTTCCTCCTAATCTGGCCGCCAGCGCTTGCTGTGCCTGGAACGTCATTTGGTCCGGTACAATATATAAAACCGTGGCGCCGAAAGGATTTTTCTTAACTTCTTGTTCTATTTCCTGCAAGCAATACTCGCTTTTTCCGCTTCCAGCACGCCCGAGAACAAACCGAAGTGACATAGATTTCCCACCTTTTTGCTCATTTGAAAGAGATACCCCGACTGCATCGAGCTATCTGTTTGTTTCTACATTATAGCACGTACGTTCGTTTTTAGCACAATATAATTCCACCTGGGACTCCAGGTGGAATTATATTAAAATTTCGTGCCGGCCTCCTGCACAGGCCAATAACGAAGGTCCACTTTTCCGACAACTTGACTGATTTTCACAAAACCGAAATAACGGCTGTCCTGACTTGCTAAGCGATTGTCTCCAAGAACAAAAATGTGTCCGGGCGGCACCGCTTTTTCTCCGGTCACACGCTGAAGAGTAAAATCCCCTGTCAGCTGACTGCCGACAAGCTGCTTTTTATATACATCCAAATATGGCTCTTCCACTTTTTGACCATTTATATACAGCGTGTCATTTTTGTAGAACAAGCGATCTCCCGGGAGACCAATTACCCTTTTCACATAATCTTCGTTTTCATTTGCGTGAAATACAATGACGTCAAATCGATGCAGTTCTCCAATTTGATAGCCGATTTTGTTAATGATCAATAAATTTCCGTCCTGCAATGTCGGCATCATGGATTTTCCTTCTACAACATAGGTAGAAAAAAAGAATGTTCGAAAAAAAATCGCAAGCAATATCCCAATCCCAATCGTTTTAATCCATTCTGCTCCCTCTTTTTTCAGCTTTTGGCCCATCTCATTCCCCCCTATTGTTTGAACAGAGATGCATGCTCCTGCTGTTAATGTTCTTTTTCGTTTAATTCAAGCCTTACCTCAATCTTTTTCCCTGCATACCATAAGAGAAAAATTACGCCTGCCGCAATTACGGTGCGGATCGGTTTTTGGATCAACGATACGATATCATATCCGACATAGCTGATCATAAGAACCATCACAACCTTGCCGAGAGCAAGCGCCAGCATAAATTGCTTCATGCTCACTTGAGACAATCCGGCAACGACATTAATCAATGCGGATGGAGTAAAAGGAAAGCAATATAGAACAAAAATCGGTCCAAAGCCTCTTCTTTCGATCCAGCTCATCGATTGCCGCACTTTCGGGTGCTTGTTTAAAAATGAGAAAAAGCGATGCTGGCCATATTTTCGAACGAGAATAAACAACAGCAACGCGCCCAGACAAGAGCCGAGCCAGGAGTAGAAGAAGCCGGCCCACAATCCGTATGCCGCAGCGTTTGCCATCACAAACACAAACAGGGGCAAAACCGGCAAAAATGCTTCCACTAACGTAAGGGAAACGCCAAACAGCGGTCCGAAACCTCGATAGCTTTGCAGCAGCTCTCGCATATTTTCAATCGTCATGTATTCCTTGATAGCATGTAAATCCATATAACTATAAGTTCTCCTTCTTCTAGCAGCTTCCTTTGTATTATTGTATCATTATTTGCGTTTCGTTCTAAAGAATTGAATTTCATATGATTAGTTTTCCATATGTTTTTTATATTTCCTGTAACAGGACTAAAACAAATTCCTACAAAAAACCCGGTGTCAAAACGACACCGGACGCGTAAAATCAATCTTCTTTTCTATAATCTGAAGAAGATAGATATTCTTTTTCATAGTCTTGATTCGGTTCAAAAATTTGGATTTTATCTGCAAATTTGAAGCTGCGGGAAGCTTTATGCTTTTTTCGGTCTTCGAAAGCTGAGCGGAGTTGGGCGGTGCGATGAAGTTGATTGTCGAAGCTTCCTTTGGACATGTCGAGCTTCAGCGTTTGACCGTTAGTGAATGTTACAAGAAGAGTTCCGCGCGGCGTTTGTTTATTGCTCGCGACATGGAAATGGGAGAGCCAAGCACAATCTTTACGAGTAGATGACGTTGTAGGAAAATAATATAAATTATCAGCCGGGCTGATTGCGGTCGGCGCTTTGTGCGTGACCCCGATCAGTTCTTTTGTTCCTTCTTTTCGGCCTGCATAACTGGAACCGTAATATTTGCAGCTTTGCTCCATCACCTCGATCGGTCTCTTTAACACCAGAAACATATCTTCCTCCTCCAAGATGAGAGAAATGATTCTCTTATCCTTTGTCGCAACTGGGAGAACGGCCATAGTTGTTCCAACGACTACATACTCTTGTAAATACTTTTCCATATTTTGTTTCATGACATGCACTCCTCCAACTTCTATCAGAATTATGTAGAACTTCTACGTTTCCGATTTTACCACGAAATGGAGATTACAAAAGGGTATTTAAAAAAATTTACATAATTTTACATAAAAATACAAAACTTATTTTTAATTTGGTGCTTAAAATTTAAAATTCTCATTTTCAAAACCCTTTCTTCAGCAATGTTTTTTCTCTTTTTAAAATTTGGCAACTTATTACAATTATACTTATTTCCTTTACATTGCATTTACAAATTAATATTTTATTTGTATAAAATCTGTTTGATATTTTTTGTGTTCTATAGTTACAAAAATGAAGATTTTTAGCTTGCCTTTATAAAATGAACAATATTACTGAATAGAAAAACAAGAACTGTATCCCCCTTTTCTCTGTAAACGATATCTTTTTGATATTGATTTATTTAGTTCTCTCAGGATTGTTGAAAAAACAAAAAGAAGTTACTCCTGTTATAATGGAATTGACGAGAAACCAAAAAAACAAAGGAATAACTTCATATGCGTAATGAATTCATTACATTTTATTTATAAGGGAGATTAGTAAATTTTGGGTAGATTGTTATTTTTATTTATTGTTGGAGCTATAGGAATGACATTGCGTTTTGTCATTGTAGGGAAATTTGAATGGGATCAAGTCTTAACTTTGTTTTTGTTTCTGATTGGAGCCGTCGTAGTTTGGTTTATTCATAGATGGATGATAAAACGGGATTCAAATTACAAGCCAAAACAAATCGATGACATTTGGAATACTTATATGGGAGAAAGATATTCAACGGGCAAGAAGCTGCTTTATAAAGGTAACCAAAAAAAAGGTGAATATCATCGCTTCTACCAACATTGGTGGCAACGTTTAGTTAATGAAGTTATTGAAGGTGGCGGGAAATGGTATATGAACCTTTCCTTTGAGTTACAAAGCGGTGATGAAATTACATTTGTAGAGCAAAAAAAGAAGAAATTACGATTGAACGAAACTTGGCATATTATTCAAAATGATCAAGTGATTGGTAAAGTGAAAACAGATTATTCAATGAAAAACGCAACAAAACTGCAAGAAGGTTTAACCTTAGAATTAAACAATAAAGTGTATTATTTCAAATCGTTTGGAATAGGTTCAAAAACCGAAGTGTTACTGGATAATAAGGTAATTGCAAAAGGTAAGCGTTCCGATTTACTACATTCTCAATATCATTTTGAAGTAATGGAAGGCTACGAGGAACTTGAACCTATGCTGATGATAACCTATATTTTGTTCAATTATGTCCATAAGCAGTAAAATAGCGTTCATTCCCTAATAATGTAGAAAATATGAAATAGATGAATATACTCTACAGATATTAATGTTAAGAGAAAAAAGCAGAGCGTGAACCACTCTGCTTTTTTTGCTGTACGAATAAAGGACAAATTTTACTTTTTGTACTCGAAAAGTGGACCCGTTCATCCCTAATGAGACAGTCCTTTATTGTTACTTCACAGAAAATTGCTCTTCTTCCGTTGATCCTTTTAATGCCGTTGTAGAAGATGTACCTCCAGTGATGACTTGGGCTACTTCGTCAAAGTAACCTGTACCCACTTCGCGTTGGTGGCGCGTTGCGCTGTATCCGTATTTCTCCGCAGCAAATTCCGCTTCTTGTAATTCGGAGTATGCCGCCATGCCGCGCTCTTTGTAGCCGCGTGCCAATTCAAACATTCCGTAGTTGAGAGAATGGAAGCCGGCAAGCGTTACAAATTGGAACTTGTAGCCGTATTTTGCGATTTCTTTTTGGAAATTAGCAATGGTTTCATCATCCAATTTCTTCTTCCAGTTGAAAGATGGAGAACAGTTATAAGCCAGTAGTTTTCCCGGGAATTTTTCATGAATCGCTTCGGCAAAGCGCTTTGCATCTTCTAAGTTCGGTTCAGATGTTTCGCACCAAACAAGGTCGGCATACGGCGCATAAGCAAGCCCTCTTGCAATCGCCTGATCTAATCCTGCTTTTGTGCGGAAAAACCCTTCCGGCGTTCTTTCCCCTGTAATAAATGGCTTATCAGTTGGATCGACGTCGCTTGTGATAAGATCCGCTGCGTCTGCGTCCGTCCTTGCAACGATGACAGTCGGCACTCCCATAACGTCAGCAGCCAGACGAGCCGCAATCAAGTTGCGCACTGCTGTTTGCGTTGGCAGTAATACCTTTCCGCCCAAGTGACCGCACTTCTTCTCGGAAGAAAGCTGATCTTCAAAATGAACGCCTGCCGCACCCGCTTCAATCATGCCCTTCATTAACTCAAATACATTCAATTGCCCGCCGAATCCAGCCTCTGCGTCGGCCACAATCGGTACAAAGTAGTCGATATCGCCGCTTCCTTCCATATGCTGAATTTGATCTGCACGCTGCAACGTTTGGTTGATCCGTTTTACAACTGCAGGAACGCTGTTTGCCGGATATAAGCTTTGGTCGGGATACATATGACCCGCCAAGTTTGCGTCGGCCGCCACTTGCCAGCCGCTTAAGTAAATTGCCTTCAATCCTGCTTTGACTTGCTGCATCGCTTGGTTTCCTGTCAGTGCTCCCAACGCATTGATGTAATCTTCTGTATGAAGAAGTCTCCATAATTTTTCTGCCCCGCGGCGTGCCAACGTATATTCAATATCAATTGAACCGCGAAGACGAATTACATCTTCAGCCGAATACGGGCGAGTAATTCCGTTCCAGCGTGCATCTAATTCCCAGCTTTCTTGTAACTTTTGAATTCTTTCATTTGTCATGTTCTTCCATCCCCTTTTTTATTTTTTATGAACAAATAATCTATAAAACTTTATATCCCGGAAGCGTTAAAAACGTTTGGAATGTGTCATCCTTAATAAGCTCATCAAACAAAGAAGTTGCTTCTCTAAATCTTCCGTTTGCAAAGTAACTTTCTCCCACTTCCAGCTTTATTTTTTCCAGCTCTTCTTCTTTTAGTTGTTCCACCAGCTCAAACGTTACTTTTCTGCCATCCTCCAATATTCCTTTCGGGTGGCGGATCCATTGCCATACTTGGGCGCGGGAAATTTCAGCCGTTGCCGCATCTTCCATAAGGTTATGAATCGGCGCCGCACCTCTTCCCTGCAGCCAAGATTCGATATATTGAATGCCCACGTTAATATTGGTGCGCAATCCTTCTTCTGTAATCGTTCCGTTTGGCACTTCGAGAAGATCTTGCTCTGTTACCGCTACATCCTCCCGCTTTTTATAGATTTGGTTCGGCGTTGTCATAATGCGGTCAAATACCTCCATTGCAACAGGCACAAGTCCCGGATGGGCTACCCATGTCCCGTCATGGCCGGCGTTTGCTTCCCGTTCTTTGTCTGCTCGTACTTTATTAAACGCTTCTTCATTTGCTTGCGGATTATTTTTCACCGGAATTTGCGCTGCCATTCCGCCCATCGCAGGTGCATTGCGTTTATGACATGTTTGAATGACAAGTTCGCAATAAGCTTTCATAAACGGCACGTTCATCGTAACTTGTGCACGGTCTGGGAGCAAAAACGCTTCATGCTGATGGAAGCATTTTAAGAAGCTGAAAATGTAATCCCAGCGTCCGCAATTTAATCCGGCGGAATGCTCTTTTAACTCGTATAAAATTTCATCCATTTCAAAAGCGGCGTGAATCGTTTCTAATAAGACAGTTGCTTTAATGGTTCCTGCAGGAATACCGGCATATTGTTGCGCATACACAAACACATCGTTCCACAGCCTTGCTTCTAAATGGCTTTCCAGCTTCGGCAAGTAAAAGTACGGTCCGCTTCCCTTTTCAAGAAGCGTTTTAGCGTTGTGATAGAAGTACAGTCCAAAATCAAACAAGCTTCCAGACATTTCTTCTCCGTCAACTAACACATGCTTTTCATTCAAATGCCATCCGCGCGGACGCACCATTAACACTGCTGTTTGTTCGTTCAGCTTATATACTTTTCCGTTCTCGTTTGTAAATGAAATGGTACCATTTACAGCATCGCGCAAATTCATTTGTCCCTCTATCGCATTTTCCCATGTCGGAGAATTGGCATCTTCAAAATCAGCCATAAATACTTTGGCACCGGAGTTTAAAGCATTGATGATCATTTTCCGGTCAACCGGTCCTGTAATTTCAACCCGGCGGTCTTGCAAATCTTGCGGAAGCGGCGCAACCGTCCAGTCCGCCCTTCGGATGTGCTCTGTTTCTTTCAAAAAGGATGGGAACGTTCCCCCATTGATCCGTTCTTGCTTTTCTTTTCTAAGCTGCAGCAGTTCTTTTCTTCGTTGGTTAAATTGTTCATGCAAGCTTTTTACAAATGTCAAGGCATCTTCCGTTAAAATTTCGGAATAAGAAGCATTCAGCTTTCCGACTATCGTTACTCCGGATGTTTGTGTCGCCATAATCACATCTCCTTTGCTCTTAACTGTTTTATAACAGCTCTTCAATTTATGTTTATATTATATAACAAATTTTCTGAAAAGAAAGTCTTTTTTTAAAATTTTTTATCTTTTTTATCCAACAAAAAACGCCTATCTTATCGATAGACGTTTTTTCTTCATTGCTTTTGTTTTCCGTATTCTTCAAAGTAATTGATTCTCTCAAAAATAGTCGGATGTGTATAAAAGAAGAACTTTACAAGCCCTGGTGGATTCACTTGACTTAAGCTGGATTTAGAAAGCTCTTGGAATGTTTCTACTGCAGCTTCGCTGTTGTTTGTCATTTCAAGTGCATACTGATCGGCGGCACGTTCCTCTATGCGAGAAACATAGTTTGTCAGAGGATTGGCTGCAAACGACAACATAGACATCACCAGCAGCAGAAGCGGTAAAGCAGAAAAACTCGTAATGCTGGGAATATGAAGTGTTTCTCCATACCTTGCAATCAGTACATTCATAATTTTACTGATTAAGTACAACCCGACAAATGAAAGGAGGATATACCCCCCTACTCCCCAATAAATATGCTTTTTCACATAATGGCCCATTTCATGGGCCATTATGAACAGTATCTCATTTTCTTTCAATCTATTTAATGTGGTATCCCACAGTACAATGCGGGAATTGGAGCCGATGCCTGTTACATAGGCATTGAGGGCATTTGTTTTTTCAGACATATTGACCTCGTACACATGCTGGGCCGGAATGTTGGCTCGTTCTGCAAATTGCAAAATTTTCGCTTCCAATTGCTTGTTTTTAAGAGGCGAGAAATCATTGTACAATGGGTCAATAATGACAGGCTGTACAAACGTCAAAAATATGGTAAACGGTACAGACAACGCCCATGCATATAGCCACCAGCGCTTTCGGTTTTTTTGAATCAAGAAAAATAGTACAGTCACAATAACGAACATTAAGCCGTAATTTACCCAAAAATCAATGATTTGGTCCTTAATCCAGCTTTGGGATGATTGAACGGATATTTTATAAGATTTGGAGATTTGGTAGCTGATCCATTGTAACGGCAGAGACAAGAGCGTTGTAATCAATGACAAATACAGCAAATACGTGCCGATGTGTACAAGCCGTTTCGATGTGGTCTCTTTCGCCCATGACTCGAGCCGTTTTGACATTCCTGTAACTAATAAAAACAGCAAAATCATCCATTCTAAGGGGGTTGATAAAAAGTAAAGCAAATATTTTGTCCTTGAATACTCTTGCGATAACATAAGCTCCCGGGCGTTCATAAATGTTTGCGGGTCCGCACTGGTGCCTTTGTACACAGCCGGAATAGCCGCACTGCTTCCGTAATACAAGTACCAATATATAAATACGCCAAAACAAACATACAAAACGAGCGACCAACCTATCACTTTGCGCATACGATGCCCCCTCTTTTTTGCTGAAACTAGTGCACGTACTACTATTGTATCGGACAACTTCAAAATTAGAACAAGCATATCAAAGTTTGTTCACGCAAAATTCATTCTTTTTCCGCCAATTGCTTTCTGTTCCTTAGTATCATGAAATGGGAGGGAGATTTTATGAAAAAGCTATACATAATATCTGCACTGGTGGTTATTCTCGGCATCAGCGCCGGCATTTTTTATTTCACCGTATACCGAAATTCAGCAATGGAGCTTCCGAAAGATATTGTGATGACCGATATAAGCGGCGACAAAGTTTCCTTTGATACGCTTCCGAAAAAAATGAAATTAATAGAATTTATGTATACAAATTGCCCGGATATTTGTCCTGTTACGACATATAAAATGAAACACATCCGGGACGAGTTAGTGAAAAATAAACAGTTTGGCAAACATATCGAATTTTTTACTATTACAGTTGACCCGAAACGGGATACAGAGGAAGCACTCGCTAAGTATGCCGATACATTCCAAATAAAGAAAAATGATGGATGGTACGTATTGCGAGGAACCGAAGCAGATACAAAAAAATTGGCAAAAGCATTTAACTTTATGTACCGCGACCCGGGAAACGGGATGTTAATTCATACATCCAACACATACCTGCTTGATGAAAATAATCGTCTTGTCCAGGTATTCGGGATGGGAGAAAGCGGATTTGACAACGAAAAGGTACTAAAGAAAATTAAAGATGAAATTGATTGAAACACAGCGCATTACAGGTCCAACAAAAGAATTGCTTAAACTAAAAAATATGAAGACCATTTGTTATGCGGCTGTAGGAGAGGTGGAGCTCTGAAATTGGTTTGATTATTCTCCAAGCGGTACCTTAAGAAAAACCGTACTCAGTCCTTTTTTCAATCTAGCTGCGGATAAACTGCACGAAAATGATATACATTTGCACCAAATTCAAAATAATTGCACCGAATCAGCATATAATTGCGCCAAATCTAGAATAATTGCACCGAATCAGCATATAATTGCGCCAAATCCAGAATAATTGCACCAAAACAGCATATAATTGCGCCAAATTCAAAATAATTGCACCGAATCAGCATACAATTGCGCCAAATTCAAAATAATTGCACTGAATCAGCATACAATTGCACCAAATTCAAAATAATTGCACCGAATCAGCATATAATTGCGCCAAATCTAGAATAAATAATGGAACAAACATACTTTTCTTTTGGTCACAACATCAGACACTGTGATGGAATAAAAACAGCTCCCTATCAAATGATAGGGGGCTCTGTTCATTTATGCCTGCACAGTGTGCTGCTTCAAGGAACGTCGTAAAATCTTTCCTGTCGTATTTTTCGGAAGCTCTTCTAGAAACTCTATTGCAGCCGGCACTTTATACTTTGCCAAGTGCTCTTTGCAATACGCAAGCAGCTCTTCTTCTGTCAGCGACGGGTCTTTTGGCACTACATATGCCTTTACCGCTTCCCCAAAATTATCATCCGGCACGCCAAGAACCACTGCCTCTACTACAGACGAATGGCCATATAACACTTCTTCCACTTCACGCGGATAGACGTTATAGCCCCCGACAATAATAAGATCTTTCTTGCGATCCACAATGTAAAAGTAGCCTTCTTCGTCCATTTTTGCTAAGTCTCCGGTATATAACCAGCTGTCACGAATAGTGGCAGCCGTATCTTCCGGCATTTTATAATATCCTTTCATCACGTTCGGGCCGCGAACAATCAGTTCTCCTACTTCGCCGACCGGAACTTCCTCTCCTAATTCATTTACTACTTTGTTTTCTACATTCACAATATTTGTTCCGATAGACCCTGCTTTTCTTGGGCGATCGAGCGGATTAAAGCACGTAACAGGAGAAGCTTCCGATAAACCGTATCCTTCTGAAACGATGACATTAAATTTTTTCTCGAAGTTTTCCAGCAGGGCAACAGGCATAGAAGCGCCTCCAGAAAGACAAAGACGAAGCGTTTGCAAATCTGTTACCTCTCCATCCGGATATTGCAGCAAGAAATTATACATTGTCGGTACACCTGCAAACACCGTTGCTTCATATGTACGAGAAATACGGAATACTTCCGAAGGGCTGAATTTAGGCATGATAAGAACGGTTGCCCCGCTAATTAACGGTGCATTCAAAGCAACAGTTAAACAGAAAACATGAACCATCGGAAGTGCGGCAATAACTTTATCATTCTCTGAATATTGCAAGTAAGACGCCACATCTCTGGCATTACTATATAAGTTTCGGTGCGTCAGCATAGCTCCTTTCGGTTTTCCTGTCGTTCCTGAAGTGTAAAGAATAACGGCTGTATCTTCTTCTTCGATGGCAGGGACTGGGAAAGCTAAGTCTCCGAAAGATAGCACTTTTGTAAACGATTTCATTTTTTCGTTCTGTAAAAGTGAAGTCTGGTCGTTGATTTCTTGTGAGGTTGGGCAAACAATGATGTGTTCAACGGAAGGCAATTTGTTCGCAAGTTGTTCCATAACAGGGAGAAGCAAATCTAATGCAATGATTGCTTTTACATCTCCGTTTTGGATAATATATGAGATTTCATCAGGCGTGTAGAGTGAATTGATCGGAATGACAGTAGCACCAGCATGCATTGCCCCATAAAGTCCAACTATAAAATATGGAGAATTGCCCACTAAAAGCGCAACGTGATCTCCTTTTTTTACACCAAGCTTGTGCAAGCCGCTCGCAAATTTTGTCACCGCGTCATACAGCTCTTTGTACGATGTTTCTTTATCTTGAAACACGTATGCTGTGCGGCTGCCGCTTTTTTGCGCCGTTTCCATCAATGAACATACGAGATTCATAAACAAGCCTCCTTATCAGAAAATAAAAAATTATTAAAATTATAAATATATTATATTGAAAGAAAATTAAACATACAAGATAATTTACAGAAAAATAAAAAAGAAAGTGGTATGGCCACCACTTTCTTTTCTGCTTATATTTAGAAAAATAAGGATATAAAATCTTGTTTTGTTATATTGCCAAAATATCTTTGGATGTCAATGTCAGCAAGTGCTGCTTCAAATTCATCTCTATCGAACTTTTTGCCCGCCAGGCGTTGTTCGATATCTTTGACATCCTCCACACCAAAGAAGTCTCCATAAATTTTGCACTCTTCTACAATGCCTTTATTTACTTCCAAGCGAACGTCAATTTGTCCTATCGGGAAACGATGCGAATGTTGTACGTTAAACTTTGGAGATTTTCCATAATTCCAATCCCAGTTTCGATAGCGCTCTTCAGATAATTTATAAATTGCTGCCCAATCTTCTTCTGTCAGTTCATAAGTCGGAATATTATCTTCTGTATTAAAGATGTACTGCAGCAGCAGTTGTTTGAATTGCTCGATTGTAATATCCTCTTGTAAAAATTCACTGATGTTCGCTACTCGGCTGCGAATGGATTTAATTCCTTTCGATTGAATCTTATCCAATTTTACGTTTAATGCTGACACAACATCCTCGATATGAGAGTCGAATAACAACGTTCCGTGACTGAACATTCTTCCTTTTGTGGAGAACTGTGCATTTCCAGATATTTTGCGTCCTTCTGCCAAAATATCGTTACGTCCGCTTAATTCCGCTTTAACACCCAACTTTTCCAGCGCTTTAATAACAGGCTCGGTGAACTTTCTGAAATTGTGAAAGCTTTCTCCATCGTCTTTCGTGATAAAGCTAAAGTTTAAGTTTCCTAAATCATGATATACTGCACCGCCGCCGGATAAACGTCTTACTACGTGAATACCTTTTTCTTTCACGTAATCTGCGTTGATTTCTTCCATTGTATTTTGATTTTTCCCGATGATAATAGAAGGTTCATTAATATAAAACAGTAAATATGTTTCGTTAATATCTAAATTTTTCAAGCAATATTCTTCAATTGCTAAGTTTATGGTTGGATCCGTTATTCCCTTATTATCAATGTACAACATGTTTCCACCTCAATTTCCCCATGTATAGCCGCTGTGTGCTAATGTAATTTTGCCGTCAAATACTTTCTTTGCTTGCTCCGGCAGCTGTTGTATATCACCATCATGCGGCAGGTGCGTCAACAACAGCTCACCTACTTCCGCTTCTTTGGCAATGCTGCCTGCTTCCCTGCTGTTCATATGCCCTGCTTTTGTCCCATCCTGATTTTCATACAAATTGCATTCACAAATGAAAAGGTCCGCACCTTTCGCGAAGGAAACAAATTCCGGCAAATAGCTGGAATCAGCAGTGAATACTACCGTTTGGTCACCTGCCGTAATGCGCATCGCATAACAAACAACTGGGTGCTTCGTCTTCATAAAGGTAATTGAAAACGGTCCGATTTGCAGTGCTTCCTCAGGATTGTATGCTATTCCTTTTGTATACGGCTCATGAGTTAAAGAAGAAAAGCCATGTTCATCAAACATATGACCATAAATCGGAAGCTCAGGCAGCTTGTCTCCCGTTAAGCTTTTAATGAGCCGGGCATACTGCAGCACTCCAATGTCTGCTACATGATCATGATGATAATGAGAAATCAATACTGCATCAAGCTGTTCAGGTTTTATGTATTTTTGCAATTGAGAAAGCACACCGCTGCCGCAATCCACAAGCAATCGAAAATAATCATGCTCAAATAAATAGCCTGTTGTTGCTTCGCCGGCTTCCGGATAGCCGCCCCAATAACCGATCACTGTGACTTTCATATGTTCTATGTTCACCCTTTCACGAATACTTGTCCTGCATTATTCAGTTTTCTCCTTGCCTCTTAACTATAATCCATTTTCTAGGTATTTTCATCAATTTCAATTTTGTTATAAAACAGTTGTTGACATATAAAATCTGTTTTAATACAATGTTATTAACAATAAATTGGAGGGGATACCAATGTTAGGAAGTCCAGTTGAATTTTTCAGAAGTTTACCGCCAAAAATTTGTACGGATTGCGGAAAAGAGATTGAAGAGCAGCACGAAGCGTATCACAATAAATGCGACAATTGCATTGATACAGAATATTGAACAAAGAAACAGCGTAACAAGAAAAGCTAACCCCCCTATCAATAGAAAACGCCCCGCATGCAAATCATGCGGGGCGTTTCATATAAAAAGCCCAGCATTTGCTAGGCTAACATCATGACATTTTTTGTTGTGGAGCCTTTCACCTTCAGCTCCAAATTAAACTCATGCACTTCTTTTTGCTGATAGCGTTTCGTACGAATCTTTTCCATCATCAATTCAATGACCTTATTTGCCATTTTATCAATAGGCTGACAAACTGTTGTAATAGTAGGATCTATAATTTCTGATAACAGCTGATTATCAAAGCCGACGATTGCAAGCTGTTCCGGCACATTCCAATGATTGCGTTTTGCTTCAGAAATAATTCCTGCCGCCACTTCATCTCCCCCGGCAAACACAGCAGTAGGAGGCTTTTTCATGCTTGCAATTTTATGAAAAATATTACGGCCGTCTTCAATTTCGTAAGCGCTTTCTACAAACTCTACGTATTCCACTTGCTGTTTATATTCTGCAACCGCACGCAAAAATCCCATTTTTCTATGTTGAACCACCATGCTTTGTTCGCTGCCGCTGCAAAAGAGCAATCGTCGGTGTCCTTGTTCTAGTAAATGCTTCGTTGCTGTATATGCACCTTCAATTTGATTGAATTTTACCGTAGGAATATTCGCTTTTTCTGTGTATTCATTGCATAATACAATTGGTCCATGCTGTAAAAACGGCTCAATTTTTTCCCAATCATTTTGTAAAGAACACAGTATAATCCCGTCTACCTGTTTAGTAGAAAGAAGCTGTAAATATCCGAGTTCTTTTTCAGGTGAATATCGTGTTTGACATATAATTAACTTGTAATTGTATTCAGAAGCAGCCATCTCTAAAGACTCTATCAACTTACTGAAAAAGGGATTGGTCACCCGAGGGACTAACACCGCAATTGTTTCTGTCTTTTGATTCCGCAGCCTGCGCGCCGCTGAGTTCGGTACGAACCCAAGCGCACTCATCGCGACCAATACGCGTTTCTTTTTTTCATCAGATACATACGGGTGGTTATTGATCACTCTCGATACTGTTGTTCTGGATAGCCCCGCTAATTTTGCCACGTCCTCGATCGTTGACACATTTCTCTCCCCCTTAAAAATGAAAGCGTTACCATCTTTAGATTATATAGCATCTCTATATAACTTTCAATCCTATTTTTTCCATAGAAAAAAAACAACGGCGAGAGATTACATCTCCGCCGTTGTTCCTTGTTGAACACTGCGACCAAAATAGCGTTTATGAATTACAGTTAATGTTGCGATTGTGCCTAGCACCATAATTCCGATAAACACCAGTAAAATGCCTACATTCTGCCACATGAAACCGAAGTCTCCGCTGGAAATAACAGCTTTAAATCCGGAAACAGAATATGTCATTGGAAGCCATGCGTTAAAGATTTGAAGCGGCTTCGGAATTAACTCAAGCGGGAATGTACCTGCGCTCGTTGTCAATTGCAGGATTAACGTGATAATAGCTAAAAAGCGTCCTGCATCCCCAAATGCTGTAACTAGGAATTGCACCAGCGATAAGAAGGCAACGCTTGTAATAAAGCTGAACAGCATAAACAACGGAATGCTTTCCACTTTTATGTCCAACGCCATTAACAGCACTGCATCTGCCACTAATGATTGAATAAAGCCTACCCCCAATAGCACCCCATATTTGCTGATAAACCAGCTGAATCCGGATTTCGGAGTGCCTACGGTTTCGCGCAATGGGAAGACGATGGAAATTAACAGCGCTCCGACAAATAAACCAAGGGATAAGAAGTAAGGAGTAAAGCCCGTTCCATAGTTCGGCACAGGTGCAAATTTATTTGTCTTGACCTCTACCGGTTGAGCGAACATATTATACTTGTCTTTATCACCTTTTACTTCCCCGGTTTCTTTAGCCGCGTCATTTAACTTGTTTGCTAATTCATCGGTTCCGTCACTGATTTTGCCGATTCCGTCTGCCAAGTCGCTTGAACCGTCTGCCAGTTTTCCTACACCGTCAACCATTTGAGCGGAACCTGATGATAATTGTCCTAAGCCCGAAGATAAAGCTGCGCTTCCGCTTGCCAATTGATTTGCCCCGGATTGCGCTTCTCCAAGCTTGCTTCCGAACAATTGGAAGTTTTTCATGAATTCGTTTTGTCCTTGCTCCACTCGACTAGCTCCATTCGCCAACATTTGTTGACCGGCTGTTAATCGTTTAACGCCATCTGCTAGTTGCGATTGTCCACCATGCAATTGCTCTGCACCAGCTTTAAGTTTTCCTGCATTGTCGGCAATCATGCCGGTACCGCCGGCCACTTGTTGACTTCCTGCAATTAGCGCTTCAAGACTTTTGATTAATTCCGCTTTTTGCTCCTCTGTTAATACAGGTGAATGTAAAATTGGCTGAAGCTTTTCATTTAACTGTTTAATACCATTTGCTAAATCGATTGCACCTTTATTTAATCCCGTCGCGCCTGTTGCCAGTTGACCTGAACCATTAGCTAAATCTTCAGAGCCTTTCATTAATTGAGAAATACCTTTGCTCATTTTATCGATTTCCAGCAAGGATTGATTCAATCCCCCGCTAACCTGGTTAATACCGCCTTGAATCTGTCCTGCGCCTTGATACAGCTGACCCTGTGCGTCCTTTAATTGGCCAAGACCGCTTGATAAATCATGTAATCCGTCTTTCACTTTCACGGCCCCTTCAGAAGCACTGTTCAATCCGTTTTCAAATGTGATAGATTTTTCAGCAAGCAGCTTTAAATTGTCACGAATTTGGTCTGCCCCTGCTTTTGCATCTGTAGAGCCTTCATTTAATTGAATTGCTCCATCTCCAGCTTGCGCCAATCCATCCGATATTTCTTTTATGGAATCAAACATTTGCTCCGCATACGCTTCTGTTAACGTTGCGGACACTTCTCCTTTAATTTTTTCAATCGCGGTACCGCCGATTTGTGAAGATAAGAAGTTATAGCTTTCGTTTGGAATGTATTCCAGCTCCAAATGCTTCGGCTTTTCGTTCAGCAATGTTGTTGCATTGGCAGAGAAGTTTTCCGGAATGCGAACCATCATGTAATACTTACGGTTCTCAAGTCCTTCTTTCCCTTTTTTCTCGCTCACAAAATCCCATTTAAAGTTCGGATTCTCTTTTAGCTTATCAACCAGTTCATCACCGATCTCCAGCTTTTTGCCTTCGTATGTTGCTCCTTTATCCATGTTTACAACGGCAACCGGAAGCTCGTCGAGACTCTTATACGGGTCCCAGAAAGCCCAAAGAAACATCCCGCTGTAAAGAATAGGAATGAACAACACTGCGATAATCGGGATTAACAGCTTTTTATTTTTCACAATCGCTGAGAATTCCTTGCCCAGCAGTGTAAATCCTCTCATGTTCTCTCCTCCTGAAACAATTGACTATTTTGTTCATTTGGTCATTCCAGTGATAAGAATAAGGACTATCTTATTCGGACAATCCTTTTAATAAGTACAGCTCAAACAATTCCGCTATTTTTTCTTTTTCAAGCGGTTCATGGTTCTTTTCCCAGTCAAAAATGAGCGCAATGTACAACCGAAGCATCACAAAAGCTGTAAGCTCCGGATCGCACGGTCGAATCTCCCCTTTTTGAATAGCTGCTTCCAATTTACTTTTGATAAAGGAAATTACAGCAGTATCAATTTTTTGCAGTACTTCATGAACTGCGGGAGTCCCCACTTCCCTTTCTTCTTGAATAAGTTTAATTGTGAGCTGATGTTCTTTTCGAAACTCTAAAATGCTGTACAAGGCACGATGGACATTCTCAAAAAACGGAAGATCGGAGTCAATCGCCTCCTCTGCAACTTGCTTCATCTCGCAAATTAAATTAGAAACGATGTCATCAAACAATTCTTCTTTATTTTTGAAAAACGTATAGATCGTACCCTTCCCTACATTTGCCATCTTTGCAACCTGATCCATTGTCGTTGCTTTATATCCGAACGAAGCAAACGATTTGGTAGCCGCATCAACAATCGCACGTTTTCGATCAATTGTCAGATTCCTCACCTCCAAAATGACCAAATGAACATTTTGGTCACTTAGTACAAATGTATCGTATCATAATAAAAAAGGATACGCAACTGTTTTCACTCTAATTGACACTATATATTCCCTTGTAATGAGTAAAGCATTCCTTTGGTCCATTGGAATCAAATGTTCTTCTCTAACAAAAGTATGAGGAATCTATCAACCATTTTCGTAATGGAAATTCACACTTTCCTTTGATTCAATGAACATGGTTTTTTCTTATACTGAAAGCAGAAGATAAACAAATTACAAGGAGAGGATACCTATGATGGCTGTTTTAATCGGTTTTTTCATTTTAATAGCAAGTGCGTTTGTATACGACAAAGTGGCAGAAAGAAAAAAAGGAGCTTCTTTTAACGGAGACTGTATTCCTCAATCGAATATGAACGAAACTCCTACTCAGCAGCCCGCAGACTATGAACGCTCTCGCTTTTGTGCATGCTCATGAACAACACCCCTTATTATCCAGCAATAAGGGGTGTTGTTTTATTGTAATACAGCTTCTTTCTTTTCAATAAACAAGTAATCTAATACATATTTTACTGCAGCCTCGCCTTGGTCAATACAATCAGGCAGACCTGCTCCCAAATAAGAGCTTCCCGCCAAATATATGCCTGGCAGCTCTCCGTCCATAAACGTTTTCAGCTTAGCCAAGCGCTCTTTATGACCGATTGTGTACTGCGGCATCGAATCCTTCCATCGGCTTACTACTGTAAACTCTGGTTTAGCTGTAATATCCATGGTTTTATTTAAATCTTCTAATACTACTTTTACGATTTCATCATCCGGTTGTTCTACGATAGCTTCATCTCCCGGTCTGCCCACATAACAGCGAAGCAATACTTTTCCTTCCGGCGTTGTATGCGGCCATTTCTTATGTGTCCATGTACATGCCGTAATCGTATAATCGCTGTTCCGTGATACAACGAACCCGGTACCATCAATGTCTTTTTGAATAGCGCTTTCCGGAAACGCAAGAGCCACATTGGCTACCGAAGTGGCAGGCATCCGTCTAAAGAATGCAAATTCCTTATATTGAGCGAACATCGTCGGCAAAGCAGTATGGGGAGCTGCCACAATAACAGCGTCTGCCTCTAAAGATTTTCCGTTGCTTAATTGAATGGTATAGCCTTTTTCTTGCTTAATCACTTTCTCAACACGTGTGCTTTTTTGCACCGTGCCTTCTTCCAATCGTTCTTCCACTGCTTCTACTAATGACTGCAATCCCGTTGTCAATGTCAAGAAAATCCCTTTCGGCTTAACATCTTTTGGTCTTGTCGGCGCAATACTGCGCATGCCAAGAACGATGCTCCGATGCTTTTGTTCCACATGATAAAATTGAGGAAACGTCGCCATCAAGCTCATCTGGTCGATATCTCCGGCATAAATCCCGGAAAGCAGCGGTTCAATTAAATTTTCTACTACCTCATTGCCGAGTCGTCTTCTAAAAAACTCGCCAAGAGATTGATCTGATTTCGGTTTAGAACGCGGCAGCACGAAATCGAACCCCGCACGAAGCTTTCCGATCGGCGAAAATAGACCGGAGAACAAGAATGGAGTGACTTGAGTCGGAATTCCCATCATAGATCCTTGTGGTATCCCATGTAATTTGTTATTTACAAGAACATAGGATTTGCCGGCTGTATTGTTTACAAGCTTATCTCCCAAGCCGACTTCTCGGGCTAAGCGAGCAGCACTTGCTTTTCGTTCCAAAAATGAGTCCGGTCCCCGCTCAATCACAAATCCGTCGCGCCGCACCGTTTGAATTTTACCGCCTAATTTTGCGGACGCTTCTATTAAAATCGTCTCAACAGGCAAATTATTATGTTTCGCTTCTTTTTGCAGATAATAAGCCGCGGTAATTCCGGCTATCCCGCCGCCGATAATAACGACACGCTTTTTGTCCTTCTCCACCTGCTGCTCCTCCTCTGCTGTATGCTAAACGCTGCGAACCTTATTCATCACAACGTCTGCCAAACATTCAATAAATTCATCTTGTGCATTCGGCATAGCCGGACGATAATAGCTTGCGCCTACTTTGTCCGTCACCGCTTTGCATTCAATGTCATTGTCATATAATACTTCCAGATGATCGGCAACAAATCCGACAGGAATGTATACAAATGCTTTATAACCGTGCTTTTCGTATAGCTCGTACGTTAAATCCTGCACATCCGGTCCAATCCACGGATCAGGAGTATTGCCGGCGCTTTGCCAGCCTACTTCATAGTGCTTGATATCTGCAGCTTCTGCGATTAAATCGGCTGTTTCTTGCAGCTGCTTCGGATACGGATCTCCCATAGCAGTGATCTTTTCCGGCAAACTGTGAGCAGATACAATAAGAACCGCATTGTTGCGTTCTTCTTCCGGCATGGCGGCATACGTTTCTTTTACCTTTGTCGCCCAGTATTGAATAAATTTCGGATGATTATACCAGCTTTCAATATCATAAATAATCGGACCGCCGATTTTTGCAGCTTCTTCTTTGGCACGTCCATTATACGATTGCACGCTGAAAGTGGAATAATGAGGAGCCAGAACAAGACTGATCGCCTCTTCCAGCCCGTCTTGTTTCATTTGCTGCACTGCATCTTCCACAAATGGTTCAATATGTTTTAACCCTAAATACATTTTAAATTCAATTTCATCTTGCATCTCATTTAGCTTTTGTTCCAGCTTTTCAGCTTGCTCTTTTGTAATTTTTGCAAGCGGTGAAATGCCGCCGATTGCACGGTAACGCTCTGTCAATTCTTCCAGCATTTCCTGACTTGGTTTGCGCCCGCGGCGGATGTGCGTATAATAGCGTTCAATATCTTCCTCTTTATATGGTGTTCCGTATGCCATTACGAGTAAACCCATTCGTTTTTTCATTTCTGACTTCCCCTTTGTTACTGAGATAGCTGAGATGCTGAATATTCGTGAACAAATGCCGCAAGCCGCTTCAATGTTTCCGGCTGCACTTGAGGGAATACCCCGTGTCCAAGGTTAAATACATAACCCGGCTGCTTCATGCCTTGGTCTAAAATCGCTTTTGTCCGTTCTTCAATGACTTCCCACGGAGCGAGCAAAATAGAAGGGTCTAAATTTCCTTGCACCGCTTTTTGGATGCCGCGGGCTCGCGCTTCTTCAATCGGTAGACGCCAATCTAAGCCCACAACATCAAGCGGCAGGTCGTTCCATTCATTTGCTAAATGACTTGCTCCGACCCCAAACATGATAAGGGGCACATTCGTTTCTCGAAGCTCGGAAAAAATACGTTCCATAATCGGCTTAATGTATGTGCGATAGTCTGCCACATTCAGCGCTCCTACCCAGGAATCAAAAATTTGAATGGCTTTGGCGCCTGCTTTAATCTGCGCTTTTACATACGTAATGGTCATATCTCCCAATTTGTCCATTAAAGCAAACCAAGCCTTTGGTTCTGAATACATGAAAGCTTTTGTTTTGTTGTAATTGCGGGAAGGTCCGCCTTCAATCATATAGCTTGCCAACGTAAACGGCGCTCCTGCAAACCCGATTAGGGGCACTTGCAGCATTTCCTTTGTTAATAAACGAATGGTTTCCAATACATAAGGAACATCTTCTTCCGGATGAATTTCACCCAATCGTTCAACGTCTTGCAGCGAACGAACAGGATTGTCGATTACCGGACCAATCCCTGCTTTAATATCCACCTTCACCCCGATGGCTGGAAGCGGTGACATAATATCTTTATAAAGAATGGCAGCATCCACGTTGTATTGGTCCACCGGCAATTTCGTTACATATGCACACAGCTCAGGCTGATGAGTAATTTCAAATAAAGAATATTTCTCTTTTATTTTGCGGTATTCCGGCTGTGAACGTCCTGCTTGCCGCATATACCAAAGAGGCACAAAATCTGTCTTTTCTCCTCTGCAAGCTTTTAAAAACGTGTCGTTAAATTGTTGTACCAAACCCCTGATCTCCCTTCATCAGCTTTACAGCGTAAAACTACACATAAAATATGAATTCTTTTACTGTTAACTATACCTTTTTTCAAAACAAGATTGCACAGATGCGGTCCAATGTTCAACAAATTGACAATTTTTTTCACACAACTCCAAAATACATTATACCACACGATACGACAGGTTCGCTGAATTTTCGCACTATCCTAAGGCTTTACAACTTTAGATCGCAAACCTTCTTGTTTTGTTTGTGTATTGAACGGAACCACATAAAATTTCGGAACCGAGAAAATATTGATATATTTTGCCTTATATACCCCTCTTCCCGTTACAGTGCCAACTTTTGAAACCTTGTTTCCCTCGACTTTATAAATGTGGTATTGGATTCGTTTATCTTGCGGCGGTGTCCATGTCAGCTTTACCGTGAACAAGCCAAGAGGAGTAAATGTCAATTTAGCTTTCAGATTTTCGATTGGACCAAAGCGAATCGGTTTTTCTAAATCCGTTACCCCTTTCGGCTTTTGAAACGCAATCGGCGTTTTCACTTGCGCCGCCGTTAATATCTTTTTAAAAAGCGCTGCAGCATAACCGCTTCCTCTTGTTAAATGATGCTCTTTGTCCGTTCGGTCATATCCCATCCAAACGGCACCTACCATCTTGGGAGTGTATCCGACGAACCAGGCATCCTTTGCTCCTTCTTCTCCGTTTGCCAAAGAAGTTGTCCCCGTTTTTCCAGCCAACGCTCCTTTAAATGCCCCTGTCTTTGCTGTTCCTTCCCGTACAGCCCCTTCAAGCATCTTGGTCATGTTCCATGCAGTTTGCGGAGAAAATAATTTCGTTTCTTTCATTGCCGGCTTGCCGACCGGTTGTCCGCTACGATCTATAATTTGAGTAATGACGTGAGGTTCAATTGCTGAACCCGACTGTGAAAATGCACGATACATCTTAACCATGTCAAAGGGCGCTATTCCTTCTGATAATCCGCCGAGCGCCACGCTTAAACCATCATCTTGCAAGTGAATCTGTCCTTCCTCCAAATACTGTTTTCCGGCTTCTACGCCAATTTCATTTAACAGCCACACTGCCGGAACGTTCGCCGATTCTTTCACCGCATCATACATTGTAATATCCTTGGAGTAATGATCATCATGGTTGCGCGGGACATATCCGTCAAACGATAATTGTTCATTCGGAAGCAACGAGTATGGCTTGTATTCTCCTGTTTCCAGCGCAGGAGCATATACAACGAGAGGTTTGATTGCCGAGCCAGGCTGGCGTTTCACAAAGACGTGGTTCAGCCCCCGCTCCGTATAGCTTCTTCCGCCGATAGCCGCACGAATGCCGCCCGTTTTACTGTCCATCAATAAAAAAGCTCCTTCCGCATTGTCGTCTGTACCCGGAAAGTACTTTTTATCCTGAAACAAATCGTATGCTGTTTTTTGTATTTTCGAGTTTATGGCTACCACAATGGTGTATCCGCCTCTCAACACTTCTTCATATGACAATCCATATGTTTTTTCGGCTTCATCGAAGACCATATCGATGTACGTTGCATACGCTTTTTCTTTTTCATTATCTTTTTTGTTTATATGAATGGTTTTACCTTGAAATCGAACTGCTTCTTCCGCGGTTAAGTATCCTTTATCCTCCATTAAAGACAATGCAAGATTCCGTCTTTGCTTCGCCTTTTTTATATTGTAAACAGGAGAATAAGCATGGGGAGCCTTCAACAGTCCTGCCAGCATAGCACCTTCATCAATAGTTAAAGAAGATGCATTTTTATTGAAATACAATTTGGCAGCTGATTGAATGCCGTACGCACCATGCCCGAAATAAACTTGATTTAAATACATTTCCAGCAATTGTTCTTTCGTATAACGGCGTTCTAAATTCAGTGCAATCACAATTTCTTTTGTTTTTCGTAAAAATGTTTTTTCGTTCGTCAAAAAAATGTTTTTGGCCAACTGCTGGGTAATGGTGCTTGCTCCTTCTACTTTTCCTCCTGCAGCAAGATCTTTATAAAGAGCCCGGAAAATAGATCTAAAATCTACTCCGTGATGGTCATAAAAACGAGCATCTTCCACTGCAATGAATGCCTGTTGAACATGAAGCGGAATTTTTTCGATTGATACAATATCACGGTTTTCTAAATATAGTTTAGAAATTTCTTTCCCCTGCTCGTCTACAATCTTAGAAGCAGAGTTGAAAATTAATTTTTTATCATCGATTACATAATTACCCAACGAAATAATACATACATATCCGATAATTCCGATTATAAATACAGTAAGTATGCTGACGGGCAATAGTATAAGTTTTTTCAAGAAAGACGATCCCCTTTAACAAATTATGGTTATTTGTTAGTATTCGAATATTAGTTTCCTTTATGTACCAATCCGGACTATTTTTTGTTCCATCGAAAGCTAAGCTTGTTATAATAAAGGAAACTTATTCCTTCCGAGAAAAGCAGAAGCTGTCCTCTTCCCCATTAGGAAACTTCTGACATATTTCCACGGAAATAGACAAAAAGGAGCGGAGAAACATGATAAATCGGTTGTACAAGTTATTAGAACAAAAATATGAGCGCATGGTAGAGATTCGGCGTTATTTACATCAATATCCGGAGATATCCTTCCGAGAATGGAAAACCGCTCAATATATTGCCTCTTTTTATCAAGAACGAGGGATTGAGGTGCAAACAAATGTGGGCGGAAACGGAGTAGTCGCAAAGATTTATGGGAGAAAACCGGGAAAAACAGTCGCCCTGCGCGCTGATTTTGACGCTTTGCCCATCCAAGACGAAAAAGATGTGCCGTATCGTTCAAAGGTGGACGGAGTGATGCATGCATGCGGCCACGACGGTCACACCGCAACATTGCTCATTCTTGCAGAAGCGCTTCACGAATTACGAGAAAATTTAGAAGGCGCTGTTATTCTTATTCACCAACATGCTGAAGAATTAGCTCCCGGAGGGGCAAAGACAATGATTGAAGCAGGCTGTTTAGACGGAGTGGATGTTATTTTTGGAACGCACTTGTGGGCTACAGAACCTCTTGGTTCCATCCTCTACCATACAGAATCCATCATGGCTGCAGCAGACCGATTTGAAATTACAGTAAAAGGAAAGGGCGGTCATGGAGCACAGCCTCATGAAACAAAGGACAGTATTGTTGCAGCTGCTCAGCTTGTTTTGAATTTGCAGCAAATCGTAAGCCGGCGTGTGAATCCTTTGGACAATGCCGTTCTTTCCATTGGCTCATTTGAAGCTCTTAATGCCTTTAATGTCATCGCAGAACAAGCTAAGCTTGTGGGGACAGTGCGCACTTTTAAAGAAGATATACGGAATTTTGTGCAGAAAGAAATGGAACGCGTCATCAAAGGAACTTGTCTTGCCGCCGGAGTGGAGTATGAGTTTACATATTTCCGTGGATACCCGCCCGTTACAAATCATAAAGAAGAAACGGAATTGTTGGTTCGTCTGGCTCAACACACACCTGGTGTCACCACAGTACAAAAAGCAGAACCTTTAATGGTTGGAGAAGATTTCGCCTATTATATGCAGCATGTGCCCGGAACCTTTTTCTTAACGGGAGCAAAAGCTCCGGACAATAATACCCCGTACCCGCATCACCATGCAAGATTTGATTTTGACGAGCGTGCCATGCTCATTGCCGCAAACACATTGGGAAATGCTGCTTTAACATACCTCAACAGCTAAAACGGAGGAAGATTACTCTTCCTCCGTTTTAGCTAGAATGCGCATTCGATAGCTGTTCATGACCACTTCACCAAGCCGGTTCAATAGCTGATAATTAGCATAGGCTCCTACAGCAGCTCCGATGACCGGCACGAGCTGCAGCATTTTTGCTAAATCAATGTAATCACGGTATTCTTGTTGAAACGCTCTCCAGTCCAGCTCCTGTACCTCTTCCTTCTTCTCTTCCCAATTCTTTATAATATAAAATATCTTTTTTCGATGTTCGTCACTGGAAAAAGCGAGTTGAAACAAGTATAACAAAAACACTCTTTCTTCTTTTTTGCTCGTATCAAATCCGTATATAGATGCAGCATCAAATAAAAATTTAATTTTTATTCCTAATAACAGCGGAAAATCTGCAAGACCAAGCAAAAATCCTCCTGCACCTGTTCCCGCTCCTTCTGCCGCCGCAATTTTTTTATAATCATCCATTTTCTTTTTTACTCTTTCATCCCTTTGCTGGAGCGTAAGGCTGGAAACATCTTGGGTCTTGGTGACCAAATCAGAACCGGCTATTATGGTTTGTACCATTGTCTTGATCGTTTCTGTTAATATTTGATGTACTTTTTCCGGAATCCATTTTTGCACTTTTGTTTGTACTTTTTTAGATAAACGGCCGACAACAGATGAATGCTTAACCATTTTATATTTCCATGCAGCTAATTCAGCTTTTACTTTTCGTTCATATGCAATCATAAATTTGTTCCTTTCTTTTTTGTTCTACCATATGTGCGGAAACAACAAAGTAGGAAAAACCTCTTGCTATAGCAAGAGGAATTACAGCTTTGTTTTAACATAAAAGTAAGAAAACAAATAGGTGAATGCTGCATTGATGCCGAATACAATGGCAGCCGTTATGATTGAAATGGTTGCAATCCCTGTTATGATTGTAAAAATCATGCTTACCATAAACAGCAGGGAAAATAAAAGAGACTGGAAGGATTGCATTCTTTTCTTGATAGAGACGGGATACAATTCTACCCACAGCTTAGATTGATGGTGCTTCCATAAGCTTACCAATTGAAATCCGATCAGATAAAGAAAGATGACGCTAATTGCTAATCTTGCGTAAAAGAACGGCACTGCATATGAAAGGACAGCACCAATGACTATTAAACGAGTGTACACCCCTAAATAATCTCCGGAGCGCAAAAAAGTACGAATGTACAAATAAGTGTAAGTGCTTCTTTTAGAAAATAATGAAGCTATAGGGTCCAGCCATTTTCTTCTTTTCACTCGTGCTTTTAAAGCAGGTACATCAGTAAACATATTGGCAACGCGATAAAACAGCATCATTTTCTTGCCTTCTTCTTCAATTAAATGCTCCCATTTCAACGATTTTGTTTTAACGGATTGCTGCAGCAAAATGAGATAGATCACCATTATAAACACAAGACTTCCCGTCCATATAGCTGCGAAATCAGCAAGAAGAAAATAGCAAAATAAGAAGTTAACGCCGAATCGTAATATTTTATCGTACAGATGCTTTTTTTCGTCTATAAGAAAAGACATTTCCCATGCTATGAACATGTTCCATGCTTTTATTAAAGCAGCTAAGAGCAAAAACATAAGCAACAGGGGAGCCGATTTCTTTAATTGCTGCATATATAGCGGTGCCGCCGCAGCACCTGCAATAGCCAATACGTACAACTGCAGAGTATAGCTAAATAAAAAGGCGCGCTGAAAGTATGGCTTCATTTTCTCTTCAAGCGGCAATAAAAATACCAAATCAGCCTGTTTAAGCAGCGTTTGGACAGATCCTGCAGTCAGGAGGGTTCCAAACAGCAAAGCAAGTACAAGCGCCGCCGGAAACGAAGATGATAATGTTTCGAGCCATTGTTGATAATAGTATGCCCCTATGCCGATCGCAAAAATGAGAATGAACTTTAAATGATCATTAAAAATATACTTGATATACCTTCGTACTTCCTTTAAAAAGAAGCGAAAGCGCTGCTTCCATAATTCCTCTGCACTAAACATGGTCTTCTTCCTTTGTCAGCTCAATATAGATATCATCCAATGCAGCGTTCGGCATAGAAAATTGCTGTTGGAGCTCCTGCAGCGTTCCCTTTGCGCGCACTTGACCATTATGCAATATAACAAAGGAATCACAATACCTCTCTGCCGTGGCCAAAATGTGCGTACTCATCAATATGCCGGCTCCTTGCTCCTTCATTTGCTGCATAAGCTGCAGCAGCGATTGTATGCCGAGCGGATCTAATCCAAGAAACGGTTCGTCCACAATATATAAAGAAGGCTGAACTAAAAAGGCGCACATGATCATCACCTTTTGCTTCATTCCTTTGGAAAAATGGGAAGGAAACCATTTCAAGCGGTTTTTCATGCGAAACTCTTTTATCAACTGTTCTACCCGGGCTTCGTATACCTCTTCACTGATTCCATATGCCATGGCCGTTAATTTTAAATGCTCCTCCAATGTAAGTTCTTCATATAATACAGGTGTTTCAGGTATGTATGTAAAAGCCGAGCGATAGGAAGTTGGATTTTGACTGAACGTTTTTCCGTTGATGGTGATAGTGCCTTGTTTTGGTTCCATCAACCCGATAATGTGTTTAATAGTGGTGCTTTTTCCCGCTCCGTTTAAACCGATTAACCCTACTAACTCTCCCTTATTAATGGAAAACGAAACATCTTGCAGCACAGGCTTTTTTGTATAACCTCCCGTTAAATGCTGAATTTGCAATAATGGTTCCATAGCTCAATCCTTTCTTTAAGGCTCTGTTTTAAAAGATGGTTGTTGTAATCTTACTAGCCTCCAGCAAGTTCTGATTGACACGATAACACGTAATCAAAAACTAAGATGTACGGGCAGAGCCTTTTTTAAACGTTATATCTTCATCTTACCAAAAATCCAGTCGGCTACATAGCGAATTCGTTTGCTATACTACAAAAACATTTTCTTGTTCATTTTACATATAAAAAGGAAAACAGGGCATTCTATTTACTGAAGAGGGAAGATGTTGAAAAAAGCAAAGTCCATGGAAATGATGAACACGTATTGTGGTGATTCTTCGTCATGAAAATGGGGTGTCAATCAAAGATCAACTGTCTATGTAAATGGAGCATATAAGATTTTGTTCACTTCGGAAATGGGGTGTCTCTGGGAGAGCATATAAACTCGAATAGAGATGGGAACTCAAATTACGAAATGGGGTGTCTCCTAAAGGCGTCGTAACGTAGTACCTCATATGAAAAGGTTCGACAGCGACAGAACAAGGGGATGATTTTCTTGAACGAAGTCATCGTTATGCAGGAGTAAGCCAGCTTAACTACAACTGCAAATGGGGTGTCTCGAGCAGAGTAGAAAAATGGATTACGCAAATTATCCTGGCAAATGAGGTGTCTCCTAAAGACATTATCGAATAAACATCAGCTTTTTCAACAATCCCACTCTTCTTTAAAACAGGAAGCAATTTCGGCTTCCTGTTTTTTATTTGCCTGACCATTGGTTTTTTATTATGTTTAAATATGGTAAAATACGGCTAATACCACATGAAAGGATGGAAAAAACATGAGCCATTTAGCAGACGATTGCATTTTTTGTAAAATTATCGAGGGGAAAATTCCGTGTGCAAAAGTATTTGAAAACGAGCATGTATTAGCCTTTCTTGACATTAGCCAAGTGACAAAAGGACATACGCTCATCATCCCGAAAGTACATAAAAAAGATGTTTTTGAATTAACACCGGATATTGCGGCCAATCTCTTCTCCGTTGTTCCGACAATCGCAAACGCTATCAAGACACAGTATAGCCCAATCGGGTTTAACTTGCTGAATAATAACGGCGAAAAAGCTGGTCAATCAGTATTTCATTTTCACTTGCACCTAATTCCGCGCTACGGTGAAAACGACGGCTTTGGAGCAGTATGGAAATCCCATCAAAGCGATTACACACCGGCAGATTTACAAGAAATTGCAGGGTCTATCGCAAGGCATATTTAGTCATACAAGAAAATTCAATACTATTGCAGAGAGCAAGCATCCCCCGCCAAAACATCCATATGCAAAAGCGCGCTGCTTAAGCAAAACAGCAGGCGGATATGCTCGCTTTCTTTTTAATAAAACGAGCTCATAAACGGCACGCAAGAAGAAGAAAATACTGCAAACGAGAAGCAAAAAGACGGCTGTTCTCATTTCTACACTCCCCTTTTCCATTATGGATATGCCTGTTGCGAACGTTTCATGAGTACATGGTGACAATTAAGGAGGATTCTTGATGGCCAAATCAAAGGTTTTTATTGCCGGATTATTATGCGGAGGAGCAATTGCTGGAGCGGCAGCGCTGTTTACTTCCCCTTCGAGCAAAGAGCTGCGGCGCAAAATGAAGGAAAAAGGACAAGAATGGAAGCATTCCTTGAATGAAATAAAGAAAGATGGAAAGATGTTAAAAAACCAAGTGATCCATGCGGCAGCAGAAGGAAAAGAAGCAATTGCCGAACTGAAAAGCGATATGCAAAAAGCATTTTCTTCATGGCAAACAAGCATCGAACCAAACAAAGAAAAAATCCAGCAAGAGCTGGAGGAATTAACCAAAACATTAGAGCTGCTTGAAGAAGCAGCGCCATCTAAAAATTATCAAACAACTGCCGATAGACAATAATATAAAAAGCATATATCTTACTATTGTATAAGCTGGACTCCCTGTTGTCTAGCTTATACAAAAAATTTTAATAATTCTAACAAAAGTACTTTATAATTTTTTATTTTACTGGCATAATAGATACTAGCGAAATAGATTTATAAAAAAGTAGGTGAGTCAATGAAAAACGGGGAGAAGAGTTACACAATTAAGGAAGCGATGATTTTTAGTCAGCGCATTGCACAATTATCAAAAGCCTTGTGGAAGTCCGTAGAAAAAGATTGGCAGCAATGGATTAAACCTTATGATTTAAACATTAATGAACATCATATTTTATGGATTGCGTATCATTTAAAAGGAGCGTCCATTTCCGAAATCGCAAAGTTTGGCGTCATGCACGTTTCCACAGCATTTAACTTTTCCAAAAAACTGGAGGAAAGGGGATTTCTTGTATTTTCGAAAAAAGAAGATGACAAACGCAATACGTACATCGAAATTACAGAAAAAGGGGAAGAACTTCTTCTGAAGCTCATGGAAGAATACGACCCTGAAAGCAATTCTGTATTTAATGGCGCGCTGGCCCTTCGTGATTTTTACGGTAAGTTCCCGGAAAATATTGAACTTATGGCTATTTTGCGCAATATTTACGGCCAAGACTTCATCGACATTTTTGAAAAGTCTTTAGACAATATTGAAGAAAATTTTATCGTACAAGATAAAAAGCTTATAAAAAAATAAGACGAATTAATATCGTCTTTTTTTCATAAGCTTTAAAAATTCTAACATAAGCGGACGGAATAAATTTTGTTTCTCCATAGCTTCGACAGTTTCTCTTAAAACGAGCTTTTGTGGAAGCGCTTTTTCGAATTCCGTAAGAAGCGGAGCATACCAGAGTAGACCTTCCGCTTTTTGCATTTCGTAATTCTTGTTCATATTTTCACAAAATTGTAAAAAATTCTCAATTTCTTCTTTTTCAATTTGATTTTTTACTAAAATATAATAAAAAGGGAATTTTTCTTTATCAATTGTTTGTAATAACAAGGATAAATGATATTGCATGGTTTCGATTTGTTTTCTATAAGTGGTCATATCCCTTTGTTCCTCTCTTTACTTTTACTTATATTTTACTCTAATCTTTACCTTCTTACCAAGTATTTTCCAACCTTGTATGATCATTCTTGCAACTTTTAAACCACGAATCTGATAACATATGATACAATGAAAGGGATATTTGCTTATTTTTACATAAAAGGAGGCATCTCCTGTTGAGTGCAATATATTTTCCTTTTGCTCTTATTGTGTTATTTTATGCTAACTTTATGACCCATGCGCTCTGTAAACAAAAGGACATGTCTGACAGGCATGAGGTTCGGGTGTTTCGAACCATTAACGTATGCATGACTATTTTATTGATTTCCTCATATATGGAATTCATGTATACGTAAACAATCAAAAACGGTAAAGCGTGTGCTTTACCGTTCTTTTTCATAAACAAATAATCCCGACAATAATAAGCAAAATAAACAGGACAATCAGCAAGATGAAATATGGGTTTTCATATACGCTTCCCACTTTTCCCCTCCTCAATTTTTTTGTTTTTGTTATGTATATGTAGGCTGAATAAAAAAGTTCAGCCGCGGTTGACTGAACTTTTTGTAATAGTTTTTTCGTTTACTGGTTATAACCAAGCGCAACCTACGATAATTAATAAAATGAATAGTACGACGATTAACGCAAAGCCGCCAAAGTAGTTGTATCCGCCGCTCATGCCTGACACCTCCTTCAAGTTACGTATCATATAATATGCAAATTCCGATTCTAAGGAGTAGGCGTTTATCCTGCTTCTTTTAATCTTCTAATGTTGATCCATTAAGAAACGTAAGCACAACCCACGATAATTAACAAGATAAACAATACAACGATCAGCACAAAGCCGTTGCCATAATTGTAGCCCAGCTTTTATACCTCCTTTTCACGCTTCCATACATACTATTGAAATTTTTTTCATTTGCCTATGCGAATGTCCCGGTTTTTTTGAATATGACAGCAAACCGCTAAATTTTCTTTTCAACATAGGAAAACATATTTAAATGTGGTATATTAATTGTTGTATCAATTGAACATACTGTAAGTAAAAAATACATAAGTAGGAGTGTTATTCAATGAAGAAGGCAATTATTGCGCTGGCTGCAACGAGCGTATTCGCACTGTCTGCATGTAATACAATGCAAGATTCCGATCCCATTGTTAAAACAAGCGCAGGCAACGTAACAAAAGAAGAATTTTATGAGGCAATGAAAAACCGCGGCGGGCAAAATGTGTTAAAAGAGCTTGTCGTAACAAAAGTGTTCACAAAAAAATATAATGTTTCTGATAAAGAAGTGGACAAAGAATTTAATAAAATTAAAGAACAATACGGTGATCAATTTGAAGATGCATTAAAGCAAAGCGGCATGGACGAAAAGGCATTAAAGCAGCAAATTCGTTCTAACCTTGCCATCAAAAAAGCAGTAGAAAAAACGATCACTGACAAGGAATTAAAAGAAAACTACAAGCCTGAAATTCGTGCGAGCCACATTCTTGTAAAAGATGAAGCAAAAGCAAAAGAGATTAAAGCTCGCCTTGACAAAGGCGAAGATTTTGCAACATTAGCAAAGGAAAACTCCGAAGATACAGGCTCTGCTGAAAAAGGCGGCGACTTAGGATACTTCGGTCCCGGCAAAATGGTTGCTGAATTCGAAGAGGCTGCTTATAAACTGCAAGTAGGACAAATCAGCGAACCAGTAAAATCTCAATTCGGCTATCACATTATTAAGCTGACTGACAAAAAACCGCTTGAGCCGTTTGATAAAGTAAAAGGCAAACTAAAAGAAGAGCTTGTTGAGAAAAAAGTGAACGATCAGACTACTGTTAACAAAATTGTGGACGAGGAACTGAAAAAAGCAGACATTAAAGTCGAGGACAAAGATTTGAAAGATACATTTAAAACTGCTGAATAATACGAAACAGGATAAGCAAGATGCTTATCCTGTTTTTATTACGCACCGAGTGAACTGGATGTATCCTCATCAATTGGCACAACTGCGTCACGCAATTGAATCTCCAATTCTTTCATATACTGCTTCTTTTGCTCCATCGTCCAATTTAAACGATTCGCCATACAATCAACGACAGCCTCTTTCCATTTGTACACCCAATGAATATTGAAAAACAGAGCTCCCGTACGGCGGATGAAGAAGTCCACGGGCTTTGCTGCCATTTCATAATCAATGGCATATATAAGCGGGATGAATACTTCTAGAGGCATACCCCACTCGTTTGCTTCTTTTTCATACTTTCGTACAAGTTCAAAAATATAATTGACATTGGAACCATAAAAACGCGCAAATTGTTCTGCTTGCTCCTTATTTAATCCATGCTCTCTTCCTTCTTCTGTCTTTTTCGCAATGAACGCTTGCAAATTGTGCGAACCGCCTACTTTCCCCCCTGAAATCGGCATATGCTTCGTTTTACATGCAGGATAAGTGGCGCGCCCTTCTTTTTGAAGTAAATCTGCAACTAAATCTACTACCATTTCAGACATTTTTCTATATCCCGTCAGCTTCCCGCCTGCAATGGTAATCAGCCCCGATTCAGATTGCCAAATTTCATCCTTCCGAGAAATCTCCGATGCGGACTTCCCTTCTTCGAAAATAAGGGGACGAACCCCTGCCCAGCTGGATTCAACATCTTTTTCCGTTATGTGTAATGTCGGAAACATATAATTAATTGCTTTAATTACATATTTCCGGTCGGCAACCGTCATTTTAGGATGCGCTGTATCTTGATCATAGAATGTATCTGTCGTTCCTATATACGTTTTTCCATCGCGAGGAATTGCGAACACCATTCTTCCGTCCGGTGTATCAAAATAAACCGCCTGTTTTAACGGAAATCGTTGTTGATCAATAACAAGATGAATCCCTTTTGTCAGCTGCAATGTTTTTCCTTTTTTTGAATTGTCTTTTTCTCGTAAACGGTCTACCCATGGTCCTGTTGCATTGACAATTTTCTTTCCATACACTTCATATGCGCGGCCATCAAGCTGGTCGATTACTTTGACCCCAATTACTTTTCCGTTCTCATAAATGAATTCTTCTGCTTTTGTATAGTTGAGCGCGGTTGCTCCTTGTTCTACGGCTTCTTTTAATACTTCTATGGTTAAACGTGCATCATCAGTTCGGTATTCTACATAATATCCGCCTCCTTTTAACCCTTCCTGTTTCAACAATGGTTCTTTCTCTAATGTTTCTTTTACATTGAGCATACTGCGTCTTTCTTGTTTCTTTACCCCTGCCAAGTAATCATACACTTTCAGACCAATCGATGTGCTGAACTTGCCAAATGTACCGCCTTTATGAATAGGAAGGAGCATCCATTCGGGAGTGGTAACATGAGGCCCGTTTTCATATACAACAGCTCGTTCCTTTCCTACTTCCGCTACCATCCGCACTTCAAATTGCTTTAAATAGCGCAAACCGCCATGAACCAGCTTTGTCGAACGGCTGGATGTCCCTGCAGCAAAGTCCTGCATTTCAAATAGAACAGTAGAAATCCCTCTTGTGACGGCATCTAACGCAATGCCGCATCCGGTAATCCCGCCTCCAATAACGATAAGATCCACTTTCTTTTTATTCACTTCCGCTAACATTTCTTTTCGTTTGCGACTTGAAAAATTCATTTTGCATCCCCCTTTTGCATATAAAAAGAGACCGCAAACAGCACTATAGCAAAAGTGTACTATAATGCATTGCGGTCTCTCCGAATCTCCTGCCAAATGTATTAACTTATCATTAGTTTACTACATTTTATGCTTATTTGAAAACTTTTGTTGCTTCAATCGCTTTTTTCCAGCCGTCATACAATTCTTTCCGCATTTCTTCAGGCATATTTGTTTCAAAGCGGCGGTCAATATTCCATTGCTTCGCAATTTCTTCTTGGTCTTTCCAATATCCTACTGCCAATCCGGCCAAATAAGCTGCCCCAAGCGCCGTTGTTTCATTGACAACCGGACGTTCTACCGGTACTCCTAATATATCGCCTTGGAATTGCATCAAGAAGTTATTTTTTACTGCTCCTCCATCCACCCGAAGTGTCTTCAGTTCAATTCCTGAATCCGCCTCCATTGCGCTGACAACATCTTTCGTTTGATACGCAAGCGCCTCAAGAGTAGCACGAATGAAATGCTCCTTCTTTGTGCCCCGTGTCAATCCGAACACAGCTCCCCTCACCTCGCTGTCCCAATAAGGGGTGCCGAGGCCGACGAAAGCTGGAACAACATAAACCCCTTCTGTAGAATCTACTCGTGCGGCATATTCTTCGCTTTCTTTTGCGTCTTTGAACATTCGCAATCCGTCGCGAAGCCATTGTACGGCTGAGCCTGCAACAAAAATGCTGCCTTCAAGAGCATACTCTACTTTGCCATTTAACCCCCAAGCGATAGTCGTTAGTAAACCATGCTGAGACGGAACTGCCCGCTCTCCTGTGTTCATTAACATGAAACAGCCGGTACCATACGTATTTTTTGCCATCCCTTCCGTGAAGCAAGCTTGCCCGAATAGAGCTGCTTGTTGATCCCCCGCAATACCAGCTATCGGAATTTTTTGTCCGAAGAAATGATGTTCCGCAGTATAGCCGTACACTTCAGAAGAAGGACGAACGTCCGGCAGCATGCTTTCCGGTACCGTTAACATCTCTAATAGTTCTTGATCCCATGTAAGGTCATGGATGTTAAAGAGCAATGTACGGGAAGCATTGGAATAATCAGTTACGTGAACGCTGCCGCCTGATAATTTCCAAACGAGCCATGTATCAATCGTTCCAAACAGAAGCTCTCCTCTTTCTGCTTTCTCACGTGCACCCTCTACATTATCTAAAATCCACTTCACTTTTGTACCGGAAAAATAAGCATCAATTAACAAGCCCGTTTTTTCTCTGACAACAGCATCATATCCTTGTTCCTTTAACTGCCCACAAATGTCTTTCGTTTGACGGGATTGCCACACAATAGCGTTATAAACAGGCTTTCCTGTTTCTTTTTCCCATACAACTGTCGTTTCGCGTTGGTTTGTAATCCCGATTCCTGCAACTTGCTCTGGCTTCACACCGGATTCAATCAAACAAGTTGCAATGACAGCCAAAACGGAACCCCATATTTCATTCGGGTTATGCTCAACCCATCCCGGCTTTGGAAAATGCTGTGTGAACTCCTTTTGAGAAACATGAACAATCTCGCCTTTTTTATTAAATAAAATGGCGCGCGAACTCGTTGTTCCTTGGTCCAACGACAAAATATATATCTCCATACCGCTCCCCCTAATCCGTTTCACACGAAAGAAAAAAGCCCACAATAAAATACACTTTTTAATAAAGCGTGTTTTATGTGGGTCTCCGTTTCTCCGTTACTATTATTAATTTAACTACAATGGTAAATTATATTGGAAACGTTGTCAATTCTTATGTTCATTTCCTTTTCTTTTTCTTATTTTAGGATTATCATGAAACCGGCATCCAAGCCGGTTTCATGATAAGATAGAGGAATTCTTTTTGTTGCTTTCTCGTTTTTTTCTCTCTTCGCGAATACGTTCCATATAAATTTCTCCTTCTCGTTCTACATAGGCTTGGTCAATTTCTTCTTCTTTTTTAGACGTATACAGGACCATATATCCGCTTACAATGATGCCAAAAATAACAAGATACACCCACCAAGGCAGCAATTCCATCTATATCCTTCCCTTCCTTTTAAGACAAGCTTATTTACTTTCACTGTATGAAGAGAAAGATAAAATTATGACTACTGATGAAAAGTTGGCTTGTAAAAAGAACGGTTATCTAAAGCAAAAACACGCTCCGTGAATTCCCCCGGCTTCACTCTGCTTAAAGCCCGATCTAGCATATTCATTTTTGCGTCTAAATTATCAATGTAGTGAAGCACTTCCGCTTCTTTGATCATCGGCGGCTTCGGGCTGCCCCATTCCGGCTTCCCATGATGACTGAGTACAATATGCTGCAGCACCATCACTTCTTCCCCTTGAATGTTCAGCTCTTCTGCCGCTTTGGCGATTTCGCTTACCATTATGGAAATATGACCGATTAAATTTCCCTCTACTGTATATGTCGTGGAAATCGGACCGGACAATTCCGTTACTTTCCCCAAGTCATGCAAAATGACACCGGCATATAATAAATCTTTGTCTAGAGATGGATACAGGTGCGCAATAGCTTTTGCTAGGTCCAACATGGAAACAACATGATAGGCCAAGCCGGACACAAATTCATGATGGTTTTTCGTAGCTGCTGGATAATCGAAGAAAGAAGCTTGATATTTTTTTAGTAAGTGACGTGTAATCCGCTGTATATTTGGATTTCTCATTTCGAAGACATATTGTGTAACTTTTTCGATCATGACTTCTTTGGTCAATGGAGCCTTTTCGACAAAATCAGAAGCATCCTGCGCTTCATGCGGCTGAGCTAATCGAATTTGCTTCAGCTTCAATTGAATGCGCCCTTTATAGTTTTGTACATCGCCAAGCACTTTCACGATACGTTCTGCAACGTAATTTCCTTCATCCTCCTTTGAAACGTCCCACAGCTTCGCTTCAATTTCGCCGCTTTGGTCTTGCAATATTAACGTCAAAAACGGCTTCCCGTTGCTGGCCGTTCCTTTCATAGAAGATTTAATCAGCAAATATAAATCGACTTGTTCACCAACTTCATATTGAGTAAGTTTCTTTTTCATAGAATATCCTCCAGCTTAATACTACTTTTAGTATACCATCAAAAGATTGGCATATGAGCCTTAGGACAAAAGAAGTTGCCTTGAGAAGAGGAGCTTCTTTAACGGCTCATGGCATTTTGGGTTAAATCTGCAATTTGTTCCTTATCAAAGAAATTCAATATATGCTCATGACAGGTGAAAAAGAAAATTTGCCGTTCACTTGCAATATCCTGTAACAAGGACAAGGCTCTTTCCGTACGTGGAAGATCAAAGTTAACAAAACTGTCATCAATGATAAGCGGATACTTAATTGCGGCCTCATACGTCTTTGCAAGCGCCAAGCGAAGGGATAAATATAGCTGCTCTGCGGTTGCTTGGCTCAACTCATTGGCATAAAACTGAGTTCCGTCAATGCGTTCAACGATAAATGGCTCACTGGCATTCGGTGCATATACAGCCTTGTATTCTCCCTCTGTTAAATATTCAAAATATCGTTCTGCAATGGAAAGAGTGCGAGGCAGCCGTTCTTTATGATATTGTTCTTTCGTTTTTAATAAAATTGTTTTCGCAACGGCATAAGCTGCCCATTTTTTTGCTTGCTCGCGCAGCTGTGATTTTTTCAGTTCGTATGTGTGAAGAACGTCTGCATACGTGCTTCCCTCTTCTAGGCTAGCAATGTGCAATTTCGATTCGGCAAGCGACGTCTGCAGCTCTTGTTCCTCATGATAAAAAGCTTGCTGCTGCTGTTCCAGCTCTTCTAAACGCTCTTTATAGTTTGTATGCATCAAATCCTCTTCTATCTTTGTTTCTGTTAAAGAATCTTGCAATAATTCAATTTGAGCGTTTAAAAAAGAAAGCTGCTTTTTCGTTTCGCGAATCTCTTCTTCCATTTGTCCTCTTTTGCGAAATTCTTCCTCGTTTTGGGCATTGGCAGCTAACAATAGTTGCGCGGCTTCTTGCTGTAATTTTTCTTGTATCACTTTAAGAGAGGCAAGCTCTTCCTCCCTCTCCGCTTTTTTCCCTTCTAGCTGCTGAAGTTTAAGCTTTTGCTGCTGCTGTTCCTTTAACTTTTTGTCCATTGTATATAAGCATAAGGAAATATCATGCTCTGCTATTTCAAAAGCATTAGCAAGAGTATAGATCTGCTTTTCGTATTCTTCTTTTTTTTCTTGCCAAATCTTTATGTTTTCCTTTTGTCTCTGAATCTCATAATAAAGAGCCTTTAGTTTCTCTATTTGTTCAAAAGCCGGCAGAAGATGAGAATGGCCTGTGCTGCGGGGCAAACCATAGCGATTTATCCATTCTTTGATTTGCTGCTTCAGCAGATAGGAGTTTCTTTCCCATTCCTCATATTCTGCAACCACACGATTATATTGACGTTCACTTTGTTGCAGCTTAAACTGCTCGCGTTCCAAAAGCTGACGAATTTGCTCGTCCTTTTCCAATTTATGCGCAGCTTCTCTCGTATCAAACGATGCTCGATCATCGCACACCGTTCGTTCAAGCTCTGCTATTTCTTCGCTCATTTCCTGTAACAAGGCCGTTTCTTGCCCTCGTGTAAAAAACATAATAACTATAGATAGAACAAAAATAAACACGCCGGATAAAGAAACAGCAAAATTGTTGATAAAAAATCCAAAAAGGAGAAGAGCAGCAGCTAAACCAAATACAATTCCCATCGCTATTATCAATTGTTTCTTTTTTCGTTTTACTGCTGTTTCCATTTTATTTTTTCTGGCTCGTAAGTCTTGCAGCAGTTTCTCTTGATAAGCAGCGTTACTATTCTCTAAAAATTGTTGCTTTAAATTAGCGTAATGGCTTCGTTCTTCTTCTGACAGCAGCTGTCCTTGTAAATAGTTTACTTGTTCCTCGTATTCCTCCAATGTCTCTTTGGCACTAGAAAAACGTTCATCCAGCTGATGTTTTTGTTCCGTAAGCCGGCTGTGCTTTTGAACAAGCGCAGTTACTTCTTCCTTTGCAGCAAGAGTCGTGTCCTGCTTAACAACAAAAAAAACCGGCTTCTCTAGTCCTAAATTATGCACAATCTTTTCTATTTCTTCTTCATTGCGGGAAACTATTAGACTCGCATTTTTTATTTCTTGCAGAAGACTATCGTAAGCAGCCTTATTTAATCTGCATTTTTCTACAGCCTCTGCTTGCTTTATTACATTCTCATCAACAACAATAGACTGAATCCGCTCCTGTTCAGCCTGCTTCTTCTGTAACACAGCTTCTATTTGCGCCTCTATCGGCTTTAGCTCAGCTTGCAGAGCATCATATCGCTTCAATCCGTCTGCAGGAAATACATGTCCGGACAAAGATTGCAAATAGCTCTCTTGCTTTTTTTTGTCTATCAACAATGGTTGAAGGGAAACCATCGTTTGTGCATCTTTAATCGAGCGTTCTAGAGTTTGTTTTTGTCTGTATATTTCAGATAACCGTTGCTCGTACTGCTGCTTTTTTTCTTTTAACTCCTCATACATAAGAAGCTGCTCCTGCCACTTTTTCACCTTTTCATGCAGGCCAGCTGTTTCCTGCAGCATGACATTAAGAGCCGGCTTTCTTCCGTTCGGTTTAAACAAAGCATCCATTTCCTTTTGCAGCTTCTTTTCTGCACGAAGAAGGGCATCAGTGCCGACCGTGCCTGCTGAAAACAAATAGCTTCCAATGTCCTCTTCGCTTAAGGAATGGATGTTTTGCAATCCGTGCATACCAAAAGCAAAAATGGAGTCAAATAACGCTTTGTCCATCCCCTTCATAAGCTCTTGCACAATCTCTTCTCCGCCTCTTGATCCATCTGCAAAATAGACTGTAACCTCGCCCGCAGCTGTTTTTGGAAATCGCTCTATTTTTATTCGTCCGTACTGTTCTGTTACAACCGTAAGGGCTCCCCCGTATTTCCCTCCCTGTTTTGGCTCATAGCGTTTTTCTTGCCTATTTGCCGGAAAACCAAACAGAATAGAACGGATGAACGACATAATGGTGGATTTCCCTGCTTCATTTCGTCCGTAAATAACGGGAAAAGAAGAGAGTGTCAGCTTCACGTCTTCCAGCTTTCCATACCCATATATATGTATGCTCTCAATTTTCAATATTCTCTCCCCTTACTCTTTTAATAATTCCTGCAACAGCAGCCGTTCCGCTTCCGCCATAATCTCAGCCTGTTCTTCTTCCGTAAACGGATTCAATACCTTGCGGGCGGCCGGCTGCATATATAAAGGAGCAAGCACCGTTTTCATATCTTGAAAGCTGTCAATGGTCTCTATTACACTTCCCAAGAAAGCATCTCGTTTCAGCTGTTCCCTGCTTTCATAAGGAAGAGTACGATTTTCATATTTTACAATATACACAAAATCGTCCCTTTCTTCCTCTTGCATAAGAATTTGAACGACCTCTTCCAATTGTGCTTCATTTTCCAACTGCGCAGCAAGCTTTCCATACCCGGTAAAGATGACAGAAAGCAATACTCCTTCTTTCTCACGACGAACTTCATTTATTTTTTTTGAGCATACTCGCAGCAGCTCATCTATCGTATCCAAACCATGAATAGAAATGTGGAGTTCTTCCCAAACGATGTCTGCGGTCGGAACAAAAGTACAAACAGACTGGGCAGCAGACAGGCTGACCATATAACATCCTTTGTCTCCTGTTTCCTTGCGGTGGCGCCCCTGAATGTTTCCAGGATAGACGACAGGCGGTTCCGTACATAGTATTTGCCGTTTATGAATATGTCCGAGCGCCCAGTAATCAAATCCTTTTTCCGCTAGGTCCGCCGCTCGAAACGGTGCATATCGGCTATGTTCATTTTCCCCCTCCGCGCTGCCGTGCAAGAGTCCGATGTGAAACGGAGCGTCCCCTTGCTTTTTATACTGGGAAACCATGCTTTCGATTACGGCTTTTTGATGATAACTGAAGCCATATAAGTTTGCGGTCAGCTCTCCGTCTTTATAAAAGGATTTCGTTTCTACATATGGCTGCGTAAAAATATGTACATTCTCAGGCAGGTCCAAAACTGTTCCGCTCCCGCCTATATAATCATGATTGCCGTGAATTGCATATACTTGGATGCCATAAGGCAACAATCGTTTCATCTGCTCTCGAAAAAAAGATTGGGCGCGTAAGCTTCTCGTTTCCGAATCGAATAGATCACCGGAAAATAAAAGAAAATCTACTTTCTCCCGCAGAGCCGTATCTACTATTTTTTGCAAGGAGCGAAACGAGCTTTCTTTCATTCTCTCAAAAATAAAAGAAGGCAGGCTCATTTGCAATCCTTTAAAGGGACTGTCCAGATGTAAGTCAGCGGCATGAATGAAGGTCAGTCGTTTCATTGTTTTTTGCACAGGAAACCCCGACTTCAAGCGTGTACAGGACGCAGCCCAACGATAAGTCGGGATATACGCTAGGCGTTAGCCTAGAACAACTCCTGCGCTCCTCCTCTCTGTTAATAGTGTGGTTACTTTTGCAATTATCTTTCACTGTTTCGACCGTTCCCCCCCACTTAAACGCGTTCGCATTTAAGCGGGGGGAGTTGACCATTTATACGTCCTTTTTCATTATCGTGTTTTTATTTTAGCACCTTCAGGAAACGAATGCACGAACACTCAGAAACTATGAATTTCTTTTTGCACTCTATTTGTTTTTATGTCAAAATAATATTAACATTCAGATTTTTAAGGAGGAAGAAAGATGGGAAAATATACTTTAACAGTCTTTGAAAAAAATGGGGAAAAGCTGTTGGATGAAACATTTGAGGCTGCGAATGAAGCAGAAGCAAAAACAGTCGGCGAGAAAATTCTTCGTGAAAAAAACCTCTATGAGCATACACATCGTTGTACCTCTTCGAGCGGAAAGCTGATTTTATTTCAGCGTTAACTAAAAAAGGAGCTGTCAAGCTCCTTTTTCTTATCTCCCTTGGAATAAAGGCGGACGTTTCTCCAAAAAGGCTTGAACGCCTTCTGCATGGTCTCCTGTGGAACGCATTTTAAATTGTCCTTCTTTTTCTAATTCCAACACCTTTACCAATGCCGGTTTGTTTACGGCACAAAGAATCTGTTTTGTTTCGATCATGGCTTTTACCGGTTTTTTCAGCCACTCTTCTACTTTTTGCTTCACAGCTTGCTGGAAGTCTTGCTCTACAACTTCATCAATCACTCCGATTTCAAGAGCTTCTCTTGCCGTCATCTTGCGGCCTTCCCAAATGATTTGCTTCGCTGCACTCTCTCCGACGCGGTTTTGCAAGAAGAAATGCCCTCCTCCATCCGGAATTAACGCAATCCCAATGAAATTCATCGCAATGATGGAAGACGCATCAGCCATTACATAATCCGCCGCCAGCGCAAGACTGAGACCAAGTCCGGCTGTCGGTCCATGAATCGTGCTGATGACAAGCTTCGGCATAGTGTAAAGCGCAGTAACCACTTCGGAAATCGTGTCCATAATAACAGGAAATTGGCTGCTGTCAGGATTGGCTAGCATGGACTTAATGTCTCCTCCTGCAGAGAAGCCGCGTCCGTTTCCGCATAATACAACTACATCACATGAACTTGCGGCCACTTCCTTCAATTTCGCAAGCAATTCGCGTAAAGTCGTTTCATCAAGGGCATTCAATACGTTGGGACGATTCAGCATCACCGTTGCTGTACGCCCTTCATATTTTACAACTACAGAATCAGTAGAACTGGATACCGTCATAGAATATCTCTCCTTATGTATTTATTCACTATAACAATTATGGATTCGCTTACATAATTCCTGCATTTGTTTTAATATTTCGAAAACAACTTGAAAGGCACCACACAAAAACGTGTGATGCCTCTTTCTCAGTTATGAGAGGTTTCAAACATTTTGCGCAAAACAAACTTTTGTAGCTTCCCGCTGGCGTTGCGAGGCAGCTCATCTACAAACAAGTAATGGCGCGGACGCTTGTAATCAGCTAAAGCGTCACTGTTTTTACAATATGCATCAAGCTCTTGGGCAGTCAAATTCTTATCTTTTTTCACGATTACAGCGACAACACGCTCGCCCCAAAGCTCATCTGGTTCACCAAGCACTGCTACGTCAAGAACTCCGGCATGTCCGTGCAGGAAATCCTCAATTTCGCGCGGATAAATATTAACGCCTCCGCTAATGACCATATCATCTACGCGATCCGCGACATACAAATATCCATCATTATCCATATATCCTAAATCACCGGAATGGTACCAGCCTTTATAAGTGGCCTTTTTTGTGGCCTCTTCGCGATTATGATACCCTGCCATCATGCAAGGTCCTCTCATAATGATTTCTCCCACTTCAAACGGCGGCAATACATCATCCGGCTCAGACGGACCATCTTCATTTGGTTTCACGATACGAATTTCATGATTCAAACATTGCTTCCCTGCAGAACCGGCTTTGCGAAGCTGATCTTCTTCAACTAAGAAGGAAACAACAGGACCCATTTCTGTCATACCGTATATTTGCACTAAGTCAATGTTCAAGCGCTCTTTACATTCTTTCACTAAAGATGGAGCCATGGCTGCTCCTCCGTAAATGCCGATCTTCATCGAATCTAGTTTATATTCCTCCAAATTTTCTTGCAGGAGCATATTCCACATCGTCGGCGCTGCGAAGAAACATGTAACTTCCTCTTCTTGAATAGCGTTCAATACTTGCCTTGTATCAAACTGATGTAAAATGACGTTTTTCGCTCCTACGTGTACACGAGGTAAAATTCCGGCATGCAATTCCCCGCAATGATACATTGGTGCAGTCACAAGCCCAACACTGTCACGATTATATTTCAAATAATACGTACAAAGTGTACTGTGTTCCGTCATTTCACGATGACGGTGCAGCACTCCTTTCGGATGACCTGTCGTTCCGCTCGTATACATCATCGAACAAAAATCTGTTTCTTCTACCTCGATTTCCTCAAAATCACTAGAAGCTTCTTCCACTTTTTCGTGATACGAAACTGCATATTCTGGCGTATCCTTGTCAATATACCAAAATGAAGTTGTTGGAAAATCCCTTTCAATGCTATTGATTACAGAGGCCACTGCTTGTTCAAACAACACGACTTTCGGAGCAGCATCGGATAATATGTATAAAACTTCCTTCGCTTTTAAACGATAGTTAATCGGATTGAACACGGCGCCAATTTTTGCTGCCGCAAAGTAAACGGTTGCAAATTCGCTGGAGTTATATAAATAGACAGAAACGCGATCTCCCTTTTTTACTCCTGCTTCTAATAACGCATTTGCTGTCTTATTGACCTTTTCTTCCCACTCCTTGTACGTCCAGCGGATTCCTTTTGAAGGCTCTACCAGCGCTTCTTTATTTGGGAAACTTTGAACTGCTAAATCAAAAATACGACCTACTGTCATAAACATGGCTTTCCCTCCTTTAAAAGTTTCACAATTTTATCATTTCGTTCATCTATCCGCCGCCTCCTCCTAAAAATGACTAAAAATTCTAAATTTAATCGACATAAAATACACTTTTTATCATTTTTTGTAACTTTTTGCGAGATACTTAATCCTTTTTTGTTCCGGCACATCCAAACATGGTAAGAATTGCACGAAAATCAAAATAATTGCACCAAACATTCATATTCTCCATAATAAAGTCCTATCGCAGAACAGCACTGTGATAGGAGAAGAAGTTATACTTTCGTATCTTTCAAAAAATAAAAGCTGTCACAAGACAGCTTTTACCCAAACAACTCTTCTAAAATCTTCAATTTATCTTCCGTATATTTTAAATAACCTTCATTATAAGACTTTGGATCTTTCGGATTGGCAAAATGAGTGATTGCACCTGTTTTCGGATCAACGAATTTGCTCGACGCACCGCATCCTAAGCCGATAATGGACTGTACTTCTTCCATAATGACAATGTTGTAGATGCTTTCTTGACCCGGCATTGCATATCCTACATTTTCTAAATTTCCTAAAATATTTTTTTGGCGGTACAAATAATACGGTACATAACCGTGCTTATGTGTCCATTCTTCTGCAGCGTGCATCATTTCCGTAATCTCTTCCCGGCTTGCCACTTTATATTTCCGTTTATTTTGCGTCATTTCTGAAGCACGTTTAAAGGATAGAGTATGAACTGTTAATGACTCCGGCATAAGCTTTTCCGTTTCAGCCAACGTATGATTAAAAATATCCAATCCTTCTCCCGGAAGACCGATAATTAAGTCCATATTAATATTGTTCATCCCCATCTTTCTTGCAAGATGATACTTTTCAATGGTTTCCTCTACCGTATGGTGGCGCCCGATCGCTTTCAACGTTTCTTGATGATACGATTGCGGATTAATGCTGATCCGGTCAATATTCCACTTCTTCAAAACGGCAAGCTTTTCAGGGGTAATCGTATCCGGACGGCCTGCCTCTACCGTTACCTCACGAATTTGCTTCACATCCGGGAAAGATTGATACATTTCTTCATACAGCATGTCCATCTCTTCAGCCGTAATACTTGTCGGAGTTCCTCCGCCGTAATAAACGGTCGTAATCTTAATCCCTTTTTCTTTCAAAAACTTTCCGATTGCCCTCATTTCATAATGCAATCCGCCTAAGAACGAATCAACGGATCCTTGTCTTCCGTTAATTGCATATGCCGGAAACGTACAGTATGCACATTTCGTTGGACAAAACGGAATACCGATGTAAATGCTCACTTCATTTTTTAAATCATATAAATCGGGTACAACTGCTAATTGTCTGTCAACAATACGCTGCATCAGGTTAATTTTTTCATCGTGAATTAAATATTCTTCGTGAAGCTCTTTATGCGCTTGTTCTTGGCTCATGCCGCTTTGCAGCTTCTTATGCAGCAGCTTGGTAGGACGAACGCCCGTTAAAATGCCCCACTTTTGTTCGATTCCCGTGAACTGCTGCAACACAGACAAATATACGTACGACACCGCATTTTTTACTTGTTTAAAACGCTCTTTTTCGGTCTCAAAATGCGTCACATCTTTTGTGAACGCTGCTTCAAACATTTGCCCGGATTCCAAATCTGTTAACAAGGCAGACGCTGTAACAGCATCTGTTCCTTCTATTAAAAGGTTCACCTTAATCTTTGCTTCTTCATCTTGAAAGGCTACCGTACATTCTTCAAAAAACAAGCCGCCGATTAGCTGAAGCGGACGTAAAAATCGATCATCTTGAATTCCTGTTATTACAATACGCAACTATCATCACCTTTTCATTATCAAACTTCCTCTAGTTTACTTGAATCTCTTTACTGCGGTCAACATATTCGAAGCACTTCATCATTACTAGTATTTTCCATTAAAAAAGCATTTTCACCCGCGGTTATGGTGGAAATGCTAGACATCATAAATAAATATTAAAGCTTCGACCACTATTGCTTAAATTTTATACTTTCTTCCCCCTCAAAAAGAATCTCCTTAGACAAACGTCCAAGGAGATTCAGGCTACCACCGTCTTACTTTGATATGATCTTTTAAGAAGTCTAACGGGAATTGCTTGCGGAAATGTTCCTTAATCATATAGGTCACTCCGCTTTGATTGTTCGAGCGAGTAACCCAGTCTGCTGCCCGTTTTACTTCGACAGGCGCATTCCACATTGCTACTCCCAATCCGACGCTTTCAATTACCTCTATATCATCAATGCTATCCCCGATAGCCACCATTTCCTGCAATTCAATGTCCAAATGCTCACCCAAGAGCTGAAGCCCTCTTAATTTCGAAACCCCGTGGTGCAAAATTTCAAGCCGTTCTCCGCCGCAGACAACAACATTTACATCACTAAACGCTTCTCTAATCGTACGAAGAGCTTTCTCTTTTTCCTGTTTATTTGAGAAAAAGACATCAATCTTTGGTGCAGCTACCGGCTGATCTCTTAGCGTGTCACCTAGCGATTCTACGAACTGAATCGGATAAAATACAGGATCCGCGCTAGAAAGAACCGTTTTAGCGATTAAATTGGATGCCAGCTTTCTTCTGTTCCCTAACGAGAATCGTTCATGCGAAATACGAATATTGCATTCAAAATGCTCCAGCACTTGCACTAAATTAAACGTTTTTTCCTCAGATAAACGTTTTTGAACGAGCGGCGTATCAAGAGAAGAAGAAATGAATGCACCGCTATGAGTGACAAGAATGGAATCAAGCTTTAACACTTTAGCTATTTTTTGGGCTGCCTGGAAGTTTCGGCTTGAATATAACGTAACATATACGCCTTTTTCCCTCACAAAATCAATAGCTTCTTTCGTGCCTTTTTGCAGCTTGCCGTTGGATCGCAACAACGAGCCATCTATGTTAATAGCAAGTAAACGATAAATCACGATGTCTACGCCTCCTTTTCTAAGCTGTTACATCCTACAAATAAAGTATGAGAGGAGACTCACAATTAGAACGGACGCTGCACATTCTTATGATGCAAGCTTATGGGATGATTAATGTTCGGCATGAAATAGCTTCGACTTCATACGTTTCTTTTTTTCATACTGATCATTCTTTAATACTCCCTTTCCAACACAGGTAAATTCTTAATTCAGTCATTTTATTTGTAAATTTTCTTATTGTTTTTTTAAATAATGGTAAGTGCCGTATTGTGAAAGGATAAAACAGAAAGGAGCGCTGCCGCATGAAACTCCCTCTTTCCTTTTATGAAGGAGATACATTGGATGTCGCCAAAAAGCTGCTTGGTCATAAGCTTGTTCATATAGTAAACGGAAAAAAGCGAAGCGGGTACATAGTAGAAGTGGAAGCGTACAAAGGACCGGAAGATAAAGCAGCCCACAGCTACGGCGGACGGCGAACAGAACGGACAGAAGTTATGTTCGGTCCCCCTGCCCATGCTTATGTATACTTTATTTACGGCATGTACTACTGCTTCAACATCATTACCGCACCTGAAGGAGTTCCTCAAGGAGTGTTGATTCGGGCGCTGGAGCCCGTGGAAGGTATAGAAGAAATGAAGGTAGCACGCTACGGAACAACAGATATTACAAAACAGCAGTGGAAAAACTTAACGAACGGTCCTGGAAAGCTTTGCCATGCGATGGAGATTACTAAGGAACAAAAAGGACTTTCCCTTTTAAGCGATGAGCTTTATATGGAGTATGTCGAGCCCGAGGTCCATTTATCTAATACATACGAAATTACCGCAGGCCCCCGCATCGGCATCGACTATGCAGAAGAAGCCGTTCATTATCCGTGGCGGTTTTATTTTAAGGATCATCCTTTCATTTCTAAAAAATAAAGGCTGGTGATTGAAAGCATGTATGATTCCTGATATCATCTTCATTTAGTAATGAAAGGAAGCAACTGCAAAGAAGCTATTGCCTATAAACATGACAACGAAGATATTTGGGATATATTCTTTGATTTTGAGGTATACGGAATGGAACTTATGGATGATAAAGCAAAGTATATGTTGGGAATTGGTCATAAAATACTCTCCATAAAGACGAAAGACTTTGAACTATAAAGATGGAAGCAGTAAATTCTGTCAATATCTCAAGAAAAATAATTTGCTTTAAAACAGCCTGCTTCCCCAAAAGGAAGCAGGCTGTTTGTTATTGCTGCATGTATGGACCGTATAAGTCTTCAAGCGGATTTAAGATGATTTTATTTAAATCCGTGATCAGCATGTTCATACGTTGTTCAGCTTGCATTAGCTGAGCAATTTTTGGATTTTGCTGCACTTGCATCACAATTTGTTGTGCTCTCATATTGTCTTGTTCCGTAATTTCTTGTCCTTGCATCATTTTTTGCTGAAGCTCCATTTGCACCGCGCGGAATTGATCAAACAATTGTTTAGCTTGCGGATCCGCTTGTACTTGCTGATAGCTGGCCTTCAGAGCTTGATAATCCGGATTTTCTGTAATTGCCTTTTGTAAGTCATATGCTGCGTCATACATGTTTGTTGCCATATTTTTACCTCCTTCACGCAGACTGCCCCTTAACTATAACAGACTATGTATTATATGTGTAGTATTTGCCTCTTATGCCTTGAAAAGAAGCATATGTCCTTCTCTGAATCTTCTCGTTCCTTCTTATGAAAAAACTTTCTGGAGAGACAGCCATCTCGTTTCAAGCTTTCATAATAAGCTCCTCTATATTCACAATTCGCTTCTATTTTTCATAAGATGCTATACAGACGATGGGCTATTTCAATTGTAAAGCCTGTCCATTACGTGAGCAAATGAGGGACTTATATGTTTTCTGCTACAACCGTCACGCTTCTTCCAAGTAACGAAATAAAAGAGCTCGCGGACATTCAAGTAAGCCGCCGCTTGCTTGCTTACTTGAATTTGAAAACAAATGAAGAAATTACACTTTTTTTTGGTCTAACAAGCGTTCCTGTGAATATTACTTCAATAGATGAAAAGGAATTTATCATCCGCTGCAGCGAAGCCTTGTTTTCTCACCTATCCTTACCTGCAGGCGCTCACAGTCTTCACTGCGATTACTTTCCATCTGAAAACAAGCTTGTACTGGGACCGATCGTGGCACTCTTGACGGAAATAAAAGAACAAGCCCATCCTGTGTCATTCGGCACGCTCTCTTCTTTTTGCGAGGAACTGGCTCTTCTCGCACAAAGCAGTGCTTGTTTCTTTTATGTGACCTCCCTTTCTTTATGGAAGAAGGAACGAATTGAAGGCTATTACTATGAAAACGAACTGTGGAAAAAGGCAGCAATGCCGTTTCCCAATGTTGTGCACAATCGCATCCATTCCCGAAAAACAGAACAGAATCAAAGCTTTCAAATGCTGCAGCAAAGCTTGCAAAAGCACGGCATTCCCTGCTTCAATAAGCGATTTTTAAATAAGTGGGAAGTGTATGAAACACTCCAGCTCGCACCGCATCTACAGCCTTATGTACCGCCTACTCGATTGTTTCTTAATAAGCAGGTGCTGAAAGAAGCATTGGAGCTTTATTCCGTTGTATTCGTCAAGCCCGCCTTCGGCAGTCAAGGAAGACACATTTTTAAAATTCGGAAGGAAGAGAACGAGTACATTCTGGATTACACCTCATTTGAAGATGACATTCAAAATCGCTATCCGTCTGTCGGAAGTCTGTTTCAATCCATAAAAAAGCAAATTAAGCAAAAGCCGTATATTGTTCAGCAAGGATTAGATTTATACACATTTGATAAAAGACCTTTGGATTTCCGCATCCTTTGTCATATGGATCCTTATAACAAATGGAAGGTTACATCTGCCGTTGCCAGGGTTTCTTCTAAGGAACAATTCGTTTCCAATATCGCTTTTGGGGGCGAAATTTGCAAAATAGATGATGTATTGCAACATACATTCGATTCCAAAACAACACTTCACATTAAAAAACTGCTGGCGGAGTTAGCGCTGGAAACCGCCAAATGCATCAGTCAATCCTATGACGGGCTATTTGGTGAACTCGGCATCGATATAGCAATTGACAAAGACGGCAATCCTTGGATTATTGAAGTCAATTCAAAACCTTCTAAAGAATTTTTGCCTGTTTCTTCCGCAAAGACGATTCGTCCTTCTGTAAAGTCAGTGCTGCAGTATTGCATCCATATTGCTCAACAACCTCATAAGGAGTGAAAAATGATGATTACACTGGGTTTGCTTTCTATCCGTTTTGACCAAGAAGAAGAGTATTTTACCGAGCTGGCAAAACGCGCAGCTTCTTATAATATCCAAATCGTTCGGTTTACTCCTGCCAGCATCGATCCGGCGACAGAGCTTGTGAACGGCCTCCGGTTTCAACCGGCGATGCAGCAATGGACTCAAGAATCATTCCCTATCCCTTCTTATGTTTATGATCGCTGTTTTTACAGCACAAATAACATTTCCAAAAAAGCTCGGCCAATTGTGGAATGGCTAAAGAAACGGCCCGGCACAACTTTTTTAGGATACGGACTGCCAAGCAAGCTTCAAACATACTCCATATTAGCAAACGATCGTATCGTCGCTTCTTATCTGCCGCAAACAGAAGAAGTGGAGTCCGCACAGAAGGTATACAATAAGGTGCTGAAAGAAAGATACTTGCTGCTGAAGCCGGCAAACGGTTCACAAGGAAACGGCATTGTCCGTTTAACTTATGAAAGAGGAGAAATCGAAGTAACGGTTCAAAAGCAATCGGATATCACCACGAAGCCGTTTTATAAAAAAGGGGAATTTGAAGAGTGGCTTCAAACCATCTTGGCAGGTCAATCTTATATGATACAGCCATTCTTATCCGTTCAAGACTTTCAATGGCGTCCATTTGATATTCGCATTTTATTACAAAAAGACAAGTCGGGAGCATGGAAGGAAACTGGAAGGGGCGTACGAATCGGACCGCCGCACCACCTTATCTCCAATTTAAGCGTCGGCAGCAGCATAGTACCTTATGAAGAGTGGAAAGCAAATTCACGAAAACGAGACATTATGTTAATAGAAGATGATATCACCACTATTGTAAAGCACGTTCCTCTTGCATTGGAAAACGAATTGCAGCCATTGTTTGAAATCGGGCTGGATATAACAATCGATAGAAACCGGGCTGTGTGGCTGTTGGATATTAATTCAAAGCCGGGAAGAAAAGTCTTATTGGAAGCTGATCCGGCATGTGCTGAAACATTATTTAACGCACCGCTCCAATATTGCAAGTTTCTTGACGATTCACTTTCTAAAAAAGGAGCTGATCGTCCGTGACCCATCCCATTTATTCCATCGCAGCCGGCGAACGAGAACCGGATAAAGTGTTTGTACCATATACCTTTAACCATATCGAATCCCTCCGATCCATTGCATTTGGCACAAGGTTGATCGAATGCGAGATTTTGCCGGATTACATGTCTCACAATACCATCACTATCGGAAAAGACCTGTTCAAAGAGCTGTGCATTCCCTTTGAAAGTAAAGTACATGCCTTTACGAAAGATGGAACTTTTTTTATCGGTCCCCTTATCGGCATCTTTACAGCTGGCTTTACTGAATCGAATCTGCGGCCTGTAGGAGACCGCTCCATGTTTTTTGCAAATTTGTTAACAGCTAATCAAAGCTTCAAAGCCTATTCATTTGTATTTGGCTCGCATAATATCAATTGGCAGGAAGGGACGATTACGGGATATTTTTATAATGAAAACCGATGGTGTCAGCATGACGTACCGTTTCCGCATGTCGTCTACGATCGATTGCCGAATCGCAAAACAGAAAATCACCGAGCGATTATGCGCGTGAAACAGCGTCTGCAAAAAGAATATTTAATACCATGGTTCAATCCCGGCTTCTTTAATAAGTGGGATATTTACCAGCTCCTAAAAAATGAATCGGCAGTTAACACTTATCTTCCGGAAACTCACCTCTTCACCAACTTTGAAAAAATTGAACTCATGCTTTCTAAACATGGTCATGTGTATGTCAAACCGATGAACGGAAGTCTGGGCAGCGGCATTTATCAAATTTTTTATTCATTTGAGGAAAACGTGTATTATTGCCGCTATCGTGACAATGAAGAAAATAAGCTTCGAAAATATCAGACGTTAGAAAAGCTTATTAACCATTTGCTTGGAGACCGGGAATTGCATACATTCATTGTACAACAAGGCATTTCACTTAAGCGCGTTAATCAACAGCCAGTTGATTTTCGCATTCATACGAACAAAAATATACAGGGAAACTGGCAATTAAGCGCAATTGCCGCCAAAGTTGCAGGGCAAGGCAGCATGACCACCCATATTAACAACGGCGGAGATGTAAAAACATTAGAAGAAATTTTTCCTGACTATTCAGAGCGGGAACAAGTGAAAGAAAAGCTTGTAGAAGCCACTCTTTTATTAAGTGAGTACATTGATAAAAAAGTAGACGGTCATATCGGTGAAATCGGCTTTGATATCGGTCTTGATAAAAACGGGAAAGTGTGGCTGTTTGAAGCAAATTCTAAACCGGGCCGTTCCATCTTTGATTATCCGAAACTAAAAGAAAGCGATCGCCTGACAAAAGAACTCTTCCTCGCCTACGCTCTTCATCTGACGGAAAAATCATTGCTGCAGCCTGATGAATTATTTGAACGATGATCATTTATTATAACGACCAACAGGGATGGTTCCATCCGCAAAGACAGCTGAAATTTGGAAACGAAATCCTAATCCCTCAATCCCATGTGCAAAACTCATACAGTTTTTTTATTCAAGAGAAGACAAACAAAGGCGGCCCTCTCATCGGAATCCTTACAAGCGGAACGGAATCAGGTAAAATATACAGTGATTTTAAGCGTTGGGCAAAAATGCAAGAAGAACTGCAGCGACGAGGAGGAGTCAGCTTTCTTTTTACCCCGTTCGGTTTACATGAAGACAACATCGATGGATACATTTACTTGACTGATTTGAAGCGCTGGAGAAAATGTAAAGTACCTTATCCCGATGTTGTGTATAATCGTGTTCCTTATCGAAGCCATGAAAGAAACGAAAGAGTACAGCGAGCCTTGCAGCATATGAGAGAAAAGCAAGTTCCTGTTTTTAATCCATGTTTCTTTTCAAAATGGCAAGTATATGAGGCATTGCAAACAAATTCCTTTTTGCAATCCTGCTTGCCAGACACTTGTTTATTGCGAACAAAACAGGACTTGCAAACTATGTTATCCCGTCACCGAAAGCTTTATATAAAACGATGTGATGGAGCAAGAGGAAAGCATTTATTTACGTTAGAACAGCTCCAAGAAGGTATCATTGTTCGGCAAAACGTAAATGAATCTCCTGCGGAAACAACAATAGAATCCATTTGGGATGTTTTATCTCACTCTTATGTGGCACAACAAGCAATGAATGTCGATAGGCACAAAAATCGTCCATATGATTTGCGAGTACTTGTGCAGTATCTTAGGAATGATTTTACCGTCACCGGAACCGGAGTGAGAGTCGCCCCTAAAAACGGGATTGCAACGCATGTGCCGAACGGCGGAGAAATTATTTCATTAAAAGAGTTAGAGCGCCCGGTTCACATGAAAAGTATTGAACGAATTGCAAAGGAATGCGGGTACACTCTTATGAACACTTTCGGAAACGTAAAAGAATTTTCCATTGATATAGGCAGAGGCAAAGACGGACACTATTTTATTTTTGAAGTAAACGCCAAGCCTATGATATTTGATGAGCCTCCTATTCAAAAGCAAGCCATAGAGAACCTGCTTACAATTTTTGAGGAAGAGGCAGGATTTTCTTTTTCAAATTAAAGGATTCCGTCAAAAAACAGCGTATTATTTTCTACAGAGACCAACAAGGGGGATACACAAATGCTCGTTCATTTTCAATGGAAACCGCTTTATCCGGGAACCGAATTACCGGGCTGGAATATTTCTTTCTTTTTTAAAGGAGCCTATTATACTGCCGTTTATCATAAAGAAGGGCGGATCGAATGGACTTCTGCCGAGCCGCCGGAAGCGATGCGAGAGCAAATTATTTCACAGATTCACGAGCTTATGCTGTTTCATGTTTATGAGTAATCCCCTTTCTCTAAGGGGATTTTTTTATGCTACAATAGCACTTGATTATACAAACAAGGAGATGCCCTTATGCTGGAGCGTTTAAAGGATTATTATAAAGGTTCCATTGTCATCAACAAACTGCCGGAGAATCAAAGAGACTATTGGTGGTTTTTAGATGAATCGAATACTATTATCGGATTAGAAAAAAATGCCTTAAGCGAAAAGGATTTTGATATTCTTTCTTTATTTTTAACGCCTGTTGCAAGTGAAACTCTTCACTTATCATCGGAACAGCGCATTTGGCGAAAACTTTTATTTAAAAAAAACAACGAAGAGCAAATTCAATCTTTATTTCAACAAATTAAAACAAAAATTATATCTGTTCGCTTTATCCAATTTTACATAACAGAACCGTTCTTCGAAAAACTGGCTTTTGAAGAAGCGTTGCACGGCCTGCTTCCATTAGAATTTACGATCGTTTGGAAAGACAATCAATACGGAACCATCATTGAACTCTATAAGGAACCACATCCGGAACTGTCACTGGATCATTACATCTTTGATACTCTTACAACCGATTTTTATATTACAATCTCTGCTTTTGCAGGCAAACTGCATCCATTTGATAGCACCCTTGTTTCTGTTTTCCAGTGGGAGCACGAGCTCTTTCGTACAGTGCGGCAATATGGTAAAACCAAAGGCTTGCTGCAAACAGAAGATGCCCTTTCCCGCTTTCTTTTACATAAATTGAAACAAGATACAAAACAGCAGTTTGTACAACAAGTATTGCAACATGTAAATAATGACAAAGAATTGCTTACCACCGTGCGTGCGTATTTAGAATGCAACATGAATGTCTCTTTGACAGCGAAAAACTTGTATATGCACCGGAACAGTGTACAGTATCGCGTTGATAAGTTCATAGAGAAAACCGGAATTGATATCCGAAATTTTAAGGGCGCCGTTTCTGTTTATCTTGCCCTTCTATCTCATGAACAAGCTTCTGTTTAATTTTTGTACATGTTGCACAAATGAAAACGTTTTTTTTATTCATGTTATCCATTTACCAAATTCCTCTATATTGATTACACTTGCAGTATAGGAAAACGATTTCACTATACTGTGAGGAGGAACTTCCATGGCAGAATTAAAATTAGATCATATTTATAAAATTTACGACAACAACGTAACAGCCGTTAAAGATTTCAGCCTTCATATCGCAGATAAAGAATTCATCGTATTCGTCGGTCCATCGGGCTGCGGGAAATCTACGACTCTTCGTATGATCGCTGGTTTGGAAGAAATTTCTAAAGGGGATTTCTATATTGACGGCAAACGCGTAAACGACGTAGCACCAAAAGACCGCGATATCGCAATGGTATTCCAAAACTACGCTTTATATCCGCATATGAGCGTATATGACAACATGGCATTCGGTTTGAAGCTTCGTAAGTTTCCAAAAGAAGAAATCGACCGCCGCGTAAAAGAAGCTGCTCGCATTCTTGGCTTGGAGCAATACTTAGATCGTAAGCCGAAAGCTCTTTCCGGCGGTCAACGTCAACGTGTTGCCTTGGGGCGTGCAATTGTTCGTGACGCAAAAGTATTCTTAATGGACGAGCCATTATCTAACCTTGATGCAAAATTACGCGTATCCATGCGTGCGGAAATCTCTAAGCTTCACCAACGTTTAGGAACAACAACTATCTATGTGACGCATGACCAAACAGAAGCAATGACAATGGCAACTCGCCTTGTTGTTATGAAAGACGGCATCATCCAGCAAGTGGGTACGCCAAAAGAAGTATACGAAAAGCCGGAAAATGTATTCGTAGGCGGCTTTATCGGTTCTCCTGCGATGAACTTCTTCCGCGGCAAGCTTGAAGAAGATACATTTGTAGCAGGCGACCTATCTGTAAAAGTACCAGAAGGAAAAATGAAATTTTTACGTGAGCAGGGCTATGTAGGCAAAGAAGTTATTATGGGCATCCGTCCTGAAGACATCCACGATGAGCCGATTTTCATCAACTCTTCATTAGACTCTACAGTTGACGCGAAAATTGAAGTGGCTGAGTTGCTTGGTGCAGAATCTATGCTCTACTCTCAAGCAGGCGGTCAAGAATTCGTTGCTCGTGTAGATGCCCGTACAGAATTCAAACCAGGTCAAGTTGTAAAACTTGGATTCAATATGAACAAAGTTCACTTCTTTGACGTAGAGAGCGAACAACGCATTCACAGCGCAAGCGAAAAATAAGATATATAAACAAATCCGCCTTGCATGAGGCGGATTTGTTCATTTCATATTAAATCTACTTTCATCTGAAACTCCTGCTGACACGCCAGACAGTAGAATACGTGAATACATTGCTTGTTGGATTCCATAGGAGTCAATCCGTCTACTTGTTCTAGCAGCTGCTGATCCATATAAGCGCTGTAATCGTCCAAATAATCTACTGTCTTTCCGTAATCTTGCAGCTCGCCGGAACACGAAAGGCACAGATATGCAGTATCCGTAAGCCCGTTACATCTCGGACAAAGCGCCATCCTTCTTTTCCCCCTTAAAATTCAAAAGAGGCGGGTTTCCCCGCCCCTATAGCTATTTATTATTTTGAAAATCCACCTAAATGTTGCTCAGCATAAGCTACAAGACGCTTAGTGATTTCACCGCCAACAGATCCGTTAGCGCGAGCTGTAGCATCAGGTCCAAGTTGTACGCCAAATTCAGAAGCGATTTCATACTTCATTTGATCAAGAGCGCTTTGCACTCCAGGCACTACAAGATTATTAGTTCTTGCCATGTGATTCACCTCCTTGGTTGGTGTACTGATAGTATGTGAAGAAATTTATGTCATATGTATGAACAACACTTGTAATTTATGGAATTTTTATAGTAAAAATTACTACAAACCTGCAAGCATATATCTTTTTTTCTCACCCATACTACTAGTAAAGAAAGTTATTACACCACACTGGATTAGAGCCAAAAAGAGGCTGATTGTCTGGTGCAACTCCAGCTAATCCAACCAAATAACCTATCTAAGGAGATGACAATTATGCCAAGTCAAAACTCTTCTAACCAATTAGCAGTATCTGGTGCACAAGCTGCATTAGATTCAATGAAATATGAGATTGCTTCCGAGTTCGGTGTGAATTTAGGACCTGAAGCGACTGCTCGTGCAAATGGCTCTGTGGGCGGCGAGATTACAAAACGTCTTGTTGCGATGGCTGAACAACAATTAGGCGGCTATCAAAAATAATTGAATATATAATGGCTAAAAGGGTCTCAGTTCTTACACTGAGACCCTTTCTATGTAAGATACTCCCAATGATTGGGAGCTTTCTTATTGAATCAATTGCAAAAATCGCTTTGTCCGTTCTTCTTTCGGATGTTCAAAAATTTCTTCCGGTGTACCCTCTTCTACAATGACACCGTCATCCATAAAGATGACACGGTTGGCAATATCCCTGGCAAAACGCATTTCATGAGTCACCACTATCATGGTCATGCCTTCAAGTGCCAGTTCCTTCATAACCTTTAACACTTCCTGAACCAGTTCGGGGTCTAACGCAGAAGTCGGTTCATCAAATAAAATGACCTTTGGCTCCATTGCCAGCGCTCTTGCGATACCGACACGCTGCTGCTGTCCGCCCGATAATTGGAACGGATGTAAATCCATTTTGTCTTCGAGCCCTACTTTCTCTAAGAACGAAGCTGCTTTTCTCTTCGCTTTCTCTTTTGGCTCCTTTTTTACAGTTACAAGCCCTTCCATCACATTTTCCAGGGCTGTCAAATGAGGAAACAAGTTGTGATGTTGAAAGACCATTCCGGTTTGAGAGCGCAGCTTTGTAATATCACGTTTTGTGATTTTACCTGAAAAATCAAGCGCTTCCTCACCAATGCGTATGGTTCCGGCATCTGGCATTTCCAATACGTTCAGGCATCGTAAAAACGTGGTTTTTCCCGAGCCGGACGGACCGATGATGACAACAACTTCGCCTTTTTTCACTTCCAAGTTCACATCACGAATAACGGTATTTTCTCCGAAGCTTTTTTGTAAATGATGGATCGAAATCATAATAAATCTCCTTTATCCCGTTCTAACTGTCGGTACGATACTTACAGCCAGAATTCACTTGGTTCCGCCGGCTATCAGCTTTTTCCCGTTAAACAAGGCAGTTTATTTTGAAACATATCGTTCTAACCGGCGTTCTAATGCCTGTTGTACTAGAGACAATACGAAGCAAATGACCCAATAAATAAGGCCTGCCAATGAATAGACGACTAAAAATTCATAGTTTGTTGATGCAATTTCCTGCGCCTTTCTGAACATCTCTGTCACTAAAATTAACGAAGCAAGAGATGTATCTTTCACCAAGCTTATGAATGTATTTGATAACGGCGGTACCGATACTCTCGCCGCTTGCGGAAGGATAATGCGCTGCAACGCCTGCCGATACGACATATTGATCGTATAAGCCGCTTCCCATTGCCCTTTCGGAATGGACAAAATAGAAGCACGGATGATTTCTGAAGCGTAGGCTCCCACATTCAATGAAAAGCCGATAACTGCTGCTGGAAATGGGTCGATTGTTACGCCAATCGTCGGCAATCCGTAGAAAATGATAAACAGCTGCACCAACAATGGCGTTCCGCGAATAATGGACACGTATACTCGAGCAATCCATTCTAACGCCTTATTTCCGGAAATGCGGGACAGTGCTGTTATCGTCGCTAGTATAAGGCCGAGAATAAACGTAATAAGCGTTAACGGAATTGTATTGAAAAGAGCACCCTTCAGCATAGGCATGAAGGATGCTTTTGTAACATCAATCCAAACGGAAAATCTATCCGGGTCCACCACACTACTTAGATACATCTTCACCAAACCATTTCTTTGCTATTTTGTCGTATGTTCCGTCTTTTTGCATATCATCTAACGCTTTGTCTACTGCTTCTACAAGAGAATCGCTTCCTTTACGGAACATAAAGCCGCTTTCTGATGCTTCATCTTCTGTATCCGCAATTTTTACTTTTGCGTCTTTCTTTGTTGCTAAGTAGTTTAATACTGATAAACGATCATTGATTGTTAAATCCACACGGCCTGAGCTCAATAATTCTACCGCTTGGTTAAAGCCTTCTACTCCAACAATTTCAGCACCGTATTTCTTGGCCATATCACTGTAGTTGCTTGTTAAAGATTGCGCTGCTTTTAATCCTTTAATTTCTTCGAATGTTGCAGGCTTATCTTTATCCTTTGGAATTACTAGTACTGCTGAAGATGAAATATATGGTTTAGAAAAATCATATTTCTTTTGACGATCTTCACGGATGCCTACTTCGTTTGCAATCATGTCAAAACGCTTTGCATCCAATCCTGCAAACATCGCATCCCATTGTGTTTCTTTAAAAACAGCTTTTACCCCGATGCGTTTTGCTACTTCTTCGGCTAATTCTACATCAAAGCCTGTAAGTTTGCCGCTGTCATCATGGAATGTAAACGGAGGGTATGTTCCTTCCGTTCCGATTAAAAGTTCCCCGTTTTTCTTAATTTGTGCTAACATATCGCCTTCTTTTGCTCCAGCGTTGTCTTTTGTTTCTTCTTTTTTCGCGCAGCCTGCGACAATGCCGAAAGCTAACACAACCAATGCTATAAGCGAAAATAATTTCTTCATCACGTTAACCCTCCAGTATTCTTATAGGAATTGAAAACATATTTGATTGTATTCTAACTTTACTTTTTTTGCAATGAAAATGCTTGTTATTAGTGTAACCTTATGAAAAAAAATAAAACAAAAAAGAGCAGACCGTTATAAAGAAGGTATACTTTATAACAAAAGAAGGAGCCAGAAATCTGCTCCTTCTCATAAATATAACTTTTTCAACTTAGGAATCTAATACACAATACCCAATAAATCCGCACAGCATAAGAAAAAATGCAATGTTTAACGTTACAGAAAGCTCCTCCATATGAATCCCCCTATATATGTTCTAAACATTCCCATTTTTAGAGTATCACATGAACAAGCTTTCCTAGCTTCAGAACTGTAAACGTTTCTTGTCAATATTGCAAACATTTTGTGAACGCATTACATTGCCATTTGACTGCCTGCTGCTTGAATTTGATACATGCGATAGTAACGTCCGCCTTTTTCTATCAATTCCTCATGCGTTCCATGTTCAATGATTTCTCCGCGATCTAACACAAGAATCTGGTCTGCATTTTTAATTGTCGATAAGCGATGTGCGATAATGAAGGTTGTTCGCCCTTTTTTCAACACTTCCAATGCATTTTGAATAATCGCTTCCGTTTCTGTATCGATACTCGATGTCGCTTCATCCAATATTAAAATTGCCGGGTTAAAAGCTAACGCTCGTGCGAAGGAAATCAGCTGCCGCTCTCCTGTCGAAAGCGTACTTCCTTTTTCAATAACAGGTTCATCCAGCCCCTTTGGCAAATTGGCAACGAATCTCTCTGCCCCTACATCCCGAATGGCTTTTTCAATCGTTTCACGGCTGATGCTCGGATTGTCCAGACTTACGTTAGAAGCGATTGTTCCCGTAAATAAGAACGGATCTTGAAGCACAATCCCCATGTGCTCGCGCAGCGTTTGTTTCGGTATATTTTTAACATTTTGTCCGTCTATTGTAATATCTCCTTTTTGGAATTCATAAAAGCCGAACAATACGTTCATAATGGAGCTTTTTCCTGATCCTGTATGTCCTACAAGCGCAACAGTTTCTCCTTGCTTCGCTTTGAAGCTGATATTTTTCAGCACGTAGTCTTTTTCATTGTAGGAAAAAGAGACATTCTTGAACTCTACATCTCCTTTGTAACGCTCACCCTTCTGATTGCTCACTTCCGTTCCCTTCTCATCCAATAGTTCAAACACACGATGGGCGGCAACAAGCGCCTGCTCTAAATTGGCGAGCTGGTTTACCATACCGGTAATCGGTGAGAATAAACGAGTCAGGTAATCCACGAAAGCATACAGTACACCAAGGGAAATCATGCTGTTTGCGGTCAGCGATGCCCCTCCGAAGTACCAGATGACTGCGATAAATGCGATATTGCGCAGCACGCCTACCAAGTTATGGGACGTTGCCGCATTCAGGCTCAGGAGTTTATTTTGATACGTGTAATAATCGTTATTTAATGCTTCAAATTCTTTTTTCGTTTCTCGTTCTTGACGGAACGCTTGGATGATGGACATGCCATTAATAGATTCATTAATCATCCCATTTATATCAGATAAACGGGAGCGGATAATATGGTTGTACTTAGATGCATATTTGCGATAAAAACTCATCCACAAATAAAGGATCGGCACAATGAGTAAACAAAAGCTTGCCAATCTTACATCAAGCAAGAATAACGCTGCAAAAATGCCGGCAATGTAAATGACACTGGAGAAAAATGTAGCCAAGACCGTTACATACAGCTCCCGAATTGCCTCTGTATCATTTGTAACACGAGAAACAATTTTTCCTGCCGGCAAACGATCAAAATACTTGATTGGAAGCTCTTGAATATGTGCAAATACATCCTCGCGCATGTTTTGAATGATTTTATTGGAGGACTTCTGCAAATAAAATTTTTGTCCGTAAGAGAACACGGACGCTATAGCCAATAGCCCCAAATACCCGCCTGCCAGCCAAAGCAACCTGCTGATCTCCGGTTCATAAAATGCAAAAAGCTCATTTATGGTCAATTTTCGTCCTTTGTAAACCTGGACTGCATCATCTTTTTTTATTGTAATGACATTATCCTTCACAGAGCGTCTGCCATCAAAAGAAAGCTCTCCATCAATAAAGTAATACTCTCTTTTCACTTGAAGAATATGAACTTCTTTCCCCTTTTTCTCTCCGGCTTTGAAACGATCGCTCCGCTTATACCAACTCCCTTTATATTGCACAGCATCCTTGCTCTTTGTTGTTTCATACCATGCCTGTTCAATTCCTACAATATGCTGGTCAATCATCCGTTTTGCGACAAACGGACCCGTCAGCTCTGCAACGACAGAGATAGACAGCATAATGAGAGCCGTAATAATAATCCCTTTTACTGATAGAGCATATTGAAACAATCGCTTTCCTACTTCCATACGCTCGCCTCGCTTTCTTCTTCATTCATAAGCTGCTGACGATCAAACTGCTCTTTGTACCAGCCGTTATTGGCCAAGAGCATCTCATGAGTGCCTTCTTCCGCCACTTTTCCTTCATCAAGAACAAGAATCCAATCGGCATGCTGTACTGCTGATAAGCGATGCGTTGTAATGATCGTCGTTTTATTTTTTCGTTCTTCACGAATGCTTTCAATAATTGAAGCTTCTGTTCGTGCATCTACTGCTGAAAGAGAATCATCTAAAATAAGAATCTCTGGATTAGCAATCATTGCTCTTGCAATGGAAATACGCTGCTTTTGCCCTCCGGAAAGCGACACTCCTTTTTCTCCTACAAGCGTTTGCAGACCTTCCGGCAAGAATTCTAAATCCTTTTCAAACGAAGCAAGCCGGATTGCTTTTTGGAGTTCCTTTTCTGTTGCATCACGTTTCCCAAATAGCATGTTTTCCTTCACCGTTTTCGAAAATAAAACGTGCTCTTGCGGTACATAACCAATCCAGCTCAACACGTTTTCAACAGGAATTTTTTCAAGCGGTACACCGGAAATGGAGATTTCTCCTGAACCGCCAGGGTATTGGCGCAGCAGCTGACGTACTAACGTTGTTTTTCCGCTTCCTGTTTTTCCGACAACTCCTAATGTTTGGCCACGCTTCAGCGAGAACGTAACTTGTTTTAAAATTTCTGTTTCTGCTGTCGGATAGGAGAAGGAGACGTTTCGGAACTCCACGTTTACCGGTTCCTCCACTAGAATCGGATGTCTGTCGTCCACTACATCCGGCTTATATGCCAACGTTTCATTCACACGATCGAGGGAGGCATTTCCGCGCTGCATGACATTGATAAGCTCGCCAATCGCAAACATCGGCCAAATCATCATCCCTAAGTACACGTTGAATGAAACTAGCTCCCCAATAGTGACTTCATTTTTAAATACAAGAAATGCACCGTATACTAAGCCGATTAAATAACTCGTACCGACCAACATTTTAATTGTCGGTTCAAATAGTGCATCAATTTTGGCTACTTCCATGTTTTTATCGAATATGTCATCTGCAAGGGCATGAAACCGCTTCTGGTCTTCTTTCTCTTGCACGTATGCACGGATAACCCGGACACCTGCAATAGATTCAAGAACTTTATCATTCATATCCCCGAATGCATCCTGTGCCTTTGTAAAGCTCTCGTGCAGCTTCTTTCCGTAAATATTCATGGCCAATGCCATAAACGGAAGAGGAATTAATGCTGCAAACGTAAGCTTCCAGCTGATGGAAAATCCCATCATGCCCAAAATGATCAGCATAAACATGCTTGAGTCAATCAGCGTTAATATACCGAATCCCGCCGTGATGGATATGGCTTTTAAATCGTTTGTCGCACGCGCCATTAAGTCTCCCGTACGATTTTTTTGATAAAACGTCGGCGTCATTTTTATCAAATGGCTCATCAGCTTCGAGCGCATGACTTTTTCTAATAAAAATGCTCCTCCAAAGAGGTTGTATTGCCAAGAGTAGGACATTGTATAGCTTGCGGCCGTTATCCCAAGCAAAATTCCCACATAGGAAAAAATAGTTCTTGTTGTTAAAGACCCTTCTTTAATATCATCTATGGCTGTCCCGATTAATTTCGGAGGAACAATCTCCACAAAGTTCACAATCATTAATAACGTAATCGCAATTGTATATCGCTTCCAATTCTCTTTAAAAAACCAAGTTAGTTTTTGTAAGACCGAAAACAAAGCTCTCCTCTCCTCTCTGTTGTAACTGGATTACCGCTTGTTTCTAACCACTGTTCCAATCCCCTTCATTGCCCATCATCAACACAATTTTTTTACACATATTTCCCTTCCTCTCTTCTTACTTTTCTCTATTGCAATCACAATACATGTGAGAACAACCTTTTGGCAGGCATAAAAAAGACATACCGCCGCTTTGACGATATGCCTAAAAAAGCATAAAAAAGCGCCTATTACGAACACACACGTAACAAGGCGCAGATATCCCTATAAATTCCGAGCTTACAGGCAGAGACTATTATACAGGTTCTCCCTCGTTGGTTACGTGTATGAATATGCGGTTGCATCCTTGCATTGCGATTCTTGCTTTTCTTATTACAATCATCACGTAACCCTCCTTTACATATTTTTACATGTTTAATTGTATTATTAAACGAACTATTCTGTCAATTCTTTTTTTATATTATTTTCAGTTTATTTATTAAACTAAAGAGGCATATCAGCAACGCTCTCGCATTGTTGATGGTATTATTTATCCTTATAATTGGAACAACAGTATTCTATAGAAAAATAAATCGAAACTTTCTCTATTTGGAATGGCTGATTGCTCGTGAAAAAGAGATGGACATGTCATTTTATCGCTTTGTAAATTTATTTATGGACGTTCCTCAAGTAAATAAAAAGTGAAACCACGAAAAGTGATAAGCATGCCGGTCAGCATGTTGGCTACATCACCTTTTCTCTATGCATACAGCCTATCTTTCATTAGAGCGAACGATTACTTATTATTGTATATACGGCTTGTTATAATCGGAGTTGCCCTTTTATACTATGTTCCGGGAAATTACAGTAAAATGATAGTAGCAATTCTGTTGCTCTTCATGACCGCTTTTCAGCTCGTTCCGCTATGGAAACATTTTCACGGAAAGATCACTATGGATTTATATCCTCTTTCCTTACAAGAACGAAAGCAATCCTTTTTGCTGCTGTTATATTTCTTAATACTTATAGAAAATACTATTTTTGCCGCAATGTTGGCAGTTGTTGCGAAGGGTATATTTCTTGCAGCATTTTTCATTGGAACAACTTTTACTGTTTTGTATATTTACACCATCGTCCCGAAAAAACTGATTTTTTGAAGTCGCATTCATTCTAATGTATTTACGCCTTTTATATATCTGTTATATAATGCGTAAGTATGTATTTTGACTTCATCGGAGGGTTCGAATGTGTCTTCAGTTGTCATCGCATCCCTTATCTTTTTGCTGACTTTAACCTTCGTCATTTGGCAGCCGAAAAACTTGTCTATCGGTTATTCCGCTTGCGGAGGAGCTTTATTAGCGCTGTTGGCAGGGGTTGTTTCAATAAAAGATGTTGTTGATGTAACAAGCATCGTATGGAACGCAACATTAACATTTGTCGCACTTATTATTATTTCTCTTATATTAGATGAAATCGGCTTTTTTGAATGGTCTGCTCTCTATATGGCTCGATTTGCCGAAGGCAGCGGAATGAAGCTGTTTCTATTTATTGCATTGCTTGGCTCTCTCGTGTCCGCATTGTTTGCCAATGACGGAGCAGCGCTGATTTTGACGCCGATTGTCCTAGCTATAGTACGTGCTTTGAAATTTGATGATAAAATGATTCTTCCTTTTATTATGGCGAGCGGCTTTATTGCAGATACAACCTCTCTTCCATTTGTCATCAGCAACTTGGTCAACATTGTATCAGCTGATTACTTCGGAATTGGATTTGCAGAGTATGCTTTCAAAATGGTTGTGCCAAACTTATTTGCTTTAGGCGGCAGTTTGCTTGTACTGTACTTATTTTACCGAAAGCAAATTCCCGCCAGGTACGAATTAGCTGATGTAAAACAACCGCAGGCAGCTATTAAGGACGAAAAAATGTTTCGTCTGTCTTGGACAGTTCTAAGCATACTGCTTTTTGGTTACTTTATAAGCGAATTTCTGCATCTTCCCGTCTCCATTATCGCTGGAGCCACCGCTATTGTGTTTCTTTTCATGGGACGTAAAAGTCCGGTTATTGATACTAAGCATATTATGAAGAATGCACCGTGGACGATTGTTTTTTTCTCCATCGGTATGTATGTTGTAGTGTATGGATTGCGCAATGTGGGTCTAACTGCCATATTGGCTGATGTTATTCAGATGGCGGCAAATAAAGGATTATTTGTCGGTACGGTTTCTATGGGATTTATTTCTGCTGTTCTTTCTTCGATTATGAACAACTTGCCTACCGTAATGATCGGGGCATTGGCCATTGCCGATACAGAAACAACAGGCGTAATTCGGGATGGGCTCATTTACGCAAACGTCATCGGCTCGGATTTAGGCCCGAAGATTACTCCTATCGGCTCTTTAGCTACTTTACTGTGGCTGCATGTTTTGTCGCAAAAAAGCATCCGCATCACATGGGGATATTATTTTAAAACTGGCTTTTTGCTGACAGTTCCGGCTTTATTCATCACACTAGTCGGTCTCTATCTCTGGCTTCTTATTTTCTAAAGGCTGCATGGGCAGCCTTTTTTGTTGTAATATGCTTGTAACTCGATTGTCTTCCAAATTCTAGCGGGACTTTTTATTATACCAAAGAACAGCAATCGTTCCTTCTCCTGCATGGACACTGATAGCGGAAGTAATCGGAGCGATGTCAACCAATAAGGAAGGAAACATTGCAAGCAATTGTTCTTTCCATTCCTCAGCTTCCATCCTCCGATTACCATGTAAAATCGCCACTCTATCTACTTTATTCCTTTCAATAGACGCACGGCATTCTTCCATAATTCGCTTCATTGCTTTTTTCTCTGAACGGACCTTATCATATACTTCGATTGTTCCGCCTCGTATTTGCAAAATCGGCTTAATGTTTAAAAGTGTGCCAAGAAAAAATTGAGTGCTGCTTACTCTGCCCCCTTTATGTAATTGAGACAGGCTTCCTACTAAAATATAATTCTCCAATGTTGGAATCATGGCTTCCAAATGAGAGGCAATGTCTTCAGCCGTTTTTCCTTGTTCCTGTAACAAAATTCCCTCTTCCAGCAAATACGTAATCCCATAAGATACGGAACGAGAATCAATCAGGGTATAATCGATCCCTGCTAAATCGGCAGCCTGCTTGCTTGATGAAATGGTTCCGCTCAGCTCTCCGGAAACGTGAATCATAATTACTTTTTCATACTGTTCTTTTAAAGTTTCATATAGTTCGACAAAGCGGCCGATTGATGGTTGTGACGTGGTAGGCAATGCTTCGTTTTCTTTTATCTTTTCATACAATGTAGTTTCGCTTATTGTAATGCCATCTTCATAGATTTGTTCCCCAAAAATAATAGACAAAGGCATGACAAATACATCAGGATTATTCTGCAGTTCTTCTGTAATATAAGCTGTACTATCGGTAACCCAAGCAATTTTACTTTTCATATCTTCTCCTCTATTTTTATACTAGGTACTAATAATTACTTATATAGGTTACTACATAAATATACCATTGCCAACGAAAAATTTTTCCCCCAACTACATATGCACCGTCTCAACTGAATATGTAATGTCCTAAAAAAGAAAAAACCTGCATTAGCAGGCTCATTCAAAGCATCGATCTCCATTTAGATAATAGCTGTCTTCACGATAAGTCGTAAACGCAATTTCCACTTCCGGAATGCCAAGGGACATTACGTGCTTGGCTACCGCTTTGGCAAATTGATTCCGTGTCTCTTGTCCTCTTTCAAACCATCCTACTTCAATGAACGGATAAGATGGAACGGCCTTCCCTCCAAAAACAGAGGTCGTATGTACACATTCCAGCATGAAATTGTCAGTGCCGCATTCACAAATATCAGCCAGCTCCGCAACAAGCTTTTCGCTGATTTCACACACTTGTTCCGGTGTAATGCCGCGAATTAACAACTGAGGCATGTAAATCTCTCCCCTTCTTAATCAATATAAGATTATTTTACCATAAAAAAGAGGTACGGCTATGCCGCTCCTCCTTCGTTATCCTTTACTGAAACTCCCTATTACTGCAAAAAAGAAGAAAGAGGGCTTCCTCTTTCTTCTTTTCATAAAAAATCATTAAATTGTCTTGCGAACAAATCCGTCTCCATCTTCGAGCTTTTGCAAAGCAGCGTTATAATCGCATCCGACCAAAATCATGACAATAGCCGCCTTTACATTTCGGTTGGCTGCTTCGTAATATTTTTCCGCTGTTTCGTAATCTACGTCTGCAGCTTGCATAATGATGCGTTTTGAACGTTCAATCAGCTTCAGGTTCGTAGATTGCACATCTACCATCAGATTTTTATATACTTTGCCGATACCGATCATGGAAGCCGTTGAAATCATGTTCAATACAAGCTTTTGAGCGGTTCCGGCTTTTAAACGTGTAGAACCGGTCAATATCTCTGCTCCTGTTTCTATCTCAACGCTTATTTCGGCATATTTGCTGATTTCTGCATTTTTATTGCAGGCAATGCTTCCAGTGCTTGCCCCTACTTGCTTCGCATACTGCAGAGCGCCAATCACGTATGGAGTTCTGCCGCTTGCGGCAATCCCGATTACAGTATCGTTATTTGTGAGATTAATTGCTTTTAAGTCTTCGACAGCCAAGGATTCATTATCCTCTGCACCTTCAACCGCAACCATAAACGCTTCCAATCCGCCCGCTATTAAGCCCTGTACCATCTCCTTGTCCGTACCGAATGTCGGCGGGCATTCTACTGCATCTAAAATGCCTAGTCGCCCGCTTGTGCCGGCTCCTACATAAATGAGACGGCCGCCTTTTTTGAAAGAAGCAATTACTTTTTGCACAATAGCTTCAATATGTTCAATTTCCTTTGAAACAGATATAGGAACGGTTCGATCTTCTTCATTCATCGCTTGCAAAATTTCTTTTGTAGTCATTTCATCCAAATTCATCGTTCGTTCGTTTCGACGTTCAGTAGACAAATGATCGAGCATGCTGTCACCTACTTCAATTTTTTGAAATTTTATTTCGTATTTTTATTTTACCATCAAGAAATAAAAAGTCAACATAAACAGGGTTATGATGAAACAAAATTTCAAAATTACCGTCTCAGCCTTACTACTTCTTCACGTGTTTCATGGAATTGCTCAATTACACTTCCTCCGATTTTATTGAATATAATCAAATAAAGCGCATCAATAATATTTAATTGAGCAATTTTTGAAGCAATACTTCCCACGCGGTAGTCTTGCTCGACGTCCGGTGTACATAAGCGAATATCCGCCTCCTTATACAGAGGAGATCGGTCCAGTTTTGTAATGGCAATGATGGTTGCTTCCTTTTTCTTGGCAAATCTGACAAGCTCTAATATATCTTTCGTCTGACCTGATGTAGAAATGGCTACCAACACATCTCCTTTTCGCAAGTTAGCGACCATAGGGAGCATCATATGAAAATCTAAAGATAGCATGGACGGATAGCCAAGCTTTGTAAATTTATACGCTGCGTCTACCGCAGAAGCAGCTGAGCCCCCTACTCCGTAAAATAAAATTTTCTTCGCTCCTAAAAGAGCTTCTGTCGCTTTCTCCAGCTCTTTTTTATCTAACGTGGAAACAGTCGCTTCAATAGCCGCTTTATTTACATATGTAACTTTATTGAATAAATCAAAGGGCGTATCCTTTTTATCGATAACAGAAAAGTCATTGATATTCATATCCGCTACTGTTAAATCGCGAACGAGCGCCAATTTAAACGATTTAAAGCTGCCGATCCCGATTGTCTTGCAAAAACGAACGACACTTGCTTCACTCGCTCCGGAATTTTTGGAAATGTCCTTTGTCGTCATGTTCGGAACCAGCTCTGCATGTTCCATAATATATGCCGCTACTTTTTTCTCAGCGTGTGTGAACTGTTCCATATTATTTTTAATCTTTGATAAAATTGACAAATGCTTCAATGGTGCTTGCCTCCCTTAGGCTTATACTGAAAAAATCATACCATTAAATAAATAAAAAGAACAATTCATTAATACACGAAAGAAGATGGAGAGAATTTTTTCTCTACTTCATGCTTATAATTGGTTTGAGAAACAGCAATTCCTGCCGCAAATGCTCCAATAATGTCTGCGATTCCTATCACTTCCCCGTAATAAGCTAATGAAAAGCAAATAATCAATGCTGCACTTACGATAGATTCTGTTACGCGAAGCGGCGACAGCCAGCGCATAATAATTGGAACAACCTTCCATCCAATAAGAACAATAGTGACAAAGAAAACAAGCTTCTTTACTATAATGACAGTTACATTCACACCTTGTGTGCCAAGAAAGCTCATCGCAAAAGCCAGTAAAATCACGACCAGCACATCATCAAATACCGCTGCCCCAAGAACTGTCGTGCTTTCTCTTGTATTCATCTTCCCTAAATCGCGAATCGTTTGGACGGAAATACTTACGGAAGTGACGCAAAGCAATAGTCCCAGAAAAGCAGCTTTATCCTGGGCCATTCCAAGAAGCAAACCAACGATATATCCACCTAAAAACGGAAGAATAATTCCGCCGATTGCAACAGCAAACGATGCATTGCGATTTTTATTCAATTCCTCTAAATCAGTCTCTAAGCCAGCTATAAACATTAATAATAAAACTCCAATTTCGCTTAACTCATCTATCAGTTCAGACGTTTCAACGAGCCCAAACACCGCAGGGCCAATCACAATCCCGACGATCAATTTGCCAAGCACCGCCGGCTGACCGAGACGGACGCTGATATCACCAGCCAGCTTTGTGCTCAATAAAATAATAACGAGCTCCAAATAAAATAACATGCTATCGTCTCCCTTAAAACCAATCATTATGCAATGAATTTCTTGTATGTAGTGTTCGTTTTTTCCTTCTAACCGATTCTTCACAATATTTCCCTATCCTGCTCAAAAAAGAATGAGAACCATCTTTTTTGAAACCCTATACGTAAACGAAAGGAGAGGAACATCCTTGCAATCTCTGCTCCCGGATATCAATAAATCTAATGTTATTGACGAATTCAAGTAGCTCGTAGAAAATAATAAAGTCCTCAAATACAAAAGATGGCCTTATTTTTTATAATTGCTTTTAAAAAGGTATTTTTTCTGAAACAGAGAGAAAATGGAGGTGCAAACATGAGTTTTCTAACTTATACTGAAGAAATTTTAGGATACATAGAAAAGTTCTTAATTTTGCGGTTTACGCTTTTAGTCTTACTCCTATCTACTGTTTCCTTCCTGATAAATCGTACTGTTGATTGGTTTTTCAAAAAGTCGGATTTTTTTAATGAGGAAGTTGAAAAGACTATACAAGGTGTCATCCGTTCGTCTTTAAGATATGGAAGCGCTACAATCATTATCATATACTTAATAGGGCAATTTGTAGATATTAAAGGGATTCTTGCAGGTGCAGGGATTGCCGGTGTCATTTTAGGATTCGCTGCACAACAGATGTTAAAAGACATCTTATTAGGTTTCATCAGATTGTCTGATAGAGAATTTCGCGTAGGTGATTTTGTTACATTTAACGGGACAAATTCAGGTACAATTGAAGAAATTGGAATACGTTTTATGCAGATTCGTGAATGGTCTGGAAAACTTCTCACTCTTCCCCATGGAGAAATAAGAACCATTCAAAATTATAATAAAGGTAAAATGCGTGTTATTGAGCGAATCACTGTGAGTTACTATGAGGACCCTCGACGAATTAAGGAATTGTTAGAAATAGTATGCAGCACATGCAATGAAAAGTACGGACAAAGTCTATTAAGGCTAGAGGATGGAACACCAGAAGAAGAATTCAAATATTTGGGCATTACAGACTTAAATCCAAGCCTTAAATTTGTTGGATATGAATTTTGTATTGTAGGCTTGGTAAAACCGGAATATTATTTTGAAACTTCGCGCAATGTCAGGTTTGAGTTAATGACTGTATTCTATGAAAATCGAGTGCGTATGCCAACATCCAGTGTGGTATATCAAACGGAACAGGATGTTTTTCAAATTAGCAACCAATGAAGCATCCGTAAAAATATTATTAGTAAGCAACTCGAAATTGATAAGAAAAGGAAGCGCCAGTTACCTTACTTGCACTTCCTTTAATTCTATTTATGACACTCCTTTAAGGGAATCATTCTTTGATTCTTTCGCTTTATGTCTAGAACCGAAAAGAATGACGCCAAGGACCACTAAAAATTCAAAGCCGTATTTTACTACAGGGTTTTCAAAATATGCTTGTAAAAATGGTTCATCCACAATCATTTTTGAAGCCGTCCAAGCAAGGATACCTGCGCCAACGTTAATAATCCAAGGAAAACGGTCTACCCCTTTTAAAATCAGTTGGCTCCCCCAAACCATAATTGGTACGGAAACTATCAAACCTAATACCACTAACAAGAAGCTGCCGTGTGCCGCTCCTGCAACTGCCAGCACATTATCTAAGCCCATTAACGCATCTGCAATAATAATCGTGCGAATGGCTTCCCAAAATGTGTTGCCCGCTTTCATATCGTGTCCTTTTTCATCCACTAACAGCTTATACGCAATCCAAATTAACAGGATTCCGCCTACAAGCAAAAGCCCTGGAATCTTCAGTAACCAAACGACAGCCAAAGTAGCTAAAGCACGAATGATGATAGCTCCGACAGTTCCCCAAATAATCGCTTTCTTTTGTTGATCCTTTGGCAGCTTTCTTGCCGCAAGACCGATAACAATGGCGTTATCCCCTGCCAACACAAGATCGATGATAATAATGGATAGAAGCGCAGTTAAAAATTCTGCTGAAAATAATTCCATAATACACTCTCCTCTTTTGTTTATCTATTTTTATTAATGGGTTTCAGCTTTTTTGTTCGGCTATAGACCATAACAAAAACAAGAATTACAGCAACTAACAAGAACGGCAGCATATACTGCTTTGCAAGTTCTCCTGCTTGTTCCCAATGCTCCCCTAGCTTCATACCCAAGTAAATATACAAAGTTGTAATCGGAAGCATTGCCAAAAACGTATATACTGAGAACACCCATACATTCATTTTCGAAACACCGCATGGAAAGGAAATAATGGTCCGTATGCCCGGCACAAAGCGGCCTAAAAAAGCAACGGATGAACCGTATCTTTCAAAGAAAGAATCAGCTTTCTTCATTTGCTCTCCTTTAATAAAAAAGAACTTACCGTACTTTTTAAGCAGCGGCCGCCCTCCGTAATATCCTAACGCATACAGCGTTAACGGCCCCGTCGTTCCCCCTATGGTTCCTGCCAGAACAGCTAAAACGAAGTCCATATCCCCTTGATAGACCCAATATCCGACCAGGGGCAACACAAGCTCTGCCGGAACGAATTCAAATGTTAAAGCAAGCATGACTCCCAAATAAGAGAACTGCTTTAAATACTCGATAAAATCTACAAGTAATTGCTCCATTTTAAATCACCACATTTTCTGCTTACACTCTGTATTTCTTTTTCATCTGCTCCGGTGCCATTTTTATCATTTGCTGTAAAACAATCGTCAGGATTGTTATATCATCAAGGAAACCGAAAAAAGTTAAAAAGTCCGGAATGATATCAAAAGGAAACACGATGTACCCTAAGATGAACAACAAAGACAAGCACTTTTTAGACCATTCCACTTCCTTGGATGTAAAAAACTCAAATAAGAAAGGAATGAATTTACGAATCTTTGCTATAAAACGAACTCTTTTCCAAAACTTCAACATATCAATTCCCTCCCCGCAAAACAAAAAGGACCTTTACCACTGAATCGGTAAAGGTCCTAAAAAGTACAGACCTCTACCATAACTGGTAAAGGTCTTGCTAACAACGTCACGGTTGCCAACAAAGCCGAGGGATCATCCCTGTAATGACGACTTTGCTGTTAAAGCTACTCCCCTTTATAGGTAAACACTATATTCACTTTGTAAAAGTAATGATAAGATGTTTTATTATATAAGTCAATACTTTATTTTATACATACTTCCGATGCGTCGTCTTTCCATTCTGATAAAACTCTTCATCGCCTTCTTTAAATCCTGCAATACTTACGCTTCACTTCTCTGATGCACTGCGTTCACAAGACAGTTCTCCATAGGATCATTTGTAAAATATGTGTAATAGTCTATATACAAATGATATGTTAACATAATTAGTGGCTTTTATTACTTAAGCTTATGGAACTTCTTATTTTCATGAATATGCTTTTGCATGCTGTTAAAGTTTCGTCTATTCCACAAGTTATATTGACTACCATGAATTTATTGATAAAAACGGAGAGGATAAAATGATAAAGAAAATAGGATATACTTTTCTTGTTTCCCTCTTTATGTTACTGCTGATTGCTACGTTGCTTGTAGTTTGTTTCAATAAGTATGGAAACCCTCTGCATCAATATATAGGTCCTTTCACTCATGCCAAAAAGGTACTTTCTTATAAACCAATGATTGAAAAAGAACTGGATAAATATAATTTGGGAGAGTTTACTCCTGTTTTGCTAGCTATTATGTACCAAGAAAGCAAAGGAGAAGGAAACGATCCTATGCAATCTTCGGAATCAGCCGGACTAAAGCGAAATGAAATCCAAGATCCAAAAATGAGCATTCAACAAGGCGTATACCACTTTTATAAAATGTACACTCTTGGAATAAAGAAAGGAGTTGACATGAATACAATTATACAAAGCTATAACATGGGACCTGGATACATAAACTATGTAGCTGAAAACGGATTGAAGCACAGCGAAGAACTCGCAAAGAAGTATTCGAAAATGCAGGTGGATAAGCATCCTGATTTGTATACATGCGGCGGCTTTAAAGGAAATTTCCGTTATCCATATTGCTTTGGTGATTTTACCTATGTTGCCAAAGTACAAGAAAAAGTTTCTATATTGGAGAAAAAACTGTGAAACATCGAATCTATTTCTTAAACATTTGTTTCTCTCCTTCTTTGAATGGTAATTCCCTTTCATCCAAAAAGCGACGAACCTTATATATATTAAGAACACGCAGCAACTACACCGTTGCTGCGTGTTCTCCGTTATCTGCTTTGCGGTCAACTTTCTTAATTTCAACAGACTTGATTTGATGTGAGTCTTTGGAAAGGACTTTAAATTCGTAACCATCAACCTCGATCGATTGACCTTCTTCGATTTCATGATTTTGTGTGAGGATCCATCCTCCGATGGTATCCACATCTTCGTCATCCATATGAAGACCGAGTAAATCGTTAATTTCGCTGACTAACACCTTGCCTTCTACGATTTTATGTTGCTCATTTATATGCTGAATCGGCGGTTTTTCATCCTCATCATATTCGTCACGGATTTCTCCGACAATTTCTTCCAGAATATCCTCTAGTGTCACAATTCCGGCCGTTCCACCATATTCATCATATAAAACCGCAAGAGGAATACGCTTCTTCTGCATTTGAAGCAATAGATCATGGATCGGGATCGTCTCCATCACTTCGATCACCGGTCGAGTGTAAGATTGAATATTTTCGAGCTTATCTGTTTCCCCATTCATATAGTGGATAAAGAAATCTTTCACGTTTACCATCCCGATGATATCGTCTTTATCCTCTCCAAATACGGGATAACGCGTATATTTTTCTCTGCTGATAACCGCCATTTGTGTTTCTACCGGATCATCAGCATATAATCCCACGATTTCTGTACGAGGAACCATAATTTCTTTTGCGATACGGTTGTCAAACTCAAAAATATTCTCTACATACTTATACTCAGTTTGGTTAATTTCTCCGCTCTCGTAACTTTCAGACAAGATCAGACGCAATTCTTCTTCAGAATGGGCTACTTCATGTTCTTTAGCCGGCTTTAACCCAAACAATCCTGTTACCACGCGAGCGGAACCGTTTAACGCCCAAATGAACGGATACATGATTTTATAGAAATAAATAAGAGGTTTTGCAAATAATAAGCTGACTTGCTCTGCCTTTTGAATCGCAACAGTTTTGGGTGCTAATTCCCCCACAACCACGTGCAAGAACGTAATCGAAGCAAAGGCGATGATGAAAGACAACGTACTTGCAACCGCAGGTGCAAAGTTCCATTCTTTAAAAATCGGTTCTAACATATGATGAACCGTTGGTTCTCCCAGCCAACCAAGCCCTAATGCTGTAATGGTAATTCCTAACTGACAGGCAGATAGATATTCATCTAGATTGGATATGAGTTTTTTTGCAGCAACTGCACCGCGTTTATTTTCCGCTATCAGTTGGTCAATACGGCTGCTGCGAACTTTTACAATTGCAAATTCTGCTGCTACGAAGAAGCCTGTTAATGCGATTAAAATCGCTACCATCACCAAATTAAATATCTCCAACGAATTCCCTTAGTCCAAGGAACTAAGGTATTCACCTCCTGTGTGTTTCTATTTTATCTGTATGGTTGTATTCTCTCATATTACTCTTCCTCAGTTCCTTGGAAGAAAATCATGATATATTTTACAAGTTCCAATGCAGCAATTAAGGCACCGGCTAGATATGTTAAGGCAGCTGCTCCTAACACCTTATCCACGCCTTTTCGATCGCGTTCGCTAATCATTCCGCTAGCTAACATGAGTCGTTTGGCACGAGCACTCGCATTAAACTCCACGGGCAATGTAATTAACTGAAACGCCACCGCAAAGGAAAAGAAGATAATCCCGATTCCAATAAGGGAGAACGCTTTAAATAAGAAACCGCCTAATAACAAGAATGGCGCCACTCCTGACGTCAGATTCACAATCGGAAACATTTTATGGCGCAATGCCAGGAAGCCGTACGATTGGTCATGCTGAATCGCGTGCCCTACTTCGTGCGCTGCCACAGACACTGACGCGATAGAACGACCGTAGTATACTTCCTCTGATAGACGAACTGTTTTTGTTATTGGATCATAATGGTCACTTAAACGTCCTGGTACCACTTCAATTGGAACATGATACAATCCGTTGTTATCTAAAATTTGACGAGCCACTTCCGCGCCGCTCATCCCTGACGTCGAGTTCACTTCCGACCATTTATTGAAGTTTCCTTGTACTTTAAACTGCGCCCAAATGGATAAACCAAACGCAATCAAAATCAAAAGATCCATTGGATGGAACAACATCCTTCCATTTCTCCTTTACACTAAAAATAATAAAAGTGTTTGCACCAAAGTGGACATGCGATTGGACAAATATTTCGTCATCATTTGCCGCTGCTCTTCCGTCATATTATCAAGCAACGGTTTCAAATTCACCAGTTCCCGCTCCAGTTGCTGCATATGCTTAGATATTTCATCTACTTGACTGAGTACAGAAGAATTTTCTTCTGTTTGCTTCTGTTTGTGTTGCAATACTTGTTTTATCTCACAAAGCGGCATATGCATCTTCTTACATTGTTCAATAAAACGCAACGTGTGCAATGCCGTTTCATCGTAATAGCGATAATTGGAATCTGAACGTTCCGCTTGGAGCAGCCCTAGATTCGTATAATAATCAATGGTTCGCTTCGAAACCTGAGCCATTTCCGCCAACTCTCCGATTCGGTACACGATCCCAATGAACTCACTCCTCTCTTACTAGTTACTTATATGCTACAACAACTATAACCGTACAGTCAAACGTTATGGTTTGTTTATATATGACAAAAATCTTTTCTTCCGCATCTCAAAGTGTAACATACATAATTCAAGATATCCTTAAAAGTTTTGGCTCTTTATGCATATTTTCGGTGTATCTATGTTTGAGTTTTCACTATTCTCATTTGCTTTTCTCTTTGTGCTTTATACAACAAAACAACTTTATTTCTCTAAATTGTAAAAAAGTCTTACATTTCCACCTAGAAATAACGAGATTTAAATTATGGTTATAGGATGATTACAAATTGCATTTTGCTTGGAACCGTCTTTTAGAACATAAGCTTGAAAAAAATACTGTCAACCTTTATATTCAAAAATAGCAGTAACAAAAGAAATAAAAGAGTGAAATCTACCACAACAAGGGATTTCACTCTTTTTCATAGTGGTATGAGGTTCTTAGGAATTTTGTAATCACAAATATAATACCTATATGGCCAACTAATTTCCAAAATAGCTCATTGATTCTATTCCCCATCACCAATTATAGACATACTTCAGAAAAAGACTGTATCGATAATTTCTGAGTGTATCTCATTTCTCATATAAAGTGAGCCCACAATTAGGCTGATTTAGGCTTGCGAAACCCTGCCTTTATAGCATCCTCTTCCGTACAAAACATCTTTTCAGGCTTGGTTGCATCGTATTGCGGACTATCCGGTGTGTGATAAATTTTCTCTCCGTTGCGTGTAATGTTCCCTTTGATAGAGGGTTTCGTACAACTCGATTTATGTGTTTGTGCTGAATACGCTGCTTGTGTCTGTACATTGCTGTTAAACCCTGTATCCGTTACATAGTTTGGAAGAGACCATATACCGATTTTCTTCTTTCGAGTTTCATCCTCGATGTCTCTAAACTCCTCTACATATTTTGTATTTGGCTCATATACATAAGCTACACGAGCGTAACCCTCTTCTAGCAATGTTTCGTTGAGCATTTTATCATCCAACCAAATATATGCTAATAAACGTCCGTATTTATCTTCTTTACTTTTATCATACTCGACTTCCACTTTCGTCCCAGCTGGTAATAATTTTTTAACAAAAGAACTGGCTTCTATGCCGAAAGGCTGTACAGGTTTTGTAGGATGTACAGATTCAGGAGTATCAACCAGCAGCAGCCGAATGGTTTTAACTTCACCATCTATGTTTACTCTGAGTGTATCCCCATCAATAACCCGATCTACCGTGGCAGTTACTCGTGCTGCATCCTTTTGACATCCGCTAAGAATAAAAAAAGCTGCGCAGAGTAACGCAATCAAATATATGAAGTTTTTAAATGCCCTTTTATATCCCCGCTTCTTGATCTTTCTCATACTTTCTCTCCTAAACTCTTATTTGCTCTTTTAGAATAAGGTAATGTATAAAGGCTTGCATAACCATTATAAAACGAAAGAAGATCGCCACACAATCTAGCTGTCTTCCTTCGTTTACACATATTTCCGATGCATCGTCTTCCCGCCATATGAAAACGACACAGCTTTATCCTCTACCACAGTTTTCAAATGTACCGCTCTTCCCCACAATTAATAGACATGCGGCAACACTTTCTTCAAGTATTTAATATCCAGCTCCATTCCTTCGTACCTATGCTTCATGCTCCGAAGTGACCAATTTCTTCGACCTCTGAAAAGGCCCCTGCGCATACACAGAGGCCTTTCTTATTTATCAAAAGAGGTATTTTTTCAATAAAAACCAGAAAAATCAAGGAAGGCAATGGATTTAATCTGCCGGATTCATTACCGAGCTTAAATGCCGCTGCACTAACCAAAAAAGATATATGCGATTTAGCGTTTGTTGTAAAATATGCAGATATTATCGGACTTTCCTTTGTGCACTCACCTAAAGATTTGAGGGACCTTCGGGATGCTCTCGAGAGATTGTCAGCTTCGCATATAGCGGTAGTGGCGAAAATCGAAACAAAAGATGTCATCCATCATCTTTCCCATATTATTTTGGAGGGATTAGAATTTGAAGGCTTCGGGGTAATGATTGCAAGGGGAGATTTAGCGATTGAAGTTGGATTTGAACACTTAGCATATGTTCAAGAAGAAATATTGTCCATATGCAGGACTGCGCATGTACCTGTCATATGGACAACTCAAGTATTGGACAGATTGCTCAAAAAAGGTATACCTTCACGCGCGGAAATAACGGATGCCATCATGGCGAACAGTGCCCAATGTGTAATGTTAAATAAGGGACCGTACATTGTTGAGGCATTAAAAGTACTATCAAAACTAATTCACATTGGGATCAGAGTGGTATGTCAACATTAAACTAGACAACTTTTTTAAGGTGTTCATTTTTATATTCAATAGGGCTTAAATACCCAAGTGTTCCGTGAATTCTGATATGATTAAACCAATGAACATAATCATCTAATTCTAACTTCAACCGTTCTAAATTTTCAAAATGTTTCCCTTTGACAAACTCTGTCTTAATAA
>JBHGXS010000047.1:0-151903 GCA_041920565.1 Bacillus sp. (in: firmicutes) | reverse complement strand
CTGTCCATTTTCAGAAGTAAAAATAAAAGCAGAAAATGTATTAATTGAAACATTAAACGATTAAGTTTATAAATGAGAACTTCCCGTTTGGAGAAGTTCTCTATATTTGATGTTAAATCAACATTAAAATTTAACAGAGCCAAATATATAAAAATTAAGGGATGAAAATAAGACCGAACAGATTACTCCTCTATTCGGTCTTTGATTTGCTTCAATATTTTCTTTTCTAAACGCGACACCTGGACTTGCGAAATGCCGAGCCGTTCCGCTACCTCAGATTGCGTTTGATCTTTATAATATCTGAGGTAGACGATGAGGCGCTCCCGATCTTCAAGCTCGCGGATCGCTTCCTTTAAAGCGATCTTATCGAACCATTTCGGTTCGGATTGATCGGCAATTTGATCTAAAATCGTAATGGGATCTCCGTCGTTTTCATATACCGTTTCATGAATGGAAGACGGGGTGCGGCTTGCTTCTTGCGCAAGCACCACTTCTTCAGATGTGATTCCCATATATTCAGCCACTTCATTGATGGTCGGGATGCGTCCGAAAGACTTTGCCAGCTCGTCCTTTGCTTTTCGGATTTTGTTCCCTGTTTCTTTCAAGGAACGGCTGACTTTGACGGTTCCATCGTCGCGGAGAAATCTTTGAATTTCGCCTATGATCATCGGAACTGCATAGGTAGAGAATTTGACGTCAAATGATAAATCAAATTTATCTACTGATTTTAACAATCCGATGCACCCGATTTGAAACAAATCCTCCGGTTCATAGCCACGGTTAATGAAACGCTGCACAACGGACCAAACCAGCCTCATATTATTTTGTACGATGATATCCCTTGCTTCTTGATCTCCATCTTGACTTCTTTTAATTAATTCCTTCAGCTCATGGTCTTTCAACTGCACTTTTAGGTTTTCGTTTCTGACCTCGATCTCCATAGGCAATTCTCCTTAATTGCATAGAGCGTTACTTTTTGACAAAAATTTAGTAAGATGGATTGTTGTACCATATGATTCATTAGAAATGACTTCGACTTCATCCATGAAATTTTCCATGATTGTGAATCCCATTCCTGAACGCTCTAATTCAGGTTTTGTAGTAAATAACGGCTGTCTTGCTTCATCAAGATTCGGTATGCCGACTCCTTCATCGCGAATTGTCAGCTTCACTACTCCGTCCTCAAGCACAACAGTAATGTAGACAATGCCTTCCGGATTATTGTCGTACCCGTGAATGATTGCATTGGTAACCGCTTCAGAAACGACCGTTTTGATTTCCGTTAACTCGTCCATTGTAGGGTCCAGCTGTGCAATGAATGCAGCGACAGCGACGCGGGCAAACGACTCATTTTGGCTCAGCGCTGAAAATTGAAGATGCATTTCATTTCTCATTTACGCCACCCCCAATGTTTGCAGCGCGTTTTCTTCACTCGGCTCCAAACGTATGATTTTAAACAATCCGGACATTTCAAATAAACGTTTTACCGCAGGAGAAATCGCACACACGACCATTTCCCCGCCAAGACTTTTAATATGCTTATATCGTCCTAAAATGACTCCTAACCCGGAACTGTCCATAAAACTGAGGTGCTCTAAGTTCAACACAATATGATGAATCGCTTCTTTCTCAATCTTTTCCGTTACCTTTGTGCGAAGCTGTTCCGCCGTATGGTGGTCAAGCTCCCCTGCCAATCGAATACATAGGACGCTTTGTTTCACTTCGAGATTAATGGAAAGACTCACTTGTACTTCCTCCTCGCCTTTAATGTCAGCGCGAAAGTGCGCGGAAAGTATACTGTGTCTTTCGCTATAATCTCTGAAGATTCCTGCTCCATGACAAAAGAAGTGGTTTTTCGCTACAATATGCACCAAAAGGCGAAGCGGCATGCGTATGCTGCCGCTCACTTCTTATTCGGATTTAGAAAAAATGCTGATTGTTCGTTTAAATAGCTGCCACCAGCTTGCTTCATCGATATCTTCGCTTGCGACTAAAGATGTTTTAGAAATGATTGCATCTCCATTACGCAGCACCAATGTTCCAAGTGCATCTCCTTTTTTCACCGGTGCTTTCACTTTCTTTTCCATGATCACTTGCTTTTTCACTTTATCTATGCTTTCGCCTTTCTTGACTAAAATGGAAACATTGTCTGCCGCAACAAGGCTTACTTGTTTTTCGCTTCCTCTATTCACTTTCACCGTTGCGATCGGCTGATCTTTTTTATACAACTGCTTTGTGGTGTAATGGGCATACGCATAATCGAGCAGCTTCGTTACCTGAGCGTTTCGCACTTTTGACGTTGGCGCTCCCATTACAACCGCAATGACGCGCATTCCGTTTTTCATTGCGGATGCCGTTAAACAATATCTCGCTTCTGTTGTAAAACCTGTTTTTACCCCGTCAACCCCCGGATAAAAACGGACAAGCTTATTTGTATTCACAAGCCAAAACTTTTTCTCTGAATTTTGGCGAAGATAATCCTCATATTTTCCTGTATATTTACGAATCAGCGGATACTTCATCAGCTCCTTCGCCATTACCGCCATATCGTATGCAGTGGAATAGTGATTGTCTGCAGGCAGCCCGGTCGGATTTTGGAAATTTGTATTTTTCAATCCTAAATCTTTCACCTTTTTGTTCATCATTTCTACAAATGCTTCCTCTGAGCCTGCGATGTGTTCTGCCATGGCGACAGATGCATCGTTTCCAGACGCAATCGCAATGCCTTTTAACATTTCATCGACGGTCATCTCTTCACCTGGCTCTAAGAAAATTTGTGATCCTCCCATCGAAGCTGCATATTCACTGGCACGGACCTTGTCTTTTAAGCTGAGCTTCCCTTTTTCTATCTCTTCCATAATGAGAAGCATCGTCATGATTTTTGTCATGCTTGCCGGCGGAAGCTTTTCATTGCTGTTTTTGTCGTACAATACTTTTCCTGTATCTTGCTCAAGCAAAACCGCGGAAGAAGCTTGATCTACGAGATTCAATTTGCTTTTCTGCGTCTCGGCTTTCGGCTTCGCTTCAGATTGAGCGAAGCTTACGGAAGCAAGAGGGAAAATCAGCGTCATACATACTAGTATTCCAACTAATCGTTTCATCTCCTTAACCCTCCATTCAGTATCAGACCTATTTTTTCCATTTTTTTCAGTTTTATACCAATTATTTCTAATGCAGATCGAAATTTCATTGTAAAAATAGATTGACATTTTATACTATTCTCCATTACTGTATTAAGTGTATTATTTAACATAATACACTTAATACAGTAAGGAGAGAGAAAAACCATTGGTCATTCAATTGAATCCAAGAAGCAATACCCCGATTTGGGAGCAAATTGTCAACGGCATGAAAGAAATGATTGTAAAAGAGATTCTCGCTCCGGAGGATAAATTGCCTTCTGTTCGCGAGCTTGCTTCTTCTCTGCTTGTCAATCCGAACACCGTCAGCAAAGCATATCAAGAGCTGGAACGCCAAGGAATGATTGCGACCATCCGCGGGAAAGGAACCTTTGTGGCTGCTTCCGTTACTCCAAAGCTTGATGAAGAAAAAATGGCAAGTGTTCAAAAGCAGCTTCATCAAATACTGCTCGAAGCAACTTATCTCGGTTTGGAAAAACAAATCATCATAGATTGGATCAATCAATATTTTGAGGAGCTAGGAGGGAAACGCGATGCTCAAAGTGCAAAACATACGGAAAACAATTGAAGGAACGAACGTGCTCGAAAACGTATCGTTTACGTTGCAAAAAGGAACGATTGCGGGCTTGCTGGGCAGAAACGGAGCAGGAAAAACAACATTAATTCGGACAATGGTCGGCATTTTATCGCCGGATGAAGGAACGGTTACATATGATAACCTCGATGTTGCCGCACACCCGGAGGTCAAACAGCGCATTGCTTACGTTCCGGATTCCACAGCTATTATTAATAGCTACAGCGTAAAAGAAATTGTAAAATTTTACAAATTGACGTACAAAAACTTTGATGAAAGCTACTTTAATGAATTGATGGAACGCTTCGGATTGCCGAACCGCCGCCTGCGCAGCTATTCGAAAGGTATGAAAGCATTGTTCGCAATGATTCTTGCCTTTTCCACGAAAGCGGAGTATATCATTTTGGACGAACCAACGAACGGGCTGGACCCGATTGTAAAACGAAACATTCTTCAATTCATTATTGAAGAAGTAGCCGAACGAAACATCACCGTTATCATTTCCACTCATCATTTAGAAGAGATTGAAAAAATGGCGGACACGCTTATTATGATGAAAGATAACACAATTGCTTCCGTCACCTCCGTAGAAGATGCTAAGCATCGTTTCGCAAAAATTCAAGTGGCATTCGAACGATCTTTGCCGCAAAAACTGGAAAACTTAAATAATGTAAAAGTATTAACTAAAACAGGAAAAGTGTACACCCTTTTAATTCAAGGAAACATTTCAGGAACGATGGAAAAGTTTCAAAAGGAACAGCCGTTGCTGCTAGAAGAACTGCCGATGTCTCTTGAGGATGTATTCGTAAACACGTTAGGGGGCGATACTTATGTTTCATAAGGCATTATGGATGCGCAATTATAAACAAGGAAAATATTTAATTTGGGCGTTTTGGATTGTCACTCTGTTTCTGCTGCCGCTGCGATACTGGGATTCTGCCAATAGTGTCATTCAACAAATGAAATGGGTAAAACAGCATCCTTCAGACGGACCGTTTTACTATTCTCATTACTTTAATGCAGGCGACGTCACTATATTTCAAATCTTCGTTTTAATCGGTCTTGCTTGTGTTCTGATTGGCTGGGAACGAAGCAATCAATCTATCGATTTGCTCTTCTCCATGCCGTTTAAACGAAAAGATATTTTTCTATCAAAATGGATGCTTGGTGTCGTTCATATAGTCGGGGCGCTATCTGTCAGTTTTCTTCTTATGTACATTATTAAAAAGACAACCATTCATAATCAGTACCAAGATTTTACCTATTACGTGCAATACTTTTTCTATGCTTATATTACATTGATTTCCATTTATACCTTTGCTTTGTTTGTCGGCACTCTTGCCGGAAGCGTGTTCTCCCAAGGCGCGTTGAGCTTCATCTTCTTATTCCTGCCGATAGGACTATTTATGTTGGGGAGCTTTTTCGTCTACGTTAATTTTTCAATAGACGAAAAAACATACTATACCTGGGGCAATACAATTGGAAAATGTTTTGAATCGTTGAGCATTGCACTTCCATTGACAGAACTGGGTTTTGGTTATAGTCTTCACCCAGACAATGACCCAAAATTTTGGATTCATATGCCTCATTGGTACGACGCGGTTATCTCAGTAATTTATACAGCAGTAAGTCTAGTATTAGGCATCAAGTTGTACGAACGAACACCAAACGAGCATAACGGCAAAATCCTGTTATATGAAAAATTGTACAAAGCTTTCTTAGTATCTGTGGTTGTTTGCTTTAGCTTATTCGGCGGCATGTTCCTGACGCAAATATTGAGCAATGAACATTCGCTTGTTCTTTATTATATTGGTGTTGTCATTTTTGGAGTACTCAGCTACTTCATTACAAAATGCTTGATGAATCTCAGAATGGCGTGGGGCTCAAAGTAAAAACTCCTTGACAATCAAGGAGTTTTTTCTGTATCTCTTCTCTCAATTTTGTATATTCCTATTTTCCTAGTTAGAAAAAGATAAAAAAGCGAGAATCATCTTCCCGCTTTTTACAATATGCTTTGAAACAATGTAATCATCGTTTTCATTTCTTCTTCACTTAAATGAGAGAATTTTTCTTTGTAATATTTTAAACGGACCTGTTCTAATTTCTCCGCTACTTCTCTTCCTTTTTCGGTAATCTCTAAATAAACGATGCGTCTGTCAGAATCAGAGCGTTTGCGGGTAACATATTCCTTTTTTACAAGCCGGTCTGTTACAGCAGTAATGTGACTGGATGTAACCTCCACCTCGTATGCAATTTGAGAAGCCATTTGCGGGCTTTTCGCTTTTAATGCGCGCAATACGACAAATTCATTATACGGCATGTACTTCGTAAACAATTCATTGACTTCATTTTGAAACATGCGAAACAATCGGCGGAATCCTGCAGACAAATCTAATATTAGTGCTTCTCGTTCTTCTCTCACTGTTCTCGACCCTTTTCCTAGTATTCATATTACTTATACTATAGTAAGATTAATTATACTGCACATTCCGTCATTTGCATACATTTTATTATATTTTTATAATTTACATCTGTCTTGTCACAAACAAGTATATATTGTTTTTATAGGGTTAAATTTACCATTTATTTATTTTACATCTGTCATCATTATAAGAATTTTCTTATTAGTTCCGTCAATAATATAAGTTCCTCGACTGACGTTGTACTTTCGCAAGGTGTACTCTTCTCTTATATCTTATACTTAATTCAAACTTTATAAAGGAAAAACCAATCACAAACCGGTTAGTATCATGATTCCTCCTTCCTCTTTCATATACATAAAGCAAAGGAAGGTGACAAGAATGCACTATGGAATGAATACACCGTATTATCAGCCTCAAGAACGCCCCGGCAACACCTACACTGTTACTGTTGAAGGACAAGGAATGGTAAAAGCAAAACCCGATATTGTCGTTTTGACGCTTGGGGTTGTGACGGAAAATGAAAATGTAAAAACGGCGCAGCAGGAAAATGCGGTACGCTCAAATAATGTGATTGCTGCGTTGAAAGCGCTGGGAATTGAAGAAAAAAATATTGAGACGACTTCTTATACGATGTATCCCCAATATGAATATGTCGACGGAAAACCGCAGCCAAGAGGCTATCGTGTGGAGCATATGCTGCAAGTAACTGTATTAAATGTCCAGCAAGCTGGCCAAGTGTATGATGCGGCAGTCCAAAACGGTGCTAATATTGCAAGAAACCTTGTATTTAAAGTTTCCGATCCGACACCTTACTCTAATCAAGCTCTTACCATAGCCATTAAAAATGCACAAGAAAAAGCAAAAATCATTGCCGGCACATTAGGAGTTACTATCAATCCCGTCCCTGTCAGCATTACGGAAGGGCAAATGAATGTCCAGCGTGAATACGTAGCAGCTTATTCTACTGTTGCCGCAGAAACGACCACACCGATTCAAACCGGAGATTTAGACATTACAGTTAATCTTCGGGCTGTGTTTCAATACATGTAAACAGTATTTATGAAAAAAGTTGCTTTCAATCGAGAGCAACTTTTTTACGTCAGTTATTGTCCTTTAATAAAGGAGAGATTTGGATTGGTTATGCAATTAGCCTAATCAAGTAAAAAATTGGCTTACTTTCTTATCAATTTGGATTCATTCCTTCTGAATGATGAAGCTTCTTTATAGACTTCTATTCATAAAGGAAATTAAGTAAAAAACAATTCCTTTCTTTTTTACCGCGCCAATATAAAAGGTCTGTCCTCTTACTTATTTTTGTGCTATAATGGGCTCCGTGACGATAAGTCATGGGTGGGAGAGGGATACTTGAAAAGAAGGAATTTATAATGAAAGGAATGTTTGAAAAGAGATTTGATTTAAAAGGTCACAACACAACTGTAAAGCAAGAGATAACAGCAGGATTCACTTCATTTCTTACCATCGTTTATATCATGGTGGTCAACGCCGCTATTTTATCTGACGCCGGAATTCCGTTAGAAGCGGGAATTGTCGCAACGGTCATCACTTCCGTTGTCGGCTGTATTATGATGGCTGTTTGGGCAAATGCTCCAATTGTTTTAGTTCCGGGCATGGGCGTAAATTCCTTTTTCACGTATACAATCGTGCAATCGATGGGATTATCCTGGCAAGAAGCTCTCGCTGCAGTATTTGTATCCGGTTTGATTTTTATGTTGACGGCATTTACACGTTTAGCATCCATTTTGACGCAAACCATTCCTAAAACGCTAAAAGAAGCTATTACGGTTGGTATCGGTGTATTTTTAGCGTTTATCGGATTGCAAAAAGGCGGAATAGTCGTAGGGAACAGCAGTACATTCGTGGCATTAGGAAAATTGAGCGATTCTCACGTGCTTGCTACAATACTGACGCTTGTATTGGCTCTTTTCTTATTTGTCCGTGATGTAAAAGGGAGCTTTTTAATCACGATTTTTGCAGGAACAGTTATTGCATGGCTCTTTGGCCTTGTTGATGTGCAAACATTGGAAAATACAGGATTTTCCGTAACAGATTATGGAGTCGTGTTCGGTGCCATGTCATTCGATAAATTGCTGTCCGTTCCGTTTTGGATTGCCACGTTTTCATTGACGATGGTTCTTGTGTTTGAAAATATGGGATTGCTCCACGGAATGCTGGAACGTCCGGAGAAATTTTCTCGTTCTTTCCAAGCAAATGCAGTATCTGTCGCAACTTCCGGCTTGTTCGGTACAAGCCCGACCGTCTCTACGGTAGAAAGTGCAGCAGGTATTACAGCCGGCGGGAAAACCGGATTAACATCATTAGTGACCGGCACGCTCTTTTTGTTTTCTTTATTCTGTATTCCGTTTGTTAAGCTGATTCCGGATAGTGCGATTGCGCCTATTCTGATTATTATCGGCGGATTGATGATCCAAAATATCCAACACATCAATCTGCAGGATTTTTCAGAAGGATTTCCGGCGTTTCTGATCATCATCATGATCCCGTTAACGTACAGCATTGCAGATGGAATCGCCTTCGGTTTTATTGCTTATCCAATTTTGAAGCTTGCTTTGGGAAAGCAAAGCGAAGTCGGCAAACCTTTATATGTAATCGCAAGTCTTTTTTTCCTGACGTTCGTTTTGCACGCGTTGGGTTAATATACACAAAAAGTCGGGTGAACACCCGACTTTTTCTATGCTTTGCTGTATTTGCGAGTTGGTCTTTGATACAAGTGCATGCGCTGGCGCATATCCCAAAAGTATCTGTAGCTTCCAGCATTGACAGCCCAGTTTTGCACTCTCTCAATATTATGGAACACAAGCGTTACAACTAGTAACGGCACTGTAATGCCGACAATCGTGTAAAGCGCATTTCCGTAATCCGCATATTGCAAAAGAAGCTTATTTGCACCGATATGCATGTACATAATCGGCATGCTTTTTTTATTGATAAAGATTAAAGCAGGAGTAAGCTTCGCAAGGGAAACCGTTTGGAAAAATCCGCAATACGCAATCGTCATCGTCAGCGGGATGACAATGTCTAACAGAGGGCTGTCATAACGTAAAAACTTTAAGCTTAAATGGTAATCTAGCAGTTCCATTTGATACAAGATCATAAATAATAACGTGAATGCGGTGCTCGCTGTTGTAATCCATAGCGGAATCTTCTTCAAAAACGGTTTTGCGAAATACCCGATGCTGTAATAGAAAATAGCCAGCATAACTACATCCAGATTCCATGGAATCCATACATTCAAGGAAGGCTGCGATCCATCCATCATATTTACAAAATACGCTTCAATATGAGCTGCCGCGTACAGTATGCCGATAGCTGTAAAACGAGCCTTCATAGTCTTAAAGGACAGCAATAAAACAACAAATACAATTTGTGTAACAAATAAACAAGTAATAAACCAAAATACACCATAATAGCCGGTAATAAAGCGTCCGCCAATGATCAAGTTCCATGAATCCTGTCCGTACCAGGCTAACGATGTATTCCCTTTCCATAATTCATATATATAACGCAGTACTGTAAATGCGCCTAAATAACAAAAATACGGGAGAAGCAATTGCTTAGCACGTTTTTTAATTAAGTCGCCAAGCTGGCTCCACTCCTGAATCGGCTTACACACATATCCGCTGAACATAAAAAACGCCGGCATATGAAACCAATAAATATACGTAATAATATCGTGCGGGTCGTATGCATGGCCGAGCACAACAAGAATCATACCAAATCCTTTCGCTGCGTCCAGCCATACTTCCCTCTTCTTGTTGGCCATCCTTCCACCTCAAGTCTCTCATAGAATTTTCTCAAATTCTTGCTTTCCGTCTCTAAGCCGTTATTATTCTATAAGGATTTAAGGTGTTTCTCCACCAATTCACAAGGTATTTAATTTCATTTAAATATGATGCAATATTTTAACAAAAACTGTAACGGATGTAGTAAATCTGAAAATAAACTCATTATTCAAAAAAACAAGAACGAAGAGAATGTTCGCTCCGTTCTACTTAAACCAGCCTTTCTTTTTAAACCAAAGAATCATGAATAATGAGATAAGCGCCATTACAAACAAAGTTGCAAAATAACCATATCTCCAATGTAACTCCGGCATATTCTCAAAATTCATGCCGTACACTCCAGCGATAAACGTAAGCGGCATAAAGATAGTTGAAAATATCGTCAATGTTTTCATGATGCTGTTCATATAATCGGAATTTAATGAAAAATAACTGTCGCGAATGTCCGCCGTCAGCTCACGGCTTGTCTCGATCATTTCAGTCAGCTTTAATAAATGATCGTGGATATCCTTAAAATACAGCTCATGATCATTAATTCCTTGAAAGCGTGTTGAATTCAAAATGCGATACAACAAGTCACGCATTGGAATAATGGTGCGGCGCATCTTTGATAAATCGTAACGAATATCAAACACTTCTTCTAAAACAAGACTGTCGGACTCCCTTGTTAAATTATCATCAATATCATTTAACCGGTCTTCCAAATAATATACGGGCGGAAAGTAAGCATCTACAAGCTGGTCAATAATCATGTGCGTTAAATGAAGTGGACTGATTTTTACTCGATCCCGTTCTCCAAGCTTCTCCCACGTTCGTTCAATCGGAATATTTTCATGAAAATGAAAGGATACTAAAAACCGTTCTCCGACAAATAAATCAACCTCGTGCGGTTCCAATTCTTCTCTATCAATCGAGTGAAGCACCAAAAAATGATATCCTTCATAAAAATCCACTTTCGGCCGCTGTACATATTCCAAACAATCCTCAATCGCTAAAGGGTGAAATTGAAAATACTCTTTTAACACGTATGTATACTCTTCTTCCGTTGGTGAGCCTAGGTCGACCCAGTACCAGTCTATTTCTTCTCGATTCACATCTTCTAAACGCAAGTCATATAATACTGTTTTATCTTTCGTTACCCCGCAAATCCGAATCATATGCGCCCCTGCCCTTTTGTTTTTCTTAGTATGGGGCATATGCATCAAAAACAATGCAAAAAAGCTGAGGATTTCCTCAGCTTTTACTCTGTCACAGTACCATGTATTAACGGCGGCGCGTCAACATGATTTTTCGAAATTTTAATGTTATCGTAAATCTTTTGTTTTACGTTTTCGATATCTTCGCTGTTTGCATGAATTGTTACTAACGGCTCACCTTTTTTCACGGCGTCACCAATTTTTTTGCGAAGAACCAATCCAACCGCTAAATCGATTTGCGATTCTTTTGTCGCACGTCCCGCTCCTAAAAGCATAGCAGCCGTTCCGATTTCATCTGCCACCATTTCCGATACATATCCGTCTTCTTTTGCTTCTAAGTCCACGATATATTTTGCAGTCGGAAGCTTTTCCGGATTGTCTACAACAGATGCATCTCCACCTTGTGCCGCCAAGAACACTTTAAACTTCTCAAGCGCCTTGCCATTATTCATGACTTCGATAAGCTTTTGACGCGCATCATCTAACGAAGAAGCTTTGCCTGCCAAATACACCATTTTGCTTCCAAGCGTTAAGCAAAGCTCTTCTAAATCTTTCGGTCCTTTTCCTTGCAATGTATCGATGGCTTCTTTCACTTCAAGCGCATTTCCGATGGCAAATCCAAGCGGCTGGCTCATATCAGAAATAACAGCCATCGTTTTGCGGCCGACGCTGTTTCCGATGCGTACCATCGCTTGTGCAAGCTCTCTCGCGTCTTCAGTCGTTTTCATAAATGCTCCTGCACCTGTTTTTACGTCAAGAACAATCGCGTCAGCACCGGCTGCAATTTTCTTACTCATAATGGAGCTTGCAATTAACGGAATGGAATTTACTGTCGCTGTTACATCACGAAGCGCATACAGCTTTTTATCAGCAGGTGTTAAGTTCCCGCTCTGTCCAATAACGGCAATTTTATTTTTATTTACAAGATCGATAAACTCCTCATTTTCAATTTCCACATGGAAGCCTTCTACCGCTTCTAATTTATCGATTGTTCCACCTGTATGTCCTAACCCGCGTCCGGACATTTTGGCCACTGGGACGTCAAGCGCAGCTACTAATGGACCCAATACAAGAGTAGTAGTATCGCCAACACCGCCAGTGGAGTGCTTATCTACTTTTACTCCTTCAATCGCGGATAAATCAATTGTATCACCGCTGTTGACCATCGCCATCGTCAAGTCTGCACGTTCTCGATCATTCATATCTTTAAAAAATACCGCCATGGCAAAAGCGCTCATTTGGTAATCCGGAATATCACCGTTTGTATAGCCTTTAATGATAAATTGAATTTCCTCAGTTGTTAATGCATGTCCATCGCGTTTTTTCGCGATTAAATCGACCATTCTCATTTGAAATCCTCCTTTACTTTTCCTTTTTCATTTCACTGACAATGCCTTTTACTAACGATAAGAAGTTTGCTTTTACCCGTTCTGTCGTTTCAATAACTTCTTCATGATTTAACGGCTGATCTAAAATCCCTGCAGCCATATTCGTAATACAAGAAATACCGAGCACCTTCATATTAGAGTGACGAGCTACAATTACTTCGGGAACAGTAGACATTCCTACAGCATCTGCTCCTAACGTACGAGCCATGCGAATTTCAGCAGGTGTTTCATATGTAGGACCGGACAGCGCCATGTACACTCCTTCTTGCACTTTCATATTTAAGCGCTCAGCAACTCCCCTTGCTTGCCCGCGAAGCTGTTTACAATATGCTTCAGACATATCCGGAAAACGAACACCAAGCTGTGGATCGTTCGGACCGATTAACGGATTAGCACCCATAAAATTGATATGGTCAGAGATTAACATTAAGTCTCCCGTCTCAAAAGAAGTATTTACTCCACCAGCTGCGTTTGTCACGATTAATTTCTCCACACCCATCGCTTTCATCACGCGAACCGGGAATGTAACTTTTTGCATATCATAGCCTTCATAGTAATGAAAACGGCCTTGCATTGCCACTACTGTTACGCCTTGTAATGCACCAAATACAAGCTGACCTGCGTGCCCCTCTACCGTGGAAACAGGAAACTCAGGAATTTCGTTGTATGGCACCTTCACCGGATTTTCAATTTCATCTGCCAGCACACCGAGTCCGGAACCTAAAATTAAGCCGACTTCCGGCGTGCGGTCGAACTTCCCTTTTAGATAAGAAGCTGCTTTTTCAATTAATTCTTTATTCAAATTCAGTCCCCACCTTACTCTAACTCGTTTAAAAAGCTTTTACCATAATCCGGCATCTTCACACCAAAGTTATCTGCAATTGTTGCACCTACGTCGGCAAATGTTTGGCGAAGCGGTAATTCTTTCCCTCCATTTTTCATGCTTGGACTGTATACAAGAAGCGGTACGTATTCACGTGTATGATCGGTACCGTGATGAATCGGATCGTTTCCGTGATCTGCCGTGATAATAAGCAAATCATCATCCTTTAATTTTTCAAGCACTTCCGGCAAGCGTGCATCATATTCTTCCAATGCTTTTCCATAGCCTTTCGGGTCGCGGCGATGACCGAACAACGCATCAAAATCAACAAGGTTTACAAAGCTTAAGCCGGTAAAGTCCATGCCTACTGTATCTGCAAGCTTGTCCATTCCGTCCATGTTGGATTTTGTACGAAGGGATTGTGTAACACCTTCTCCGTCATAAATATCAGAGATTTTTCCGATTGCGATCACATCAAAATTTGCATCCTTTAATTCATTCATGACCGTGCGGCCAAACGGTTTTAACGCATAATCGTGACGGTTTGGTGTGCGCTGGAAGTTACCCGGTTCACCCACAAACGGACGGGCGATGACGCGGCCGACCATATATTTTTCATCCAATGTCAATTCACGGGCAATTTTACAAATATCGTACAATTCTTCGAGCGGCACAACTTCTTCATGAGCTGCAATTTGCAGAACAGAGTCCGCAGATGTATATACGATCAACGCTCCCGTCTCCATATGTTCTTTCCCTAATTCGTCGAGAATTCCCGTTCCTGATGCCGGCTTGTTCCCGATCACTTTGCGGCCCGTCCGCTTTTCAATCTCATCAATCAGCTCTTTCGGAAATCCTTCTGGAAACACTTGAAACGGCGTGTCAATATATAACCCCATGATTTCCCAGTGACCCGTCATGGTATCCTTTCCGGCTGATTTTTCTTGCATTTTCGTGTAATACGCCATCGGCTGGTCCGATTTTGGAATACCCTTCATTTCGCGGATGTTGCCAAGTCCGAGCTTTGTCATGTTCGGCATATGTAATCCATTCATATGTTCTGCGATATGCCCGAGGGTATCAGCGCCTTTATCTCCGTACTTTTCTGCATCAGGTGCTTCCCCGATTCCAACAGAATCCATCACGATTAAAAATATGCGTTTATATTTCTTGCTCACAATTGTCCCTCCTATGTATTCCATCACTCAATTAGTATGTCCTAAAAAGGCACGAAAATTTGCATACCCTCTCTTAAGTCAGATGTCAGACCTCAATTAGTAATGTAACCCCTTACTTTTATTTCGTCAACAGTACAGAAAAATTTTCCTCTCCCTCTTATTATATCGCAACCGACATTTTTCTACAAACCATGAATGCCCTATCTAAAAAAAATGCGGACATTCTCTATTAATTTTTCATATAATAATATGGACAACAAAAAAGGGTGTTATAGTTGAATAAACTGCTTCTCGTATTCTTACATCTTTTGCTTTTCCTTTTTCTTTTCAAGAAAGCGCTTTGGATTACCTTTGGCTGGTTTCTATATTCCATCGGCTGTTTGCTGTACGGAATAAAATATCAAAAGGAGGCTTGGAAGCTCACAGCCGTTGTGCTGCTTCTCCTTACAACCGCCAAGCTGTTTTTGTTAGATTTAGCAACGGTTCCTCTCGTCGTTCGCTCCGCTCTCTTTATCCTCGTCGGATCTATCGAGATCCTTGCTTCACGCTTTTATTACGAAATAAACAGCCGGAAGTAACGGCTGTTTATTCATTTATAAACGTTTCAATTCCCTTTGCAATGCCTATGGCCGTTTTTCTTTTAAATTCGTCCGTCTGCAGCAAGTTCCTGTCTTCTTCGTTCGTTAAATATCCGATTTCAATTAGGGTGCTCGGTACAATGGATTCTCTGAGCACCCTATAGTTTGCAAATTTTGTAAACCGAAGCGGCAACCTTGTCTCTTTCGCTAAAGATCGAGAAATCATGGTTGCCGCTTCTTTATCTCGAAACGGAGTAAAATAAAATGCTTCAATTCCTCGCACTCTTGGATTCCGTATAAATGCATTCGCATGAATACTGATAAACAAGTCCGCCCCTGCTTTTCTTGCAAGCTTCGGGCGGCAGCTTAAATCTTCCTCATACCCTTTTTTGCTGCACTCTGTATCTCCGTTTCTCGTTAAATACACTTTATACCCTTTTTTCTCCAGCTCTTCCTTCGTATATAATGCAACTTGCAGCACGACATCTTTTTCTATTAAAGTTTTGCTGGAATAGCCCGGATATTTCCCGCCATGGCCCGGGTCCAGAACAACAATCTTTTCATCTTTGTGTGTTTTCAGTTTATTGTAGCCAAAGAAAAAAAGAACAGTCAGCAGACTTATCATAAGTATGCCGGCAATGATTATCGTTCGCTTCATTCAGTTCTCCTTTTGTCTTATATATCCTTTACAATATTCTCCGAACAATAGAAAAAACCTTCACTAAATGTGAAGGTTACTTTACTTGCACCGTTTCTTCTTTATGATCATGCAGGTCGCCTTTCATCACATGCACTTTTACGTTATACGTTCCGGCAGCTTTAAATGTTGTCATGGCTGTATACTCGCCGTTGCCCTTTTCTTTTGCCGGTACGTATTCATGCTTTTTAGAAGCGTCGTTCCAAATTTCAAATTGTACATCCGCACCTGTTAATGCGGCATTATCATGCTGGATATGAGCCATTAATTCTGTTTCTTTGTTTGCTTGCACGTTCTCAGCTATGAAGTGGATGGATGTATCTCCATGCACATGATGCTCATCATGGTTATGAGCTGCTGCTTCAGCGTTTCCAACCTTTACTTCCACCTTCGGCATCACATGCATATCGCGGGCAGTTGTATGAGCTACTACATAATAAATGCCGTCATCCGGGAATGTTGTTTCAGCTGTGTACACACCTTTTCCTTTATGCTTTGCTTTGAGCATTTGATGACCCTCTTCACCTTGCTTCCAAACCTCAAATTTTACTTCATCCGCATCTTTTACTTGTTCTTTCCCTTGCGTTACGATTGCTTGTAATTCTGTTGCTTCATGCGGTTTTAATTCTGTCGGATTTGTTTTTACTTCTACTTTCACTTCTTCCGGAAGCTCATTTTTATTAGAATTTGCGTCATTATGGTTATGCTGTTGGCTGCAGCCCGCAAATACGAACAGCATCATAAATAGAGCCATTAAAAATTTTTTCATAATAACTTCCTCCTTCACTATATTAAGTATAGGTAAACATAGACTCCATTGTCTATGAGTTCAATTGCAAATTATATGAGAAGAGTTTGTGAAGTTTCTGTGAAGAACAGTATCGCCTGTTTTGTCTTTTTCAAAACAAAAAGAGCCTAGATTTCTCTAAGCTCTCGGGTGGAACTGCTTGTATACATCTTTTAATCTCGCTTTTGAAACGTGCGTATAAATTTGAGTCGTTGAAATATCTGCATGGCCCAGCATTTCTTGTACGGCACGAAGGTCTGCCCCGTTTTCTAACAAATGTGTTGCAAAGGAATGACGCAATGTATGCGGCGTCAGCTCTTTTTGGATGTTTGCTTCACTTGCCAAACGCTTTAAAATTTTCCAAAATCCCTGGCGCGATAACCGTTGGCCGTGATGGTTCAAAAACAGTGCATTTGACGGCTTCTTCCCCATCAATTCTTTGCGCCCGAATTGAATGTATTTCTCCACTGCTTCCGTAGCCAATCTTCCAAGCGGGATAATGCGTTCCTTATTTCCTTTTCCGAGGCAGCGCACAAACCCCATCGTTAAATGGACATCTGATAAATCCAAGTTAATAAGTTCCGAGACGCGAAGACCCGTCGCATACAAAAGCTCAAGCATGGCTTTATCCCGCAGCCCGAACGGCGTATTTTCCTGAGGGGTTTGTAAAAGTGCTTCTACCTCCTCAATGGACAGCACCTTCGGCAGCTTCCGTTCTGCTTGCGGTGTTTCAATATGCACAGACGGATCATGCTCAACCACGCGCTCCCGCAGCAAAAACTGATGAAACGAACGGATGGACGCGATATGTCTTGCAATTGTTTTCGATGATTTCCCGGTATCCTTTAAATGATGAAGAAAATTGATGATATGTAATCGCGTTACATCATGCAAAGACGAAAGCTGCTCGACCTTCTGTATATATTTTAAATAGCCTTTTAAATCGCGTTCATACGAAACAACCGTATTTTGAGCCAGCCCTTTCTCCACAATCATATAGTGAATAAAATCTTTAACTTGGTCCTCCAATAGCTCTCTACTCCCCGTTTTCATAGAAAAAAATCATTCGCTGCATCCAATTATCGACTGTCATCCCTTGTTCTTCCGTCGACACCTTGACAGCCGAGTCTTCTTTCGGTGCATCATAGCGATGATAGTTTTGATATTCCTCATTTACCCATAGTATAGCGAAATAAAACAAAATCGTACAACCCGTAAACAGCAAAAACACTTTTATAATATCGAATGTAAATTTAATTGCTCGCATGTCACTGCCTCCAAAAGTAGTCTTATTACAACATATGCCATGTAAGACAAACTTTATACATCGAAAAGCATTTCCTAGCTTTCTCCAGAAAACATCCCGCACACAAACCGTGCGGCGCAGCCTATCCACGCAAGCATTCTTTCCCACAAAATGTTCTGGTATCCAAATAAAAAACCTTTTCCTTCTGACTGGAAAAGGTTATTGTTCATTTTCTTTCTCTTGACAGACATGGCAAATTCCATAAAATGTCAAGCGATGATCTTTCACTTTGAAATTCCAATTATTTTCCACTGTTTTCTCAACTTCGCCAAGAAGATCTTCTTGAATTTCCTCGACGGACCCGCATTGCGTACATACCAAATGGTGATGGAAACGAGCCGCACCCTCTTGTCGCAAGTCGTAGCGCGAAACGCCGTCACCAAAATTGATTTTGTCAACGATTTTTAATTCCGTCAATAATTCCAATGTACGGTAGACAGTTGCTAATCCAATCTCTGGCGATTTTTCTTTCACAAGGAGGTATACATCTTCCGCGCTTAAATGATCTTCTTCATTTTCCAGAAGCACTCGAACTGTCGCCTCGCGTTGTGGTGTTAATTTATAACTAGCTGAATGCAGCTGCTTCTTAATTCGGTCGATTCTGCTTTCCATTTGTTACCCTCCCTCGCCACTCTTACACTATTATACCAAAAGAAGGGAAGGTGTCAAAAGTAAATAATTATTATCACATTGTAATTATTTTTTATTAACAGCGTCCACTACACTTTTCATTAATCCCGGAGATGCGTAAGCCTCAAAAAACGAAGCCGCTGCCAAAAGAAGCCCGGCAACAAGAAAAAAACAAGTGTAACGGACAAGAAGCGGCAATATTGGCTCCTGGCTGCGCCGCATGAACTGATGGCGAATCATGCGAAGAGAAAAGCTGACGGAAACTGTCGTAATGATAAGAAAAGACGGAATGACAATTAAATTTTGCGGTAAAATGGAAACGAAAGATAGTAAAAATCCTTGCCACCCCAATTGATTGACTAAAAAACCAACTGTAAATCCTACCACAATCCCTTTTAAAAACAGCAAAATTAATATAATGGGAAGCCCGATGATGGAAATACCGAGCACCCATATAAATCCGACATATTTTAAGTGAGAAAAATAGCTTTGTTGAAACATTTCGCTCGGCGCTGCAAATTTCCCTTCCGATACTTGTCCAAAAAAGCGGCTCAAATAGGTATATAATTCTTGTTTTTGGCTTCCTTGCAAGCTATTTACGGTAATAGCACCAAATATTACTCCCATAAGCAGCAGAACAGAAACAAATAAATACACAGAAGAATGTTCTTGTATATGATAGGAAATGCGGTCTTGCATTGTCGGCTTTCTCAGCATCTATTTCTCCTCCCGAAGTTCTCTTACTAGATTGTATGATAGGAATGAAATTCTATGACTGGACTATATTAGAAATTGAAATTGCTATTTTTTCTTTGTTAAACTAGAGGCAGAGATTAGGGAGGGATATAGCATGAATCAATTGTTACTCGATTTTCCGACAATGTTTCAAACGAAGCGCCTGCTCGTTCGCAAGCCGTTCCCTGGAGACGGTGCGGAAGTTTACGAAGCAGTCCGTGCCTCTATTACGGATTTGGAGCCTTGGGTGCCTTTTGTCAATTCCGTTTCTTCTGAAGAGCAAGCGGAAGCAAACGTTCGTGAGGCACACGCAAAGTTTCTGCTGAGAGAAGAGCTCGGCTTCCATATTTATCATAGGGAAGAAGGCTTCTTTATCGGAGCTTTAACAATGCATCCGACAAATTGGAACATTCCAAAATTTGAACTCAGCTTTTGGCTGCACAGCGCTCATCAAGGTCAGGGATACATAACGGAGGCTTTAGCGGGCGCCACCAATTTCGCCTTTGAAAAATTGGATGCAAAGCGTGTAGAAATTCGTTGTGACGCTGCGAACGAAGCAGCTCGCAAAACAGCAGAGCGAATTGACTTTTCCTTAGAAGGCATTTTACGAAACGACAGAATTTCACTTTCCGGGAACGAGTTAAGAGATACATGCGTGTATGCAAAAGTAAAGAAAACTTGACTGGCGTCAAACCTTTAGGTGCAGGCGCCAGTCTTAGCTGCACTTAAGGGGGTAAGAAAGTATAATACAATATTTTATACTTTCTTACCCTTAAAAAAACGATCGACGGCTTGTCTATCGTTTTTTTAATTGCAAATATTGAACGGCAAACATTGTTTTGGCATCGTGAATGCGCTGTTCTTTCATCAACTCCACCGCTTCCTCTAAGGACACCTCCATCAATTCCACAAACTCATCTTCATCCAAAGCTGCTTTATCTTCTTTTTTGGATAATCCCGTTGCTTCATATAAATATACGATTTCATCACAAAAGCCCGGCGCAGTATAAAACGAAGCGATAAGCTCCATATTGTCTGCTATGTAACCCGTTTCTTCCTCCAGTTCGCGATGCGCTGTTTTTATCGGTTCTTCACCCGGCTCCAATTTTCCTGCCGGCACTTCTATAATGGATTTCTCCATCGCCTTGCGATATTGCTCGACAAGAATAAGCTTATCATTTTCCGTAACAGCCACTATAGCTACAGCACCCGGATGCTTGACGATTTCACGCTTGCTTGTATTCCCGTTAGGAAGCTTCACTTCATCTACTTGGATTTTTATGACGCGCCCATCAAAAATAGGAGTCGTCGAAATCGTTTTTTCTTCAAACTTCTTCAAAGCTCTCAGCTCCTTGTTCTAATTGAAACCTTCTCTTCATACATTCTACCACAAACTGTATGGAGGGATTGCAATGAAAGCGTATATTGCAAAGGATAGAATTATGCTTGTCGGAAAAGCATGGGAAGTACGGCAAAAATTAAAAGAATACAGCAAGCAATATGCAACAGTACAAGCATGGATTCATGGTGAACGCCAAAAATTCAACTAGAGCAAACATTTGAGAAAAACCTCCCCATGGCGTTACAATAAAGAAAACTTGATTGCTCTTAAGGAGGAATATTATGAAAAAACGCCAATTAGGCCGCTCTGATTTATATGTGAGTGAAATAGGCTTAGGCTGCATGTCGCTTGGAACAAACGAAGCAGAAGCAATTCGGATAATCCATGCTGCGTTAGATGCAGGAATAAACTTTCTCGATACTGCCGATTTGTATGATTACGGTTTAAATGAGGAATTCGTCGGAAAAGCACTAAAGAGAAAGCGTCAAGAGGTTATACTTGCCACAAAAGTCGGCAATCGCTGGACGGAAGAGAAAAACGGCTGGTTTTGGGACCCGTCTAAGAAGTACATAAAAGAAGAAGTAAAAGAAAGTCTTCGCCGTCTCCAGACAGATTATATTGACTTATATCAGCTGCACGGCGGAACAATTGAAGACAATATTGAAGAAACCATTCAAGCGTTTGATGAATTACAACAAGAAGGAATCATACGTCACTATGGAATTTCCTCCATTCGTCCCAACGTCATCCGCGAATATGTAACGCGTTCCAATATCGTCAGCGTCTTAATGGAGTACAGCATTTTAAACCGCCGCCCCGAAGAACTGTTTCCTTTTCTGCAAGAGCATCACATAAGCGTCATCGCCCGCGGACCGCTAGCAAAGGGATTATTAGCGGATGATAACGAGAAAAAACTGGCCAAAGCAGCGGAGAAAGGGTATCTCTCTTACTCTTACGAAGAACTGAAGCGAACGCTTGACTTGCTGCAATCCAATCAGCCTTTACAAGAAACGGCGATCCAATATTGCTTGCACAATCCTGTTGTAGCTGCGGTAATTCCGGGCGCAAGCTCTCTTGAACAATTGTTGCAAAATGCAAAGGCTGCCGAGACGGCTCCGCTTACGGAAGAGGAATATCATTTTATTCAAGATGTTACAAAGCAAGACATATACGAACAACACCGTTAAGAGGCTGACTCAAAAGGTTACGGTAACGTGACCTTTTGAGTCAGCCTCAATTCATACTGTTTTTGGTGCACTTAGTGTATTGGGGTAAGTTTTTTTACTTTTTGTATCCCACAAGTGAAGCTGTTAAATTCAAATGCGATCTTTTTGTTTACAACGTATCATATTTCTCCGGATTTGTTCCTACCCTTTTATTTTCATTTAGCGAGTCGATTTTTTTCATATCCTCATGAGAAATGGTAAAGTCAAAAATATCGCTGTTTTCCTTTATGCGAGCTGGAGTCACTGACTTCGGAATGGTAACAATCCCGCTTTGAATATCCCAGCGTAAAATAATTTGCGCTGGCGTTTTCCCATATTTCTGTGACAGCTCTTGAATAATCGGATGTTGAAACACCTCTCCTCCTTTCATTAGCGGACTCCAAGCTTCCATTTGAATGCCCTTTTCCCTGCAGAAGTTTCTAAGTTCCACTTGCGAAAGCATCGGATGGAGCTCGACTTGGTTTACCATCGGCATGATTTTACAGCCATTCAGCAGCGCTTCCAAATGGTGAATATGAAAATTTGACACTCCTATCGCGCGAACACGGCCATCTTCATACAATGTTTCAAGCGCACGATACGTTTCTTCAAACTTGCCTCGTACCGGCCAATGCACTAAATATAAATCAACGTACTCCATTTGCAGCTTGCGCAAGCTCGTTTCAAATGCAGCTAATGTGGATTCGTAGCCTTGATCGTCATTCCATACTTTCGTTGTAATAAATAATTCTTCGCGAGGAATGCCTGTTTCGCGTATAGCTTCTCCCACGCCTTCCTCGTTTCCATAGATCGCAGCAGTATCGATTGCTCTGTAACCAATTTCCAACGCTGCACGAACAGCACGTTTTACTTCTTCTCCTTCTTGCGCTTTATACACCCCAAGACCGAGCCACGGCATCTTGACACCGTTGCTGAGCGTTGTTGTGGATTGAATATCATACATTTATATCACCTCTGTTTATTAAGAATAAGAAAAAACCAAAAAGCTTATCCGGATGTTTGGTTTTTTACCATAAAAGTCAAAATTCCTTTTCTTCATTTAACCAAGTTTTTCCCGCATGAGTCAATGAAAGCGGCTTATCCTCTTTGCTTCAGCCATTCTTCTGCTTTCCGGTCAATCTCTTTGATGAAAGCATCTTTCCCCTCGATATATTTTTCAATGTCATATGTAAACCGTTTGGCCAGCTCTTGCTTCAATGTTGCATACGCTTCCATTTCTTCGCAGTGCTCCATCATATAGTCCCGAAACACAAGGTGTCTTGCAATTTGCTTATCCCCTGTTTGAAACACATGTAAATGATGCGTACGAGTGCCGCCGTTTTGTTTCACAAAATATCGTCTTCCGCTAATCCCATTTTCGCCTCTTGGCTCGTAACCCATCTTTTCCAAAATAGGATTCCATGTATCCACCTTCTCAATATCGCTCACTTCCATAATCATGTCGATAATAGGCTTCGCAGCAAGTCCCGGAATAGAGGTGCTGCCGATATGGTGCATTTTCACATTTTCCGGCATCGCCTCTTTTAGCAATTTCGCTTCCTGTTGAAACAGTTCGCACCATTTATTTTCATATGGCACCACTTCTACTTTTCTCACATTCATTCCTCTTTCTTGTTTTAATGCATGAAAGCAAAAAGCTGACTAATCAGCCAGCTTATTTAAAATCCTTCCAAGTTAAATTGCTTTCATTCAACAGTTCTTCAAACGATTTATTTTTTTCGCGTTCACGCTGTTCTTTGCGCTTGCGTTCTGCTTCTTCTTGCTTTTTCTTTTCTTCTTGTTCAAGAAGGTCTTTTTGCTTTTGCTTCAGCTGCTGTAAGATTCTGCTGTTTAAATGCTCTCCGATACTTACCGTTTCTTTTTCTTGCTTCTCTGGTTTCAGTTGCATTTTCTTTGCCATCTTGCTCACCTATTACTGTTTTTTCCTAATTATAACACGAAAAAAGACGATAAACGAAAGTCTATCGCCTTATGATCTTTCTTATTTTCTACAACAAAACAGTATGATATTTTATTAAAAAAGCAAACCTGCACGTATTTTTCCAAAAAAAGACTGATGCGATACGCATCAGCTATACGGAAGGTCTAGTGTCTCTTTCATTTTAGCAGATAAAATCTCTATTTTCATCGTTTTTACTATAATTTTCATAATTTTTTAACAAACTAAATATTTGTAACAAAATTGTAAAAAACAAGAAACACTATTGATTCGTATCATATTTATCTAAAAATTCTGCCAGCGCATGTTCTGCCAGTTTAGATTTCGTTATTCCCTTGTCTTTCGCAAACCGATCCCATCTCTCCAGTACCGTTTTGCTTATAGAAAACGTCCGTCTCACCTTCTCTTCTTGTATAAGAGGGCGAATGAATGTTTTCTTCTGTTCCAGCAAAGCGCGGATCGCTTTCAGCTCTTCATATATAAGCTTAGTATAATCTTCCTCCTTCGTTCCGTGAAACGATGCAGCTTCTGTAATGTCCATATCCCGCGGCTCCTGCCCTTCCCCTAGATATACTCTCCTTTTTTGTTCGCTGTCGTATTCATATCCAATCAAACGAAGCTTTTTTGATAAGGTATACGGAGTCATCCCAAGCTTTTTGGCGATGATGGAAAGCGGTTCTTTTTTGTTTAACCGGTCAATGATTTCTCCGACCTTCATATGCTCACCCTCAAACTGTCTCTTTACTCTAATGATAAGCAAAAGAGCTGGAAGGTTGCCTGTCCGATAGAAATGTGTTACCGATATATCGCCAAAACTTTTACAACAATAGTCGGAGCCGTTACAAAACAGTCTTGTTCGGACACCTTGTCGGGATAAAAAAAGGGAGCCATCGTATCAAAAATCGGATATTTTTCTTCGTTTGCTAAAATATGCTCGATGCGAGCCGTTATGGTATATGTGCCGTTTGGCAGATCTGACAGGGTTGTTCCTAAAAGATAAACTTGATGGAGTAATCCTGTAAATTGAAATATTAACGGGGAATGAAGCGGTTGAAAGAGTACGTGATGTGTTTGTTTTTCCAGCACCTTCTTTCCATACTTTACACCATGTTCCAATATCGCGCTGTCTTGTACCGGAAGCTGCAAATTTTCTGCAAAGGTGAGAAAATCAGCTGCATTGCTGAGCATTGTGCTGACTTCGTATGCTTTCGGAAGCCGGACTTTGCATTTACACGTAATGAACTGACCAATACTAAAGGTCTCCCACTGCTCCGGTGTTACCTCATATATATAAAGCATGACCGGCTCTAAATATTCGCTTAGCTTCATGAATCGGGACTCCATCGTCGGCTCTTTTGCAGTTTGAACAGCCGCAACCGTATTGGAGCCGTCTCTTTTATACGCCAATTTGGGAACAGGAATACCTAGCTTGCAAAGCAGCTTTTGCAGTTCTCCCGCAGATACTTCTACATGATGCTTCGGAGACATATCAGTGAAGGATTGCTGGACCGTTTTCAAAATGCCGTCTTCAATGATTGATAAGTAGTTGAGCAAACTGCGCTGATCAATATAGTAAAAATCTCGCAGTTTTGATAACATAGCATCACCCTTCATACCAAAATAAGAACATTTGTTCTTGTTGTCTTATCATATTCTCCTAAACACCTGAATCCTCCCTCCATTCAAATGGCAGGGTTCCGCAGCCGGGAACTTCGCTCACCTTCAAACTGCAAGAACGAACACTCCTTCCCAACATAGCACGTTATCGGTGATCCCCACTCCGCTGAGTGCATTCGTTCCCAAAGACACCACCGACTGAAGAGGTTAGCCAACCCTCTAGTACGCTTTTTATCAAGCGTACTTTTTTGCGATCGCTGTTATGGGATTTTTATATTTCTAACAATCACATCTCTTATGAAAGCATCATGTTTTTGTTTAAATGCCATAAATCGTTGCTTGCATAATTCAAAATTTGGTTTTCCATAATGCTCTGCACTGCATTGAATTAAAAACGCACTATTCTGCACTGAACGTTGGACTTGCGGGCAGCTTTTTGATTTCTTTTTCTCCCTCGGCATCTCCTGCATCTTAATTCGAACAAATGTTCTATTGTTAATATTTTAGCATACACATTCAGACTGTTCCATACATTTTTGAAAAACAAAATAAGAAATGGCATTCATCCTCCACATTGAAATAAGGGGCGTTCTCCTATATTTATCGTAAAAATATATTTGCGCATACTAGATGGTGCCTCTGACGCGCAATCAGTATCAGTCGCCCTTTAAAAGGAGAACGAGGAAAGAGAAATGCATGCTTAGAAGGAACATTCCCCCTTTCTACGATAAACAGGGAATGTTACAAAAAAGATGAGCACACCTGTTAAGAAAATGATTTGGTGCCGCAATTCGGCCCGCTCCCCCAACTTTGAGGAACATCAGCAGTTTAATGAAGTTATTGTCCTTATCAAAAATGAGTACTCTAAGTCATGAACTAGAACTTTTTATTATTTTTTATAAAATTTAGAAATTTTTCACAAGGGATCCTTCTATACTATAAAGAATGAGAAAAATAGAAATTTATTGGGAGGATTTCGCATGACAGCAGTTATTACTGTGGAGCACTTATCCAAACGGTACGGAGACATAGAAGCTGTGAAAGATATTTCCTTTTCCGTCGATCAAGGAGAGATATTTGGAATTATTGGCCCAAACGGAGCAGGAAAAACTACAACCATTGAAATATTAGAAGGATTACGGAAGCGCGATAATGGAACGGTTGACGTACTCGGATATGATCCCGAAAAAAAACGCAGGCAATTAAATGAACGGATCGGGGTTCAATATCAAGCGACGTCCATTCAAAAAAAGATGCGAGTAAAAGAAGCTATTGATTTGTTTTCTTCATTTTACACTCAAAAGAATGGAAAAGAGGAAATCATTGAAATTCTTGGATTGCATGAAAAATTGAATCACTACTTCGAAGATTTATCAGGCGGGTGGCAGCAGCGTGTCACATTAGCACTTGCCACCCTTCATCAGCCGGAAATTGTGTTTTTAGATGAACCAAGCATGGGCCTTGATCCTCATGCACGCCGTGAGCTTTGGAGTATTATCCGTTTGTTGCGAGAACGCGGCTGCACTATTGTTGTCACTACGCATTACATGGAAGAAGCCGAAAAGCTCTGCGACCGAGTTGCCATGATTTACGGCGGACAGTTAAAAGCATTGGATCAGCCTCGCTTTTTATTAGAAGAATTAGCAGTCAACTATATTGTGTTACAGTCCGAAAATATGGATTTATCACAGATTAAAGGCATCCCTGGCATTGTAAAAGTTGAACAAGACGGAACAATCTACAAAATTTACAGCGATACCTTACAAGAAACGGCGTACCATCTTTTCAATCAATGTCAAAGTCAAGGTATTAACATTCAAGATTTTAAATTTGAACGCGGCAGCTTGGATGATTTGTTTGTACATATGCTGAAAAAGGAAGTGTCGGCATGAATAGTTTAGCAAAACTGACTGCATTGGAAACAAAAATGTTCTTTCGTGAAAAAACACAAGTGTTTTGGACGTTTCTCTTTCCCGTCCTGATGATCTGGCTCTTTGGTTCCATGTTTAAAGACGGAAAAATCAGCGGCTTAACGTTTGGAGAAGCTTATATTCCCTCTTGGATTGGCGTTAACATTATGACAACCGCTTTTTTTACATTAGGCACTGTCCTTGCCAACTACCGGGAAAACGGGATTTTACGACGCTATCAGTCTACTCCTTTAGCACCATGGAAAATTTTATTTGCCCACACAATACAGGGAACTGTCATTTTCGCAATTTCGGCTGTTATTCTTGTTTTGTTCGGTATGGGTATGTTTGATTTAGAAATGCCCGTCTACCTTGGAAGCACTTTGCTTGCATTGCTTTTAAGTATTTTTTGTTTTTTCCCTTTCGGTTTGTTGATTACATCACTCGCTAAAAATACACAAACAGCAGCAGCCATAAGTTCTCTCTTTTTAAATTTGATGCTTTTTCTGTCCGGCGCCACTTTCCCGGTGGAATTTATGCCAAAAGTTCTGCAATATGTTGCAAAAGTAATGCCCCTCTATTATGTAATCGACCTGTTAAGAGAAACATGGAACAAATCTCCTATATGGGATAATTGGCAAAGCGTTATGATTTTATTCATCATTGGAGCAGTTTCTATCATCCTATCTTCCCGCTTCTTCCGTTGGAGCGCAAAACATTAGAAAACGACAAGCAGCCTTTGCTTGTCGTTTTTGTATTATCCCGCTTTTTGTTTTCGTCTATCTATGACCTGAATGGATTGTTGTTTATTGTTCGGTCCCTTACGAATCAGAAGAATTAATTGCATAATCGTGACCACCAACACAGAACCGCGATAAGCCAAATATTTCGGCTCCCACTGCGAAGCAAACTTCTTCTTGTATTCATGCAGCCCTTTAAACTTATAAAAGTATCCCCCGTATAAAAAGACCAATCTCGCTATTTTCTCGCTCCATAAAGCGTGGGAAAAAGTTCCGACATTGGATAACGGAGACATTCCTAAACTGCACCAATGATACCCTTTCGCCTTCGCCCAAAAGAAAATGGATAGAAACAGCATGTCCATCGTTCCATGTTCTCTGTCTTTCGTATGTCTCATTAGATCTATGGTAACTGTATTCGTATCAGCGTTCATATCATGCGCTAAAGTAGCAAACGCCGTAATGTCCCCTTCCGGATTGTAAAGGAGCGCCACCGGAAAATAGGATACATACTCTTCACTGAAGTGCCCCACTGAAAATCCTTTTTCCTTTCTACTATCTAGCCAGGAATTAGAAATACTTCGTAATTCTGATAACAAATGTGCGGAATGAGGAGGCATTGCTACTTCAAAGGAATAGCCTTTTCGTTCAAATTTATTTTTTCGCGTTCTTAACTTTGCGCCCTTCTTTCCATCGATGGAAAACTGCTGCAAATCAATTTTTGCTTCTTCTCCCAGCTTAAAAAACTTGTAGCCTGTTTCATGATACAAAGACATATAGCTCGGGTTGATTTGATAAAAGATCGTCTTCATTCCGCATGATTTACTAAAATGCTGAAATTCGACGATTGCATCCTTAATATCCTCTTTGTTCCCGATTGGGTCTCCCAATACAACAAATTTGTTTCCAATTCGTTTATAAGCGATAAGGACTCTTTTCCTTACGGCCCAAAAAATTTCTTTATCTTGCAAAAAAATGAGATGAGAGGTTGTATTTCCGCCTTGTCTATATAAAAAATCATAAACTTGATCATAATCTATATCGGAAATTGGAATCCATCTTTGCTTCCGTTTTTTATTCAGCCATGTGGTCAGCACCACAAACAATATGCATCCAAACAGGGTGAAGAAATGATGCTGAGAAAAGCATACCCCTTGCCACGAATCAATCATATTTTTCCCCTTCCCTATAGGTCATTTTCAAAAGTAAACGATATCATAAATTCAAATGGGCGTCGAGATGAACTTTGTACCAAACTAAAAAGACAAGCTCTCTCAGCTTGTCTTTTTAGTCATTTTGTTTCTGTTTTACTTCTTCTAATGACGGCATACCGCCTTGTGCACCTAACTTCATGACAGATAGAGCCGCAGCGGTATTAGCAAACCTAATTGCTTCTTCTATAGAAAAACCGGATGTAACTGCCACTGCAAAGGCACCATTAAAGGTATCTCCAGCTCCCGTAGTATCTACAACTTCCACTTGCTTTCCCGGCACCCGGACAACAGTTTGTCCATTATGAAAACGGGCTCCCTTTTCTCCTTCAGTCACAATGAGTTTATTAGGATAACGTTTTAATAGTATCTCTATCTCTTCTTTATTAAAAATCAGCTTGCACTCATGCTCATTTGGCGTTATGTATGTGACTTTTTTCAGCAAAGCTTCACTTAACAGCTGAGCAGGAGCAGGATTTAGAAGTACAGGCACATGATGCTCATAACACAAATCTACAACATATTCTATTGTTTCAAGCGGAATCTCAAGCTGAAGCAGCACAAGATCGGCGCTCGCTATTCGTTTTTTTACCTTATCTGCAAGGGAAACAGAAACGTGATGGTTCGCCCCAGGAACAACAACAATGCTGTTATCCCCTTCCGCTACCACGATATGAGCGATACCCGTTGTCACTTCAGTTAATTCTTCTATATATCTCGTGTCGATGTGTTCCTTCTGAAAGTTGTTTAATACGAGACGCCCGTTATCGTCTTTTCCGACAGCACCTATCATCGTAACATCCGCCCTGAGACGAGCCGCAGCAACCGCTTGATTTGCTCCTTTTCCGCCCGGTACAGAGACAAAGCTTTCTCCGATAACGGTTTCCCCGGCTTTCGGTCTTCTGCTTGATACAGCTACTAAATCCATTGAGCAACTTCCAACCACAACGATTTTACTCATTTCTTTTCCCTCACTTTGTTGACTCTCGCTCTATTATTTGCGTCGTAAGAACGCAGGAAAAACTCCCAATCTCTTTTCCTTCTATTTGGCGAATGAGCATTGTTGCCGCAATGTTTCCTTTCTGAAAAAGTTGCTGGGAAACGGTCGTAAGAGACGGATACATCCATTCCCCTTGTGCAATGCTGCCAAATCCGACCACTTGCAAATGATCCGGAATGCGAATCCCCTGCTTCCCGGCAGCTCGTACCGCTTCAATGGCCGCTTGATCATTCCAGGCAAAAATACCGTCAATATACGGATATCTTCGCAACAAGTCATGAACTGCCTGTTCTCCGCTCTCTGTTATACGATATGGAATACCTTCGTCCAGTACAGCATCTAAAAATCCTTCGTATCGTTCATTTGCTTCTCTGTTAGTTTCCGGTCCTCTCATATGCGAAAGAAAGTTGCATCCTTTTTTCATTAAGAAACGAACCGCTTCCTTCGCTCCTTCGTAATTGTTGCTGGACACGGAAGGGACACGCTTTGTTGAGCCGTCTAACACTACACATGGAAGATTTTTCAGTTCAGCATGAATGGTTATATATATACTTTCCGTCAATAAAAGACCTGCAACGTTGTTTTGCATAAGTACATCGACATAATGCCTTGGATGTTGATCTTGAATTTGACAAACGATGACTTGATAACCGGCTTGAAATGCTGTTTGTTCTATTGCGTGGGCCAATTCGGAATACAATGGATGTTTAATGTCCGGGAGAAGCAGTCCTAGGAGAGTTGAAGATTTTTTGAAAAGTGATTTTGCGACCGCATTTGGTTTATACTGAAGCTCTTCGATGGCGTTCTGCACTTGCTTGACCGTATCTTCATGAACATATCCTTTTTGATTTAACACGCGTGACACAGTGGCGACTGATACCCCTGCCAATTTTGCCACATCTCGAATGGTTGCCATCCTTTCACCCCTTTTATTGCAATCGGTTACAGTTCTACCGTAAAGCAAACAAAGACAGGCGTCAAGACATCATTTTTACAAATTACAGTCTTTTTCAAATTCAATTTCATGTAAAATCGGAATACCATCATATCCATATCGAGGGATTTCCGGCTTAATCTTTCGTGATTCTTCTACCGCATTATAGCGAAGCGCTTTCATTATAGAGTCACGCTTTTGATAAAAACGCATCGCTCTCGTATTATCATTAGCCAAACGGTTTGACATCCACTTTCTTCTGCAGCTTGCACAACTTGTTCAATCAGTTGACTGCCGACACCCTTATTTTCCTGAAAGCTATCAAGAGAAACGATTTCACATCGCCCTTGCTCGATATGATATGTAACAATGCCGACAATTTTTTCTCCTTCTATTGCCGCAAACCCCGGCAATTCATCGAGATGATGAACGACGCCGCGCGATACCATTTTTGCGCTTCTCCAATTCGCAATCATAAATTGTTGAAGAACCGGCTTGAGCTCCTCTGTGATCGGTTTGATTTTGATTATCTTTCTATGTTCCTTTCACTCTTTTCTTTTATGATACTACGGAAGCACAATTTGATGGAGACCGTCTTATTCAAATTGAATGGTTGCCTTCCTTTTCTTTACAAAGCTTGGAACATATGTCAATTCATTGTAAGGCTCTTCTTTTGGAACTTCAAACACAATAGTTCCTTTTAAAGATTGACCTGCTTTTAACACCGTATAATGCAGCAACTTTTCATTTTCCTCCGCCTTAAACGCACCCGTAATTTTATTTGTTTTACTGCTCACATTAAATTCAGACGGCGAGACAGAAATGCGCCCTTTTTGATTGTTCTTCACAAAAATATGGAAGATTAAAAACTCATCTCCTTGCTTAGCATGCAAAGTATGATACTTTTGTGACGGTTCCTTTTTTGTTATCTTGATCTCTACGTCTTCTATTTCAAACGTCTCGTTGAAATAATAGCGGTCATTTTGTGTTTCTTTTGTTTTTGGACCAATCTTTTTTATTCCGTTGCTGCAGCCTGCAAGCAAACTTATAGTCAAAAATAAATATAAAATACGCTTGTACAAATCCCCTCACCTTCTTTCTCGGTTTGTATTTGTAGCGTTTGCGTCTCTTCTCTTTTTATGCACCAGCTTTTTCCTATAATTTTCTCTCCCTTTTTTCTTCCAGGAGATGTATAATAGCAATGGTTCATGTGTGAGGAGGCTATTAGTATGAGGCAAGCATTGCTTCTGGGAATCATCATGCTTGTAGTAACAGTTCATTACAATAGGCAGATTCCCCCGATGAAAGCGGCACAAATAACAAGACAAGAAGTTGGAAAGCAAACGGTCATTTTAAAACAGGTGCATCGAAACGGAACATACGAAGTGTATTACTTACATAATAATACCGAAGGAAAATTAGTGATCCATGATCAAACCGGCGCCGTCATGGATAAGTAAAAGCTCGCATCATTGTGCGAGCTTTTCTTACCCTAATAAATCAGTTACATCCTTCATATTTTCATCAATCCATTGAACAGCTGCATCAATTGTAGGAAACTCCATTGTTTGAAAGGTAACTTCATCTTGAAGCAGCCATACGTCCTTTGCTTCTTGATTCGTTCCTGCAATTGACCAATGAAGAAGACTGTACGGATGATTATTATTTAAAAACGATACCCAAGTGCGGTCCTGTGCAATATTTTTTAATGATTTCAGTTTTTTGTTCATGTTTCTTCTCACCTAATTTTATGTACTATTCTTTGTCGTCTTTTCATTATACCATTTTAGCTTTACATAAATACAACCATTTCTCAACATGGCAGCATTGAAAACTGCTGCAATTAACTATATTATTAAACGTGAGACTGGTACAGGAGGGGTACATATGTCAAAAGTGCAAATCAAGGTGAACGACAACGGTTCATTCCGCGTAACAGGGGACGTGGAATTGATCGATGCAGAGGGTAATGTATTTCCGGCAAAACCGGCATTCTCCCTTTGCCGCTGCGGGTTATCAACAAACATGCCGTATTGCAGCGGTGCTCATAAAGGCAAATTCGAGTCTGTTGTAAGAGCGCCAAAGCCGGCAGAAGCAGAGTAAACCAATTCATTTTGAATTGTTTTTTTCTCATGGAGGAATATACTATGGATTTTATCGCAATAACCTTAGGGGGTTTTTTCGGTGCTGTTGCCCGTTACAGTATCGGACAAGCGATTCCGGCAGAAGAAGGAAGCTTTCCATTGGCTACGTTCTTAATTAATTTGATTGGCTGTTTATTTTTGGGATGGTTTTTCACAAAAACCAATACAAAATGGCATGTACCGTCTTACGTTCGAACAGGAATAGGAACAGGTTTTACAGGTGCTTTTACGACGTTTTCCACTTTTTCTGTGGAAACTGTTCGGTTAATGCAGGCAGGTAAAATTATGATAGCCGCAACTTATGTCCTGTTAAGCGTAGTTCTCGGGATCGGACTTTCGCTTGCAGGAGCACGCCTTGCCGCTTTTCCTGTGAAGGAGGGTATGAGATGATCTTTGTAGGAATTGGCGGAGCGCTTGGGGCACTCACAAGGTTTCTTCTTAGCAAACGGATTGGCTCTAAAGTGAAGACATTTCCGCTTGCAACGGAACTCATCAATATAACAGGCGCCTTTTTACTGGGGTATGTTGCCAAACTTTATGCAAACGGGCAGCTAAATAATACCCTTTATTTATTGTTTGCCGCCGGCTTTTTAGGAGCTTACACTACGTTTTCTACGTTTGGATTGGAAACAATCGGATTGCTTGAGAAAAAAGAATACAAAAAAGCAGCATGGTACGTCATTTCTACAGTTGTCTTGGGCATTCCGTTTGCCTATTTGGGTATGTTGCTTGTATAAAAGCATAGTCTTTCTATGCTTTTTTTGCTTTCTAGATATAGCGGTGCGGGTAATGCAGCCCCTTATCAGTCGTATATTGTTCTATCAATTGTACCTGCTTCTCCGGAAACACTCTCGATTACAGAATTCCAATCTTTTACATAGTCGCCTTTTTTCTGCACAAATGTTTCATACCACTGTAATCCCATATTTTCCTCTCCCTTCCTTCGCGTAAATCCTATTATACGCTTTGTCTGCAAAAAATTAAGTACATTTTTCTGTCATTTTATCTTTTTTGTGCTATAATAAAATCAATTTAACCGGTATTGCTTAAAAAACAGAACAATATCCTTCGGGGTCGGGTGAAAGTCCCAACCGGCGGTGATGAAGCAATTCTAAGTCCGTGACCCGTTTGCATATGCAAACGGTGGATCTAGTGCGAATCTAGAACCGACAGTATAGTCTGGATGGGAGAAGGATGAGGTTTCTACTAAATGCATACGGGATACGTCTGCCCATAGTGTACCGCAAAAAAATTAATTTTCGGTATGCTTATTTCGTTATACCCTAATAAAAAATTCACTTTTATTAGTGTTATTTCACTATGCCTGCGTATCCATGTATTTACTGCTGAAACACATCTCCCAGCCCCAAGGAAGAATTTCCTTGGGGTTTTTAGTTTATTTGGAGAGGTGAAAAGATGACAAACAATGAGTGTAGGAAGCTCGCACTTAAGTTGACAAGCAAAACAACAGGTTTTAGAGGAAACAGCTTTTCTTCCCTGCAGGAATGTTCCGTTCTTAAAATCCCAAAAATAGAGTGTATCGACGATGATATAACCATCGTCTCCGTCCCGAAAGGAGTGTAATTCGTGTTTACAGGAATTATTGAAGAAATCGGCACAATTGAACGCATCCGACAAACCGGGCAAGCCATTGTACTGCAAATCGCCGCCAAGACGATCCTCACTGACGTTCATCTTGGCGACAGCATCGCTGTAAACGGAGTTTGTTTAACAGTAACTTCTTTTACAAACAGCTCCTTTACGGTGGATGTCATGCCGGAAACAGTAAAAGCAACTTCTTTGCAATCATTAAAACAAGGCTCATCCGTCAATTTAGAACGTGCTATGAGCGCGAACGGGAGATTCGGCGGTCATTTCGTCTCTGGGCATGTAGACGGCGTTGGCACAATTATTGAAAAAAAACAAAGCCATAACGCAGTTTATTATAAAATCCAGCTTCCGAAATCCTTGTTGCATTATTGCATTTATAAGGGCTCCATAGCAGTTGATGGCACGAGTTTAACGATATTCGGGGTAGACGAAACGTCCATTACGATTTCCTTAATCCCGCACACAATGGACGGCTCTGTTATCGGGCAGAAAAAACCAGGTGATCTCGTCAATATCGAATGTGACATGGTCGGAAAATACATTGAACACTTTGTCAAAAAACAACGCTCATCTAACATTACAGAAGGATTTTTAAAAGAACATGGATTCATGTAAGGAGGAAATGCTATGTTCCACACAATCGAAGAAGCTCTCGAAGATTTAAAAAACGGAAAGGTCGTTATCGTATGCGACGATGAAGACAGAGAAAACGAAGGCGATTTCGTTGCTCTCGCAGAAACTATTACGGCGGAAACGATAAACTTTATGATCACGCACGGCCGCGGTCTCGTTTGCGTTCCTATTACAGAAGAATATGCAAAACAACTGCAATTAGAGCCGATGGTGGCACACAATACGGACACACACGGCACAGCTTTTACCGTAAGCATCGACCACGTCTCTACAACAACGGGAATCAGTGCTTTTGAACGTGCAGCCACTATTTTAGAAATGTTAAATCCGGCTTCTAAACCAAGTGATTTCAAACGTCCGGGACATATTTTCCCGCTGATTGCAAAAGAAGGCGGTGTTCTTCGCCGTGCCGGACATACGGAAGCCGCAGTTGACTTGGCGCGTTTATGCAACGCCAAACCGGCAGGCGTGATATGCGAGATCATTAAAGAAGACGGCACGATGGCTCGTGTGCCCGACTTACAAGAAATCGCAAATCAATTTGACGTAAAAATGATTACGATTCAAGACTTAATCCATTATCGCCGCCAGCATGAAACATTAGTAAAACGCGAAGTGGAAATTACATTGCCAACCCAATTCGGCACATTTCGTACCGTTGGTTATTCCAACTCTCTTGACGGGAAAGAACATATTGCCCTCATAAAAGGAAAAATCAATCCCGATGAGCCGACTCTCGTACGCGTTCATTCGGAATGCTTGACAGGCGATGTATTTGGCTCCTTCCGCTGCGATTGCGGACCGCAGCTTCATGCTGCGTTGGCACAAATCGAAGAAGCGGGAAGCGGCGTTCTCCTCTATATGCGCCAAGAAGGCCGGGGCATCGGACTCTTAAACAAATTGAAGGCCTATAAACTGCAGGAAGAAGGATACGATACGGTAGAAGCAAATCATAAGCTCGGTTTTGCAGCCGACCTGCGCGACTACGGCATCGGTGCTCAAATTTTACGGAATTTAGGGATTCGCAAGCTGCGATTGCTTACGAACAATCCGCGTAAAATTGCCGGATTACAGGGCTATGATTTGGAAGTAGTGGACCGGGTTCCGCTGCAAATGCCCGCACATAAGGAAAATGCTCAATATTTACAAACGAAATATGAAAAATTAGGTCATTTATTACATTTATAAAAGGAGAGAAATGATATGATATTTGAGGGACATTTAGTTGGTACAGGATTAAAAATAGGGATTGTAGTAGGTCGTTTTAACGAATTTATCACAAGCAAATTGTTAGACGGAGCTTTAGACGGACTGAAGCGTCACGGTGTAGCAGAAGAAGATATTGATACAGCATGGGTGCCGGGCGCATTTGAAATTCCTCTTGTGGCAAAGAAAATGGCTGCAAGCGGAAAATACGATGCTGTAATTACCTTGGGAACCGTTATTCGCGGAGCAACTACCCACTACGATTACGTGTGCAATGAAGTGGCAAAAGGAGTGGCTTCCATCTCATTAACAACGGAAGTTCCGGTTATTTTCGGCGTATTAACGACAGAAACGATTGAACAAGCTATCGAACGCGCGGGGACAAAAGCCGGAAACAAAGGCTGGGAAGCAGCAACAGCCGCAATTGAAATGGCAAACTTAAACCGCCAATTTCAATAAGAATCTTCTTTCATTACAAATTCATGATAAAACGCGGTCATTTCCGGCCGCGTTTTTCAGTTTTGCCGGCTTTCTTTTTCCAGTCTTGAATTTCTTCTAAAAGCCGTCTCGTTGTTTTTCCTCGCGCATGAATTCCTAACCGCTGTGCCGTTTCACTGACATATTGCTGCTTTCCCTTAGATTCCCGCACTTCTTCAGCCACAGCTTTTAACGATTTCCCCTCAGTTTGTACGTGGAATTTCTGCGCTTCTTGCATGATGTGTTCCTCACGCTTCTGTTCCTTTACGATGTGAAGCTCTTTGCAAACCTCTTTTAAATCCTTGCCCTCCGTTTGGATGCCAAGCTGATCCGCCTTTTGACGATAATGCTGCTCAATCCGCAGTTGCAGTTGCTTCGGTTCAGGCTCTGTTTCCGCTTTTGCAGGATCACAGCTCAACGCTTTAAATAAAATCAATGTCGTCATAGCAGCTAAGACATACTTCTGCATACCCTTTCCTCCTGATGTGTTGTCTAATGCTACTATGCTCGATTAGATGGCGGAAAATGCATCCCCAGCAAACTTGTAACTGTTTTTTTATCAAAATGTAATACGTATCTCTATTTTTAGCTTAATTAAGAATCTGCACAAGATTGTCTGAAATATACGAAATTGCTTTCCTAATTATTATATTTATCTAAAAATTAAAATAAATTAGAATAAAATAACAATTATCATTTCTCTTGAATAGTTATTTATTTTTGTTATCATCTTAATGAATCCGGCAAAAAAAACGCTTTCAAGTATTAAAATTCAAAATATTTTTTCTTCGGAGGTTTTACATGTCAAACAAAGGACAAGCTTCACATACTCTCGCAATTGGTCTCATGCTGTTTGCTCTTTTCTTTGGGGCAGGCAATTTAATTTTCCCGGCTATGCTAGGTCAGACAGCAGGAAGTAATGTTTGGATTGCAACTGCCGGCTTTTTAATTACAGGGGTTGGTATACCAATACTTGGCGTATTGGCCTTAGGGTTTTCCGGAAGCGATGATTTACAATCAATGGCAAACCGTGTACATCCGTGGTTCAGTGCGGTTTATAGTTTTGTTCTTTATTTAGCAATTGGCCCGCTTTTCGCTTTACCTAGATCTGGAAGCGTTTCCTTTGAAATTGGTGTTAAACCGTTCTTACCAGAAAATAGCGGCCATTTGCCTTTACTGATTTTCACAATCATTTTCTTCAGTATTACTTGTGCACTTTCGTTGAATCCTTCCAAAATTGTTGATATTGTAGGAAAAATTTTAACTCCACTTAAACTAACGTTTATTGGAATTCTGGTCGCTGCGGCTTTTATACATCCTATTGGTCCTATTCAAGCGCCTGCGCAAGAATATATGCATAACGCCTTTTTCAAAGGATTTCAACAAGGTTATTTGACGATGGATACACTTGCTGCTTTCGTATTTGGTATTATTATTATCAATTCCATTAAAGAAAAAGGAATTAACGATAAAAAAGAAATTGTCAAAGCTTGTGCAAAAGCAGCTGCTATTGCAGTTGTCATATTAGTTACTGTTTATACTTCGCTTTCGTACATGGGGGCTTCCAGTGTTTCTAAACTTGGGCACTTAGATAATGGCGGAGAAGTTTTATCCAACGTAGCAAATTATTATTTCAGCTCTTTAGGAAATTTATTCTTGGGATTAATGATTACTGTGGCTTGCCTAACAACTAGTGTCGGGCTTGTCACTGCTAGTTCAGCCTACTTTCATAAAGTATTTCCGAAAATTTCATACAAAACACTGGCTGTCGTCCTATCCGTTTTTAGTGCTGTGATCGCCAATCTTGGTTTAACAGAACTAATCGCAATATCTGTGCCCGTACTGACAGCCATATATCCTTTAGCGATTATACTGATTTTCCTGACCTTTTTACACTCATTGTTTAAAGGAAGAGCAGAAGTATATCAAGGAAGTTTGTTGTTGACTTTTACTGTCAGCTTATTTGATGGACTAAATGCGGCCGATCTTCCAATTGAAACTGTAAATGCTGTATTGTCTCGTATCTTACCTTTATATCATGCAGGCCTGGGGTGGCTCATACCGGCAATTATCGGAGGTTTATTAGGATATGGCATCAGTTTAGCACGAATGAAAAATGTCCCTGATGCAGCTGATATATCTAATCCTTATTCTCATGATGAAGTACGTAGAAAAACTTCCTAAGTCATAAATAATGCATAAAAAAACGCCTCTAAGCTGCAGAGGCGTTTTTCTTTGTTACTGGTTGTCCAGCAACTGAACCTTAAGAATTCCTATTCCGGCCGGATTTCAAAATATTTCTTCCGCTCGTTAGCACTTCATTCTGTTTCTAAACAACGAGTTTACTCATAAACATCAAGCTTTACTTCACCAAAGTAATCAAAAACTGCACGATAAGTGCCAATTGTTAATGGAATTGGTTTAATAAATGTCCCTGATGAAATAATCATTCCCTCCCTAAGACTTTTCCCCTGTTTAGATAACATATTATTAAGCCATACGACAGCATTTAAAGGATTATCTAAAACAAAGTCAGATTGTCCATGGGCTACTTTTTCATCGTTCAGATAGAGCGTGACAGATATGTCATCTAACTTAATATCTGAGCTTATTTTTTTGGGGTTACCAACTACTATTTTACCTGTAACCGCGTTATCCATTATCAACTCGCCAATGGATATCTTCGGGTACCAATTTTTTATGCGGCTATCAGGTATTTCAAGACCCGGAGCAATTATTGCCTTTTCGATAATTTCTGATGGATCAGCAAATGTTGAAATGTCCTCTGTAATAATAAACATTAACTCCGTTTCCAATAACGGGTCAAAAAATTCTTTTCTATTTACAACACCGCCTCGTACCACAGCCTTATCCGTTAATGTCCCATATACAGGAGAGTTTGTGTGAAAAATGTTTTGAAGACCTTTATTGGTTAAACTGATCTTATAACCTTTGACATTATCATGATTATCCTCGATCCTTCTCTGAATAAATTCATTTTGGACATCATAAAAAAATTCTTCTGTAGAAACACTCTCCGTGTCTATAAAAGAAAGCTGTTTTTTATATTTGTGGGCAGTTATTAGTGCTGACACTATTTCTTTAGTTTTATCCATTATGATTGACACACCCTTTCTATGTATTACGGGAAGAACATTACTCTGGCAGAAAAGATTCATTTAATACTTATTAAGGTCAATTTTATTAAGATTTCTTTATGTCAGTAGGTTATTTTAAAATTGTTTCCCTCTTAAATAAATTCCGTATTTTCAAACTAGAAATTTAGCCCTTCATATTTCGAAATGTATGCAGGTATAGGCTTAAATCCGATTGAAATAATTAAACTTACTAAAGGAGTTAGACAAAAGATTTCCATATATAATTGAAACTAAATCATTCTCACTCTCCTTTAGCTAACAATTCGACTAAAAGGACATTATTTCCTGCTAATTAATATCGCACTCTGTCCACATTTAATAAAGTACCAAAAATAATACCCTTAAGCAGTGGATCTTTCTCTGTAAAAAAATGCTCAACTTGATGAAAGAATGCAGGAATGTAAAAACGAAAATTACGTTGTCAATATAAGCAATAAGCTAAAAGATATTCTTAACCTTAAAGGACTGACACCGCAGGTTCTTCACTCGCTAGTCGATAAAATTACTTGTAAACAGAATGATAGTGTCCACATCCAATACAGCTTTATAAATCCGGTTCAATAAACATAAAAGGCAACTCCCCTAAGGGTTAGTTGCCTTTTCTAAAATGAGTTGCGCTACACATTCAACATGACTGATGTGTATTGCTAACTTCCTAAATACCGCTCTTACAACGCACACTCCTCAATCTCAAACCCCAGATCCGCAATCATATTCCAGTCGGAAGTCGGCTCTTGTCCAGCAGTAGTTAAATAGTCTCCGACAAATATGGAGTTTGCGGCGAACAATCCAAGCGGCTGCAAGGAACGAAGGTTGACTTCTCGACCGCCGGAAATGCGGATTTCCTTAGACGGATTGACAAAGCGCATCATCGCTAAAATTTTCAAGCAGCCCATTGCCGTTAATTCCTTCTTTCCTTCAAGCGGGGTACCATCAATGGAAACAAGGAAGTTGCACGGGATAGAATCCGCATCTAAACGTTTTAATTCAAACGCGATATCTACACGCTGCTCTTCCGTTTCGCCCATGCCGAAAATAGCGCCCGAACATGGAGAAATTCCTGCAGCTTTTGCTTTTTCCACCGTATCGACACGATCATCATATGTATGGGTAGAACAAATATTTTCATAGTTGTTTACATGAGTATTTAAATTGTGGTTATAGCGGTGTACTCCTGCTTCACCTAAACGTTTTGCCTGGTCTTCATTTAAAAAGCCAAGGCAGGCACAAATTTTCAGATCGGTCGTTTCGCGAATTTCCTTTACAGCTCCGATAACATGATCTACTTCTTTATCTGTCGGACGTCGTCCGGAAGCAACGATACAATAGGTGCCCGCTTTGCGGCGAATCGCCTCATGTGCGCCTTCCACAATTTTTTCTTTTGTTAACCATGCATATCTGTCAATCGGTGCTTCAGATACGATGGATTGGGAGCAGTATCCGCAATCCTCTGGGCATAATCCAGATTTTGTATTAATAATCATATTCAGTTTTACTTTTTTGCCATAGTAATGATGGCGAATCATATAGGCAGCGTTCATCACTTCTAATACTTCTTCATCAGGGGATTGCAAAATCGCCAATGCTTGTTCTTTTGTCACATCAGTACCGTTAATAACATTTTGCGCTAACTGCTTCCAATTGTGCTTTGTTTGAAGTTGTTCCATTTTTCTTCTCTCCCTTTTTCTCTATTAAAATAAACAGTGCATGATACGTAGCAATGATATGTTCTTCTATTCGAAAATCCCGGTTATACACGCGCATCATGGTTCTCATGAGCTCCGGACTTTGACAATAGGAACCTTCATTGCTGTTTGTTGCACCGATTTTTCGAATGGATTGAAAAAACTCGCGTACATCCGAAAATGCTTCTGTATACAAACACTCTGCTGCTTCTTGCCAGTCTTCTTTATTTTGAAAGCATATATGCTTTAATTCATCAAGTGTAAAAAATGACTGACCAATGGAGCTGCCATCTTGTACTCCTTTTTCTTCTTTTGCACGTTGAAAAGAAGCATGAAGTTCATAGAATGTATGCTCTCCAAATGTTGAAAAATGGAGGGTTCCTGTTTCCTTGAGCGCATCATAAAATCGGTCATACGCTCCTTGAAAATCATTCAACCATTGAAAAGTGGCATTAGAAACAATAACATCATACTTTTGCTCAAAGGCAAGCTGTTCAATGTCACAGCATAAAAATGTAACCCTGTTGGTTGGGACACGCGCATTTGCCACCTCAAGCATTCCAGGAGCAAAATCAACGGCAGTAATCTCAGCATTCGGAAAATGAAAAGCAAGTCTTTCCGTTAAATAGCCCGTGCCGCATCCCAATTCTAAAATATGCATCTGCTGGTCACAATCATGCATATTAACGATATCTTGCAGGAGGCGATTTGCCATTTTCTTTTGCACATTTGCATATTGATCGTATGATTTTGCAGCTTTACTAAAACGTTTTTGCAGCAAGTCTTTATTGATCATACGGTTCCACCTCTAAAAATCTCATAATTTCCGCTGCGCATTCTGCCGCCTTCGTAATATGCGGTGCATGCCCCGCATCAGGCAATAAACAAACACGCACATTTGGGTTCTCTTGCTTAATAAACTTTGCAGCAGCAGCCGGACAAACTTTATCCTCTTCCCCATGAAGCAGCAATACAGGCATTTTCAGCTTGGAAGCATATTCTCGAACATCTTGCTGCAGCAAATAATCCAAACCAACCAGCAGAGAAGATGTTGTATCTCCTTGAAAGCCGCTTGCAACTTCATTTTGAAAACGTCTATACTCGTCTTCACAAGAAAACATACTTTCATAAAATTTCTCCAACGTAATCTCCCTGTTCTTCTGTAAGTTCCGCTTCATTCGATCTATAAAAATCGCTTTCCAGCCATGAGGATAGAATTCCTCTGTTGTAAATCGGGCTGTTCCGCCTATCAGTATAAGGTGACTTATTTTATCAGGATCTTGAAAGGCTGCCTCGATAGCCGGCAACGAACCGAGCGACCATCCAACCAGCACTGCTTGTTCTTCATGCGCAAGTGTTGCCGTGACACGTTCTTCAAATTCTTCTAAACGTTCTATACCTCTCCAATGCACAAACGAGCAATGAACTGAAAAAGGAAAATTCTGCAGTAACGGGTTCCATACACTTTCTTCCATTCCCCATCCCGGCAAAAATACAACCTTATTCATGATATAATTCCCTCTTCTTTCCCGGCTTGTATAATGGTCTCAATGACCCATTGAAGAGCGGATTCTGAATGGATTGCCATCACCGTCAGGCGAATGCGCGAACTTTTTTCTGGAACCGTAGGCGGACGGACAGCAATTCCTGCAATTCCTTCTTGTTGCAAGCGCTGGCTGAACTGAACAGTTTTTTCGTTAGAGCCGATGATGAGGGGAACGATATATGTTGTGCTCTCTCCTATATTAAAACCAGCGTGATGTAAAGATGTTCTCAGCAATTTGCCTTTGGCAATAAGAGCATTTCGGCGTGCAGGCTCCTCTTGAACAACCTCAATTGCTTTTTTAATGGCCCCGACAACTCCCGGAGGCAGCCCCGTTGTAAAAATAAGGCTTCTCATTTTATTGGTTAAGTAGTTTATGAGTAAAGCATCACCTGCAATGTAGGCGCCAAAGCAGCCGAGAGCCTTGCTGCATGTTCCCATATGAACATCCACTTGCTTTGACACCTCATATTCTTCTGCCAAGCCTGCCCCGTTTTTTCCGTATATGCCGCCGGCGTGCGCTTCATCTATCATAAGCAGGGCACCGTACTTTTCTTTTAGTGCAATCAATTCCCTTAGATGAGCAAGATCGCCGTCCATGCTGAAAATTGTATCCGTTATAATAAGCTTTCTTTTATTGAGAGGGGCTTCTTGCAGCAATTTTTCTAAATGATTCAAATCATTGTGCTTATAGCGTTTATGCTCCGCTCCGCTTAGAATAATACCGTCCACAATGCTTGCATGATTGAGGCGGTCGCTAAACACGATGTCCCCTCTCCCCACCAAAGCAGAAATTACTCCAAGATTGGCAGTATAGCCGCTGTTCACAAGCAAGGCTTTTTCTGTACCTTTCCACGCAGCAAGAGCAGCTTCCGTTTCTTCATATAAATGGTAATTACCTGTGATAAGACGGGAAGCGGCAGCCCCCGTACCGTATTGTTGTGTTGCCTCTATAGAAGCGGCAACTAATCTTTTATCTCCCGCCAGTCCAAGATAATTGTTAGAGGCTAAGTTTAAGAGTTTTTTTCCGTTTCTAATAATCCATGTATCATAGGGCCGTTCCGTCACAAAAAGCGCACGTTTTTGCTGTCGTTTCTCTAACGTTTGCAATTCATCTGCCAAACGCTTTTCCCACTGTACATTCATCTTGTAACAGCTCCTTCAGCGTTGAAATAGAGATACATTGCTCCACAGCTTCCAAGATTATATTTCGCTCCGGTTGATTTCCAAGCCATGGTAAAGCTCCCAATACCGGAACTTGACCATATGTTTCAATCATCGCCTTGTTTTCTTCTGCTCTCTCCTTTTGCTCTTCCAAGCCCCCTGATAAGATAATACCGGCTATATCCAATCCGTTTTGTCTTGCATACTCAATAGTCAACAACGTATGATTTACCGTTCCAAGCGTTGGACGTGCCACAATCAAAAGCGGCAGCCGAAGCATTTTCGCAAAATCAACAACTAAACCATCTGCTGTATATGGCACAGCTAAGCCTCCTGCTCCTTCGACAAACATAGAAGAAAAGCGGCTGGAAAGAGATTGATAGTGTTCCAGCAGATGAGCTAAGGTAACATGTTTGTTTGCCCGTTGCAGTGCCAATTGCGGAGCTAACGGTTCTTCTATGGAATAAGGGCAAATCATTTCTTCCGGTATGTTGATTCCTGACAAATGCCGAAGCCGAGCAGCATCTCCGTTTTGATCAAGTGATAAATGTCCGCTTTGAATCGGCTTATAAACGCCGATATTATATCCTCGTTTACAAAGGACACCTGCTAGACCGCCTGTGACTAATGTTTTGCCAACCTCAGTATCCGTTGCCGTTACAAAAAAGCCTCTCATTTTTCTTCTCCTTCTGTCGTTTCCTGAATGGCTTGATACAAGATTACGATCATCTCTTCCAATTCTTCGATGGTCGAAGCAAGCGGCGGCATAAATACTATGACGTTTCCAAGCGGACGAAGCAGCATGCCAAGCTCCCGAGCACGCTGACACGTCCTTACCCCTACGCGTTCCGACCAATGATACGGCGCTTTTGTTTCTTTGTCCGCCACAAGCTCAATGCCAATCATAAATCCCTTTTGACGAATATCCCCTACATGCCGGAGCTTATAAAATGACTGTAATCGCTGTGCAATATAACCAGATTTATTTGCTGCATCTTCTACAAGATTTTGTTTTTCAAACAGCTCTAAGTTTGCCAGTGCAGCAGCACAGCCGAGCGGATTTCCTGTATAGCTGTGACCATGAAAAAAGGTCTTTTTCTCCTCGTATTCTCCTAAAAAAGCATTGTATATTTCGTCGGTTGCCACGGTAATAGCTACCGGTAAATATCCTCCAGTTAATCCCTTTCCAGCCGTCAAAATATCAGGTGTCACACCTTCGTGATCACACGCAAACATCGCTCCTGTTCTGCCGAATCCTGTTGCTACTTCATCCGCGATCAGCAGCACGTCATATGTTGTGCAGAGCTCACGCAAGCCCTTTAAATACCCTTCCGGCATAACGATAATACCGCTTGCTCCCTGTACAATCGGCTCGACAATAACCGCCGCAATTTCATGTGCATGCTCTTGTAAAAGCGCTTCCATTTCTTCTAAATGTTTTTTAGCGATAATAGCAGGATCTTCCCCGTAAGGAGAACGATAGATATACGGATATGATATTTTCATAGACGGAAACAGCAGCGAACGGAACGTTTCATGATACATGTCGATCGCTCCGACAGAAACAGCTCCGATCGTATCCCCGTGATACGCTTCTTTCATCGTTACAAACTTTTGCTTTTCCGGTTTTCCTTTATGCTGCCAATATTGAAATGCCATCTTAATCGAGATTTCAACTGCCGTTGCCCCGGCATCAGAATAAAAGACCTTTCTTAACCCTTTTGGCATTAACTCTACTATTTTCTCTGCCAATAAAATGGCCGGAACATTTGCCATGCCAAGCAAAGTAGAATGAGCAATTTGATCCAGCTGCTTTTTGATCGCATCATCCAACTCCTTTACCCGATGACCATGCACGTTTAACCAAATGGAAGACACTCCGTCCCAATATCCGTTGCCATGCATGTCATATAGCTTTCGACCTTCCCCATAAGCAATGATGAGCGGGTCATCTTCTATGTAGCTTTTCATTTGTGTAAATGGGTGCCACACATACTCTTTATTTTTCTGCGCCAATTCTTCATACGTAAACTGGGAATATTTAGTTTGTACACTCATTTTGTACACCTCTTAATGTTAACTATTATATTAATTAAGTTAACATTAAGAAAATTCAAATGTCAACATTATATAAATATAGGTTTACATATAAAAACTTGCCTTCCGTCGGCAAGCCCTTTCCCCTATTTGTTTTCTGCTGCTTTCTTTAACTCTTCCCATATTTGCTCTCTCGTTTTTCCATCCGTTTTAATTCCTAATTTTTCTGCTAGTCCTTTTAACACTTGTTCTCTTTCTTTTCTCCAAGCCTCACGCACTTTCCGCTGCAGCTCGAAATCACTTTTTCCTTCTGTAGAAATCCCCAATTGCTGTGCCTTTTCCAGTAAATGCTCATGTCGTTTCTCTAACAGCTCTTTATGTATTTGTTCATCTGTCTTTCCCTTTGTAGAAATGCCATGCTTTCTGGCAATGTCCAGCAGCATATCATGCTTTTTAGCCTGAAGCTTTTGACGAAGCTGTTCCTCCGTTTTTCCTTCTGTATCAATACCAAACCGCTCTGCGACTCTTACCAATCGGTCATGATGATTATGAGCCGGTTGTTCTTGCTCTATTGCTGCTGCATTTGCAAAGGCTTTACTGAATCCTGCTGTTCCTCCCAGCGTTAACATTCCTGCTAAAGCTGCGACTGCAATCTTTTTCATTTTTGTTCACTCCTTGTTTGTAGTATATTGCATCCATATCCTTTCCATATTTTGTGTATTTCCTGTGAACTTCATGTGTATTTATAGAAAAATTGGTAAAATGTATAAAAAAATAAGGGAGAACGCCCCCCTTATTTCACAACATGTAATATAACAACCAAAATCACGGTAAACAGTAAGCTCGGAAGCATGTTGGCGACACGAATGGTCACTGCCTTTATGATGTTTAACCCGATGGCGACAATCATAATACCTCCGGTTGCCGTAATTTCAACAATGATTTCATCCATGAGTTCTTTCGGTACAAGCATATGTATTTGCGTAGCAAATAAAGCAATCAGCCCCTGATATATAAATACAGGTATGGCGGAGATGGCTACTCCAATTCCCAAGGCAGACGTAAAAATAATAGCGGAAATACCATCAAGCATTGATTTTGTATATAACACGGCGTGATCTTGACGCAATCCGCTGTCTAATGCCCCCACAATCGCCATAGCACCGACAACATATACAAGAGTTGCGGTTACAAATCCCTTTGCAATATTTCCTTTTTCTTTTGAACCAACTTTAGCTTCGAGCCAAATGCCAAGACGGTTCAGCTTATCTTCAAGCTTCCACATTTCTCCGACTGCTGATCCAAGAGCAATGCTGCTGATTACTACTAAAAACTGTTCGCTTTTTAACCCCATTCCTATTCCCAATATGATGACGGCCAGCCCGATTCCTTGTAAAACCGTTGTTTTCAGAGTTTCAGAAATGTTGCGAAATATGAGGCCGAGCAAACTTCCTACAACAATTGCTGCTGCGTTGACAATGGTTCCTACTAATGACATCCCTCATTCAATCCTTTCTGCATGATTCATATCTCCCTATCATAGGAGATTACATTTATAATTTCAAGAATTATTTGTTAATTTCCTTTTCAAAAAATTATGTTGACATATTAAAAGAGTTCGTGTTAAAAATGTAACTATCAAATATATGGATCGGCAATGACAGGATACAGTAGCGTTTATGTTTTTGTTTTCAGAGAGCTGATGACTGGTGCGAATCAGTACAGACATAAACGTGAAATACACCCTCGAGCTTCTTTTGCGAACGGCAGCTGCCTAGTAGTGAAAGACGGATGTTCCGTTATTCTAATCAAGCGGCAAAGCTTATGCTTTGCAAGCGAGGGTGGTACCGCGTATTTTACGTCCCTGCAGTTTTGCAGGGGCGTTTTTTAATTGACAAGGGGGAATGAGCCATGATGAAATTTCATGCTTACGGAGGAATCGCGCGATATTGCAGCACACTTCTTCAACTATGGAAAACGTAAAACAAAAAATGGAGGAAAATACAATGAAACAACCAATTGCATCAAGAACAGAATCGCTAATCGTAACAACAGCTATTTTATTTTTAATCGGATCCTTTATCATCGGTCTGCAAGCACCGCCTCACATCCCGATTTTGCTCGGCTTTATGCTTCTTATCGGATTTTCTTTTTGGAAACGCGTTTCTTGGGACGTTGTTGAAAAAGGAATGCGTGAAGGTATTTCGCCCGGCATTCCATCCATCTTTATTTTTATTCTTGTCGGAGTGCTGATCAGCATTTGGATGGCATCAGGCACCATTCCTACAATGATGGTGTTCGGCTTTACTATTGTCTCACAGAAATTTTTCTTGGCAACTGTATTTGTTGTCTGTGCAATCGTCGGAACCAGTATTGGAAGTGCCTTTACAACCGCAGCGACAGTGGGTCTGGCATTTATCGGAATGGGCAGCGCCCTTGGTTACGAGCTTCCTCTTATAGCCGGGGCAATTGTTTCCGGAGCATTTTTCGGTGATAAAATGTCTCCTTTATCTGATACAACGAACTTAGCTCCTGCCGTTTCAGGAGTAGACATGTTTGAGCATATTCGAAACATGCTTTGGACAACGGTTCCAGCATTTATTATTTCGTTCGTATTATTTATCATTTTCGGTCATCACACTAACGGCGATGCAAACTTGCATGCGTTCCAGTCAGCTTTGGAGAAACATACAACGATTTCCTGGGCAACGTTGCTTCCGGTTGCTTTGGTTCTTGTTCTTGCTATAAAGAGAGTTCCAGCCATTCCAACTCTTCTTGCTGGTATTGTATCAGGAGTAGTTCTTATACTCGTCTTTCAGCCTGATACAACGGTCCAAAGCTTGGTATCCATTATGCAAGACGGCTTCAAAACGGATACAGGAGTGAAAGAGATTGACAGCTTGCTTACACGCGGCGGCATCCAAAGCATGATGTGGTCCGTTTCGCTTATTTTGCTTTCCCTTGGAATGGGTGGCTTATTATACGAGTTCGGCATCATTGAACAGCTTGTCCAAGCGATTTCTCAATTCGTTCGGACAACAGGACGGTTAATCAGCTCAACAGCCCTAACAGCAATCGGCATTAATATCTTGCTTGGAGAACAATACCTATCCATCATTTTGACAGGGCGTGCCTTTGGAGAATCGTTTGATAAATTAGGACTGCAGCGCAAAAACTTATCTCGTGTATTGGAAGATGCAGGAACAGTAGTAAATCCTCTCATTCCTTGGGGCGTAAGCGGCGTCTTTTTATCCGGCGTGCTTGGCGTTCCTGCAATGGAATACATTCCATTTACTTTCTTTTGCTTGCTGTGCCCGATTATCACTATGTTCTTCGGTTTTACAGGAATCGGCATTTCAAAAGCTGCCAAACAGAAAAAAGAAGCGGCTTAAATGCACAACCACTCGTTGTTTATATGCAGCGAGTGGTTTTATTGTATCAATTGTTCATTTTTCTTCTTGCTTGTGTTTACTTTATCCATAATTGAGGACTGTTTGTCTGTATTTTGAACAGGATAAGCATAAATAATATAACGGTCCGGAGCAGAGCCGACATATCGAAACGGATAGCACGTAGATAAAGTTAATACTTCATTCGGTTTTGTAGAACGAATAATGGTTGTATCGTCTGCCTTCACAATTTTGAAATCCTTCATTTCATACTCAAACGTTCCGTACGGAAGCTCTACGATAAAACGGTCTCCCTGTTTTAATTCTCCAAAGCGCCGAAATACTGTATCACGATGACCCGACAGTAAAATTTGATCCTGATCTCCCGGAAACACTGTGGAGGTATAATGACCGACCCCCTTTTTCAAATCTTCCGGGTCCGTTCCTTCTACAATAGGAAGATTTGCATCGATTTTCGGAATACGAAGAACTCCAATTGTTTCATTTTTTTTTGGCTGGAACTTCTCGCGAGAAATCTTCTTTTCTTTTGATACTTCCAATATTTTCTCAGCGGTCTTCATAGACTTGGATTGCTTTTGCTTTGTATCCCAAAGCTGCCATCCGCTTATGCTGACGAGAACGATGCCTGTTACAAACAAAAGAATCGCAATTACTTTCCTCATTTGATTGCCCCCTGAGAAACCGTTTCTTTTATCCTACTACAAAAAAGTGCAGAGAAACAGTCTAGCAATTTACGGTTACCAGGTAGAAACTCATGTCCCTTATTGCCAACATTATATGAGAATATGACCTTGTCTGATATCTATCTTATCAGCAGCAAAAATATAAAATATTATAAATTTTCTGTTTTTAAAGCTGTTAATGAAGGATATTGCATCATGCGTTTCCATTGCTTCCTCAGCAGAATATGATACAATAATCATTTATAATCGAATTTTGCAGAAAAAGGAGGATGAAAGCATGAAAAAAGCATCCTTACTTGTCAGCTTAGTTATCCTGTTTTGCATCAGCTTATCTTATGTCATAGACTTGTATCCTTTTTCAAAACCTGTACCGAAGGAAAAGGAAGCCGCAGCAAGACCGCAATGGATTGATACGGTTGAACACCAACAGCTGTATCACCTTGTACTGGGAGATTCATTGGCAAAAGGATATGGTTCACAGCAAGGCGGATATGCCGGAATTGCTTCTCACGAATTGCAGGAGAAGACGAAAAAAGAGGTTTATGTTGACAACGTCGCTGTTAACGGCTTAATGACAGACGGATTATTATATATGTTAGAATCAGAAGAAATTCAACAAAAAATTGAAAAAGCAGATATCATTACAATCAGTATCGGCGGGAACAACTTGCTGCGGCTGAATAAAAACATGGGGATATTAGAAGCGCTGAATGCGGTGAACGATGAGAAAAAGAATTACCAGAAAGACATGGAACAAATTTTAGCAATGATTCGTTCTCATAACGAACATGCCGTCATCGTTCTATCGGAGCTTTACAATCCGTTAAAGCTTGAAGATTCCGTCGCTTCCTATGCAAGTGTGTTCATTGACCGTTGGAATAAGACTGTATACACCTTGGCAAAAGAGCATGAACCAGCCGTTGTTCTGCCGGTACAGAAGTTGCTTCAAGATGAAACAGATAAGCTGCTGTACGATAAGGTACATCCAAATGACAAAGGATATGCACGCATTGCCGATTCGTTTGTCAAACTGCTGCTTTCTTTCAAAGCATAAAAAATCCACTTTTGCCAAGTGGATTTTTTATATTCTCTTCTTTTCCGTTCTTCATTAATACTTCCAGATCTTTTGCCAATCTTTGTTCCACGCGTTTTTTATTTTTTAAAAAAGAGCATACTTCTATAAGAGAATATATTCCAAACCTAATCCAAAGTAAAACAGAATATCCTTGTATGTGAAAAATTCACGCCTTACCTCCACAACTTCCTTGTATTCTTTATTACAGATTCTCTATATAAACATATCTAGACCTCTGTATCACCTTCTTTATTACATCATATCTCAAAAAGTGAATGCTAAGAATAAAATGGAAGGAGCCATGTATGAAAAAACCAATTTTATATATCATCTCGTTATTTTCTTTATTCTGTATTTTTTTATTTTCCTATCAAGTACAAATCCAAATCACTTCTGAGGTTCCTTCTCAAGAAACAGTTGTCCGGCTTGTTGCTGCAGGAGATGTGCTGATTCATGACCGTATTTATAACGATGCCCGCATTGATGTGGATCGTTTTGATTTTTCTCCTATGTTTTCTAAAGTAAAGTCTTATATTCAAAATGCAGACCTCGCGTTAGTGAATCAAGAATCTGTAACAGGCGGCACCGAAATTGGATTGTCTTCTTATCCTGCGTTCAACAGCCCGTTTGATATCGCGGATACGTTAAAAAATATCGGGTTTGATGTTGCGACTCTTGCCAACAACCATGCGCTGGACCGCGGAGAAATAGCTCTTCAAAATGCCATCGCCCATTGGAACGAATTAGGGGTAGCTCACACAGGGGCATTTGCATCGGAACAAGAGCAAAATAAGCTTTGTTTGATTGAAAAAAACGGCATCACTTTTTCTATTCTATCTTATACATACGGAACAAACGGTATTCCTGTCCCAAAAGGCAAAGACTACCTTGTCAATCTCATTGATGAGGAACAAATAAAACGGGATGTAGAAAAGGCAAAGCAGGCCTCTGACGTTGTCATCGCTGCCATGCATTTCGGGAATGAATACGAGACCATGCCAAACGAAAGCCAGAAAAGAATGAGCCGATTGTTGGCCGACCTTGGAGTTCATATCGTGATCGGACATCATCCACATGTATTGCAGCCGCCCGCCTTTCTAAATGGAAAGGACGGCAATCAAACCTTTGTCATCTATTCTTTAGGGAACTTTTTTGCGGGCCAGCGGAGAGAAGAAACGTGGATAGGAGGAATTATGGGAATAAAAGTAAAAAAAATACAAACAGGGAATAAAACTGCTATTAAATTAGAAGAACCGTCGTTTCTTCCTACTTTTACTTATTCGAATCATGACGAGAGTTTTATGGTTCTTCCCCTCCATGCCGTGACAAAAGAACAATATGCGGACATTGATAAAAAATACGAACAAACCGTGCAGCATATGAAGCGGTTTATTCCCGATTTAAAAATCGTAAAGGAGGCATTTGAATGATTACAGCAACCACGAATAAAATCGCTGGCAAAAACATTATTGAGGTAAAAGGATATGTAAGCGGAAAAGTGGTACAATCCCGAAACATCGGCAAAGATATTATGGCAGGCTTAAAATCAATGGTAGGCGGTGAGTTAAAAGGATATACAGAAATGATAAGCGATTCAGAAAAAATGGCAATAGAACGAATGATCCAAGAAGCAGAGAAAATAGGAGCTAACGCTGTTGTCGGCATGCGCTTGCAATCTTCAGCGGGACAAGGCACCTTTGAACTTATCGCTTACGGAACAGCTGTAATTGCAGAGTAACTCCGCCTCTTAATTTAAACAAAATTTCTATGTTAAAGTAACTATTACATTTTCATAACAATGTCGTTGCATTTACTGAAGGGAGAAAAGTTTTTGCTACAATAAAGGTAAGAAAGGGGGCTCTCGTATGAACAGCCGTGAGCTTGAAACCATTGTTGAGCACATGCTTTCGTTGGTTCCGTTTTTTCAGCGGAAGTTTATGCTCCCAGGGGAAGCTGTTTCCTCAAAACTAATACCGCTTTCCCATATACAAGTTCTGTTGCTTTTAAACGAATTCGGAACGCTGACAGTATCTGAAATCGGAAATCTTCTTTCAATTTCCCGGCCGAATATGACCCCGCTGCTTAATAAATTGATTGATGAAGGGTATGTTGAAAGACGCTACAGCGAAAAAGACCGCCGGGTTATTTTGATTGTATTGACTGAACAGGGACAATCATTCATCCGTCAACATAAACAATACATTACAGAAAAATTAAAAGAGCAGCTGTTAACTTTGTCCCAAGATGATTTAGAAACTTTGACGGCCTCTTTGCAAAATATGAAGTCCATTCTTTTAAAATTGTATCCTGAATTATAAAAGCTGCTTTTGCAAGCAGCCTTTCTCATGACTCGTAATAGTTCCCGTAATAATTGTTAGCATATGGATCCGTCATTAAATACGGCTCTACAACGGGAAAGGATTGTCTGAAAAATACATCATTACGAAAATAATGGTTAACGGCCCAACTGTCTGGATACGGAATAAAATATGCCATTCCTCTCCAATACGAATACATCATAATGAACACGCTCCTTTATTAGCAAACCATACTAAACATTATGCACAATACAAGCTGTGGGAGTGGGCTATTTTCCATATTAGAAAGCAGCCTTCTGCCGAAGACTGCTTTCTCTCTATGTTCTGACAATCGCTATTTTCGCTCTGCGTTTTTCCAGGCGGCGCTGTCTTTGTTTTTCGTATAAATAATAGACAATAAAATAGGAAGCGGTTCCAAGCAATGCACCAAATATAGACATTCCAATTAATGTATATAACCCGTTATGCAGCAAATCTTTAAATACTGCAAAATTGCCGGAAAACAACTCCATAAACGAATGCTCATTCATCGGCCCTTCTTTTATTTTCACTGGATAAATCAATTTGCCGAGTGCGTGTGCAAACGGTAACAAAACTACGGGAAGAAAAGTAAGCTTGCCAACAACGTTTCCGATAATCGCTGCTGGAAGAGACCCTCCGGCTAAACGGACAATCGGATAAAACAAAATATAAATTAAAGAAGCGGTTGCTAATACAATCATTTCTAACCCAAATCCAATTGCAAATCCCAATGCTACCTTTTTGACCCCTCCCGGCGAACGATACAGTTTATAAAAATTTAGCTTAAAAGCCCGTGCCAGACGCTGAAAGACATTGTACTTCTTTTTTGTGCGCTTCACTTGTCCATCTCTCCCATAAAAGCCTTAGCAGTATATCCACTATATATTTATTATAATGTATATGCAATCATTAGAGAATAACAAAGTGAAATTACCATCTGAAAAGCTACCATCTAACATGAATAGAATGCTGCTTTCAGTTCATTTTTCCCCTTATAATTGGTTTATTTTACTATGAACCTGCTCCACTTACTCGCGTTCGCTCTTGGAAGCGGGAGCTTCTCGCTTAAATATGATACATTCTTACGGTGAATATATAGACAGCAAGACGCAGCCTTCAATCGAAGACTGCGTTTTCTTACCCCAATAGGCTTGCAAGAAGCGCTTTTTGAATATGAAGACGATTGCCGGCTTGTTGGAATACAACGGAATGAGGACCATCTATAATATCAGATGTTACTTCTTCCCCGCGATGAGCGGGCAAACAATGAAGGTAATGATAATTTTGTTTCGCATACTGTACAAGCTGTTCATTTACTTGATAAGACTGAAACAATTGCAGGCGTTCTTTTTGTTCCTCTTCTTGCCCCATGCTCGCCCATACATCACTATAAATAAAATCCGCCTGTTTGACAGCTTCTATCGGATTTTCATAGACTTCAACAGAAGCCCCATAAACAGCTGACCGCTTTGCTTCTTCTACGATTTCTTCCTTCGGCATGTGACCAGATGGACAAGCAACTGAAATATTCAAACCGACTTTGGCAGCCGCAAGCATCAAAGAATGACACACATTGTTTCCATCCCCGACATAAGCCAGCTTTACTCCCTTGAACGTACCTTTCATTTCATAAATGGTCATTAAATCCGCCAAGGCCTGACACGGATGATGATCATCTGTCAATCCATTGATAATCGGGATCGTCGCATGTTTCGCCAACTCCTCTACTTTTCCATGCTCAAACGTACGGATCATGATGGCGTCTACGTATTGTGACATCACTTTGGCTGTATCTTCTATCGTTTCCCCGCGTCCAAGCTGCAATTCTTTTCCGCTCAAAAACATGCCGTGTCCGCCCAGCTGAAGCATTCCCGCTTCAAACGAAATACGGGTTCTTGTAGAATGTTTATCAAAAATCATTCCTAATATTTTTCCTTGCAACAAAGGAAAGTTTTGTCCCGTCAAATGCTTCTTTTTTAAATGAATCCCTAATTCAATAAGTGAGTACATTTCCGCCGTGCTTAATTCTTGTAATGTTAAAACATCCTTAGTTTGCAATTCTACTTTTCTATTTATTTTGGGCGCTGCATTCATCTTCTTCTATCCCCTTCCGAATAAATAACTATAATTTAGTATAATTATTCAATAAAAACAATAAAAAAGGTTCATTCTCGAAAAAACAGATGGATTGGTGTATCTAGCCGCTAGAGAGGATTCCTCTCATGGAAGTTTCGTTTTATAGTGAAACCATACTTTCTTCTTTCATAATTTTGGAAATAGCCTCTACTGCAAAATCCATCTCTTGCAACGAAACTGTCAACGGCGGCAACAACCGAAGAACATGTGTTCCCGCCGTCAGTATAAGCAAACCTTCTCCCTGAAGCTTTTGTACAATCGGAGCCGCTTCCTGCTGGCACTCAATACCAATCATTAATCCTTTTCCGCGAACATCCTTTACAAGCGGCAAATGCGCTAATTCCTGTTGCAGCTTCTGTAATAAGTAATCTCCTTTACTTGCAGCCTCTTGCAAAAATCCATTTTTTAATACTGTGTTTAATACCGCTTTTGCAGCAGCCATTGCAATCATATTTCCGCCAAACGTAGATCCATGTGCTCCGGCATTGAAAGCGGAGGACAATTTTTCTTTCCCTATCATAGCACCAACCGGGATTCCATTTCCGAGTGCTTTCGCCACCGTTATGATATCCGGTGAAACTTTGGCATGTTCGTAAGCAAATAATGCTCCGGTACGTCCGATGCCCGTTTGTACTTCATCTACAATAAACAGTGCACCGTGTTGGCTGCAAAGCTCCTCTATTTTTTGTAAAAATGCTGCCTCCGCCGGAGTAACGCCGCCTTCTCCCTGCACAGCTTCCACCATAACGGCTGCAATGCCATCGGTCATTCCGTTTTCTAGTGCTGCAATATCATTAAAAGGCAAATACACGAATTCTTGAACAAGAGGCCCAAACCCCTTTTGGATTTTTTCCTGTCCCGTTGCACTCATGGTAGCAATGGTTCTGCCATGAAAGGACTGCTTAAATGTAATGATTTTATGTTTTCCTGTATATTTTCGCGCCAGTTTAATAGCTGCTTCGTTTGCTTCTGCCCCGCTGTTGCAGTAAAACACCCGATCTCCTGCGCTATGCTTTGTAAGTAAATCGGCAACTTGTTCCTGTAATTCATTTTCAAACAAATTGGATACATGCCACACCTTTTGCAGCTGCTGTTCAATAGCTGTTTGTACAACCTCATGTCGGTGCCCCAGGTTGCATACGGCAATGCCTGAAGTGAAATCAACATATTCTTTTCCTGTTGTATCCTTCAAGCGTGTTCCCTTCGCATGTTCGATATTCATATTCCATCGACTGTATGTCGGAAATAACGAGCTTGTCATCCAACCTTCACCTCTTTTTTAATCGTGGTTCCAATTATCCCGTCTGCGCCGGCAATAGCCGCTGTTCCATCCACAATAACCACGCTGTCTACACTTCCTTGTAACGAAGCAAGAGCCGCCTGCACCTTTGGAATCATCCCCCCGGTAATAGTTCCGTTTTCTATCAGCCCAATAAGAAGCTTCTCATCCGCATTTTCTAATACATTGCCTTCACATAAGATTCCCGGCACATCCGTTACAAACAGCACGTGCTTTGCATTCAGTTCTGCCGCAATAGCTCCCGCTGCTGTATCAGCATTGATATTATAAATTTGAAATTGTTCATCTACCCCGATTGGAGAAATGACCGGGATAATATTTTGGTTCAATAAACATTCCAACAGATGAGAATTCACTTTTTTTACAGCTCCTACATAGCCGAGCTCTTCATAATTAATCATTTCTGCTTCCAGCAGCTTGGCATCACAGCCGCATAATCCGATTGCTTTCATCCCTTGCTGCTGCAGCCGGATGACTAAATCTTTATTTACAGTCCCGCAAAGGACCATCGCCGCTACATCCAACACTTCCTTTGTCGTAATGCGAAGTCCGTTTTTCTTTTTTGTTTCAATTTGAAGCTTAACCAGCATTTGATCAATTTCCGGACCGCCGCCGTGGACAATGATAATATCATATACATCCATAAGCTGCTGCAAGCTTTTGAAAAAAGAAGAGGACAGCTTTTGCAAAATGCTGCCTCCACACTTTACTACAATCCGTTCCTTCATCCTCTTCTCCCCCTCTTACGTACGATAACTCGCGTTAATTTTGACATAGTCGTAGCTCAAGTCGCAGCCCCATGCCGTTCCGCTTGCAGAGCCGATATTTAAGTTGACGTCAATCGTTACAAAAGGCTGTTGCAAATAAACAATAGCTTCCTCTTCCGAGAATGCGACAGGCTGGCTTTTTTGCAAAACAGGAATAGACCCGATAGAAATATCTACATTATTTGGAGCAACTGTCGCTTCGCTTTGTCCAAGAGCGCTCATGATTCTTCCCCAGTTTGGGTCAGTTCCGTACAGGGCTGTTTTTACAAGATTAGAGCCGACGATTTGCTTCGCTGCCATACGAGCATCGCTTTCTGTCAATGCCCCTTTTACGTTCACTTCTACAAGCTTTGTTGCTCCTTCTCCATCCTTGGCAATTTGTTTTGCAAGCTCTTCACATGTTTGCTTCAGCAAATCCACAAACTTTTGCCAATCCGGATGGTTCGGCTGAAGTGCATCGTTTCCTGCCAATTTACTTGCCATCACGATAACCATATCGTTTGTAGAAGTTTCACCGTCTACCGTAATTTGATTAAAGGTACAATTTGTTATTTGTCGAAGCACTTGCTGCAGGACATCACTTTCAATATTCGCATCCGTCGTCACAAAGGCAAGCATTGTCGCCATGTTCGGATGAATCATCCCTGATCCCTTCGCTGCGCCTGCAATGGTTACTGCCTTTCCATCAATGACCGTTTGATAACACGCTTTCTTCGTCACTATATCTGTCGTTAAAATCGCCTCGTAAAAGCTTTCCGCTTCCTCCTTTATGTTGCTAGGCTCCAGCATTCCGATACCGTCGCGAATTTTATCCATCGGCAGCGGAACACCAATAACCCCTGTAGACGCTACTGCTACAAGATGCTCGGGAATTCCGAACTTCTTCGCAGTCAGCGCTTGCATTTCATAAGCATCTTTTTCTCCTTGCTCTCCCGTGCATGCATTGGCGTTTGCGCTGTTCACGACAACGGCTTGCAGCTTTTGTTCAACTGCAATGCTGTTCTTTGTGACAGTAATTGGCGCCGCCTGTACTTGATTTGATGTATAAACGGCTGCACAGCTTGCCGGAACTTCACAAAAAATGACTCCCAGATCTTTTTTTGCCTTACGTAACCCCGCATGTATCCCTATTGCTGAAAACCCTTTTGGTGTTACAATAGAGCCATTTTCCAGTTTCACATTTTCATATATCTCAATCATCGCTATCCCTTCCCTTATGGATAAATTGGCACAAACTGCAGCCCTGTTTCTTCTGGCAAATCAAGAACCGCATTCATATTTTGGACCGCTTGCCCGGCAGCCCCTTTCATCAAATTATCAATTACAGAAACAACTGTTACACGGCCTGTTCGTTCGTCGTAAGCAAGCCCGATGTCACAATAATTAGAAGCATACACCTCTTTCGGACTCGGGTACGAACCTTGCTCCCGCACTCTTATAAAAGCTGCTTGCTCATAGCTTTCTTTATATAATTCTTGTAATCTTGCGGCAGCGGCTTCCGATTTTACTTGAGCATATATCGTCGCCATGATTCCCCTTGTAATCGGCATTAAGTGCGTGCTGAATGTAATGGGCTTTGCATTTTCATTCCATTCGAGCAGCATTTGCTCAATTTCCGGAATATGCTGGTGTTCGTTCATTTTATAGATTTTCAAGTTATCGTTTACTTCTGAAAAATGCGTCATGCCCGTCGGTGTTTTTCCAGCTCCGGAAACACCTGATTTCGCATCAATCACAATAGAATTCTCTTCTATCAACCTCTCTTTCATTAGCGGAGCCAATCCGAGCAAAGCTGCTGTCGCATAGCAGCCGGGGTTCGCGATCAACTGCGCGTTCTTTACTTCTTCTTTCTTCCATTCAGCTAAACCGTATACCGCTTCTTGTAAATATGTTTGTTCAGCAGCCGGTCGTTTGTACCATTGTTCATATGTATCCGGCTCTTTTATGCGAAAATCACCTGATAAATCAATTACCTTTAAGCCGCTCTCAAGCAACTGCGGACTCAGTTCCTTTGATACTCCGGGCGGTGTCGCCAAAAATACGATGTCATTCTCTGTAGCAATCGCCTCTATATCAATCTCTTGCAATGATAAGCTCACATAGTTTTTCAGATGGGGATAATATGTTTGCAGGGACTCCCCTGTTTGTGAAAACGAATGAATGGAGTGTACATTTACATGCGGGTGAAATGTCAACAACCGCAGCAGCTCCACTCCCCCGTAACCGGACGCTCCAATAACCGCAGCTTTCATAATTTCCTCTCCCGTCGTTTCTTTCAAATTTATTTTGATTATAATATTGTATATTTATTTGGTCAATTAAATATTTATAAATTTTTCTATTTTTCTAGAAATATAGTAAAAAGCTCCGCATTAACGCGGAGCTCTATTCCTGAACAATCATATTGATAATATGAAAAACCGGGACAGTATATGTCTGTTGAAATTTACCTATGATCTTTACTGTTTTCGTAAGCTGCGACTGTTGCCATAAGAAGATGATGACGATTCTATTCAAAGTATGTAATGGTTACTTTCTCTTTGTATGCTATGGCGCTTCCATTCATGGTTTGAAGCTGCTGTTTTTCCATCTCCAGCATAGATTGCAAAGCATCATCCTCATTATCATTCTTGGATTATTTTCACATACTTTGGATGCATCATTGCCGTCCACTTGATATTCCCTCAATCTTGTATATACTTCTAGTAAAAGCACACAGCCTTCATGAACTCTTAGTAACTCTTTAAAAGAAAGGAAGAATAAGCGTAACATGAATGAGAAGTTTGTTCGCAAAATGATTCGAAATTGCTTTTACCAATACAATCACACGGAAGATACCGTTCCTCTTTCTGAAACAGACTATGAGCTTCTATTAAGAAAAGTGCTGGTATTGCAAAAAGAAGCAAATAATACGGATTTACATGAAATTGTCGAAGATGTAGTATACGAATATTTGACAAAATAAAGTGAAACTTCCATCAGTGGGGGGCTTTCTTCCCCCACTGATGGTTAGTTCAACCAATCGGGCTTTTACGGGATGAAAAATCCCTCGCGTTTTTGGTTCTATTTTTCCATGCATCAGCATAAAATAATAAAACCGTAAACATTGCGAGGGATAAGCTATGAAAATTATTCAATCAAGTCCGCGCCTGACTTATGTGATTTTAACAATTATAATGAGCTTGTACACATACGGAGTGATTTCTTATCTGTCCAAGGGGACAAGCAGCCTTAAGAGCTGGATTGGAATTATATCCGTATATATTCTCTTCCTTTTATTTTACGTATATATGGGAAGCATGCGTATCATTATTGACGGTGATACAATAGTGTACAAAACATTGTTTGAATCTTGCGAAGTCAGCTTAAAACAGCTTACTTCCGTTGAATTTTCTTACCTTCATAAAAACGTTCAAACAATGTTTCCTGTTCTTCATATTACTTCATCAACAAATACAATTGAAATTCCGAGTATGATGTTTGAGCGGGATATAGATATGGTGTACGAATTATTGCTGAAAGAAAAGCACAATTAATAACCTTGTTCCATAATCCGGAAAAAGACCTGTGTTTGGCATGTCCCTATTCAACTTTGGAATAAACAAACTCTCCTTTCCGACATAGAAAGGAGAGTTTGTTTTACTTTTTGCTCACGGCTTTTCCGGCTACCAATTCGAACAAACGCGGGAATAAAGAGAAAACGACAGGACCGATACTCATCCATCCCGGCAGGTTTATTTCTCTCTTTTTTGTTCCGATTGCGCCAACAATTTTATTTGCGACATGTTCAGGGTCCAACATATATCGTTCTACGCTTTTTACATATGTCCCGGATTGGTCGGCAATGTCAAAAAAGTTTGTTTTAATCGGCCCCGGGTTTACAGCTGTAACACGAATGTCTGTACCTGCGAGTTCCATGCGCAAGCTGTTTGTCAATCCTAATACCGCATGCTTTGTAGCTGCATATGCACTTGATTTTGGCGTAGCAATCTTTCCGGCAAGAGAAGCTATATTAATAATGTGCCCGCTGTTTCGCTTCATCATGGTCGGAAGGACCGCTTTTGTACAAGCCACTAATCCGAACACGTTGACTTCAAACATAGATTTCACTTCTGTCATGGAAGCATCTTCAAATGTTTTAAACACACCGAATCCTGCATTATTGATAAGCACGTCTATCGCTCCGATTTCTTGCAGCACACAAGCAAACACTTCTTGCACCTTTTCTTCATCGCTGACATCAAGAGCGTAATAATAACAAGGTACTTGGTATTGTTCCGTTATATTCTTTGCCGTCTCTTTTAATTTGTCTTCACTGCGCGCCATAAGAACGGTAGAGGCGCCTAGAGCTGCTGTTTTGTAAGCAATCTTTTCTCCAATACCGCTTGAAGCGCCTGTAATAACAACTATTTTTCCGTCCAGCCGTCTGCTCAACGATCTTCACCTCTATTTTGCATGATACACCCAGAAGTTTTCGGATTTATCTATGATTACCTGTTGATTATATTCCAAATAATCCAATTGTCCAACTGTTTCGGAAAGAGTAAGGGCAAGCTGCTTATCATATAAAGTTGGAAATAGCTTCATGCATATTTCAAACACTGTCATCGGCTTTTCTTTTAGCATTTCCAAAACCTTATGAGCACGATTCTCTTGTTTTTTCAATCTCTCCTCCACCAATTCCTTGACGTTGGTAACATCCTCTCCATGCCCCGTTAATATCCTTGAAATATCCATATTGGCCAGTTTCCGCAATGTTTCATTGTATTGCAAAAGCGGCTTAACTCGTTCTGTTTGTCCGAAATACGGAGGTTCTAATAACGGATTAGAGGAAATATGACCAAGCAATACATCTCCCCCAATCAACAAGCCGTCATGCTCACGGTATAACGCTATATGAGTAGTAGCGTGCCCAGGTGTCTCCAATACTGTAAATTCCGGTAGAACTGCAATTGTATCTCCCTCTCGCACTGCATGCGTTAACGAGCGCTTGCAAGAATAGATGAACGTTCTCGTTAAAGTCGGACCCTGTTTTGCAAAGATACCCGGAATGCCGAATTGTGGAACAACAGCAGCAAAAAACTCATTATACCTTTGAATGAATTTCGGATCTTGGCTGATCCAAGCTTCATTCCACGGGTGACCCACAATTTCTATGTCTTCTGAAAAATAATCTAACAAGCCGCAATGATCTGCATGATGATGTGTAATGACGACTGTTTCAATATCAGAAGGACGATATCCAATATGATTCAGCTGATTATTGAGCGCTTTCCACGCTTCTTCCGTCTTCGTTCCCGTATCAATCAGCGTCAGCTTTTCCCCTTCTACTAAAAATACGTTCACTGTCTTCACCTCAAAGGGGACAGGGATTTCCATACGATGAATTTTCACGTCAAATCCTCCTTACACCTATCCTTTTATCCGGATCAAAAAATGAATCTACATTCAGTTTACACTTTTACATAACATCTGTCATTATTTTCAGATATTTTGAAGGAGTATGGAATCGAGTGCAGAATAAATTTTAACTTATAAACCTTTCAAACCATCATGTTTTTTATAAAATCCAATATACATATTTTGTAAATTCATTTAGGAGGATCATCATGAATATTAATAAAATTGCATTCGTCGGAGCCGGTTCCATTGCGGAAGCTATTATAGCAGGGCTTTTGGAATCTCGTTTTTTAAACGCAGACCAAATTACCGTCAGCAATCGTTCAAATATGGAACGTCTTTTCTATTTACAGCAAACATACGATGTAACAGTTACACAAAACAAACAACAGCTCATTGAAGGCGCGGACCTTATTTTTTTCGTAATGAAGCCAAAAGATGTAGTAGAAGCTGTGTCTTCCGTTGGAGAATATATTACCGAACAGCAGCTTGTCGTATCTCTTATGGCCGGAGTGTCCACCTCCTCCATTACACACTTGCTGCAAAAAAACACACCGATTATTCGGGCTATGCCAAACACATCGGCAGCTATTTTAAAATCTGCTACTGCTATCTCTCCTTCCATTCACGCAAAGGAAGAACATATACAGCTTGTAAAAGAAGTGTTTGAAACAGTAGGGCTGGTTACTGTCGTGAAAGAGGAACAGATGCATGCGATTACCGGACTGTCAGGGAGCGGACCTGCTTATATTTATTACGTCGTGGAAGCAATGGAGCAAGCCGCACGAGAAATCGGCCTGGATGAACAAACAGGCAAAGCACTTATTTTGCAAACAATGATTGGAGCAGCAGAAATGTTGAAATCCACAACGAAGCATCCTTCCGTGCTTCGTAAAGAGATTACCTCTCCAGGAGGCACTACCCAAGCTGGAATCGAGACATTGCAAAGCTATGAGTTTCAACAAGCACTTGTTCAATGCATCGTAAAAGCAGCGGAACGGTCTCGAGAGCTTGGACAAACTTTAACTGATATGGTGAAGCAAACAGAATGAAAAGACGATGAACCATCGTCTTTTTTCTATGCTCTTGAAACGGTAAATCGTTTCAAGTCCTCAGCCATGTATGTATTTGGAAATACGGTTCTCGCTTCTTTTAATAAAACTTCACAATCTTCGCCTTGATAACGAGAGCTAATATGCGTCAATATTAACTTCTTTGCCCCTGCTTGTTTGGCTGTCTTCGCAGCTTGATAAGTAGTTGAATGATAATAATCATACGCCTGCGCTTCGTCTTCGGCTGCAAATGTCGCTTCATGAACAAGAACATCCGCCTGCTTCGCGAGGGACACAGCTGCCTCGCAGTAACGAGTATCTCCTAAAACGGCAAGAACCCGCCCTTTTTGAGGTGCACCAACAAACTCTTTTCCATCAATTATCCGTCCATCCTCTAATGTAACGGTTTCCCCTTCTTTTAATCGTTTGAAAATCGGACCAGGTTTTACTCCAATTTCCAAAAGCTTATCCACAAGAAGCGGTCCCGGAATATCCTTCTCCGTAATACGATATCCGAACGACTCAATGCCATGAATAAGCCGTGCTGCTTCTACACGAAATGTATCATCTTCAAATACAACCCCTTCCTCAATCTCTTCGATTAGGAGCGGATACTTCACATGCGTTTTACTTACAGAAAGAGACACTTCAATAAAATCACGAATACCCTTTGGTCCATATACTGTTAATGGAGTATCTCCGCCTTGAAACGAACGGCTTCCTAACAGCCCTGGCAGTCCAAAAATATGGTCGCCGTGCAGATGAGTAATAAAAATTTTCTCAAGCCGGCGCGGTCTTACTGAAGTATACAAAATTTGATGCTGCGTTGCTTCGCCGCAATCGAACATCCATGATGCTCCCCGTTCGTCCAACAGCTGTAACACGAGAGAGGAGACATTTCTTCCTTTTGACGGAACACCGGCACCGGTTCCTAAAAATACCAATTCCAACTTCTACTCCTCCAAGCTCTTTTTCTATGTATTCATAGCTAATCTTACGAAATCTTTCCTCCATAAGCAAATGTTCTTTTATATAGAAAAAACGAATTTTATTGCACTTCTTTCATATAGATAACCATATAAAACGAATATCACCTTATTTTTTTGATTTATTCGTTTTTTATGTAAATTAAAAAATAAATTTAACAGGAGGACTATAATATGACGGAATTATTTCGTTTACAAACAACTGAACATTCTTCTTTCGACGGTTTAGCAGAATCCATTGCAGCTGAGACGCCTATTCCTGTACAATGGAGCACACTAAAAGAAGTCATTAAAGAGTACGTATTGACTCATCCGCTTCATGAACTGCCTGATTATATTTCTTCCTCTTTCTCTTATTATGTACAACGCGTATGCACAAACGGCACAACAGAAGTAATCGTATATATAAAAGCCCATCAACTATAAAATTATGATGGGCTTTCTTTACGAATATTTTTCCTTCAAATAGTCTTGAAACGAACCTGCTTTCCGACTCCGGATTCTTCCTTTTTGAATGATGCTGTCCCCATACTTCTTCTTTAATTCGTCAAGCACTCGCAGCAATGGTTCTTCTTTTGCATCTTCTTCAAACGAAAACAAATCCAATTGTTTTGTTGCGGTTTTATCAGCTAAATCACATGCTGTAATCCCTAGCAACCGTACAGGGTCTCCTTCCCAATGCTGTTTCCATAATCGGGAAGCCGCTGAAAAAATATCTCGTTCCTCCACAATGAAGTTTTCAAGCTTCTTGCTGCGATTCATCAATTTTCGATTGTAATACTTAATAGTAAGCTGGACATTATAAGTAACAACATTGCGCTTTTTTAAGCGCCTGCTGACGGAAGCTGCCAGCCTTTGCAGCACTTCAAATATAACGGTTTCCTCTACCGTATCTTCGGGAAGAGTAAACGAGTTTCCTATCGTCTTAAACTCCAGCATGCGTCCCGGATCAACTGGACGCTCATCCATTCCGTTAGCACGTTCCTTTAACACTGCACCATTACTTCCCAGCAATTCGCGCAGCTTTCCTTCTTCCGCTGCAGCCAACTCTCCGATAGTTTGAATTCCGAAGGCACTTAATTTTTCCTTTGTTTTCTTTCCTACACCGTGCATGACCCCGACATCCAATGGCCACAACAGAACAGGGACATCTCGTTTTCTTAAAACGGTAATGCCAAGCGGTTTTTTCATATTCGATGCCATCTTCGCTAAAAACTTATTTGGAGCAATTCCGATACTGCATGGAAGCTGCAGTTGATGAAGAACCTCTTGCTGAATCTGCTCTGCGATGGCAAGCGGCGAACCAAGCTCATAGCACCCCGTAATATCTAAATAGCCTTCATCAATGGAAACAGGTTGAATTAGTTCTGTAAAACGAGAAAGCAATTGAAATAATTGAAATGAGACTTCACGATATAATTCAAAGTTGGGACGTTTAATGATCAAATCCGGACAGAGCCTCTTTGCTTCCCACAACGGCATCGTCGAATGAATGCCGAGAGCTCGCGCTTCATAGCTGCACGTAATGATGATTCCTTTTCTCTCCTTTTCATTTCCGGCAATCGCTAGCGGTTTTCCTTTTAGATTCTTGTCATATGCCGCTTCCACTGATGCGTAAAAGCTGTTCATATCTACGTGCAAAATGACACGGCCATTTTTCGGATACATTTCCCGCAAACGAACCACTCCTTCAATAAACAAAGAGATGGCTCAGCACCATCCCTTGTTGTCTTACTTCGCAACTTCTTCAATAATTGCTACTACTGCTTCAGCTGTTTTTACTAATTCTTCAATTGGCATTTTTTCGTTTGTTGTATGAATTTCTTCATACCCTACTGCCAAGTTTACAGTCGGAATGCCATGACCTGCAATTACGTTTGCATCGCTTCCGCCGCCGCTTTGATGTAAAGAAGGTGTGCGTCCGATGTTTGCAAGTGCACGTTTTGCTACTTCTACCACATGATCTCCGTCAGCAAATTTGAAACCGGGATACATAACTTGTACATCCACTTCTGCTTTGCCGCCCATTTCTTCTGCAGTCGTTTCAAATGCTTCTTTCATTTTACGCACTTGCTCTTGCATTTTCTCTTCTACTAACGAACGAGCTTCCGCCAAAATTTCTACATAGTCACATACGATATTTGTTTGCGTGCCGCCCTCAAAACGTCCAATGTTTGCAGTTGTTTCTTCGTCAATGCGTCCTAACGGCATTTTGGCAATGGCTTTTGCTGCGATTGTAATGGCGGATACACCTTTTTCCGGCGCTACGCCTGCATGAGCTGTTTTTCCGCGAATGATCGCTTTCACCTTTGCTTGTGTTGGAGCCGCCACGATAATGTCGCCCACTTTTCCATCGCTGTCCAATGCATAGCCGTATTTTGCCGTAATGTGAGAAGGGTCTAACGCCTTTGCTCCGACAAGGCCGGACTCTTCTCCGACCGTAATGATGAATTCCACTTTACCGTGCGGAATATTATTTTCTTTTAACACGCGGATTGCTTCTAACATAGCAGAAAGACCTGCTTTATCGTCCGCTCCCAAAATTGTTGTACCATCTGTTACAATATAGCCGTCTTGAACAGAAGGCTTTACTCCTTTACCTGGAACAACTGTATCCATATGAGAAGTAAAATAAATAGTGTCTACTCCTTCTTTCGTTGCAGGAAGAGTACAAATTAAATTGCCCGCTCCATGTCCTGTTACACCAGTTGTATCGTCTTCAAACACTTCTACTCCTAAAGAAGAAAACTTTTCCTTTAATACTTTGCAAATTTCTGTTTCATATTTTGTTTCAGAATCTACTTGTACAAGCTCTAAAAACTCGTTGACTAAACGCTCTTGATTAATCATCTTCGTTCCTCCATCTATATACAGAAAATATGTACCTTTCTTATTATAACAGAAATTGTCGATACTATCTAAACAACAAGAAAGCGAATACCAAAATCGGTATTCGCCCGTATTTACAACGGAATGTTGCCATGCTTTTTCTTCGGTCTTTCTTCCCGTTTGTTTCTCAGCATATCCAATGCTTGGACAAGCTTGATTCTCGTTTCACGAGGATCGATCACATCATCTACAATGCCGTGCTTCGCTGCTACATACGGATTTGCAAATTTTTCACGGTACTCATCAATGAGCTGCGTACGCGTTACATCCGGCTGGTCGCTTCCGTCGATTTCCTTCGCAAAAATAATGTTAACTGCTCCTTGCGGTCCCATAACCGCAATTTCTGCATTTGGCCATGAGAATACAACGTCTGCACCGATTGCCTTACTGTTCAACGCTACATAAGCGCCGCCGTATGCTTTGCGAAGAATTACGGTAATCTTCGGCACTGTTGCTTCAGAATAAGCATATAAAATTTTTGCTCCGTGACGGATAATGCCTCCGTGCTCTTGCTTGACTCCCGGAAAGAAACCTGTTACATCTTCAAACGTAATAATTGGGATATTAAACGAATCGCATAAACGAATGAAGCGGGCTGCTTTGTCAGAAGAATCAATGTCCAAGCTTCCTGCCATCACTTTCGGCTGATTGCATACAAGCCCCACTGATTCTCCTTTAATACGGGCAAACCCGATCACTATATTTTTGGCGAAGTTCTTTTGAATTTCAAAGAACGTTCCTTCGTCCACTACTTGTTCAATCACTTTACGCACATCATAGGGACGCAATGCATCGAACGGAATTACGTCTGTTAAGTCCGGACGATAGTCATCCTCATCCGGCGTTCCGTAAATCAACGGCTTTTCTTCACAGTTTTGCGGCAAATAGCTGAGCAAGTCTCTCACAAGCTGCAATGCTTCCTCTTCGTTTTTCGCTGCAAAATGAGCGTTGCCGCTGATGGAGTTATGAACCTTAGCTCCGCCTAAATTTTCGGATGAAATACTTTCTCCCGTTACCGTCTCAATTACTTTCGGACCGGTAATAAACATTTGACTTGTTTTTTCGACCATAATAACAAAGTCTGTAATGGCAGGAGAATAAACGGCACCGCCCGCGCAAGGTCCCATAATCACGGAGATTTGCGGAACAACTCCTGAATAAATGGCGTTTCGATAAAAAATATGACCGTAGCCATCAAGAGACAATACTCCTTCTTGAATGCGCGCTCCCCCGGAATCATTCAATCCGACAATCGGAGCCCCGTTTCTCGCTGCCAGATCCATCACGTTCGCGATTTTTTTCGCATGCATCTCTCCAAGCGCTCCCCCAAACACTGTAAAGTCTTGAGAGAATAAGTAAACCGGACGTCCGTTCACCTTTCCGTATCCTGTTACTACTCCATCTCCAGGACCGATTTTGGCAGCTAACCCGAAGTCAGAGCAACGATGCTCCATAAATGGATTCAGCTCCACAAACGTGCCCGGATCTAATAATAGCTCAATGCGTTCCCGTGCGGTAAGCTTTCCCTTTTGATGCTGTTTTTCAATTTTATCATCGCCGCCTCCAAGCTCTATATCACGGCGCTTATCGTATAATTCATTAATCTTCTCGTATATATCCATCATGATTTATATCCCCCTTTTTTCGCAAAGCTCATACAGTACACCGTTGGCAGACTTCGGATGCATAAACGCAATATGTGCACCGCCTGCGCCCGGGCGCGGGGTTTCATCAATCATGCGAATGCCTTTTTCTTTTATTTCCTGAATTCGTTCTTCAATGGAATTTACTCCAAGCGCCACATGGTGAATGCCTTCTCCCCTTTTTTCAATGAAGACAGCTACCGGACTTTCGCTTGATAGCGGTTCCAATAATTCGATCTTGCTTTCCCCGATTTGTAAAAAAGCCACTTTTACCCCTTGTGATGCTACGTCTTCTGTTCCCAACAATGACAATCCCAACACATCGGTGTAGAACGGAAGTACATCGTCAATAGATTTTACTGCAATGCCAATATGGTCTATTTTCTTCATCATCTACCCCACCCCTTGCTGTAACGTGATCAAACAAACTTCTCCTTAAAACGACATATATTTTCTATATTCTCTATTTATTTTAAATTTTCCTTTAATTACGTAAATTATATTATAAAAATTGCAATAGGAATACCCTTGTCCTGCAATTCGTTTCTTATTACAATAAAAGACAGAATGAAAAGAGGGGGAGACAACCGATGAAGAAAAAGCAAAAATTCGTTGTCTACTTGATGTTAATTTCCATGCTTGTTACAACACTTCTGACAGGACTTAGCATTTGGATGTAACATAGAAGAAAGCTTGGCATTCGAGCCAAGCTTTTCATTTTTTTCCTGTTTCTTTCGTTTAATTATATATTTTTCTACAAAGACATTACTCTATGTAATACAATGGTAATTTTACTATTTTCAAGTATATTCTCCAACTATTATTTTCTATATTATCTGACATCTATTATAATTATAAATTAAAGACATTTGGTGGGAGGAATATATTATGAAATGGCTCGGTTCATTTTATTTATCATTAGCTGCTGCAATCTGGGGCGGGACATATGTCGTAAGCAAAGCGGTATTAGAATATATCCATCCGTGGGTGCTGCTTGAGATGCGCTTTATACTGGGGCTTCTCGTTCTCGGAGTAATCGCTTGGAAGCAAAAAGCGTGGTCTGTAGAACGAAAAGACATAAAAATGCTGGCTCTTATCGCTTTCGTGGGGTATACAGGTTCTATCGGCATGCAGTTTGTCGGAACCAATTTATCAGGAGCAGCCATGGGCTCATTAATTACTGCAGCTTCACCTGCTCTTATTTCCTTATTTGCCATCTGGATTTTAAAAGAACAGCTGCACCCTTCCAAGGCCCTTTCGCTCATTCTTGCCTCAGCAGGAGTTATTATCGTGGTTGGTCTGCCATCTTCACAAAGCAACGAAAATACTTTTTACGGAAATATCATTTTATTCGGTGCAGCGCTGACGTGGGCTCTATATACGGTTTTAAGCCGAAAGCAAACGCAAAAATACTCTTCCTTGGCAGTAACCACATGGGCAAGCTTGTTCGGAGTACTATTCACGATACCAATAGCAGTTTGGGAACAATCTGTGTCTCCAACAATCCTGCCCGCAAATATATGGATTTGGGTGGGAGTCATTTACTTAGGGGTCGTATCAACTGCAGGAGCATTTTATTTTTGGAATAAAGGCTTTGAATACATTGATGCCGCAACCGGCTCTCTGTTCTTCTTCTTTCAGCCGATTGTCGGCAGCTTGCTTGGATGGCTTCTATTAAGCGAACAGCTAAACTGGAATTTCTTCGTCGGCGCACTGTTCATTTGTATTGGTCTTATCCTTTCCACAAAAGAGCGTACAGCTCGGCCTGCCGACGTAAATATTCAATAATAAAAAGACAACTCGGACTGAGTTGTCTTTCATTCTCTCCGGATAGCACCTTTTTCTTTCGCAAGCTGCTCAAACGATTTCTTGGATTTTGCAATCAATACTTTTGTTCCAATGGGAATTCGATCGTATAAAAACTCTACGTCCTTATTGTTCATGCGAATACATCCCTGCGAAATGTACTTCCCTATTGAGCCGGGATCATTCGTACCGTGAATGCCATATTTGTTTCCTTCAGTCCCTAGCGCATTAAACCCGAGCCATCGTGAACCAAGAGGATTTTTCGGAGAGCCGCCCGGAATGTTTTTCTTTATGTACCAGGGCTTTACTACCTTCATGACGATATCGAATTCGCCTTCCGGTGTCAGCTCTTGTGTTTTTCCGGTGCCGACCGGAAACACCTTCTGAATCATCCCTTTATCAATGTAAGCAAGCTGATTTGTTTGTTTATTGACAATGAGATAAGGATCTCCCACCCTCGGATTATCTCCTAACGGCCATAGCGGGGAAAAGAACAATAAAAAAGAAAGAACGTATGCTAACATACAGACACCATCTTTCGTTTATTCTGTATCCGTATGTTTCCCCTTAAACTTTCCTTTAATGATTAAAAATTGTTCCATTTCATTGACGAGCTGTACAAGAGATGCTCTCATCTCAAATTCTTCCCGCGTTTGCGGAAGCGGCATTTCCCGAAACACCTCTTTCATTTCTTGAAGCTGGCAAAGAGAAATAAGCCCGGTACTGTGCGGACGTATTGCATTTGCGACACTTTCAATAAAAGAAGCCATCATTTGCGCCTGCTCATACGACCAAGACAACGAAGCCACAAGCGGCATGACGCGCTCCAATATTTCAAATTGCTGTTGTCTCATCCGAAAGTAGCGATAATGCTCGTCATCCTCATGTAAAAAGCGGTTTTCCATTTTTCGAAAGGCAAGCTCTACCGCTTCTTGAAGCAGCCTTTCCGTTTCAAGCAATTCTTGTCCGTCCCATACGCGATCCTTATTCCGCAAAAAAGCTGCCATCTCCAATAACAGTTTTTTAAAATTCCGCTCAATCTTCTGTTGATATTCCCGCAAGTCCTTTTCTACGCTCGGCATATACAAATTGACAAGCAACGCGACACCAATTCCGATTGTTAAAATTAAAATCTCATTTACGATGATGCCCCACGTAATTTCCTTTAATGAATAGAGGTGCATAACAATGACGGAACTGGTGACAATTCCCTCTGGAATGCGTAACATCACTGCCGTAGGAATAAAAAACAAAAGGAGCAACCCTACTGCCAAAGGAATGTAACCGACAGTCTCGAAAAATAAAAAGGAAAAAACGATGGCCAAAAGACACGCCAAAAAACGATGAATCGATACTTCCAATGATTTCCGTTTCGTATTTTGCACGCACAATATGACCAAAATCCCTGCAGAGCTGGAAAACTGCAATTTTAATAGCTGGGCAATCGACATTGCAACGACAATACCAATCGCTGTTTTTAACGTCCGATATCCGATTCTATACATTATAAATCCCCTCGCATAATAGGCTAAAGCAAAAAGAGATGACCGTTTCGTCATCTCCCTTTTATTATTCATCCATAAGTTTTCGATTACAACATTTTTTGTAAAAATTCTTGCGCACGCGCACTTTTTGGCGCTGTAAAGAATTCGCTTGGCGGTGCATCGTCAACAAGTTGTCCCCCATCAAGGAACAGCACACGATCCGCTACTTCACGAGCAAATCCCATTTCATGCGTTACGATTGCCATCGTCATGCCCGTATGAGCAAGTGATTTCATTACTTCCAGAACTTCTTTTACCATTTCAGGGTCAAGTGCAGAAGTCGGCTCATCAAATAACATAACTTCCGGTTCCATCGCTAATGCTCGGGCGATAGCTACACGCTGCTTTTGTCCGCCTGATAAACGGCCTGGATACTCATTTTCTTTCTCTAACAATCCTACTTTTACAAGAAGCTCTTTTCCTTTTGCTTCCGCATCCGCTTTACTCACTCCCTTTACTGTTACAGGAGCATATGTCAGATTTTCTAATACTGTCATATGCGGGAACAAATGAAAGTGCTGAAACACCATTCCCACATTTTGGCGAACTTTCATAATATCTGTCTTTGGACTCGTAATTTCCTGCTCACCAATCCAAATCTGCCCTTTTGTCGGAATCTCTAATAAATTCATGCAGCGAAGAAATGTAGATTTTCCTGATCCTGAAGGTCCGATAATTGCTACTACTTCCCCCTTCTTAATAGTCGTAGAAATGCCTTTTAACACTTCTAAATCCCCAAATGACTTATAAAGCCCTTCTACCTTAATCACCTTTTCTCATTCTCCTTTCAACTGCTTTACCGAGCAATGTCAGCAAAATAACTAAAATATAGTAAATGAGTCCGACGAAAAGGAGCGGCTCAAAGTAGGAGAACGTTTCGCCGCCTACAATGTAAGCGCGGCGCATTAGATCAGTCGCACCAATTACGGTTACTACAGCAGATTCTTTTGTCAGCGTAATAAATTCATTCATAAGTGCAGGCAAAATGTTTTTTAATGCCTGAGGTAAAATAATATTTACCATCATTTTAGGGTACGGAATACCTAAAGCCATTGCAGCTTCTGTTTGTCCTTTATCTACAGCTTGAATTCCGGCACGAATAATCTCGGACATATAGGCACCTGAATTTAAGCCAAATGCCAACACGGCAGCTAAAAAGGGACTAATATCATACCCGATTAATTGCGGCAACCCATAATAAATAATCATCAATTGCAACACAAGCGGAGTTCCGCGGAAAACAGATGTATACGCACCAGCAAACCACATCAAAGATTTAATTCTCGAAATTTTAAATAGCGCAAGCAACGTACCTAACGTAAAGCCTAATAAAGCTGATACAGTAACGATTTGCAGCGTTACTTTTAATCCTGCTAATATATAGGGCATTGACGGGACGATTTGCGAAAAATCCAGCTTCATCCTTACAATCATTCCTCTCCTGATTAAAAGTCAAGAAGGAATCCTTTGACGAGATATTTCCCGCATCAAAAGATTCCCTGTTTTATTTCGGCAGATTATTTCTCTTCTCCACCAAACCATTTCTTGATTAATTTGTCCATTTCGCCGTTTTCTTGCATTTTCTTGATTACTTTATTGAATTCAGCTGTTTTGTCGCTTCCTTTCGGGAACGCAATGGCAGATCCTGCTTCATCAGAAGCTTCTGGAATTTCAATGCTCTTTAACTCTTTGAATTTATCTAAGTATCCTTTTGCTACTGTATCTTCAATAATGATGGCATCAAAACGGCCTGCTTGGATTTCTTGTACTAATTCCGGCACGCGGTTGCGTCCTTCCATTTTAAATTCTACTTTCTCTTGTAACTCTTTTGCTTTTCCTTCCTGAATGGAACCTGTTTGCACACCTACTGTTTTACCTTTTAAATCTTCAAGCTTTTGAATAGATCCGTCTTTAGAAATAATTAGATTCTTTGCTGTGTAATAGATGTCTGTGAAATCCGCGTTTTTCTTACGCTTTTCTGTCGGAGTCATACCCGCCATAACAAAGTCTACTTTTCCTGCCTCCATAGCTGTTAACAGACCGCCAAAGTCCATATCCTTAATCTGGATTTCATAGCCCAATTCTTTACCGATGTACTTAGCGATATCAACGTCAAATCCGATAATTTCTTCGCTTTTTGCAGAATCAATATACTCATATGGTTTGTAGTCTGCAGACGTTCCCATCACTAATACTTTCTTGCCGCTTGCATTTTCTTCTTTTTTGCTGCACGCTCCTAGTATGCCGATTACTAGAATGCTAGCTAACATGATTGATAATAGCTTTTTCATTTTGCTTCCCTCCGCCGTTTAGAATTTTCCGAATTCATTATTATCATCAGAAAAATATCCTGCATACGCAAGAAAATTTTTTGTTGTTTTTATTCAACAAAATGAATTTTAACACATTTTAATAATTATGCAATAGTAAATCAAAAAATTTTTTATTTCTTTTAAGTACAGTCAGTAAATAACAGTATTTTTCTAATACAAAACGATTTACTATATTAAAAGTATATTATACTTGAATAAGAAAATTTATATTTATTCGTGATCATACAGAGATTATTTTAATGTTTTTTCTAAAATCCTTATAAATACAGGGATTAATATTGTCTCAAATATAAAAAAAGCGACTTCTGTTTATACAAAAACTGGAAGTCGCTTTCTGCCTATTTTTTCGGATATTCTTTGTTGAGAGACTGCTCCGGCGCATGCTGTTCGTATTTCTTTTCTTTACTAGAATGATTCCCGTTACCGTTTCTTTGATAATGAGGAGGAGAAAAATAATTTTGCTTATTACCATGTCCTTGTTTCGGAACAGCTTTCGGCTGTCGATTATTCTCTTGTTGTTTTGGTTGCGGATTCGGCTGGCTTGCCGGCGGGGATGACTGAACCGGTTTAGATTTTTCTTGTGGAACAGGCTTGATTTTCTCTTCCTGTCGTTTTTGCTCTTCCTTATACTTGCCTGTCGTCTTCCCTGCTTTTTTTGCCGTCTCGCGTTCTTTTATTGTACTTTTTTGCAATGCAACCGCTATATTTTGCTTTTGATACTCTTCTTTTATATCTTTAAATTTTTTATCTAAAGCCTGTTGCAGCTTCGTTTCTTCTTTCCCGAGCTCCACAACCGAAGTTAAAGTCACATCATTTGTCCCATTCAAATAACCAGCTTTTTTACTTTGATCAATAACAGTTTTCACAACTTGTTCCAAAGGGCTGTTTTTCCAATCTTTCAATTCCTTTAAAATGCGTTTTCCATCTTCATTGTAAGCTTTTAGTCCAATCACATGCAGTTCCTCATCTACGGCAGCTTCCAGGCTTGGATTAATATCGATAGCAACGTATGCCATTACTTTCTCAGTATTTCCTGTGTATATAATTAAAACAAGCCATGCAATAACACATGCTGCAAGAGTCGCTATATGTTGCGGCCGTAAAAAAGAAGGCATGTTAAATGTACCCGCAACGATTTCACTGTCAGAGAACGTGATTTCCTCGCCCACTGCATAGAAACTGTTCTTCTTTTTGCATTTTATATATTCTCCGGTCGGTGTCAGGACGGTGATATTTCGATTTTGTACTTCCAGAATGATCCCTTTATTCATCGTTCATCCCACCTTTTATATATTCTTTTATATAGGTGTAATCATTTGTAAAAATCAGACACATGGCAATAATGTACTTTCGATGCCGTTCCAATGTTTTTCTGCTCACCTGGACTATGTCTTCGATCTGTTTCAACGGCAGTTTCTTCTTTTGAAACAATTCATTTATGAGTTCTTCCTTTGCAGAAACTATTTTTGCCACCTCCATCATGGCGGCTCTTGTATCACGATGCTTAGGGGATTCCTTTACTAAATCTTGAAACGTAATCCGAAACGACTTCAATACTTCTTGAAAGTGAAAGATTTCCTCTTTCCGTTCCGCATTTTCCATTTCTTTGAGATATTCCGTAAGCGCCGCTTTCATCTCCATTACTTCTTCTTGCTGTTCTTCTTTTAAAAAGACAAGGTTATGTCTCGTCTCCTTCCGTAAATAATCAATCACATCTCTTTTTATAAGAAGCGCAGCAAACGATAAAAAAGAGGCTCCTTTTTTATAAGAGTATTTCTCAATAGCTTCATCAAAAGCTAACAAGCCTATGCTGAATTCGTCGTCCTGCTCATGTATATAGCGTTTACATACAGAAGAAACAGTTTTTCTTATGAAGGACTTGTATTGTCCAATCAGCTCTTCTTTATCCTCTTCGCCTTTTTGGATGCGAGTGACAACATCTTCAATGCTGCTCCTTCTCTTTATGTTAAATAGTAAACTAAACACACGAACTACCTCATTTCCAATCCCAGCTTATAAAATGGTCACTTCATGCAGAAGTGACCATTATACCATATTTTTTACTTATTTTGCTTCTCTGCTGGCTTGTTTTCTGGATGTTTAGCAGCTTTTTTCTCTTCTTTTTGCTTTTGGTGTAATTCTTTCCGCTCAGCTTGCTGTTGTTTGTTCATTTCCTTGTGTGCTTCTTTTTGCTTTTGGTACAATTCTTTTCGTTCAGCTTGCTGTTGTTTGTTCATTTCTTTGTGTGCTTCTTTTTGCTCAGTGTGCAACGCTCGACGCTCTTGTACTTGTTGTTCCACTTCTTGTTTTACAGGTACAGAAGTTTGCTCTGTTTCTTTTATTTCAGGCTGTTGTACTGGTTGCTCCTCCGTTGTTGCCGATACCTCAGGTGTTTGTGTTTCTACTACTTGAAGAGTGTTCTTATCTTCTGTTGCTGGAAGTGAGTGTTCTTCTGTTTCTTCTTTCTTTTCATGTTTTGCTTCCTTCATTTCTGCTTTTTCAATTCTCTTAGCAATCTTGGCAAAGCTCTTTTCAATCTTTTTCGCAATCGCTTGTTTTGCTTTCGGATTTTCAACTTTATCTAACACCTTTGCTAACGCTTCGATGTTGTGGCCAATGTGCACTTTTACTTTTTCAACTTCTTCTTTGCTTGCCTCGGCTTCTGTTACCATTTCATCCGCTTCTTCTAAGTTTGAGGCAGCTGTGCCGAGTGTCTCCTGAAGAAGATTTTCTTTTCCATCTTTTAATAGAACTTGCGCTTCAGCCATGCGTTCCGCTGCAAATTCAGATAATAGCTTTGCTTTTTCTAAGTCATTATCTGCAAGTGCCAATTTAATTTTTTCAACCATAGTTTTAGCAAAGTAGAAGAAATCTCCTTGCACCAAAGACGGCTGTTCTGCTTTTACTTCGTCTGGTCCGTCAGCATAAGCTGCCGTTCCCACAACAAACGGACTGCATACTAACATCGCTGATAAAGTACTTTTCATTAATACGTTTTTCATAAATTCTTCACCTCATTAATTCTGTTCGCTATATTCGTTCGCATTGTTTGTCCGTTTTGTGGGGGTCAAAAAAAATTTTTGTTTTGCATTTTGATGTATAGGTAATTACCTTCAGCTTAGGAGAATTAGGGGAAATGTATCAGAGGATATTATTTTCATACCACCTATAGAAATCACTATAAATGCAAAAAGCCTTAGGCTGCTTCTTTATTTAAAGATCAACATTACGAACAGAAAAAAGAAAAAGCTGATGCATCATCAGCTTTTTACAATTCCTCGCAATATTGATCAAAATAGTTTTGCAGCTTCGTAACCACTTCCATAGGACTATGTCCTTCAATTTCGTGGCGCTCTACCATCGTTAAAATCTTGCCGTCTTTCATTAGTGCAAAAGAAGGAGAGGAAGGCGGATATCCTTCAAAATATTCTCTTGCACGCTGCGTTGCTTCTTTATCTTGGCCGGCAAACACAGTCACAAGATGGTCCGGACGCTTATCGTAATGAATGGAATGAGCCGCCGCCGGACGAGCTACGCCCCCTGCACAGCCGCAAACAGAGTTTACCATTACAAGCGTAACACCATCCTTTTTGAATGCTTCATCTACTTCTTCCGGTGTTTTCAGTTCTGTATAACCGGCTGCCACGATTTCTTCGCGCGCTTGACGAACAACATCGTTCATAAAAAAGTTAAAATCGATGTTCATGTTTTTTCCTCCTCAAAGTTGCCTGGTACTAGTAATATCTTACCAACAGAGAGGAATTAAATACAACAAATACGATTGATTTCTCCTTCTCTCATCGTATTCTTTCTTGCTCGTAATAGTTCATCAGCTTCTCGACGGCATTCGTCACGGTTTGCGTGCCTTCTAATATCTCCCGTTCGTACAACGGCAGCATCTCTTTCATGTTCGGATTGGAGAAAAAGCGCATTTCCAACTGCTCACGAATGGATGCATACAGCCAGTTTTTCTTTTGCAGACTCCGTCTCTTTTCAAATATACCGGATTGTTTTGTCTTGCTTGCAAACTCTTGAACAACTTCCCAAAATGTGTCCAATCCTTCTTTATATAACGCTGAACAAGTGCTTACGTGGGTGCTCCATCCTTCAGTCACAGATTGGAACAAGCGGGACATTTGTTCATAGAGAGAAACTGTTTGAAGGGCACGGATTTTATTATCACCATCTGCTTTATTAATTAAAATTGCATCGGTAAGCTCTAAAATTCCCCGTTTAATTCCCTGCAGCTCATCTCCTGCTCCCGTTAAGGATAGAAGCAGGAAAAAGTCTACCATGTCCCGAACCATACCTTCGCTTTGTCCGACTCCCACCGTTTCTACCAAAATGACGTCATATCCGGCTGCTTCACAAAGCAAAATGGTTTCCCTCGTTTTTCTGTTTACACCGCCTAACGCTCCTCCCGAAGGAGACGGCCTGACAAATGCATTTGTTTGCTGCACAAGCTTCTCCATCCTTGTTTTATCGCCAAGAATGCTTCCCCCCGTTAAGGAACTGCTGGGGTCAACAGCGAGGACGGCAACTTTACGCCCCTTCTCGCAAAGCATGGTGCCAAATGCTTCGATAAAGGTGCTTTTGCCTGCGCCCGGCACCCCAGTGATGCCGATCCGTATGGATTTCCCTGTATAGGGAAGTATTTGCTGAATAAGGGCTTGTGCTTTTTGCCGATGCTTTGCAGCGCTGCTTTCTACCAGAGTAATCGCTTGAGCCAGTATGGTGCGATTATTCTGTTTCACTCCTTCAGCCATTTCTTCTGCTGTCAGCACTTTTTTTTGGACAGATTGTTTAGGAGGAGCAGGCTGCCCCACTCCTCTCATAACTGTTGACGCAAACGCATCATCATGTTCGTTTGGAACCCACTCCGGCCGTTTTTGCTCGTCCCTCATGCGTTACTCCACTTCCTCTTCTCCAAGGCGGCGTTCGATTTCGTCTACTATGATTTCTGCTGCCTGAGGAATGACCGTACCCGGTCCAAAGATGGCAGCTGCGCCTTGCTCATATAAATATTCGTAGTCTTGTACAGGAATTACACCGCCGACAATGACGACAATATCTTCGCGCCCAAGCTTGCGAAGCTCTTCTATCAGCTGCGGAAGCAATGTTTTGTGGCCCCCTGCGAGAGAGCTCATTCCCACGCAATGAACATCGTTTTCTACAGCTTGTCGAGCAGCTTCTTCCGGCGTTTGGAACAACGGTCCCATATCGACATCAAATCCCATGTCGGCATATGCAGTCGCTACTACCTTTGCCCCGCGGTCATGACCGTCTTGCCCAAGCTTGACAATTAAAATGCGCGGACGGCGTCCTTCTCGCTCGGCAAAAGCATCTATTTTCTCCCGCACTCTTTGAATCTCATCCTGCTTTTCATATTCAGAACGATAGACGCCGCTCACAGATTGAATGACTGCTTTATGGCGACCAGCCACTTTTTCGATAGCATCTGAGATTTCTCCTAACGTAGCACGGGCGCGAGCCGCCTCAATGGAAAGTTCCAGCAAGTTGTCTTCCCCTGTCTCAGTTGCCTTTGTAATAGCTTCTAAGGCCGCTTGCACTCGCTCTTCATCTCTCGTGCTTTTTAACTCTTCTAATCTTTGAATTTGCTTGCGAAGCACTGCCGTATTATCAATATCCAAAATTTCAAGCGGCTCTTCTTGGTCTAAGCGATATCGGTTCACTCCGATAATCGGTTCTTTTTCGGAATCAATATGAGCTTGTCTTCTTGCTGCTGCTTCTTCAATCCGCAGCTTTGGAATTCCTTTTTCAATCGCTTTTGTCATCCCGCCCATCGATTCGATTTCTTCAATATGCTCCCATGCCCGCTTCATCAGCTGTGCAGTGAGGGATTCTACATAGTAAGAACCGCCCCATGGATCGATAACAGAGCAAATTCCCGTCTCTTCTTGCAAATATAATTGCGTGTTGCGGGCAATTCGTGCAGAAAAATCTGTCGGCAGCGCAATTGCTTCGTCCAGAGCGTTCGTATGGAGCGATTGTGTATGACCTAATGCAGCAGCTAAAGCCTCCACACATGTCCTCGCAACATTGTTAAACGGATCTTGCTCCGTCAGACTCCATCCGGATGTCTGGGAGTGCGTTCGAAGCGCCATCGATTTATCGTTTTTCGGATTGAATTGCTTCATAAGCTTGGCCCACAGTAAACGGCCTGCCCTCATTTTGGCCACTTCCATAAAGTAGTTCATGCCGATGGCCCAGAAGAATGACAAGCGAGGTGCAAAAGAATCTACGTCTAACCCTGCTTTTAACCCTGTACGAACATACTCAATGCCGTTTAACAGCGTGTAAGCAAGCTCCAAATCTGCCGGTGCTCCCGCTTCTTGTAAATGATAACCGGAAATACTGATGCTGTTGAACTTCGGCATATGTTTGGACGTATAAGCAAAAATATCGGAAATAATGCGCATGGATGTTTCTGGAGGGTAAATATATGTATTGCGCACCATATATTCTTTCAAAATATCATTTTGAATAGTTCCCGTCAGCTGCTCCTGACGAACGCCTTGTTCTTCTGCCGTGACGATATAAAACGCCATAATCGGCAAAACAGCGCCGTTCATCGTCATCGATACGGACATTTGATCAAGCGGAATGCCGTCAAATAAGATTTTCATATCCAAAATAGAGTCGATAGCTACACCTGCTTTTCCTACATCGCCTATTACACGAGGATGATTGGAATCATATCCGCGGTGCGTTGCTAAATCAAATGCAACAGATAGGCCCTTTTGTCCTGCTGCTAAATTGCGCTTGTAAAATGCGTTGCTTTCTTCAGCAGTTGAAAATCCGGCATACTGCCGCACTGTCCAAGGACGGTTTGTGTACATAAGCGGATACGGTCCGCGATGGTACGGAGCAAGCCCAGGCTTAAAATCCAAGTAATCCAAACCTTCAATATCCTCTTTTGTATACAAGGATTGAATATTAATCTTTTCATTGGAAGTATAAACTGTTTTAGCTTCAAGCTTCTTCCAGTCCTCTGTTGTAAAAGTTGAGGCAAAATCCATTACTGTAAAATCAGGCGTTTTCATACGATCACCTCCAGCTCGTTGTGCAGTTCGTATAACAATGGCAGCAAGTTGCCCGCTTCATGTACGAAGCCGCTTACTCCTTGTTGCGACAGCTGCTTTTCATGCTCTTCTTCCAAAGAACCCATTACAAATACTTTTGCATGTCCGGCTCTCTGAATAACTGACTGAAGCATTTCTAGATTTTCCCCGCTCATAAAAATTGCGTGTGCTTCTGCAGGAATAAAATTCACTTCAGAAAAAGTATGAACGACTTCAAATCCGCATGCCTCCAGTGCGCTTGTAACAACCTGCTCCGTCTTTCCTTTTTTCACGCCCTCGGAAAGGTGAAAAAATATAATTTGCGGACGTTTTCCTTTTAATTCTGCATATTTTTCAGCCGCTTCTCTAAGCACCTCAAACGGTTGTCCATCACGCATCGGCGTTAATGCTCGTACCTTTGTTCCTTCTCCGCTGATCATGGCTCCTGCCATTTCTCCAAGAGTCGCTCCAGCAGAAGCCGCATGGATAAGAGTATTCAATATATTTTCATCCTGAACGATGAGTTTTTCTTTCAGCTGCTGCAATTGTAATACCTTTTCGTTTCGCTGCGCTTTATACTGCTGGATTTTTCTGATTCGTCTCTGCCTTTGCTCCTGCGGTTCTGTTATTTTCAAGCGAACTTCATCTTGTCTTACATAAACGTTCGTGCCAACAATCTTTTGCTTCAGGCTTGTTACTTTTTCATAGCGCTTTTTGGCAATAGTTTCAATCTCGGCTTGGATAAAGCCTTCTTCTAATGCTTTACTCATGCCCCCGCGCTTTTCAATAGCTTGGAACAGCCCCCATGCTTTTTGTGCTAAAGCTTCCGTTAAAGCTTCCACATAATAAGAGCCCCTTGCCGGATCTATTACCTTCGAAAGATGTGCTTCACCATGTAAAATATGTGAAATATTACGGGCCCAGCGGCGAGAATTGTTTTCAGCAGCACCATATGCTTCATCAAACGTGCTTACATGGACGCTGTCCGCACCTCCGACAATCGCTGAGAAGGCTTCCGTTGTCGCGCGCAACATGTTCACATATGGATCGTACAACGTTTTTGTGCGGTTTGATGTACGTACATGCAGCAGCATCTTTTGCTTGTCCTCGCTCGCCCCAAACGCATGAGCAACTTTTTTCCACAATATGCGTATTGCACGAAGCTTGGCGATTTCAGTAAATAAATGATTGCCTGCTGAAAAAACGAATGTTAAATTGTTGCATATATCATCAATTTCTACATCCCGCTTGCCGCATTCGCGTACATATTCAGCAGCCGTAGCAAGAGCAACTGCCATTTCTTGTACCGCATTTGCTCCCGCATTATGATACACGTCCGTTTTTACAAAGATGGTTTTCACATCTGGAGCATGTGTTCTTGTCCATTTCACAGAACCTGCCAAAGCATCGTAGCAATTTGACAAGGGCAACGGCAAATTCCCCTCTGCGGCCAAATAAGCAAGTGGATCTGCACCGATGGAACCGTGAATATCAGAAAGAGAAAGTCCCTTTTCTTTTACATAGGAGGACAATAATGACAATAGCGGCAGAGATGTAAATCCTGTATACATCATCATTGGATATTTTGTTAGTGCTATATCGCTAAAAACGCTTTCAAAATCAGCAACGCAGTTAAATGGAATTCCTTTGCCCAGCACATTCTCTTTTGTTGTCTCGTCTGAATCTTTCCCTTGCAATGTAGCGTCATCAAGCGTGATATGCAGAATTGTTTGACCGTGTTGAATGGCTTCAAAAATCACACGGTTGGCCTCTGCAGGACTATGCCCCCATAACTCTTGAGCAATATTTCCCGCATGTTCCGGAAGTAAGCTTGCTTCTGTTTCAAAATTTGCATCTTCTTTTGTGTATAAAGGCTTCAGCTGTATCTGCTCAAACGTTTCCGACATGATGCTTGAGAATGGCTTTCCTTTCAGCGTCTTTTCCGCTAATGCTTTCCACTCTTCATAGCTTGCTGCCTTAAACTCCTGAAACGTATTTTTCATGCTCATCCCCCTTACTCCCCTTTCAACATATTGACAATAAATTATATCAATATAAAATTTTCTAAATCTTTTACATATTAAGTGTATTATAAAAATAAAAAACTCGCAATTGTCTCATGAAAAGTTAAATGTATTCCAAAACTGACAAAAGCTTGGTTACTGTTAATTTTTCCTCAAGGAATGAGACATGTTTTTTTATTGTATCCCTCAACAAAAATCACCTTACAGCTTGGCCGTAAGGTGATTTTTATTATCTTCGTCGATATTTTTGCTGTGCATATTCCTCAATCATCTTTTTATGAGAGCCGACAATGTAATCAGGAAGTTCATTTACAGAGAAAAACTGCAAATCCAATGCTTCGTTTTTATTTACAGTCAATATTCCCTCGTAGTCTTTCGTGTAATACGCCATTGTCACTGTTTGAAATTCATCACCGTTTGCGAGTTTTACAAAATAGTTTTTGCCTGAGTACACGTTAATTAAAGACAGGTTTTTTACTTGCAAGCCCGATTCTTCCAGCACTTCTCGCTTTGCTGTTTCCTCCGGCGATTCCCCAAGCTCCATCAGGCCGCCAAGCAGACCCCATTTGCCGTGCGGCTCCTTTCTTTGCTGAAGCAGCACCCGTTCTTGTTCATCAAGGACTAAGACAACCGAACCGACAAGAATAAGCGGCCGATGACCGACAATCTTTCGTAATTCTTCTACGTACCCCATTAGTAACAAGCCCTTCTATTTGATTTTAGCCAATCTTTCTTCCATAGCTTATGTACAACATAACAAGATGTGTGACAGGCTTCAAGGTATTTGTGCTCATTTTTCCTTTTTTAGAAGAACGGTTAAAGTCTCATTTTCATCTAAGGTCGCTAAAAGCACTTCGCGGAGCGACAGTTGCTCTTCATCTTTTAATTTTTGCATTAACCATTGCTCACTTTTACGAAACAGCTCAAATGCCTCTGTTTTTATTTTCCCTTCTTTTATCACTACAATAGGATATACAAACGGATCCGCTTTTATATTCATATCTTCCCGTGTAGGTGCTTCATATTGCGGTTGCAGAAAAACTGATATATTCCCGCCGGGCTCCCATAAGGCAACCGCCACTTTTGTAACATCTTCCACCTTTTGCAGCCGGAGCTCCGTCAATAAAAATTCATCAGTAATACGGGCTTTTTTTAAGTTATGTACTAAAATTTTCCCATTGCGGACCAGGAGCAACGGAAACGGTTCTAAGAATTTGCGCCAAGGCTCCCATTTCAAGCTCACGATAGAACTTAAGCTGTACATGGCAACAAGAACAGCTGTTGTTGTCATGGAACCCGGCATTCCCAGGCCTTCATCTGATAAAGGGTGGGCAAGAATATTTCCGAGCAACAGCGCCGTAACAAAATCAAGAAACCGCAGCTGCGAAATCGACCGCTGTCCCATACATTTAGCAACAAGTATTAAAAATAAATAAGCAATCACTCCGCGTAATACCCACTCTGCGACAGAAAGGTGATCTTGACCGAAAAAGAAACGCAAAAGTTCAAGCTCCCTTCACTCTATATTCCTTTCTATTGTTTACTGTATTTCTTCGTCTATGTAAAAAAGCCCACTTCAAAAACGAAGTGAGCTTTTCTTTATTAATAAACAGAAGTGTTTTCTTTTGAAATGTTTTCTAAAATTTCTTTTACACGAGCCAAGAACTTGCCGCAAATGAAGCCGTCAAGCACACGGTGGTCTAAGGACAAACAAAGGTTTACCATGTCGCGAGCAGCGAACATACCGTTTGCCATGAATACTGGGCGTTTTACAATGGACTCTACTTGTAAAATTGCTGCTTGCGGGTAGTTAATGATACCCATGGATTGAATGGAACCGAAGGAACCAGTATTGTTTACTGTAAATGTGCCGCCTTGCATATCTTCGGACTTCAGCTTCTTCGTTCTTACCTTTGTCGCAAGCTCAGAAATTTCACGAGCGATGCCTTTGATTGTTTTTTCGTCTGCATTCTTGATAACAGGAACGAACAATTCAGTTTCTGTTGCTACAGCGATGGAGATGTTAATATCTTTCTTTTGAATAATTTTATCGCCGGCCCACATAGAGTTAATTTGCGGGAACTCTTTTAATGCTTGTGCTACAGCTTTTACGAAGAACGCAAAGAACGTTAAGTTGAAGCCTTCGCGTTTCTTGAACTCGTTCTTAATGCTGTTTCGGTATTCCACCAAGTTCGTTACGTCTACTTCAATAGTCATCCAAGCATGCGGGGCTTCATGCTTGCTGCGAAGCATGTTCGCTGCAATGGCTTTACGCACGCCTGTAACTGGAATTTCAATATCGCCAGGCATTGTCGGAACGGAAACTTCTTTCGCAGGCTCTGCTTTTGGTGCCGGCTTCGCTTCTGTCTGCGGTGCTGCTGGCGCCGTTTGTTGTACCGGCGCTGCCGGTTTTTCTTCTTTCTTAGCTCCTGCAACAGGGATGTTGCCGGACTCGACTAATTTCAAGATATCTTTGCGAGTGATACGGCCGTTTGCACCTGTTCCCTTTACTTGCTCAAGGTCAATATTGTGCTCTCCCGCAAGCTTTAATACTGCAGGTGAATAACGCGGCTTATTCGCAGGCTTCGCTTCGTCCGCTTGTGCTTCCGCAGCTTCTGCTGCCGGTTTCTCTTCTACAGCTGTAGCAGCTGCTTCATCCGCTCCTTCCACTTGGATTAAGCAAATGACTTCACCTACAGCCAATGTGTCTCCTTCTGCTGCTACAAGCTCTTTAATTACGCCTGTAAAAGAAGATGGAACTTCTGCGTTTACCTTATCTGTCATAACTTCTGCAAGCGGATCGTATTTATTTACACGGTCTCCGACAGACACTAACCATTTGCTGATTGTACCCTCTGTTACGCTCTCTCCGAGCTGAGGCATTGTAATTTTTTCCATACCCATCGTTCTGCTCCTCCCTGATTAAAATTCCGCAAGCTCGCGCATTGCTTTTTCTACTTTATCTGGGTTCACCATGAAGAACTTCTCCATTGTCGGCGCATAAGGCATAGCCGGAACATCAGGTCCCGCTAAACGCGCAATCGGAGCATCTAAATCGAATAAGCAGTTTTCTGCGATAATCGCCGCAACCTCACTCATTACGCTTCCCTCTTTATTGTCTTCCGTTACAAGAAGAACTTTGCCTGTTTTAGATGCCGCTTCAATGATTGCTTCTTTATCTAACGGATAAATTGTGCGCAAGTCTAAGATATGAGCAGAAATGCCGTCTTGTGCTAATTTTTCTGCTGCTTGAAGTGCAAAATGAACGCATAATCCGTAAGTGATAACTGTAATATCATCACCTTCGCGTTTTACGTCTGCTTTGCCGATTGGCAATACGTAATCATCTTCAGGCACTTCGCCTTTAATTAAACGATAAGCACGCTTATGTTCAAAGAATAATACAGGATCTTCATCGCGAATCGCTGCTTTTAATAATCCCTTCGCATCGTAAGGAGTTGACGGGATTACAATTTTTAAACCAGGTTGGTTTGCAAATATCGCTTCTACAGACTGAGAATGGTAAAGCGCTCCGTGAACGCCTCCTCCAAACGGTGCACGAACTGTTAACGGACAGCTCCAGTCATTGTTAGAGCGATAACGGATACGAGCCGCTTCGGAAATGATTTGATTTACCGCCGGCATGATGAAGTCGGCAAACTGCATTTCTGCGATTGGACGCATTCCGTACATTGCAGCTCCGATTGCCACTCCGGCAATTGCGGATTCTGCAAGCGGAGTATCCATTACACGGTCTTCACCGAACTTATCATATAATCCTTGCGTCGCTTTAAATACGCCGCCTTTAAGTCCTACGTCTTCACCTAGAACAAACACGCGCTTGTCGCGTTCCATTTCTTCGCGCATCGCTAATGTAATAGCGTCAATATAAGACATTACAGCCATGAAACCTTCCCCCTTATTCCGCGTATACGTGCTTCAATGCATATTCCGGATCTGCATATGGAGCTTTTTCTGCATAATCAGTAGCTTCGTTCACGATTTTCATTACATCGTCCAACATTTGTTTTTCAAGCTCTTCAGTTAACACGCCTGCTTCTTTTAAGTACATTGCGAAAGTGTATATTGGATCTTTCTTTTTCGCTTCTTCTACTTCTTCTCGATTACGATATGCACGATCATCGTCATCACTGGAGTGTGCAGTTAAGCGATAAGAAACTGTTTCAATTAATGTCGGGCCTTCGCCGCGGCGGCCGCGATCTGCTGCTTCTTTTACTACTTTGTACACTTCAAGCGGATCGTTTCCGTCTACTGTATACCCAGGCATTCCGTAACCGATTGCACGGTCAGAAACCTTTTCACAAGCCAATTGCTTTTCAATCGGTACAGAGATTGCATATTTGTTGTTTTCACACATAAAAATTACTGGTAGCTTGTGAACACCTGCAAAGTTTGCACCTTCATGGAAATCACCTTGGTTAGAAGAACCTTCTCCAAAAGTAACAAATGTTACCAGGTCTTTACCGTCCATACGACCCGCAAGCGCTATTCCTACTGCGTGAGGTACTTGCGTTGTAACCGGTGAAGAACCTGTTACGATGCGGTTTTTCTTTTGTCCGAAATGCCCCGGCATTTGGCGTCCGCCAGAGTTTGGATCTTCCGCTTTTGCAAATGCGGAAAGCATTAAATCTTTCGCAGTCATACCAAACGTTAATACAACGCCCATATCGCGGTAATACGGTAATACATAATCTTTTTCACGTTCTAACGCGAATGCTGCTCCTACTTGTGCCGCTTCTTGTCCTTGGCAAGAAATTACGAACGGAATTTTACCGGCACGGTTTAATAGCCACATACGCTCGTCGATTTTACGAGCAAGCAACATAGTACGGTACATTTCCAATACTTGTTCGTCACTTAAGCCAAGCTCATGGTGACGGTTCACTTTTACGTTTTCAACCATATAAAATACCCTCCTAATCTTCAATTACGCATGCAATGCTTTGCCTTCTACAGCTAAAGCAGCTTCACCGATCGCCTCAGACAGAGATGGATGCGGATGAATTGTTTTTGAAATTTCCCAAGGAGTTGCGTCTAATACTCTTGCAAGACCCGCTTCAGAAATCATATCAGTTACGTGAGGTCCAATCATATGAACGCCAAGTAAATCGTCTGTTTCTTCGTCCACCACAAGCTTCACAAAACCATCATGCTCACCGTATACAAGAGCTTTTCCAATAGCGCGGAACGAAAATTTGCCTGTTTTTACTTTATAGCCTTTTTCTTTTGCCTCTTGCTCTGTAAAGCCGACAGAAGCCACTTCCGGATTGCTGTATACACACTTAGAAATCATGGAATAATCCATCGGTGATGGATTTTGTCCCGCAATGTGCTCTACTGCAGTGATTCCCTCATGAGAGGCTACGTGAGCCAGCTGCAATCCGCCGATTACATCGCCGATTGCGTAAATATGAGATTCTTTTGTTTGGAAGAACTGATTCGTTTGGATATAACCGTTTTCTACCACAATGTCCGTATTTTCTAGACCAATGTTTTCAATGTTAGCTTGACGGCCTACGGACACAAGCATTTTTTCCGCACGGAATTCTTTTTCTTCTTGATTGTGCAACGCTTTAATGATAACTCCGTTGTCTTTCACCAATGTATCCGGCAGCACTTTTGCTCCCGTTACGATTTGGATGCCTTTCTTCTTCAACAAACGCTGCATCTCTTTTGAAATTTCATGGTCTTCTAACGGAAGAACGCGGTCTGCATACTCGATAACTGTTACCTTCACGCCGAAATCGGCAAGCATGGATGCCCACTCGATCCCGATGACACCGCCGCCGACAATGATAATGGACTCAGGAAGTGTTTCCATTTGCAGCGCATGGTCAGATGACATTACGTATTCTCCGTCTAACTCAAGGCCAGGCAATGACTTCGGACGAGAACCTGTCGCAATAATCACGTTTTTCGGGATTAAAATTTCATTCTCTTCTCCGTTGTTCATTTCTACAGAAATCGTACCCGGCATCGGAGAGAAGATAGAAGGCCCTAGAATGCGTCCATATCCTTCATATACATCGATTTTCCCTTGCTTCATTAGATGCTGTACTCCCTTGTGAAGCTGGTTTACGATTTTCTCTTTTCGTTCTTGCACTTTTGTAAAATTCAGTTCAACACCGCTTGTAATAATGCCAAACTCTTCGCTTTTTAATGTAGTTGCATATACTTCTGCACTGCGAAGCAACGCTTTACTCGGGATGCATCCTGCATGAAGACATGTTCCGCCGAGCTTTCCTTTTTCTACAAGAGCTGTTTTTAATCCTAATTGTGACGCGCGAATTGCAGCTACGTATCCGCCTGTACCTCCGCCGACAATGACTAAATCGTATTCCGTTGCCATTTATCTCAACCCCTTACAGTTGTTTCCTTTTCACGAATGATATATTCTTTTGCATCTTCTTCTCCGCGCAGTACACGCAATGCACCTTCAGCAAGTGCCTCCAATTCGTTTTCACCCGGCTGCACAATTACATCGGCAATCCAATGAACACGGTTTGTAATTTCTTGGACAAGCATTTTGCTGTACGCAAGCCCGCCGGTTAACACAACGGCATCTACTCTTCCTTGTAAAACAGCGCTTGCCGCACCGATTTCTTTTGAAATTTGATACGCCATAGCACGGTAAACCAGCTCTGCTTTTTTGTCCCCCGCTTCAATCATTTGCTCTACTTTAATCGCATCGTTTGTACCAAGAAGGCCAACAAGACCGCCTTGTCCTACGAGTTTCTTCATGATCTCATCGCGATAATAATCGCCGGAGAAGCACATTTCAACAAGCTGTCCTGCCGGAACTGTACCTGCACGCTCCGGACTGAACGGACCGTCACCATGCAAGCCGTTGTTTACATCGATCACCTTTCCGTTTCTATGAGCACCGACTGTAATTCCGCCTCCCATATGAGCTACGATTAAGTGTAAATCTTCGTATTTGCTGTCTAACTCTTTTGCTACTTTACGAGCCACTGCTTTTTGGTTTAAAGCGTGGAAAATGCTTTTTCTTTCAATGCCTGCTACACCGCTGATGCGTGCTACCTCATCAAGCTCGTCTACTACCACCGGATCAACGATATACGCTGGTATGTTCAGGCCGGAAGCAATTTCGTGCGCAAGGATACCGCCTAAGTTAGACGCATGATGACCGCTGTATCCCTTTTTTAAATCATCAAGCATAGCTTCATTGACAGCGTACGTACCGCCTTCGATTGGTCGAAGCAAGCCGCCGCGTCCACAAACAGCATTCAGCTTAGAAATATTAATTCCATGAGAATCCAGTACTTCTAAAATGGTGCGCTTACGAAATTCATACTGGTCGATAATTCGCTTATATTTTCCGATTTCCTCTTCATCGTGACGAATGGTTTCTTCCAAGATTGGTCGTTCGTTGTCAAACACTCCTATTTTTGTAGAAGTACTTCCTGGGTTGATTACAAGAATTCGAAAAACAGACAATGTCTATCCCTCCATAAAGTGAAACTTCATCAGCGGGGGCGTTCTTCCTCCGCTGATGATTAGTTGAACCAATCGGGTTCTTAGTGTCGGTTGATCTTTGGATTTTACCGACAATTAATAACGGGATAAATGAAACAAGGGAAAGAGGTGATTGCTCACCTCTCACACTATAAAATTAGCGACGGCTTAAGATGTGGTGACCGTTTTGTAAAAATGCGCTTCTTGAATTTTTCATCTGAGCAATGCGCTCTTCTGCAAGGCGGTCAGCCGCCAAGTAAGTTGGAATGCCGTCACGCTTAGAAATTTCAATAACTTTTGCAATGTTGTCGTAAATGCCTTCAACCTTTTTAAGAGCACGTTCTCTGTTATAGCCGTATAATTCGTCAGCTACGTTGATAACACCGCCGGCATTGATTACATAATCAGGTGCATATACAATGCCCATTTCGTGAATGATGTCACCGTGACGAGCTTCTTTTAATTGGTTGTTTGCAGCACCTGCGATTACACGTGCCTTAATTTTTGGAATTGTATTGTCGTTGATAATCGCGCCTAATGCACATGGAGCATAAATATCGCAATCTACGCTGTAAATATCTTCTGGATCTACCGCTTTTGCTCCAAACTCTTCAACTGCGCGTTGTACCGCTTCTTTGTTAATGTCTGTAACAATCAGCTGCGCACCTTCAGCATGTAAATATTTACATAAATTGTATGCAACATTTCCTACGCCTTGTACCGCAATAACTTTGCCTTCTAAGCTGTCAGTTCCGAATGCTTCCTTCGCAGCAGCCTTCATTCCGCGGTATACACCGAACGCTGTTACAGGAGACGGGTTACCAGAAGAACCGAAGGAAGGTGAGATTCCTGTTACATAATCTGTTTCTTCATGGATAAGATCCATATCAGCTACAGTGGTGCCAACGTCTTCAGCTGTGATGTAACGGCCGTTTAAGCCTTGAATGTAACGGCCGAATGCACGGAACATCGCTTCGTTTTTATCTTTGCGAGGGTCGCCGATAATAACTGTTTTTCCTCCGCCTAGGTTTAAGCCTGCAGCAGCGTTTTTGTAAGTCATCCCTCTTGCAAGACGTAATGCATCTTCAATAGCTGCTTCTTCAGACTCGTAAGTCCACATTCTTGTACCACCCAAAGCTGGTCCAAGAGTTGTATCATGAATGGCGATAATAGCTTTTAAACCGGATTCTTTATCTTGGCAGAACACTAATTGCTCATAATCATATTTTTCCATGTATTTAAAAATTTCCATTGTAATTCCCCCTAATGTTACTTTTATTTAGAAGCAGTAGAAACTGCTAATGCCAGCGAATATACTTTTGTCTCTGCTGAATCTGCACGAGACGTTAAAACTACAGGAGCTTTTGCTCCGGAAATAATTGCTCCTACTTTCGCATTTGCAAAATATACAAGCGATTTGTATAGCGCATTGCCTACTTCAATTGTCGGGACTAATAAAATATCGGCAACTCCTGCGACATCGCTTTCGATGCCTTTATGTTCCGCTGCAATTTTAGAAACCGCATTGTCCAAAGCCAGAGGTCCATCTACTATGCAATTTTTGATTTGTCCTCTGCGGTTCATTTGCGTCAACAGCGCTGCATCTACTGTTGCTTGCATTGCAGGATTCACCACTTCTACAGCGGCAATAGGTGCTACTTTTGGTTTTTCAATACCAATGGAGCGTGCTGTCTCTACTGCATTTTGCAGAATAGCCGCTTTTTGCTCCAAGTCTGGCGCAATGTTCATTGCCGCATCGGTAACGATGATGAAGCGATCGTAGTTTGGCACTTCAAACACTGCTACGTGGGAAAGAACACCGCCTTTTCGAAGACCATATTCTTTATTTAATACTGCTTTCAAAATCGATGCTGTTGCGATATTTCCTTTCATCAATACATCAGCTTTGCCGCTGCTTACAGCCTTAACCGCTAATTCAGCAGCTTCTGTAGTAGAAGATGCGGAAATAATGTCAACTGCTTCATGCTGCTCCATTTCATGCTCTTTCAGCATCTTGGCGATGAGCTCTGCATTTCCATATAAAAGGAAGTTTGCTAACCCCATGTGTACCGCCTCAGCCACGGCTTCGATCACTTCATGATCTTCTGCTGCCGCGACAGCTACGGTTTTCCGAGGCTGTTTGCTGACTTGATCGACAAGCATTTTTAAGTTCATGTTTCTGACTCAATCCTTTCTCATCGTCCCTCACCCATTATTAATGCAAGTAACGTGCCAATTCACGAAGAAAAGTTTTTAAAAAAATTTAAAATACTATAAATAAAAGCGCTTTCCTATATTTTTATTTTAAAGAGGAGTTTCGTCGTTTTTTGTCAAACTTATAAACATGTGCAAAATAATGCGCATAACGCAAATTATTGCACGCTATTTTTTGCACGCTCATATTTTTCTAGCTTGTAATATAAATTTCGCAAAGAAACTCCAAGCGCTTTTGCGGTTTTTGTTTTGTTTCCGTTATATTTGCTTAAGTACTCTTGTATAACCCTTCCTTCAAACTCTGTTACCAATTCCTCTAAAGACTTATCATGATTTTCAGGGAGTTGAATCGAGCTCCGCGTTTGCTCCTGCTTTATACCAACGGAGAACTCCGGCAAATGCTCTACATCAATATAGGATTCGTAATAATTCATGAAAATAATCGCACGCCCTAGTATATTCTCCAATTCCCTGACATTCCCCGGCCAATCATATGATTGAAGGTAATGAACGGCAGCTTCCGTCAATCCTTCAACGTTGCGGCCATAGTCTTGGTTTATCTTTTGAATTAAACGTTCTGCAATAGCAGGAATATCCTCTTTTCGCTGCCGCAGAGGCGGAATGTAAATCGGTATTTTATTTAATCGGTAATATAAATCTTCGCGAAATTCCCCTTTTAAAATGGCTTTTTCCAAATTCACATGTGTTGCTGCAATTACACGCACATTAACAGGTATCGGCTTCGTTCCGCCCACCCGCACAATTTCATTCTCTTGCAGTACACGCAAAAGCTTCGCTTGTGTGTTGGCAGACAGCTCACCGATTTCATCAAGGAAAATACTTCCATTATTAGCTTCCTCAAAAAATCCTCGTTTCCCTCCGCGTCTGGCACCGGAAAAGGCTCCTTCTTCATAGCCAAATAACTCACTTTCTAAGAGAGACTCAGATAACGATGCGCAGTTTACCCGTATAAACTTGTTGTACTTCCGGTCACTCCCGTTATGAATCGCGTGAGCAAACAGTTCTTTCCCAGTTCCTGATTCCCCGCGCAATAAAACCGTAGCCGGTGTTTTCGCTCCGAGTTTGGCTTGTTCAATAGCTACATTCATCCCCTCAGATGTCCCGATAATATCCTCAAACGAATATTTGGCTTCAAGAGTACGAATAATTTGCCGCGCTTGATGGAGCTCATTTGTCAATTTTTGGATTTCTGAAACGTCGCGAATGACCCCTACACTACCTTTTAAAACACCATCTACAATGACAGGAGCTACATTTACGATTACATCGCGTTTCTTTTGTCCAACCTTCATTGGAATACCGCGCACAGGACGCCTTGTTTTCAACACCCTCATATGCATACTTTCTCCTTCAGCAATATCGGCAGTCGCAGGCTTTCCAATAATGTCTTCTTCAGTAAGACCGGTCAGTTTTGTATAGGCTGGATTAATTAGTATGCCATGTCCCTGTTCATCCACAACAGAAATCGCTTCTTCTGACGACTGAATAATAGCTTCGAGGAGAGATTGTATTTCTTTTAAATTCGTCACCTCTTCAGCCAGATTTACAATTTCAGTAATATCTTTAAAAACAGCAAACGCTCCTTCTAGTTCCCCTGTTTCACTGAGAATAGGAATGCGCGTAGAAATCACTTTTTTACCGTTTTGCAATTCGACTTCTTGATTAACTTCAATCCTCCGCGTACGAATCACACGAGGCAATTTGCTTGCAGGGATGATTTCTAATATATTTTTACCCAGGATATCTTTTTGCTTTTGTCCTGTTATTTTTTCTGCGCTTCTGTTAAACAGAATAATTTTTCCTTGCTCATCTACTACAATCATTCCGTCATGAGTGCTGTTTAATATTAAGTCCCGCCGATGTGTTTGATCTCTGAGTTGAGTAATTAAAGTATCTTTCTCATCCGCCAGCTGAGCGATAATTTTTGCAACGGACCCCGGAATGACGAGAGATTTTCCGCCGCATTTTTCTACAATGTTTTGATAAAGTTTACTGTCTCCGGTAGTATCTATAATTACATCGATATCATCGTCTTGAAACGCTTGCCAATCCGTTGCAGTCGGAATATTGTATCGTTTTGCCATTTGGATGCCAAGCGCTTCACTTTTCAAATCAACCATCGCCACAACCTCTAACACAGCGGTTTGCTGCAATAAACGAAGGATGGCAGTTCCTCCTTTTCCTGCCCCAACAATCATCACTCGCTGCTTCAAAGAACCATCCCCTCATTCCATTAGATTACGCAAATTTTTTCACACCTTTATCTTACTATAGTTTTTGCTCTTGACAAACAAATAACACTTGTAAGATGCTTTTACTAGACTAATTCATAAGGCAGGGATGAACATGCACCGTTACATCGCTTTATTGCTTGCGCTTATTCCCGTTATTTTAGCAGTAGTGGGCATTAAATTAATGCGCGATACTGTATTTGGCATATTGAACGCTCCTATTCCTTCATTATGGCTTCAATTTCTAGCGGGAGCGGCAGTATTCGCATTTGGCATTTATGTATTTGGCGGCTTCGTTTTGCACAGAGACCGCAAACGAAATAAAGTACAGGCGAGATTCAAAAAGTAAAAAGATGTTCCGCATCAAGGGACATCTTTTATTTTGTTTCTTCTAGTATTCGCTTTGCCTTTTCAGGAAAATCCGTCACGATGGCAGAGACGTTTAAGGCCATCAACTCTCGCATCTTTTTCTCACCATTCACCGTATACGGGCGTACAGCAACTTGGTTTTCCAGCGATTGAACAATAATGGAATCGGGAATATATTTATAATTTGGATGGATGGCGCTTGCCCCCATTTTTTTAGCATACGCCCAGGGAGTATGCAATCCTTGTTTATATAAAATAGCTGTTTCAATATCAGGAGCAAGCTGGTGACATTTCATCATGCTAAAATGATTAAAGGACGACAAAATCACTCTATTCTCCATTTCATGCTTGCGAACGAGCGTAATTACTTCTTCTTCTAATCCGCGATAAGCAATTTTGTTGTTCTTTAGTTCGATATTTAAAATCAAGTCATTTTCCTTCAGCCATTGCAGCACTTCTTGCAAGGTCGGAATAGAACAAAACCCTACTTTGTCTTTAAATTTATAACTTGCATCAAACCTCTTTATTTCTTCATATGTATAATCTTTTACTGCTCCCTTTCCATTTGTAGTGCGGTCTATCGTTTCATCATGGATGACAACAACCTTCCCGTCTTTACTCATTTGTACATCCAGCTCAATTCCTTGCGCACCAAGCTTTTCAGCTTCCATAAATGAAATCATCGTATTTTCCGGGCATGTCCCTGCCGCACCGCGGTGCCCTAAAATAATTGTCATTCACAAATCCCTCCTAAACAATTTAGGTTATATTCTAAAAGATTATTGCTAGAAGCGATGTATGTTTGATCACCTCTTTACCTGCCGTTCTTCTTTTCATTCAAGGCGGTCAAACAACAAAGTTTTCGAACACATGATTCGGTTGTATCTGTTATACTAATAAGGTGAAACTTTCATCAGCAGAGCGCTCTTTTCGGCTGACGGCCGTGTGTTGCCGATAAGTAAAATGGAAAAAGGAGTCAATAAAAATGAGACCATTGCAAATTTCGCCTGAAACGGCGATCAAGCTTTCCAAAGCCCTAAATATCCCGCTTGAACAATTAATGCATATGCCCCAGCATATATTAGTGCAAAAAATGATGGAACTGGAAAAGAAAAAAGAAAACAGCGATAAAGCAGAATAGCATTTACTGTTATAAGTCAACAACTATACTTTTCCTGCGAAATGAAAAAAGTCCTGCATAACCGCAGGACTTTTTCTACATTACCATATATACCCAAAAAATCTCCCTTGTATTATACAATAAAAGAAAGTGTTTTTATACAATTTTTTCCACTTTTGATTTTTTTATGAAATTTTTTATTAGGGCAGCCCAACCTCTTGAAAAATATCCTCAATACTTTGGAAGAGAAAAAATGTAAGGTATGTTGCAAAAGCTGTTTTTTACTCAAACAACGATGAACCTGGCATCTAGATTTAAAACGAAAAGCACCCCTGTTTCAACAGTTTCTTCTCTGCTGAAAAAGGAGTGCGTTATTATTGTTTCTTTTAAGAAGCTTTATGTTCTAAACGTAATTTGTCAGCCACCATTGCGATGAACTCAGAGTTGGTCGGCTTCGCTTTGGACATGGATACTGTATAGCCGAAAAGGGAAGAAATAGATTCAATATTTCCTCTGCTCCAAGCTACTTCAATAGCATGACGAATGGCACGTTCTACACGGCTCGCAGTCGTATTATATTTTTTAGCAATATCAGGATACAACACTTTTGTAATGGAACCTAACAGCTCAATATCGTTATATACCATCGAAATCGCTTCACGCAAGTACATATATCCCTTGATATGAGCAGGAACGCCAATTTCATGAATAATGCTTGTAATGCTGGCATCCAGGTTTTTCGGTTTCCCGTCTAAAGAAGCGGAACGGAATGAAGGAAGTGGACGTTTAACAAAGGCGTTTGTTTTCCCGCTCACTTGACGAATATGACTTGTTAAATTTTCCATATCGAACGGTTTCAAGATGAAGTAGGATGCTCCCAAATCTACAGCCTTTTTCGTTACGTCTTCTTGGCCGAAAGCCGTCAGCATAATGACGTTTGGCTGTTTATCTCTATCCATCATCCGAAGCTTCTCCAATACAGCAAGCCCATCAAGATGCGGCATGATGATATCCAGCACCAATACATCAGGATTTTTATCCTTTAATAAATTCAAGCACTCTTGTCCATTATAAGCAATCCCGATAACCTCCATATCATCTTGCGCAGAAACATAGCTTTCCAACATGGATACTAACTCCCTGTTGTCATCAACAAGGCACACCTTAATCTTCTCCACAATTCTTCCTCCCTCATACCAACTCTTCTTATTTTTTATTTTCATCTGAATAAAATACTAACTAAAGTTTTCGACAATCGTTCGTTTTTTCCTTTTAAATTTTCTAAATTTACTAAAAAAATCCTTTGAAACAGTGTTTTTCTCGTAATACCTGGTATTTTCGACTGTTTTCTTTCGCTTTCACTGTTTTTCACTTTCGTTTGTCGAATTCATTTGCTCTTATTCTGCAGACTTCTATGTAATAACCAAAACTTCTACGATATCATCAATCCGTACTTACTGACAATTTTACAATAAAATAAAGAGCATGAAAAACATTTCTTTTAAATCCGCTTAAAAAATGCAAAAATTCGTAAAATATATTTTATCTTTCATTGAAAAAGCAAGCTGATTTTGTCAGCTTGCTTTTTTGTTGCGGTCATAATTTTCATAAATATTAATTCCTGCTTCATTTAACATCCATTCGATGTGAACACCGTACCCTGACGTTGGATCATTAACAAATACGTGCGTAACTGCTCCAATCACTTTCCCGTCTTGTATAATCGGACTTCCGCTCATACCTTGTACAATTCCGCCTGTTTCATTTAACAAGCGTTTATCCGTAACTTTGATTACCATGCCCTTCGTTGCAGGAAACTTTTGAGGTATGCTGCTGACCACTTCTACATCAAAAGCTTCCACTTTATCCTTAGAAATTACAGTCAAAATTTTTGCAGGTCCTTCTTTTACTTGATGAGACAAAGCAATCGGCATTTCTTTATCCATAATACCATTTGTTAAAGACGTGTTAAGCTTCCCGAAAATACCAAATGGACTGTTAGTTGTAATATTGCCGATTACTTGATGATCCGGAGAAAACCGCGCTAATTTTTCACCAGGATCTCCATCGCTTCCCTTTTGAATAGAAGTTACGGTAGAGCGTACAATTTGACCATTTTCTACTTGAATCGGCTTTCTTGTGTCGTTATCAGAAATGACATGACCAAGTGCACCATACTTCATGGTTCCCGGATGAATAAATGTCATTGTACCGATGCCGGCTGCCGAATCGCGGATATATAATCCAATTCGATATGACTCATCATTTTTATCGCGAAGCGGAGTCAGCTTCGTACGGACTGTTCTGGAATCACGAAGCAACACAATATCCAACGGCTCGCCCGTTTTTCCGCTATGCTGAATAAAAGGGGCAACGTCGCTCATTTTTTCAATAGTTTTGCCGTTTATTTCAGTAATCATATCGCCGATTTTAATACCGGCTATTTCCCCGGGTGACAGTTTTCCTTGTTGTGTTTGAATTAAATGATGACCTACAACAAGAACGCCTTTTGTATTCAATTTAACCCCAATCGATTGTCCTCCGGGAATGACTTTAAAGTCTTTTAAGACTTTGACGTTTACTTTTTTAACGGGAAATCCTGCCAATTGAAGAACCATATCAGCCTCTCCGCTTTCATGGGCGGTCAACGATAATGGTTCTTCTTCCCTTCCTTTATTTGCACCAATCGTAAATATGGAAGGGTCACTGGATGTCGCTTTAAATACAGGAATAGATGATGATACTTTAGATTGTTGTCCTTCAAACAAGACAACCTGTTTCGGAATGAAAAGAAATTCTCTAACAGGTTTGAAAAACCCTGTTAACAATAATGAAACAAGGAGAAATGCACCAAAAATCTTTCTGATTTGCTCAAACTTCAATCCTTTCACTCTCCTCGCTCCTAACCCACATTCAGCCCAGTGGCTTCACCATTTAATTTCTCCTTTAATGGTGGCATTTATAACTGGGAGAAATAAAAAAGCTATCCTTTTATTGGATAGCTTCTGATGTTTGTTTAATTCGTTTTGCTTGCTGTAAGAGCTCACGAGCATGCTCGTTTGTTACTTCTGTAATTTCCACGCCGGAAATCATGCGTGCAATCTCCGTTACTTTCTCAAATTCATCCAACATCTGTACGGAAGTGATAGTACGGTCGTTTACAATTTCTTTCCGGATAAACAAATGGGTATCTGCCATAGAAGCCACTTGCGGTAAATGGGTAATACATAATACTTGCGAGTCTACTGATACTCGATAAATCTTTTCAGCAATCGCTTGAGCTACGCGGCCGCTTACCCCAGTATCCACCTCATCAAAAATAACCGAAGTAACGCCTTGATGCTTAGAAAATATGCTCTTGAGCGCCAAGATGATACGAGACAGCTCTCCTCCGGATGCAACTTTAGAAAGCGGCTTTAACGGTTCGCCAGGATTAGTCGAAATGTAGAACTCTACATTGTCAAATCCGTCCGCTGTTAATTTAACCGGTACGCCCTCCACCAGCGGGTCATCCATAGTGCCTTCTTTCTTCGTAATGACAACCTCAAATTTTGTTTTGTCCATATAGAGTTCTTTTAGCTCTTGATGAATGGCATCTGTTAATTGAGATGCCAACTTCTTGCGCATCACAGATAATGTTGTTGCCTCTTTCACAACAATAGCTTCCAGTTCTTTTAACCGCTTCTTCGTTTTCTCTATATGTACATCCTTGTTTTCAATTGTTGAGATTTCTTCTTGAATTTTATCGGCATATTCTAAAATATCCTCTACAGTATTTCCATATTTTCTTTTCAACATACGAATTTCATTTAATCGCGTCTCAATATAATCCAGGCGATTCGGGTCGTATTCCATAGCATCAAGCTTCTCACGAAGGCTATAGGACACTTCCTCGAGCAAATAATAGCTGTTTGCTATCGTATCGTACATTTCTTTTAAAGATGTATCAATATTCGTGATAGCCTCAATTTGATGCATAGCATTTCTCACATTGTCAAGGCCGCTCCCATCGCTGCTGAGCGAACGATAAGAATCTCCCAGAGCTTTATAAATCTTTTCAAAGTTGGAGATTTTCATCCGTTCTTCCATAAGCTCTTGATCTTCTCCGAGCTTCAGGTCCGCTTTTCGTATTTCTTCAAGCTGAAACTGAATTAAATCGAGCCGATGAGCCATTTGCTGCTCGTTCTCTGTTAAGCTCTTCAGCTGCTTTTTTACTTGTTCGTATTGAATATAATACTGCTGATATTTGTTGATTTGCTGGCCCATGCTGTCAGCATCGAAATGATCCAGCATAAATAAATGCCTATCTTCATTCATTAAATCTTGATGTTCATGTTGACCATGAATATCTACAAGCGTTTTTCCTATATCTTTTAATGTGCTTAAAGTTACCAGTTTTCCGTTAATGCGGCATACACTTTTTCCATTTGCTGCAATATCGCGTTTTAAAATAATCATCCCGTCTTCGATGTCAATATCCAGTTCTTTTGCTTTGACAAGACATGGATGTTGATCGTCTTCTATATAAAATAATCCTTCAATTTCTGCTTTATCTGTCCCATATCGAACGAACTCGGAAGAGCCTCTTCCTCCGACAAGAAGACCGATAGCATCTATAATAATGGATTTGCCGGCTCCCGTTTCCCCGCTTAAGACAGTGAGTCCTTTATCAAACGAAATTGATAAATATTCAATTATGGCAAAGTTTTTAATTGACAGTTCCGATAACAATGCTTCATTCACCTCGTTATCACAATATCATATTTGCCAAAAAAGAGAAAGCGCCGGTTTTTATAATTTCTATATCCCATTTTAACAATATGAAAAACCTCACGTTCATTTTATCTTTCTCTAAACGGGAAAGACTTGACATCAGACGTTTCAATCTGAAGAAAATGAACACGAAGCTTTTTTATAGCATATTTAACAATCGTTCGCGAATAACTGTAGTATCTTCCGGTGTACGGCAGATGATTAAAGCTGTATCATCCCCACAGATTGTACCGAGAATCTCATCCCAATCCAAATGGTCAATTAAAGCACCGATGGCATTCGCGTTGCCCGGCAATGTTTTAAGAACAATCATATGCCCTGCTGTATCAAGTTTTACGAAAGCATCTACAAGATTTCGCTTCAATTTTTGAAGCGGATTAAAGCGTTGGTCGGCCGGTAAAGAATATTTGTATCTTCCGTCATGCAACGGTACCTTTACAAGATGCAATTCTTTAATATCCCTTGAAACAGTGGCCTGAGTTACATTGAATCCTTCGTTTCGTAAAATATCAACAAGTTCGTCTTGTGTTTCGATTTCTCTATTTGCAATAATTTCTCGAATTTTAATATGGCGCTGACCCTTATTCATATTTATGCACCTCACAACAATCTCCACAAAATTTTTGCTCTTTAAATGATATTGCTTCTCTATTTAATGTTAACCCATAACACTATTCTTGTACACATTTGTTTTGTAGAACAAACGTATTTTTAAAAAAATTTTACGTAATTTTGAGGATTTTTAACGGTTTTTTAGTTTTTTTGGTGATTTACTTACTTTTCTATACTATTTCTCTTTCTTCAGTTTCAACTTCGTTCTTCAATTATTATACATAAGAATACATGTGGTAAATAAAAGGATGCCAATAAAAAAGAGGAGCAATGTTTCTCCTCTCTTACAATGCTTTTAAGGCAGCATGAGCCTCATCCACAACGGCAATCGGCGTCTTTTGACACTTATTTTCTCCCATTTCTCGTTCTCCATACCATTTTAAATGAATGAGGAACTCAATGTTTCCATCGCCGCCCGTGATTGGCGAGAATGTCACATTTTGTACGTCAAACCCTTCTGCCAATGAGAAATCCATAATAGAAGCAATAACCGCCTCATGAACTTTACGGTCGCGAACGATTCCTTTTTTACCCACTTGCTCTCTTCCTGCCTCAAATTGCGGCTTAATTAAAGCCGCCACATCACTGTTTGGAACAAGCAATGTTTTTAGTACAGGCAAAATGAGCCTGAGCGAGATAAAAGATACGTCAATGCTCGCAAACTGGGGCATTCCATACTGCAGGTCTGCCGGAGTCACATAACGAAAATTGGTGCGTTCCATCACTACAACCCGCTCATCTTGACGCAGCTTCCATGCTAACTGATTATAACCTACGTCAAGCGCATAGGAAAGCTTGGCGCCATTTTGAAGAGCACAATCTGTAAAACCGCCCGTAGAAGCTCCGATGTCGAGCACAATCTTGCCTTGCAAGTCGATGTTGAATTCTCGCAACGCCTTTTCTAACTTAAAGCCGCCGCGGCTTACGTACGGCATGACTTGTCCCTTTACTGTTAAAGGAATATCACGGGCGACCTTTTCTCCCGGTTTATCCAATCGTTCTTCATTGGAATATACCAGTCCGGCCATTATTGCCCGTTTTGCTTTTTCTCTTGTTTCTGCCAGTCCTCGTTCGACCAGCAAAATATCCACTCTTTCCTTCTTGCCATTCATATGTTACGCCCTTTTTTGTTTAATTGGAATCATCAGCTGAATGCGTTCTGCAACATCTTTTGCAGTTATGCCGATTTCTTCAAGCAGCTTGTTGACACTTCCGTGTTCTATGAATTGATCCGGAATTCCCATTCGGTCTACAATTGCATTATGGTATCCCTTATCGTGAGCAAATTCCAGAACCCCACTGCCGAAGCCACCGGCTAATACAGCTTCTTCAATAGTTAAAATCGGTATATTTTTTGTAAATAATTCATGCAAATATTTTTCATCCATCGGCTTGATAAAGCGAGCATTGACTACTTTAACAGAAATTCCTTTTTTCTCGAGCAGTTCCGCTGCTTCCATCGCCATAGGAATCGTAGTGCCAAACGTTAAAATTGCCGCGTCTGATCCTTCACGAAGCGTTTCCCAAGTGCCGATTGGTATTTTCTTAAGTTCGGCATCCATCGGAACCCCAAGACCGTTTCCTCGTGCATAGCGAAGCGCAATCGGGCCATCATCATACGATAACGCTGTATACACCATATGCTGTCCTTCGTTTTCATCTTTCGGCATCATGAGTACGATATTCGGAACATGACGTAAAAATGCGATATCGAATACACCTTGATGCGTTTCTCCATCGGCACCTACTAAACCAGAGCGGTCGATGCCGAAAAATACATTCAAGTTTTGGCGGCAAACATCATGCACTACTTGATCATATGCGCGCTGCAGGAACGTTGAATAAATAGCCAAAAACGGTTTCATGCCTTGTGTAGCCAAACCGGCCGCCATTGTTGTGGCATGCTGTTCTGCAATTCCGACATCAAACATGCGATCAGGAAATTCTTTTGCAAAGTTTTCAAGCTTTGAACCGACTGGCATTGCCGGGGTAACAGCCACAATTCGCGGATCTGTTTTGGCCATTTTTCGAACCGTTTCGCTGATTACCTTGCTCCATGCCGGCGGAGCGTTTTCGGGTTTCACGAAATCTCCGGACTCAATTTTATATGGACCTGTACCGTGCCATTCCCCGATTACGTCACTTTCAGCAGGCTTATATCCTTTTCCTTTTTTCGTAATAACGTGAACAAGGACAGGTCCTTTTGTTTTTTTGGCATAATGCAGGTTTTCCAGTAAATCCTCATAATTATGACCATCCACTGGTCCTAAATAAGTGAATCCAAGCTCTTCAAAAAATACTCCTGACATCAGCATGTATTTTAAACTGTCTTTCAACTTTTCGGCGGTCGCTGCCAATTTTCCGCCAACCGCAGGAATTTTCTTCAGCAAGTATTCCAGCTCATCTTTTACCCACTGATATTTCCCTGCCGTGCGCAATCGTCCGAGAATGTTATGCAGAGCTCCTACATTCGGCGCAATCGACATCTCGTTATCATTTAAAATGACAATCATATCGGTCTTTTCATGACCAATGTGGTTTAACGCTTCAAGCGCCATTCCGCCTGTCAATGCACCGTCCCCAATGATAGGAATAATATATTCCTTCGTTTTCTTTAAATCGCGGGCGATAGCCATTCCCATTGCCGCAGAAAGAGAGGTCGAGCTGTGCCCCGTCTCCCACACGTCATGCTCGCTTTCACAGCGTTTCGGAAACCCGCATAATCCTTTGTATTGCCGCAGCGTTTTAAAATCCTTTGCACGGCCTGTTAAAATCTTATGTACATAAGACTGATGACCTACATCCCATAAAAATTTATCTTTCGGGCTGTTGAACACTTTATGAAGAGCAATCGTCAATTCCACAACTCCCAAGTTCGGGGCAATATGTCCTCCTGTATTGGAAAGCTCTTCAATAAGAAATGTGCGAATCTGTGCGCTCAGCTCATTCAATTCTTCAATCGACATTTCCTTCAAAAAGCCGGGATTCTTAATTTCGGTAAGATCCATATGGATCACTCACTTTCATTTCATAATCAAAAATAAATTCTTCGCTTGGGGCTTATCCCCATTTGGAATAAACTTACTTAATTCCTTTGAACTATTATAATGAATATTTCCTGAATATAGTAGTACATATTTTATGCGCAGTCTTGATTAATACTCCCATTTTATTAAAGCGCTGTCATCGCCCCAGAGTTCATCGTATGAAAAAAGAGCCGCTAACACACATGTGATAACGGCATCGTATTCACTCAAAAATATATATATCATAAAATCCGTAATTGCTCAACAAGAGCGGCTCTTCTACATAACAAATGTAAAGGGCATGTATAATAAATGTACAATTTAGTTATTGCGCTGAGCTATAAGATCGCAAACAGCAAGCAAATATTCATCTTGCAGTCCGAGAGATGCAATTGCCTGCTTTGCTTGTTGAATCGTCTTTTCTAAAATTGCCTTCGCCTCTTCTACAGTAAACAAAGTAGTGTATGTGCTCTTCTCGTTTTGTATATCGCTTCCAACCGGCTTTCCGATCAGCTCTTCCGTGCCTTCCACATCGAGAATATCATCGCGGATTTGAAACGCAAGACCGAGATAGCTTGCAAATTCAACAAGAGAGTTTATTTGTTCTTGGGCTGCGTTTGCCAAAATGGCTCCTGCAAGCACAGGATATACTAACAATCGGCCTGTTTTATTTTTATGGATGTATTCCAATTGTGCAAGCGAGAGCGTTTTTCCTTCCGCTTCGATATCCGCCACCTGCCCGGCAACCATTCCTTCTGGTCCCGCCGCTTTCGCCAACTCCCTTATAAGATGAAGCTTCATACTGTCAGTAATATCTTCATGCTGAGCATCAGCAATTACTTGAAAGGCATACGTTAATAATCCATCCCCCGCCAGGATTGCCATTGCTTCGCCGAATACTTTATGATTGGTCAGCTTTCCGCGGCGCAAATCATCGTTATCCATTGATGGCAAATCATCATGAATAAGAGAGTACGTATGTATCATTTCCAGCGCACACGCAACAGGAATACCTATCTCTTTCTCTTTGCCGAATGCATGCAAAGTTGCAAAGAGAAGCATGGGACGAATGCGTTTTCCTCCCGCTTCTAAGGAATACATCATCGCATCTTTAATAACGGCAGGACATTCAAGTTTAGCCGTATACTCCAATACTTTTTGATCAATCACCTTTTTACTCTCTTCACTAAAAGCGCGAAAGTTTACGCTCGTCACAATTATTCCTCTCCCCCGACAGTAAACGGCCGCAGTTCTCCGTTTTCTCCTAAAATAACTGTCATTTGCTCTTCTACGTTCTTCAGTTTTTCATGACAAATCTTCGAGAGTTCCATTCCTTCTTTAAAATAGGAAATCGCATCTTCAAGAGGAACATCTCCCTGCTCCAGCTTCATGACGATTTGCTCCAATTGTGCAATTGCTTCCTCAAAGGTTACTTTCTTTTGTTCCATCGTTTATGTCACGCTCCTCAATTCCCCATACGTTGCAATCCAATAAACCATCTTGCAACTGAACGGTTATTTTGTCACCCGGTTCGACTTGATGGATGCTTTTGATGATATGATTTTTTTCATCATATGCCGCACTGTAGCCGCGCTTCATGATATTTAAAGGACTGAGCGCTTCCAGCTTTGAAAGGGTTCTCGCAAATGAAAACTCCTTAGTACGCAATAGGTTATGAAGCTCTTTTTTGAGCTGCTTCTCCAACGCACTGAACGTCCATTTTGCATGCTCTATTTTTTGTGCCGGATGATGTTTATTTAGCCTCAACGTCAGTTGCTGCACTTGACGTTGCTTATTTTCAATAAATCGTTCCTTCTCGCGAACTAATTTTTCCAATAAACGATCCAGCTGCTCTTCCTTTTGGATACGAAGCTGGTGCGGATAACGAAATGCATAAGCATTTTGTAAGCTTGCGAGCTTGTCTGCTTTACGTTCTAGCTGTTCTCGCATCCCTCTTTGAAGCCGCAGCGTTCTCTGCATAATTTTTTCTTCTAAATCCAATATATTAGGAACAGCTAACTCAGCTGCGGCAGTCGGTGTTGGGGCACGCAAATCAGCAACAAAATCCGAAATTGTAAAATCCGTTTCATGCCCTACTGCAGAAATAATCGGCACTTTACTTGCGAAAATCGCACGTGCTACGATTTCTTCATTAAATGCCCATAATTCTTCGATGGATCCTCCGCCTCGTCCGACAATCAGTACATCAATCGTGTTCATTTTGTTTGCTGTTTCGATAGCTTTTACAATGGACGGTGCAGCAAATTCCCCTTGAACCAAGGCAGGAAGTACAACAATGTTCGCTACAGGATAACGACGCTTCAGCGTTGTTAAAATATCTCGTACAGCCGCTCCGGTAGGAGAAGTAATGACTCCAATCGTCTTTGGATAGGCAGGAATACGCTGTTTATAGCGTTCTGAAAACAACCCCTCTTCCATCAACCGAGACTTAAGCTGCTCATAAGCTAAATATAGATTTCCAATTCCGTCCGGCTGCATCTCATACACATACATCTGATAATTGCCGGAAGCTTCATATACAGATACTTGCCCTTTCACAAGCACCTTCATGCCGTCTTCCGGCCGAAAAGTGATGTTTCGGTTATGACTTGAAAACATCACAGCGGAAATCTTTGCATTTTCATCCTTTAAGGTAAAATACATATGGCCCCGGCTGTGATATTTAAAGTTGGAGATTTCTCCTTTTAACCAAACGGCTTGTAAATGAGGATCGCGATCTACTTTTGCTTTTATGTACCGTGTAAGAGCTGTTACGGTTAAATATTGCTTTTCCATAATGCAAGCTCCCCTCATAAAACATTGTGCGAGCGAATCGGCTGATTCGCTCGACTTCTTAATTAACATTGAAAGCACTTCTATTTATTTTGTGCAAAGCACTTTCTTACGTTCGGCAGATACTACCGTATTGTGGAGAAGCATGGTTATCGTCATCGGTCCTACTCCTTTCGGAACAGGAGTAATGTAACTTGCCACCTTTTGCACTTCATCAAAATCAACATCCCCGCAAAGCTTTCCTGTCTCCAAGCGGTTTACCCCTACGTCGATGACAACTGCCCCTTCTTTCACATAATCGGCTGTTACAAATTTAGCCCGTCCGATTGCCACGACTAAAATATCAGCCAATTTAGCGATGTCCCGTAAGCTTTTCGTTTTGGAATGACAATATGTAACAGTCGCATCCTCATTCAAAAATAATTGTCCGACAGGTTTGCCGACAATGTTGCTTCTTCCAATCACAACAACATGCTTTCCGCGAATGTCAATATTTTTTGCCTTCACTAATTCAATAATGCCATGCGGGGTGCACGGAAGGAAAGTGTCTTGACCTGTCATCATTTTTCCGACGCTGATCGGATGAAATCCGTCTACGTCCTTTTCCGGAGAGATGCTTTCAATAACAGCATTCTCATCGATATGCTTTGGCAGCGGTAATTGAACTAAAATACCGTGAATTTTATCATCATGGTTTAAGCGGTCAATTTCTTCAAGTAATTGCTCTTGTGTAATCGTTTCAGGAAGCTCGATCAACTCGGAATAAATCCCTACTTCCTCACATCCCTTTTCCTTTCCTTTTACGTAAGAACGGGAAGCCGGGTCGTTTCCAACTAAAATAACAGCAAGACCAGGAATGATGTCCTGCTCTTTTAATTTACTGACTTTTTCTTTTAGTTCTGAACGTTTTTGCTGTGCGATTTCCATACCTTTAATTAATTCTGCTGCCATTGCATATTCCCCCTGTCAAACTATATCTTTTATTTTTGAATGGATTGCTTTATCTTTGACAAAACTCCATTGATGAAACGTTTTGATTCTTCATCTCCAAAAACCTTGGCAATTTCAATTGCTTCATTCATCGTTACATTTTCAGGGATATCATTCATATATTTCATTTCGTATACAGCTACGCGCAAAATATTACGGTCAACCGTACCGACACGCTCAAGCTTCCAGTTTTCTAAATGCTGGCTGATAAGAGCATCCAATTCATCCTTATGCTCCATACATCCTAATACAAGAGCTTCTAAGAAGTCGCTGCTTGTTTCGCCTTCTTCTAGCGTATTTTCAATCGCGACCTTTGGATCGATATCTCCGCTTATATCCATTTGATACAGTGCCTGCATCGCTTTTTCTCTCGCCGTCCTGCGCTTCATTTCCATTCTCCTTTATTACCTCTTTTTTATAGTATAGTTTTACAATCATAATTTATCCTGTTGCAACTGTGGGTAAACCCCAGCTGCTCTAAACAGGAAATCAACTGACGCTAAGAGACGTATACGTTAATCTCCTTAGCTTTTAAGAAGCTGTTCCGAATATGGAATACAATGATAATACCATACTTTTTTCGTTTCTTACACGTTTTACGCGACAGAAAAACAGAAAAAAGTTAACTTCAAGTTCTATATGATACCATAATGTACGGATTTTATGGAATATTCTATCAATATGTGCACCGTTCGATTTCATTTTAAATACTATGGTTGTTTAATTTCATAGATTGGAGGAAGGAAAATGGAATTTCGAGCCATTACGAAAGAAAATAAAAAAGCCAAAGGGCTTTTCCTTTGGCTTTTTTACATTATAATGTCGGTTCGATTTCTGTTTTTGGAGATTCGAATGTTACTCCCACAACATGCACGTTCACTTCTTTTAATTCCAGCCCTGTCATTGTAAGCAATGCTTGACGGATGTTATCTTGAATTTTTTGAGCGACAACAGGGATAGAAACTCCGAAGTACATAAGAACGTAAATGTCAACGATAATGCCGTCATTTGTCAGCTCTACTTTTACACCTTTTCCGTGGTTTTTCTTGCCTAGCTTTTCAACCACGCCTGTAGCAAAGTTACCGCGCATTGCAGCTACGCCTTCCACTTCTGTAGAAGCAATGCCCGCAATTACCTCAATTACTTCAGGAGCAATTTCCACTTTTCCAAGCGTTGTTTCTTGACCCATATCCAACATATTTTCAGCCATGCTTATGCCTCCTTTATAAATTATTGTGTCACAAGCTCATGCTGTTCTAAAAATTTCGTATTGAAATCTCCTTTTACAAAGTCCGGATGCTCAAGCAACTGCAAATGGAACGGGATTGTCGTATGTACGCCTTCGATGACAAATTCACTTAATGCCCGCTTCATTTTCGCAATTGCTTCTTCCCTCGTTTTTCCATAGGTAATCAGCTTAGCAATCATGGAATCATAATACGGAGGGATTGTGTAGCCCGGATATACAGCAGAGTCGACACGAACGCCAAATCCGCCCGGCGGCAAATACATTTGAATCTTTCCGGGAGACGGCATAAAATTCTTTGCAGGGTTCTCGGCATTAATTCGGCACTCGATTGCCCAACCGTTAAACTGGACCTCTTCCTGCGTGAGGGAAAGCTTTTCACCTGATGCAACACGAATTTGCTCTTTAATTAAGTCCACACCCGTCACCATCTCAGTAACAGGATGCTCTACTTGAATTCTCGTATTCATTTCCATGAAATAAAACTTTTTCTCTTTGTATTCGTAAATAAACTCAACTGTTCCTGCACCTGTATAGTTTACTGCCTGCGCAGCTTTAACCGCCGCTTGTCCCATTTGCTCACGGATGGAAGCATCTAAAGCCGGTGATGGCGTTTCTTCCAACAGTTTTTGCAATCGTCTTTGAATCGTACAATCACGTTCCCCTAAATGAATAACATTTCCGTGGGTATCAGCCATAACTTGAATTTCTACATGACGAAAATCTTGTATATACTTTTCGATATATACCCCCGGATTTCCAAACGCCGTGCTTGCTTCTTGCTGAGTTATTTGAATCCCTTTTACAAGCTCTTGCTCGGAATGCGCTACGCGAATGCCTTTCCCCCCGCCTCCTGCAGTTGCTTTAATGATAACAGGATACCCCATCTTACGCGCAAGCTCGATGGCTTCTTCTGTACTTTTAATAATACCTTGAGAACCGGGAACAATCGGAACCCCTGCTTCTTTCATTGTATCACGAGCCACGTCTTTTGTACCCATTTTTGAAATGGCTTCCGGACTTGGACCGATAAAAATGATGTTACATTCACGGCATAGCTCTGCAAAATCTGCATTTTCCGCCAAAAATCCATATCCCGGATGAATGGCATCACAACCGGTGAGCTTAGCAACGCTGATAATATTAGTTAAATTTAAATAGCTTTCCTTGGACAAAGTAGGTCCTACACAATAAGCTTCATCCGCCAACTGCACATGCAGCGCTTCTTTGTCCGCTTCTGAATAAATAGCAACCGTTTCAATGTTCATTTCTTTGCAGGCACGGATGATTCGGACAGCAATTTCTCCTCGGTTTGCAATCAATACTTTTTTTATCATATACATAACCCCTTATTATGCTTTTATAGAGATAACTGGGGCATGCAACAGCCTCAGTTGTCGGGCGAGCATTTATCGTACAAGGAATAATGGCTGACCGTACTCGACAAGCTGTCCATTTTTCACAAGTACTTCTACAATTTCGCCGCTCACTTCCGCTTCAATTTCATTAAATAATTTCATTGCTTCTACGATACAAACCACTGTATCCTCATTTACACGATCTCCTACGTTTACATATGGAGCTGCATCCGGTGATGGGGATGAATAGAATGTTCCTACCATCGGAGAAGTGATCTTTTTAAGATTGACATCTTCTTCTTTTTTTGGAGCCTCTGTTGGTTGAGGAGCGCTTACTGCAACCGGCGCTGCAACCTTTTCCTCAACAGCCGCAGGCACCGCCACTGCTTGCTTAGGAGCTTCTTGATATGTAACAACTGTATTTGCTTGCTTTTTCATGCGGATTGTTGCGCCATCGTTTACGTATTCGAATTCATCAATATTTGAGTTATCAATTAGTTTAATTAATTCACGAACTTCTTGAATTTTGAACATGCTTATCCACTCCCATTTCGTTGGTTATACCTTCATCTTACGATAATAATTCGTAAAATTTCAATAATTTTTGCAATCTTATTTGCATTTCCATTATAATACAGCCGTTACTTGTTATTAAATTTTACTACCTAGTAATAATAGCAAGTTATATGTAAAATTGGCAAGACCACTTTATAAGGAAATAGTATAAATCCATACTCCATATATAATCCGTTAAAAATTACCATTTTACGATTTATTCACTGTTTCTATAATTAACAATGATATGGTTATATTCGGAATCTCATAAGAAAGTATAGTACAATTTTTATTTTTTATACTTTCTTATCTTTTCAAAACAAAAAAGCTATCGAGCAGCACCCGATAGCTTTTCATTATTATTTTACAGGTTCAAATTGTACCGCTACTTTCTTAGTACCTAATTCTCCTCTTACAAGCTGGATAATTTTGTTTGCTTGTTTTGGAGATGACTTTTCTGCTTTTACCGTGATGCGAACTTCCTCACCGTCTGCACGAACAAGAGCATCCTTATAGCCTTCAGATTTAATCAATGTTTCTAACACAGCTTCTTTCGCTTCAATATTGTCTAATTTTTGCAATTCATCGTAGGCTTCATTTTTTTGCTCAGCGGATACGTCTGCAGCTCCCATAACGTCTTGCAATCTCTCTTTCATTTCATCTCTTTTTTCTTCAAGATCTAAACGAAGTTGTGCAAAATAATCATCCTCAGACCCGGCTGCTGTTTCTTTTTGCTGGTTGACACTTTTTTCAGAAGCGCCCTTTTCCTTCGTCGCTTCTTTGCCATCTTTGTTTTGCAGAGCCGTATTCGTTACCATATTCGTTTGAGGACTGTCCGGAGTTGTGACATAATAAACTGATAATACCACTACCAAACTAAGCATTGTCAATAGCCAAACTGTTTGTTTTTTCACCAATTTTCTTCTCCTCCTTAATTTTTCTTCGGCAATACTGCTACACGATGGCTTGAAACGCCAAGCATTCTTGTAACAGCTTCCACAATCATTGTTTTTACTTTTATGTTATCTGCTCCCTTTGCCACAATCAGGACGCCTCGAATATCCGGCTTTTCTATTTTTGTGATAATTGGAGCTTCCTTGTCGCCGTTGCGAGTAATCACTGTTTTTTCATCAACCGATTGATCTTCCACATTACGCTTTCCCCCTTCGCGGTCCGTTTCATCTGTTCGCTGGGAACGCGTAACCTTGTCTTTTTCTACTACTTTTAATTCTGAAGATTCCAAGTTGACAATAACATTTACATCTTTTACTCCCATGACATTTTCAAGTGCTTCTTTTAGTTGTCGTTCATATTTTTCTTCATATTTTTCAATTCCGGAAGAACTGCTGCTCTTGGATGCAAACGTAGGAACATCATTTTGTTCCGTTTGATTTGCTTGTTCTTTAAATACGGGAATCGTTGCTTCTTCTAATTTCTTTTGCGTGAACATATTGCTGGAGAGCATGAGCAAAATTCCTAATCCTAACAGAGTAAGCACAAGCTTAGGTGTCAATTTTTTTCGAGCTTTTGTGTTTTCTTCGCTTCCGTTAAACAGCTTGCCGAAAAAGGATTCCTTTTTATTGTCGCTCATTCGTTCTTCCTGTCCCCCCTTCCACTACAACACTAATTTTTTTCTCTTCTAGCTGCCATTCTCTTGCAAGATAGTTTTGAATATGCGAAGATGTCTCGTCATCCAAACGAGATTGATACGGCGTATCGGTGTTTATATCTACTTTTTTTACTGTTTCTACCGTTGTTGATCGTTTTGGTTCTTCTTTAACAACTGTAACAGCCACTCCGGTAAGGTCTTCAGCAGATTGAACATCTTTCTTTCCTTCTTTCACCGTCAGCTTCACATCTGTCACTGTTACGCCATATTCCTTGTCTAAGCCTTCTGCTACTTGTTTTTCCATTTGGACAGCCATCTGTTTTAAAATATATGCACGCTGTGAGGCTTGTATTTCTTTTTTCTTTACATCTATTAAATTTTCTATATTTCCGTTCGCAACGTAAGCTTTTTCATTGAAACTTGCAATGACTTCATTAATGTCAGTGCGCAGCAATTTGAATAAAGGATTTAAAATCAATACGATAAGAAGCAGGCTGACAACAAACTTCACATATTTTTGCAGCCCGGAATTCGGGAGCAGCATAGTGATAACGGTTGCTAAAAGAATGAATACGATAATGTTGTGAATCCACTCTGTAATAAACTGCATCTTTTCACCCCCTTATCGCATCATCAGCGTCAAGTTTCCCGCAGCTATAATAATAGTGATGCTTAAGAAAAACATAAGAGAAACTATTGCCAGACAGGCGAAGACATAGACGATGCTTTTTCCGATAATATCAATGCATTGGATAACCGAGCTGCTTCCGATCGGCTGGAGAACAGCTGCTGCAAACTTATAAATAAGAGCGATAGAAAAAATTTGAATGGCTGGAAACGCTACAATTAAGAGCAAAATAATCATTCCCGCAATCCCTACTGTATTCTTCAGCAAGGCTGAAGCGCTCAACACTGTATCGGCTGCATCTGTAAACATTCGTCCGACAACAGGGATAAAGTTGCCGGTAATAAATTTTGCCGTTTTCACCGCAATTCCATCTGCCACAGCCGTTGCAGTTCCTTGAACGGATAAGACTCCTAGAAAAATAGTGAGAAAAATACCTATTAATCCAACACTGGCATTCTGCAACAGCTTAGCCAATTTCGTTACTTTATATTGCTCGCTCATCGTGCTTACAATGCTGAGAAGAGTAGCTAAAAACAGAAGCGGCAATACAATATAATTCATCAGCATTCCGCTTGTATTCATTAAAAATATAGTGATGGGATGGAAGAAAGAAACGGAAACCACTCCACCGGCAGTCGCAATCAATGCCAGAATAATCGGCAGCAGCGCAAGAATAAAATCAATCATCGTTTGAATTGCATCTCTTGCATAAGTGGTAGCAATGTAAAAGCTGTTTAAAGCAAAAACCATCAATACCATGTACACAACTGCATCCGCTATTTTCCCTACGTTGCTTTTATCGAAAGCCGATTGCAACGACTGCAATAGAGCACTAAAAACTGTCAACAAAATTAATGTGCCGAGGAGCTTGCCATTGGCAATCAGCTCATGAAACAAAAACTTGACCAAGCCGGCAAACCATTCTTTCAGCGAAATTTGTTTCTCGCCTTTTACAAACTCCATAAAGCTCCCTTTTTGACTTTCCGGAAGATATCCTCCGTACTTTGCCACCAAGTCTTCCCAATATCGCTTAATATCTTCGACTCCTAACTGCTCAAGCTGCTGGTCCACTATATTTTGTTGCGGGGGAGAAGCTTGTACAACAAGTGGCAAAGAGCAAAACAAAAGAAAAAAGAAGAAGATCTTGGTGCTTGTCTTACGTATCATCTGCCCACCCCTTTTGCATCTGTTTATGAATTTGGCAAAAATCCAAGAATGGTTTGAATTACGACAGTCAAAATCGGAATTGCCATCACAAGAATAAGGATTTTACCCGCCAGCTCAATCTTAGAAGCTATGGCACCTTGCCCTGCATCCTTTGTGATTTGCGCTCCAAATTCGGCGATGTAGGCAATTCCAATAATTTTCAGCAATGTTTCCACATATACCGTGTTTACTTTTGCCTCGCTGGCAATGCGCTCAATCATCGTTAATACCGCGCTGATTTGATCAATTAAAATTAAAAACATGACGCTTCCGACAAAGATGATAAACAGGGATGCAACGCTCGATTTTTGCTGATTTAACACCGCTGCCAAAAAGGTGGCGACAAGTCCTAACCCCACAATTTGTAAGATCTCGATGACGATGACCTCCTTTATTGAAACAAGAACACGCTTTTAATTTTTGTGAACAAATTATTGAGAAGAAAAGCGACTTGAAACAAAATGACGACAAATCCGACAAGAATGACCCAATTCGCAATGTCTTCCCTCTTTAATTCTTTTAGTACTGTATGGATAAAGGCTAAGATGATTCCGATTCCGGCAATTTGAAAAATTAAACCTACGTCAATGGACATCCCGTTTCACTCCTTACAGAAGTAGAATGATAATAAGCAAGCCTGATAAAACACCAAGGCTTTTCATCATTTTTTCATAGCGCAGCTGTATATCTTTTGCCTCGCTTTCTTCTCTTTCGAGATGATTGATGGTCAATCGGATATGCTTTTGCTGCGAGTCCCTGTCATGCTGACCAAGTGTTTCGCCGAACTGTTTCAGGATTTCATATTCTGTATCCTTCAAAGCCGTTACTTTCCATATTTCATCCAAACTGTTATTCCATGCTTCGCGCACCGTTTTTTCTCCGCGCTCTAAATGCGCTTGAAAACTTTGAAATAACCAAGAAAGCGGCTTCGGAATTTGTTTAGCCAATCGGCTTGCGGCTTCACTTAACGGTGTATGGCCGTACATGATTTCTGCTTCCAGCGACTGCAGCGCTGCTTTTAGATGGCGAAGCTGCCGCGGTCGGTCACTTAATTTTTTCGCAAATTCAAATCCTACCCATGTAGTGGCTGCTAAAATGAAAACTGCTCCAAAAATTTTTATCATGAGTTTCCCACACTCACCTTTTGCAACTGTGCTTTTCCATGTTCATTTTTAATGTTCATAATGGTTCCCGGTCCTTTTGTTTTAGATAACTCTACAAATCTTTCGAATACATCGAGTTCCAGTATCTTTTTTAAAGAAGGGCGCTTAAATAAATCTCCATATTCGTACCCGTGTGCTGTAACAAAAAGCTGAACGCCAGCGTTCACGGCTTCCATGATGGCCTCACTGTCTTCCTTATGTCCGATTTCATCAACTATTAATATATCGGGGCTCATGGAGCGAATAAGCATCATCATGCCTTCTGCCTTTGGGCAAGCATCCAAAACATCTACTCTTGTCCCTAATTGATACTGCGGCACTCCTTTTACGCAGCCTGCAATCTCAGAACGTTCATCCACAATCCCCACCTTGCAGGATGGAATGCTCGGCTCTTTCATGCCTGTGCTCATCAATCTTGCAAAGTCCCGAAGCAGCGTTGTTTTCCCCGTTTGCGGCGGTCCGATAATCATTGTATTAAGCCAACGCTCTCTATATAGATACGGAACTAACGGAGCTGCAATCCCTACCTTTTCACGAGCAATGCGAATATTAAAGGAAGCAACATCACGAATCATCTTAACGGTTCCTTTTTCCGTTATTACTTTTCCGGCCAGACCGACCCGATGTCCCCCTCGCAGAGTTACATATCCGCGCTTCAGCTCTTCCTCCATGGTGTAAATAGAATATTGGCTCAGCTTGTTTAATAAATATACTCCGTCCTCAAGTGTGACTGTGTAATGAAAAAATTGCGGTTTTCCATTTATGATGCACTCAAGCGGACGATGAATCCGAATTCGAATTTCTTCCATTTGTTCTTTTAAAGAGGACGGAAGCTGCTCAATAATGAATTCAATTTCCTTTGGCAAAACATCCAAGACATCCTTCATGACTTTCTCCCCACCACACTGTTTTATTTGAATACCGCAATCAAGATGCATCCTACTCCTAAAAATAGAAAAAACAGCTTTAAAAACGAGATGTCATTGGAAACGCTCAACACCCCGATGGACATCGTGATTATTAACACTGTCGGTCCTACAAATGCCAGCAGACTATTGACAACAAGCGCTTTTTTCACATCATTGAAATACAGCATAAGCAACGCTGCAAATACCTCAATGCTTCCGGATATGAGACGAAGAACCGCCATGGCCAATACCGAAACTTCAATCGCTGCCAACCATTGTTTCATCTTTTCACCTTCTATCCTTGCTGTGCAAAGGAATGCGTTTGTACAACCATATGCACGGTTTGTCTATTTCAGAAGCAGAAAATTTGAGATAAAAAGGAAAAGCAAAATAAAAAAGCACCCGTGAAAAAATCACGAGTGCTTTTCGTATGCTCATTACGCACGAGATACGTATTTTCCTTCAGCTGTGTTAATAATTAATGTTTCACCTTCGTTGATGAAAATCGGTACTTGAACTACAAGACCAGTTTCCAATGTAGCAGGCTTTGTTACGTTAGAAGCAGTATCACCTTTAATGCCAGGCTCTGTTTCTAACACTTTCAACTCAACTGTGTTCGGAAGCTCAACACCAAGCGTTTCCCCTTGGTAAGTCATAATGTATACTTCCATGTTTTCTTTCAAGAATTTTAATTCATGCTCAATTTGTTTAGAAGAAAGTTCAATTTGCTCATATGTTTCATTGTCCATGAAAATGTGCATATCTCCGCTTGCATATAAGTACTGCATACGACGGTTTTCAATGTGAGCTTTCTCTACTTTTTCACCGGCACGAAACGTTTTTTCTTGTACAGAACCTGTGCGAAGGTTACGAAGTTTAGAGCGAACGAATGCTGCTCCTTTTCCCGGCTTTACATGTTGGAATTCGAGTACTTGCCAAATTCCGCCATCTGTTTCAATTGTTAAACCTGTGCGAAAATCGTTAACTGAAATCATGTACAAAATCCTCCTGTATCATTATAAAATAATAAGTTCTTTCGTTGAGTGCGTTAATACTTCGTTACCTTCTTTAGTGACAACAACATCATCTTCGATACGTACTCCGCCCAGACCTGCAACATAAATACCAGGCTCACACGTTACGACCATTCCAGGTTCCAACACAACATCAGAACGGAAGGATAGTCCCGGTCCCTCATGAATTTGAAGTCCGATTCCATGTCCTGTGGAATGCCCAAAATACTCGCCATACCCTTTTTCTGTTATGTAATCGCGAGTAAGCGCATCCGCTTCCCGGCCTGTAATCCCCGCTTTAATTCCTTTTACACCGCGAAGCTGTGCTTCCAATACGATATCGTAAATGTTTTTAAGCTCAGGAGAAGGCTCTCCTACAGCTACTGTCCGAGTAATATCAGAACAGTATCCTTTATAATATGCACCAAAATCTAAGGTAACAAAATCTCCTTTTTCAATCAACTTTTCAGACGCTACTCCATGCGGTAATGCGGAACGAAGCCCAGATGCTACGATAATATCAAAAGAAGAAGACGCTGCTCCTTGCTTTCTCATGAAGAACTCAAGTTCATTGGATACTTCAAGTTCCGAAATACCAGGGCGAATGAACGATAAAATATGATCGAAAGCGGCATCGGCAATCTGTGCAGCTTCCTTTAATATCTTAATCTCAGAGTCCGTCTTAATCAAGCGTAATTTTTCCACAAGTCCCGATACAGGAACAAGCTCGGCCTGTACCTTTTCATCATATGTCTGATAAGCGCTGTATGTCAGATCATCTTTTTCAAAGCCAAGCCTTTTAATACCCAAAGCGGCAACTTGCTTAGCTATCTCATCAGGAATCGAATCTTTATGTTGAATGATTTCATATCCGGCCGCTTGCTTGGAAGCTTGTTCCACGTAGCGGAAATCCGTAATAAACAATGCTTTCTCTTCTGTAATCAGCGCTACTCCGGCAGTTCCGGTAAAATTCGTCATGTATGTACGATTATGACTGTTTGTAATTAACAATGCGTCAATTCCTGCCGCTTGAAACGCATTTCTCAGCTTTTGCAGCTTTTCCATGCTCATTCCTCCCCTAGCTTCTCAATTAAACCAAGCAATGCTAATTTATATCCATAAAAGCCGAGACCGATAATTTGCCCGACAGTGACCGGTGCAGTGACTGATACATGCCGGAATTCTTCGCGTTTATGAATATTTGAGATGTGAACTTCCATGACCGGAACAGAAATACCGGCGATGGCATCCCGAATAGCATAGCTGTAATGGGTATATGCCCCCGGGTTTATAATGATACCTTCAAAGCCCTTATCTTCAGCTTCATGAAGTTTGTCAATGATAGCCCCCTCATGATTGGATTGAAAGCATGAAAGCTCGGCCCCCGCATCTTTGGCATATTCCTTTAGCTCTTTTTCGAGCATCTCCAACGTTTTTGCTCCGTACACACTTACTTCTCGTTTTCCTAATCGATTTAGATTTGGACCATTGATGAGGAGTATTTTCTTCATATGTATAACTCCTTATGAAAAAAGAATGTTCATAGAACATTCTAACATAACACTTACTTATTTGAATAGTTTGACTGACTTCCTTGGGCTGCTCGATTTTGTTCGCTTGCTTCATATGAAACGGAATAAGCGATAAAAACACCGTATAATATGTAAATACAGATTGTAGTAACCATCGTCTCTTTCGTCAATTCCTTCATTCCTTCAAGTGAAGGAATAAACGAACTGATTCCTAAAAACAAAACAGCCCATACTGCCGCTCCAAATATAATACCGGGAATCATACCTTGAAAATTTTTTAGGAACGCTCCGTACAGAAGAGCAAGTAAAATGGAAATAATGCCGATGGCAAGAATTCCTGCAAATTGCCCCCATACCCCATTTTTCCAATCGCCGAAAGCGAACGGGAGAAGCAAATAGTTCGGACCTACTTGGGAAAAGGAAAAGATATGGAAGAAATACCAAACAAGACTCCAAAAGATCCCTCCAAACAATCCTATGATCACAACCTTCTTTGCAAATGATTGCTGTTTTTCTTTTTTATTCTGTTCCAATTGCTTATTTCCCAATTTTCCCACCTCCGCTTGTTAGTATATCCAAATTAAAAGCTATTACGCGAATTATGTTTAAAAGAAAAAAAAGATGTCTATAAAGGAGATAGGCACTAACCTTGCAGTTTCGCTTGTCAGAAGGCAAGTATTACAGCTACAATAAGGAAAAAGAGAGATACAGGTTGGTGTTTACATGACAGAGGAGACAAAGCAAATATACGGCGGGCAAGCAGTTGTAGAAGGAGTTATGTTCGGCGGCAGAGAATATACTGTTACAGCCATTCGCAGAAAAGATAATTCCATTGATTATTATCGCTTGCCGCGAACTAAGAACAAAACATTGGATGTACTGAAGCGAATTCCCTTTCTGCGTGGAATTGCAGCGATCCTTTATGCAAGTTCAAACGGAGCTAAACATCTGAATTTTTCAACAGAACGATTCGATGTAGATCCAAACGATGACAAAGCATTAGAACAAAAAAAGGAAGAACAGTCAAAACTGACGATGGTTCTCGGTGTCGCAGCTGTCGGAGTTCTCTCCTTTATTTTTGGCAAGGTCATTTTTACGGCTGTTCCGGCCATATTGGCACACATGACAAAACCAGTTTTTTCTTCTGATACAGCACAAGTGTTAATAGAAAGTCTTATTAAGCTTATTTTGCTTTTAGGATACATTTACTTTGTTTCTCTTACCCCAATTATAAAGCGGGTGTTTCAATATCATGGTGCAGAGCATAAAGTCATTAATGCTTATGAAAACAACTTGCCTTTGACGGTAGAAAATGTCCAAAAACAAACGCGGCTTCATTATCGCTGCGGCAGCAGTTTTATCTTGTTCACCGTCATTGTCGGCATGTTCATTTACTTCCTTGTACCGACAGATCCTCTTTGGCTGCGCGTTGGCTACCGCATCCTTTTAATCCCTGTGGTGCTCGGTATTTCATTTGAAGTGCTGCAATTTACAAATAAGCTGCGGAATCTTCCGGTTTTACGCTTTTTAGGTTATCCCGGACTTTGGCTTCAATTGCTGACAACAAAGGAGCCTTCTGATGATCAAGTCGAAGTAGCAATTGCATCCTTCAACGAACTTCTTCGTTTAGAAGAAGCAAACAAATAAATTTTTATTCATTTCTCATCAACTAATGAAGTCCTTTTTAATAAACTATTTAAAATTGTGTTCTTCTGGGAGGTGTTTTCATATGAACGGTCGCTCTTTTGCTGCATTGTTTTTTATCATCATTATTGGCCTATCTGGGTTTGGACTTATATATTATGCGGTAAATAATCCTTCCGGCTTAATTAAAAATATTCTTACCCTGGGGATTGTAGCAGGTGCTTTTTATCTTTTATACAAACTGTTTACAAGTTCAAGCTCATCTGGCAAAAATCGCGCCTCATATGATCGTGCTGCAAAGCAATCCAAAAAGAAATATGCTGGACAAAAACAAAATATCACATCCCTTGCTAATAATACTTTAAAAAAATCGCCTTTAGACACAAAAACCAAAAAAGGAACTTTTATTTTAAAAAAGAAACGAAAACAAACACACCTCACCGTTATCGAAGGAAAAAAAGGCAAAAAGAAAAACCGCGCATCTTTTTAGGTGCACGGTTTTTCTCTTTAATCGAGTTACTCTTTTTCACCCGTTTATATACGGATTTCCGGATAAATATTTACGAAATTCTGCTGATAAAACTGGTTGTTCAATAAAATAATCGTTTATCTGCTGCAATAATTCCTCTCTATGCTCTTCACTTTGCATGGCTATCATGTTTTCATGCTGAACAAGCTCGAACAACAAAACGAAAGAAACATGCAAAAAGGAAGCGTTTAAGCTTCCTTTTAACTATTTTGTTCTTCATTTGCTTTTTGAATGCCGCGCAATGCTTCCACCCGCAAAGCATCTTCTTCAAAGAATTGTACTAGATCTCCGATTCGATCAATGGCTTCCCAACTCAAATGATGTTCAATTCCTTCTACATCCTCATAAATTTTGCTTTCATCCACACCGATAATGCGCATGAACTGCTCCAACAATTCATGGCGGTACACGAGACGCTTTCCAATCTTTTTTCCTTTCGGTGTTAACACTAATCCTCTATATTTTTCATAGATGAGATATTGATCTTTATCAAGCTTTTGGACCATTTTAGTCACAGAGGATGGATGAACACTTAAAGCTTCTGCAATATCAGATACACGGGCGTATCCCTTTTCTTCAATAAGTATATATATTTGTTCTATATAATCTTCCATACTTGGGGTAGGCATCGGCTTCCTCCATCCATTTCTATTTATGTATGCTAACTAAATCATTAAAATCATACAATAGAAATGCCATTGTGACAAGGGAGGAAGAAAGTCAGCCTCCCTTGTCTCTATGTCTATCTCCGGTCATAACACCACGAACCTTGTCGGTTTCCCGGGCTTTACATATACATCAAAAATATTTATAACAGATCGCCCTTATGTGAAATATTGAATTTCAGCATCAGGAAAAAATTCTTTAATATAGGACCGGATGATTTGTTCTAAGCGGGTGGCATCGTCTTGTTGATACACATATTTCCCTATTCCGTAGCGTCCCCACTTATACTTTCGTTTTTCTTCATCCATTTCCAATTTTGTGTTTGGATATCGCTCCATAATGACTTTTTTGGCCGGCTTCGTAAATCTGTGCTGTATTAACTCGAACGACAGATTAGGAAGCGATAAATCCTTTAACGAATTGTGAAGGCGTTCAAACAATTCGTAATACCCTTCTTCCCATCCGTCATGCATATAAAGCGGCGCTACAATAAATCCAAGCGGATAGTTTGCACTTGCCACTTTCCTAGCTGCTTCGATCCGATCTTCAAATGGAGAAGTTGCCGGCTCAAAATTTTTTATGACATAACGGGAATTAATACTGAAACGAAACCGAGTTTTTCCGTTATGCTGGGCATCCAATAAGTGATCTACATGTGCAAACTTCGTTACAAACCGCAGACGTCCATATTCTGTTTGACCAATGAATTCAATAGCTTTCTTCAATGAATGAGTAAGATGATCAATTCCTACAATATCGGACGTACATGCTGCTTCAAAGCGGGTAATTTCAGGTACCCGCTCATCCATATATTTTTGTGCTTGTGCAAATATTTCATCTAAATTCACATATACGCGAACATATGGCTTGCTCCCAAGCGTTGTCTGCAGGTAACAATAATGACAATGCCCCATGCATCCCGTTGCGAGTGGAATCGCATATTCAGCTGAAGGCTTAGATGTATCAAACTTTAACGTTCGTCTTACTCCGACAACCAAAGTAGACTTAGCATAACGATACTTCTGAAGCTCATTGTCCCCCGGCAAATCCCGAATTTGATTATGTGAAGTTGTTTCGCGCACTTCTAGCCCCATGCTTGTAAACTTACCATACAGTTCCTTTCCTAACGGATACTCTAATGCTTGCGGTTCAAAGTACACAAGCTTTGGAACAAACGGCTTCATTGCCTTTCACCTCTTTTTCTCAGACTCCCCTCAATAGTAGTATGAGCGCATTCATTTCTTTCATAAGAAACATATGCAATTAAAAGTTTTCATTTTTATGACATTTTATTTTCTGTTCTGTTCAAAGGTCTTCCATATACATCCCTTACCACTCAGCCATGGATTGGCGCAGTGCTGACAGTCATTTTCTATATATTATACAAGTATGTCTTTAAAAGCATGAATTTTTAAATTCCGTAACTGTGTAATTTTAGAAATTATATAAAATGTAATAAAAAAGCAAAATAAAGAGGCAAATGGTTGACGCGCCTCTTTTTTTCTTTGTATCATATTTCTTCGTGAGACTACATTTTGCATATATGGACTACACCGATAGATGAGAGGGGAAATGACATGTCGTTAAAAAAACAAACGCAGGTTCGAACCGGAAAAATGGTTCGAGAACTGATGCTTGATGATAAAGATGTAACGGCTTCTTTAATCATGGTTTACAGCAATAACGGCGTAAACGAGGAAATTAAAGTAGAAGGATTGAATCCAAAATCAAACGAAGAGCTGTTTTTAAGCGGAAACGTAGACTGGAACCGCAGCGTCATTTATAAAATTGTTGATTTTTCCGGAAGAGCAGAAGTAGGAAAAGTCGTGCTTGATTCCATGAATAAAAACAATTTAATATTAAAAATTGAACGCATCATGTGGAGCAAGGAAAAGAACGGAGAAAAGCAAGAAGTTCAACCAAAAATGCAGCAAGAAACTCCTCAGGACGAAGTAGCAAAACAGCAGGAAGAAACCAAATTGACGCTCGTACATAAAGAGGTCAAACAAGAACAGCCTGTTCCTAAAGAAACAGCGATAGAAAAACCGAAAACAGAACCTGCTTCATTTATAGACAAAAAAACTGCTTCACTAAAGGTTCCTCAACATAATGTAACACCTATTCCTTCAAAAACAGACGACCATTATCAACAACTTGTGTCGAAGGCCATTGCCGTTTGTCATGATTACGATTTAGGAATGGATTTAGATGATTCCATTGAACAGTTAAAAGAAGAGCTGCAATCACAAAACGTATACGTTCAATTGGACAAAGATGTGATGGATGTTGTTCGCCGCTTGCGTCAACTGAAAGAAAAGGGAATAAACCTGGATAGTATTTATAAGCTTATTTAAAAAGAGATGGAGATCCCATCTCTTTTACTTTTTGTAGTTCCATTCGTCACTTTCATACTTTTCTTTGGCAAGTGCTTGCACCTCAGCCAGCTGTTCTTTTGTCAGCTCGTACGGCACTAATTCAATATTCAACCCTTTTTCAAAACCAATTTTAAACGCTTCTGTAAGCTCTTCAATCGTAAAAGTTCTGTCCGTAAGCTCATTTATTGCCACTGCTTTCGAAGAAAACATTTTTTTCATGCGTTCTTTTATTTTTTCGTTAGGGAACAAGAACAAGTCATACAAAGTATCTAAATCAATTTCCAATGGAATAGAACCATGCTGCAGAATTACACCCTTTTGTCTCGTTTGTGCGCTCCCTGCAATCTTTCTTCCTTCAACAACGATTTCATACCACGAAGGAGCATCAAAGCAAACCGATGAACGAGGATTTCGCAAATCTTCCCGTTCCTCTTTTGTTTTAGGGACAGCAAAATATGCATCTAATCCTAATGACTTAAAGCCCTCTAGAATTCCTTCCGATATAACACGGTACGCTTCTGTTACCGTCTTTGGCATATCAGGATGATCTTCAGATACGATGACGCTGTATGTAAGCTCTTTATCATGAAGGACGCTTCTTCCCCCGGTCGGTCTGCGTACAAACCCAAAGCCCCTCTTTGATACTTCTTCCATGTTGATTTCTTTTTCTACACGTTGAAAATATCCGATTGATAAAGTCGGTACTTCCCATTCATAAAAACGGACAGTTGGAAGCATTTTTTTTTCGCTTTGCCAATTCAGCAAGCATTCATCTAAAGCCATATTAAATGCTGGTGAACATTTTCCGGAATTAATATAACACCATTTTTCTTTTTCCATCCCGCACCTCTTATGTTGTAAACTTATTTCGTATGCCCCGTCAAAAGCAATGCATTGCACGCAGAGAAAGGGCACGTTTTAAAGAACCAGGCTGCAGGCCAGGCTTTCTTTATACACTAGTGTACCAAAATCGACATAAATTGTGAAAGAATACGAAATTTCCCCAAGAATCCTTATCAATATATTGCATTCAGATGCAACACCATTATAATATTTATGTTAGGACAACAAAAAAGGGGTCGATTCAATCGTGTCAACAAACTTACTCATCATTTTATCTATTATTGTTGCGTTCATTACGTACTCTGTCGTCATGTACTTTTATCAACGCAAAATTGTCAAAACGCTTACAGAAGAAGAATTCCGCGCAGGATATCGCAAAGCTCAGCTTATCGATATTCGGGAGCCGGATGAATATAAAGCTGGTCATATTTTAGGAGCAAGAAACATTCCGTTATCACAATTGCGTTTACGCTATAAAGAAATTCGCCAAGATCAACCAGTATACATGTACTGCCAAAACGGCTTACGCACTGGGCGTGCAGCTCAATTTTTAAAGCGTAAAGGCTATAAGGATTTGAATCAGCTAAAAGGCGGCTTCAAGTTTTGGAGCGGCAAGATCAAGAAAAAAGATTAGTAAACAAAAGCACCTCCTGGTGGGAGGTGCTTTTCATTTCGTTTAAAATATGCCTTCGCTCCATTCTATAACATAATTGTTTTATCAAATAATTTTTGTTGAATAACTGGCTTCATATTTGTAATCAAAATTTGCTGCGGTCAGTTCAATAAACTCTTTTTCGTTTACATCTATTTGTTTTTTTCATATTTTGACATAAAAAAGCCTTGGAAGGAATGTCCTCCCAAGGCTTAAGTAAAAATTTTGCTTTAATTGTTGAAGTTTTGCAGTTGGATAGCTTGTGTCTGCGTCGTCTCCCCGCTGCTGTTTTTCACATACAATACCACCGTAATTACACCAAATGAAGGCAGTTCCTCCTTCGGGATTTGAATTTGTACAGACCAAGGTTTACTTACATCCAATTCTGTTTCTTCTACATATTGATTATGTCCGTCCTCAACAGAATAATATACCTTGGTAAATCCTTGGGCTGCTTCACCTGAGATTTTGTAATTGCCGTCTTTCCCTTCTACTTTAATATTTTGAGGAAGCTTTGCTTCTGAAGGTTTTTCAGAGGGCTGATCAGGCTTTGTTTCTTGGACGTTTTCTGACGTAAAGCTCTTCGTATCAGTAAACATCTCCGGCTTTACTTCTTGTTCATTTACCGTCCGAGTCAGCAGCTGGAATGTTACTTCATAAGTTTTTCCCGGCGTTAAGCTGCCTTTCCAATCATCTTCCCAAATCTTTATGTCACCCGGTTCCATACTTAAATCAATCAATGCCTGTGTAAACATTTTGTCCTTGGAGTAACGGTAAACTTCTCCTTTACCTTCCTCTTTCACTACAATTTCAAATTGTTGCCCGGAAGAAAATTGCAGCTGAGCCGTATTTTCTCCCTTATTTTCTAATAGCAGCTTAAAATGTACTTGATTCCCATGTACTTCAGCTTCTCCATGGAACTGCAAATCCGACGATACAGGCTGAGTAACTGGTTTTGCAGGCTTTTTTGTTTCTGGTTTTTCTGTTTTTTCCGCCTTACATCCAACTAACATAAGCAAAACAACTATCATCAATACTATTATTCGTCGCATAATAAGCTCCTTTTTCAGTTTAATATTTAATTTATCATTATTGTAACAGATTGTCCCTCTCATGTTTACCATTTTAAGGATTCTTAGTGTAACTGTAGCATGATTGTAAAGGAAGACTGGTTCGTAAACTTTTTTGTTTTTTTGACTGACTTACATCGAACAGAACGTTAGCGAATACATGAATTTATCATCTTATCGGTTCTTGTTCAATCTCTGTCACTCTTTAGCGTGACACGGCAAGCAAGAGTCAAAAATAATGGTTATTAGCAAATACTCTTTTAGAACAGCGCCTAAAGAAAACAGGATTTTCAAAGATATTCAAACTTTTATATAAGCAAAAGCCGCTCCAAAATTGGCGCGGCTTTTGCTCGTATGATATAAATTGCTTTATATTCTATGTGGTATTATTATACCATGGGAATTAAATGTTGTATGCATACAATTTCCCTATTATCAATAGTAAATATTACCAAAACACCCTGAATGATTCTAACGCCCGCTAAAGGTCACGCGAATATTATCAGGGGCTTTAGTATGAGCGTAAGATATGAAAAGCTTTTCAGGTCAAGAATTTTTTTCAATTATTTTATCATATTTAGGTGAGAAGAACCCCACTTCAAGCGGGGAAAGGATCGAACCCAACAATGGTAAGTGGGGGAAGTTCGTATAATACAAAAAGAGAGGTGATTGGGATGGTCAATATTAAAGAAATTGCAAGAACTGCAGGCGTTTCTATCGCAACTGTTTCACGTGTATTAAACCATCATCCTTATGTAAGTGCGGAGAAACGAAACCGTGTCCTAGAAGCCGTCAAGCAACTTAACTATACGCAAAACGCTAATGCAATTCATTTAGTCAAAGGAAAAACGAATACAATCGGGGTGATTCTTCCCTTTGTCAATATCCCCTACTACAGCACAATAGTAGAAGGAATAGCAGAAGAGGCCATTCGCTTCGGATATCATCTTACTCTTTGTCAAACTAACTATGATATAAAGGAAGAACTGCGTGTATTAAATATGTTAAAACAAAAACAGTTTGATGGCATTATTATCTGCTCAAGAGAAGCTTCTTGGGATTTAATCGAACCCTATACCAACTCCGGTACTATTGTGGCTTGTGAAGAGATTCAAACACAGAGCATGTCTTCTGTACATATCAATCACTATGAAGGATTCTTGCTTGGGATGAATCACCTTCTCTCAAAAGGACATCGGCGCATCGGATATTGTATGGCTCGAAAAAACAGCTATAACAGCAAAAACCGAGAACGCGCCTATCGCAATGCATTAACTGCAGCAGGAGAGCCTGTACGGGAACAATGGATGTTCCATAATTGTTACTCTATTGAAGACGGAGTAAACGTCGTACATGCCATTTTAAATATGAAGGAACGTCCAACTGCTTTATTTGCCGCAAGCGATCAAGTAGCCGCCGGTATTGTGACAGAAGCAAAGAGACTGGGTATTGCTGTTCCGGATGAACTTGCTGTTATCGGATTTGATAATCATCCCATTGCCAATGCTCTTGATATTACGACAATTGAGCAGCCATGCTTCGAAATGGGACGCCATGCGTTTTCTCTTTTTCATCGTCATTTTACAGGACAAGCAGCTGCTCATGAACACAGGGAGCTTTCTTTTAAATTAATTGAACGTTCAACTGTATGACTCCCCTGTTGGGTTACCCCTTCCCGCGCTTGGTATGAAAGTCTTCTCTCCTAAATATGATAAAAGCCGTCTCGCACATGAGACGGCTTATTGTTCTTTCACACTTGTATATTTGCTTTTTACTAACCCATACATTAATAAATCATAAAAATGACCAAGATAATATTGATATTCCTGGAGCGCGCCTTCTTCTAAAAATCCAAAGTTCTCCAGAATTTTACGTGACGCATAATTTTCCCTTCGCACCGTTGCACCAATGCGATTTAACCCCAGCTCTCCAAAGGCAAATGGAATAACGGTGTTAAGGACTTCCGTCATAATTCCTTGATTCCAGTATTCTTTGGCAATTTCGTATCCTACTTCAGCACGCTGATGCAGCTTGCTCCAATTGTGAAAGCCTATTGTTCCAATGAGGACATCGTCTTCCTTTCGAGCGATTCCCCATCGAATTGCATTTCCGGTTTGAAGGCCATTTTTCATTTGGTGAACAAGATTTTCAGCTTGTTCACGGCTCGTAAGTGGTTCCATACCGTAAAATTGTACAACCTGTTCATCCGAAAAATAATGAAACATGGAAGATGCGTCTTCCAGCTTTAAATCCCTTAAGATGAAGCGCTTTGTATGTAACACAGGAAAATCTGTAAAAAGCTGATTCATCTCCTCTTCCCCCTTTTCCCTTATACATTTTCGTCACTTTTATAGAAACTCCTGCAAACGAGCACCCTAATTCCCATTATTTGTATGAGCATATAAATTATAATTTAAGGAGGGCTCCTACGCTGCCCCCCTTTGCTTCCTGGCCAACTCCAGTTACATTAGTGTTTTTCTTTTTCCTCTCCTTGTGATTATCATGGGCTCCGTCCTATATATTCTAACTAAGAAAATGACGATCCTTGTCATTTCTACTTTTTTGTTGTTTGTCATCCTTACATTTACCCTTTTTAACGAAACTTTCATCATCTGGATTACTTGCTATACTTAGCATACAGTGTATCTTTTATCATGCGTATAGTATATAAGAAGAGCGCATATTGAAATGGCTTGGCTTGACTTTCCTTTTCTCTTCTCTTACAATTAAACTAACGAACGATAGGTAGGAGATGGAATATGACAGCCAATCGCATAAAAGAAGTTGCTCTTGCGCATTTTGCTCGTTATGGATACGCAGGAACATCCTTAACAAATATCGCCAATGATGTCGGCATAAAAAAGCCCTCTATTTATGCTCATTACAAAGGAAAAGAAGAACTGTACTTTGTCTGCTTGGATGATGCACTAAACAAAGATCTTTCATATATACGTGAACATATACTGCAACATCAACAACAGCCCGTTGAATACATCTTGTACCATTTACTTAGCAGCTACGGGGAGCGTTATCGCAATAATACCGAGGCTGCTTTTTGGCTGCGCTCATCCTTTTTTCCTCCTGATGAATTAAAAGAGCGTATTGTAGAAAAAGGAAATGCATATGTCATTGAAGTTGCTCGGTTGCTATATCCCTTATTTGAGCAGGTCAGCTTTCCTTTTGTAAAAGCTGAAGATGCCTTAGAAGCGTATTTGTGTTTATTTGATGGTTTAATTATTGAACTTCTGTATGCGGGATTTGACAAATTCCAAAAGAGATTAAATGCCTCATGGGGCATTTATTGGAGAGGAACATCCATTTGACGTATTGAATAGCCAATACGTCTTCCTTATGACGATTTCCTAACGAACGGTAGGAAGGGAGAGGGGAACATGGCATGGGTATATGTTATTTTAGCTGGATTGTTAGAGATATTTTGGGTAATGTGCCTAAAGCATGGAGGAAGCTTGCTCAGCTGGACTATTACCATAGCTGCCATATCAGTCAGCTTCTATTTGTTGTTTTTATCCTATAAAAAGCTGCCCGTTGGAACTGTATACGCCGTATTCACAGGTATGGGCACAGCCGGCATTGTTCTTACAGAAACAATTGTATTTGGAGAGCCTTTTTCTATTGTAAAGCTGCTTTTTATCGGATTGTTAGTCACAGGAGTGGTTGGATTAAAATTAGTAACACCTGCAGAAGAACAGGAGGTGCAAAGCTAATATGGCCTGGATTTTTTTAATTATTGCAGGCTTCTGTGAAGTGATGGGAGTCATCAGCATGAAATGGGCAAGCACAAAGAAGAATTTGATTGGTGTATTTGCTGTAGGATTAAGCTTTACCTTCAGTTTCTTTTTTCTTTCTCAAGCAATGCATGACTTGCCGATGGGTACAGCATACGCAATTTGGACGGGAATCGGTACGGCAGGAAGCTCCATTTTAGGCATCATACTATTTAAGGAATCCAGTGACTGGCTCCGCATAATGTTTATCAGCTTTATCATGATCGGAGCAATCGGGTTAAAATTGATAAGTTAATATAAAAAGAGAAAGACAGTACTTATGGAAACAAGTCACTGTCTTTTTTAGTGTTTGTAACATAGCTTATAACTGTAAAAGAGCGCAAGGAGAAAAGAATAACATGGAAACTGTCGTACATAAACGCATTCTGTTCTTCTTTTTGCTGCTTGTATCTGCCGTCATGATTACGAACGTATTATATTATTTCGCAAAATTCATGTATCTGCCAAAGGAAGTAAAACCGCTTTATGAATCAATAATTGAAATAAAGGTGTCAGGATATTGAAAAAGTCAGCGTTCTCCGCTGACCCTCTTTAAAAAATAAGTATGTACGACCCTAGTACTTTTGCTAGATGTCTAGCATTTCCCTCCTAACCGCTGGTGGAAACGCTTTTCTTATGTATTATTTTTCAAATTGATTTAACATTTCCTCTCTCATTCCAAAGCTGATAACCGCTGTACCAGCATACATTAAAGCTACTAAAACAGGATTTACGGATTTGTACCAGCTGTTATCTGCTATTAGAAATATGGTCAACATTCCTACGACCAAAAATAAAAATGCAAATAAATAAAAGCTTATTTTTCCGCTCATACCCCTCTTCCTTTCCGCTTGCCTCTCATTCATCTTGCATTGACTGCTCCCTCTGCTGATCGGGAATAAACCACCAACTATTCCGCTAACCATCAGCAGAAAAAGCCCATATTGGTGGAGACTTCCTTTTATTGTAATGGATTTATCTCTATGCCTCAATACTAAAAAATAAAAAAGCTCATTTATGACACATGATCCTTATCCTAAATGATTCAATTGCACTTTCACGATTTCATTGCAGCGAATGGGAATAAGAGACCCTGTACTGTCGATGGCAGTAATTCGTTCATTTTTTGTTACATGCTGGATAACGCGTTCTAGCATTTTTGATTTATCCTTATAATAAAACTCTTTTATGTCCCTTATTATTTTTCCATTTGCTAAGTGATACGTCAGCCGGTACCTCTTAAATTTCACCCGTTTTCCCTCCCGGAAAGTTCAACTTTTCACATATTGAGTGCATATATGTATGAAATACCTATCAATTCTGTTGGAATTTGTTACTCTCAGTATATAATAATAATGATTCTCATTCAATGCCAAAAACCATTGCTATTGTTATAGTTTTGTTAAAACTTTCTTATAATTTGACAGTGCAGTAAGGAACTTTAGTGAATATGATGTTTTCATATAATTTTCCTATGCGTTTGTAATATAAGTTTTGTTATAAAGAAACCTTGGCTGTCGCCCCCAATGTGCAGGCGACAGCCTTAATCTCCTTGGTAGACGTGCTTTTCTGCGCGCGATGCAATACTTTGAAGCGTTCCTCGTGCACTTAAAAGCTCGCCTGATTTTCGAGGCGAGCTTTTAAGTATTATGCTTTTTGATAACGTAAAATCGGCTTACGTGCAGCTGTTGTTTCATCGAGACGATTCACTACCGTATTGTAAGGTGCTTCTTGTACAACTTCCGGTGTTTCTTCTGCTTCTTTTGCGATTTGAATCATGGCATCGATAAATGCGTCCAGGGTTTCTTTGGATTCTGTTTCTGTCGGCTCAATCATCATACACTCTTCTACATTTAATGGGAAGTAAATTGTCGGCGGATGATAGCCGAAATCTAACAGCCGCTTCGCGATATCAAGCGTGCGGACACCAAGCTTCTTCTGGCGGCGGCCGGAAAGAACGAACTCGTGTTTACAATGTCTGTCATACGGCAAATCAAAATAAGGAGCCAAACGTCTCATCATATAATTTGCGTTTAATACTGCATACTCAGTTACGTTCTTCAAGCCATCCGGTCCCATAGAACGGATATAAGTATAGGCACGAACGTTGATGCCAAAGTTTCCGTAATATGGTTTTACACGGCCGATTGCTTGCGGACGGTCATAGTTAAAGCGATAGCCGTCTTCAGTCTTTTCCAGAACCGGTTTTGGCAGGAAAGGAATTAAATCCGCTTTTACGCCAACTGGACCAGAACCTGGACCTCCGCCTCCGTGCGGACCCGTAAATGTTTTATGAAGGTTTAAGTGAACCACGTCAAAGCCCATGTCGCCAGGACGCGCTTTACTTAATACAGCATTTAAGTTCGCCCCGTCATAATACAATTTACCGCCAGCTTCATGGACGATTTTCGCCATTTCTAAGATGTTTTCTTCAAATAATCCAAGTGTATTCGGATTTGTCAACATTAACGCGGCTGTATCGTTTCCGACTACGCGCTTTAAGTCTTCTAAATCAACTAAGCCGTTTTCATCGGATTTAACGGTAATCGTTTCAAGACCTGCTACAGTTGCAGATGCAGGGTTTGTACCATGAGCTGAGTCTGGAACGATAACTTTTGTACGTTTAAAATCGTTGTTTGCTTCATGATATGCGCGAATTAACATTAATCCTGTCCACTCACCGTGAGCGCCTGCTGCAGGTTGAAGAGTTACTTCATCCATACCTGTAATTTCTTTCAAGTGTTCTTGCAAGTCATACATTAATTCCAATGCACCTTGCACTGTGCTTTCGTCTTGAAGCGGATGGATGTGTGCAAAGCCAGGAAAACGAGCTACGTTTTCGTTGATTTTCGGATTATATTTCATTGTGCAAGAACCGAGCGGATAAAATCCGGAATCTACACCGTGATTGCGTTTGGACAATGCAGTGTAATGACGCATAATATCAAGCTCGGACACTTCCGGAAGTTCCGGCTCTTCTTGACGAATATACTCACTGTCAAACAAAGTCTCTAATTGCACTTCTTCTACATCTAACGGAGGCAAGCTGTATCCGATGCGTCCAGGCTTGCTTACTTCAAAAATAAGCGGCTGATCTTTTCTCATCATTTGTTATCCCCCATTTCCTTCACAAGCGTGTCGATTTCTTCTTTTGTGCGAAGTTCTGTTACAGCGATTAACATATGGTTTTCAAGCTCAGGGTAATTTTTACCAAGATCGTAGCCGCCGATAATTCCTTTTTGCAATAATGCAGCATTGACTTCTTTTACAGGGCGCTTGCAATCTACAACGATTTCGTTGAAGCATGGCCCATTAAAAGCAACTGTGAACCCGTTTTGCTCAAATTGCTTTTTCGCGTATTGTGTCTTCGCGATGTTTTGCATTGCCATTTCTTTTACGCCTTTTCTTCCAAGAGCCGTCATTGCTACAGAAGCTGCAAGAGCATTCAATGCTTGGTTAGAGCAAATGTTAGACGTTGCTTTATCACGGCGGATGTGCTGCTCACGTGCCTGCAGCGTTAATACGAAGCCTCGGCGACCGTCTAAGTCTGTTGTTTGTCCCACAAGACGTCCAGGAATTTTACGCATCAATGCTTTTGTAGTAGTAAAGTATCCACAGTGAGGGCCTCCAAATTGTGTTGGAATACCGAACGGCTGTGCATCTCCCACTACAATATCCGCGCCAAATTTTCCAGGAGGGGTCAATGCACCAAGCGCCAGAGGATTGCTTGATACGACAAACATTCCTTTATGCTGATGAGCAATCTTTTCAATGTCATCAAGCTTCTCGATTTGACCGAAGAAGTTTGGATATTGAACGACTACGCAAGCCACATTTTCATTCATTTCGTTTTGAAGCATTTCTAAATCTGTTACGCCATCTTTAATGGAAATTTCAACCACTTCTAAACGTTGACCCTTTGCGTATGTTTTTAAAACGTCTCTTGTTTCCGGATGAACAGCTGCAGAAACTAAGATTTTGCTGTTGCGCGTATGCCCTGCAGCCAGCATTGCCGCTTCCGCAAGGGCAGTTCCGCCGTCATACATGGAAGAGTTTGCTACATCCATGCCGGTCAGTTCGCAAATCATCGTTTGGTACTCGAAAATCGCTTGTAATTCCCCTTGAGAAATTTCTGGTTGATAAGGTGTATAAGCTGTATAGAATTCTGAACGGGAAAGAACATGGTCTACAATGACAGGATTGTAATGATCATATACGCCTGCTCCTAAGAATGAAACATATTCTTTTACGTTTGCATTCTTGCTTGCCATTTCGGAAAGCTCTTTCATAAGCTGCGGCTCGGATTTTGCCGGCTTAATGTTTAACTCCCCTTTGAATCGGACGCTCTCCGGAATATCTGAAAATAGCTCGTCTATTGACTCTACGCCAATCGTACTTAACATCTCTTTTTTGTCTTCTTCTGTCATCGGAAGATAACGATGCAACATGAAATCTACTCCTCTCCCACTGCTCTGTTTTTTTACTTAGAACGTTTATAGAACGGTATTGGAATAACTACGGCTTTTAGTTTTTTATTGCGGATTTGAACTTCTACTTCTGTACCGATTGCCGTATACTGTTTATCTAGCAATGCGAGACCGATATTTTTCTTTAAGGTTGGAGACTGCGTTCCGCTTGTTACTTCTCCGATTCTTTCTTCTCCGACAAACACTTCATAATGGCTTCTTGGGATACCGCGGTCAATCATTTCAATGCCGACTAATTTGCGAGGAGCGCCATTTTCCTTTTGATCCTTCAATACGTCTTTCCCCATAAACGGCATTTCTTTATTTGTTTTAACGGCAAAGCCGATGCCTGCTTCGATTGGAGTAATGTCTTTTGTTAACTCTTGACCGTATAAAGGTAATGTTGCTTCAAAACGGAGCGTGTCGCGAGCTCCTAAGCCGCATGGCTTTAGCCCATCTTCTTTACCCGCTTCAAGAATCTTGTCCCAAAGAACAACAGCATCTTCGCTCTTGCAGTAGATTTCAAATCCGTCTTCTCCCGTATAACCTGTACGGGATACTAAAGCAAAAATACCATCGATATCTACATTTTCTTTAAATTCAAAGAATTTAATTTCCCCTAAATTTTCTGAAGTTAATGTTTGTAAAATTTCTTCCGCCTTCGGACCTTGCAAAGCAAGCTGCCCCACTTCAGAAGAAATGTTAGTTACTGTTACATCTCCTTTTACATGGGAAAGAAGCCATTCATAGTCCTTTTGAATATTGGCAGCATTTACGACTAATAAATAGTCATCATCAGCTTTTTTGTAAATTAATAAATCATCTACTGTACCGCCGTTTTCATAGCACATCGCAGTGTATTGAGCACCGCCGGCTTTCAATAGAGACACATCATTTGTCATCATCTCTTGCAAAAAGACAAGACTGTCTGCTCCCTTTACTTCAATTTCTCCCATATGAGATACGTCAAACAGGCCTGCAGCAGTACGAACAGCCTCATGCTCTTCCTTAATGCTGGAAAACTGAACCGGAAGCTCCCATCCGCCAAAGTCGATTGTTTTCGCTCCATATTTTGCGTATGCATCATATAAAGGTGTGCGATTTAACGCGATCATCTTGCTCTCCCCCTTATCAACTATGTAAAAACTATGATGATATAGTTTTTATACCAAAACAACTAAACATTTCCTTAATAAAAACATCAGGATATACGGAATACTTCCGCATTTTTTTATGAAAGCGTAAATAAAAATGCTAAATTCGGGATAAAATACGAAAGATTATATACCTTTCGCACAACATTATCCTAACATTTTTCAGCATATTTCAGCAATATTCTATCATAAAAAATAATTTAGAAATTTTACATTTAAAAGAAAAAGGCGGGATTTGGCAAATGAACGTTGAAATTGAAGTTGATTGTACGTGGCAAAATGACTTTTTAACACGCGTGCAAGAGGATGGTCCTTGGTCAAATTGGGAGTTGTATAATCTTGTCTTTGAAACGGAGAAGCAGCTTCTCATCCCCGAATTTGAAGGATTGCAAGCGCCGAAACATTTGCCGGATTTAACTCCGTTGCCGCACCAGTTAGAAGTAGCAAAAACCGTTATTGAAGAAATGAACGGGAAAGCCATTCTGGCAGATGAAGTAGGTCTTGGAAAAACCATTGAAGCAGGATTGATTTTAAAAGAATATATGATTCGCGGCCTTGTGAAAAAAGTATTAATTTTAGTTCCTGCCTCCCTTGTTTCTCAATGGGCATATGAGCTAAACACCAAGTTTTATATTCCTGCCGTTGCACAGCGTAAAAGCTATTCTTGGGAACAATGCGATGTTATTGTTTCTTCAATTGATACTGCAAAACGAGCACCTCATCGTGACATTGTCCTAAAACAGGAATATGACTTAATTATTATTGACGAGGCACATAAACTGAAAAACAACAAAACAAGAAACTATGAGTTTGCCCAACTACTCAAGAAGAAATTTTGCTTATTGTTGACAGCTACACCGATTCAAAACCGAATCGATGAAATTTTCAACCTTGTGTCCTTATTAAAGCCCGGACATCTTGGCAATCAATCTAATTTTGAAGAATATTATGCTTCTAAAAATCGTTCAATAGAAACAGATCAGCATTTAAAAGAACTGATCAACAAAGTAATGGTTCGTAATCGGCGAAACAATACCGGAATCGGTTGGCCAAAGCGGCATGTGCACACCGTATTCATTGAGTTCAACGAAAAGGAAAGAGAATTATATAATGCCATTGAATCATGGAAGGATACAAATGCAATTGCATCTGCCTTTTCTTCCTTAACCCTAAAGCGGGAAGCTTGCAGCAGCAGAGAAGCTGTTTATTTTTCCTTAAAAAAGCTGGTTGAAAAACGAATGAGAGAAAATGAAGAATATAAAATGGAACCTCATATTGAACTGTTGTTGGAAAAAATCAATGCTATCCCATCTAACTCGAAAGCAAACAAAGCGCTTGAAATCATTAAAGACATTAACGATAAAGTTGTCATTTTCACCGAATACCGGGCATCTCAGATGTATTTGCAATGGTTTCTGAAGCAGCATGGAATCTCCTCCGTTCCGTTTCGAGGAGGATTTAAACGCGGAAAGAAAGATTGGATGAAAGAGCTATTTCAAAATCATGCTCAAGTTCTGATTGCAACCGAAGCCGGAGGAGAAGGAATTAACCTGCAATTTTGTAATCATATGATTAATTACGATTTGCCGTGGAATCCGATGCGGCTCGAACAACGAATCGGACGGATTCATCGTTTAGGGCAAAAGAATGATGTACATATCTATAATCTTGCTACGAAGCATACAATTGAGGAGCATATTTTAACGCTTCTATATGAAAAAATTCATTTATTTGAGCGGGTAATCGGAGAATTAGACGATATCCTTACACGCATTGATATGAAAAACATTGAAGATCATATTCAAGAGATTTTTACAAATTCAAAAAGCGAAGGCGAAATTCGAATTAAAATGGAGAATCTTACATCTATTATCGAATTTGCAGAGCGCAACGTAAAAGAGGTTGACCGTTATGCAGCAACATGAAATTCATGATTATTTAACCCGTTTTTTTGAAGCCAATCATTGTGAAATATTTGGGCGCAATCCTTATTGCATCGATGTTCAGCTCACCGTTGAAATGGATAAAATACTGATGAATCGACCATTTTATTGGCACTATCTCGAAAAAACAGGCGGGGAACCAAATCCGATGCGCTTGACTTTCATTACAGATCAAAACAAGGCGCCTGAAAATTTGAAAGGAGAAGTCATCCATTACGGCTCTCCTCGCCTCCATCAAGTGTTCGCAGCTGTTCGAGATCTTGGAAGCTATATTCGATTGTACGAAGATGTACGTCCAAACGGCATGCATAACATTCCGCTTCACCCTTGGCTTGGTGTCAATATGAGAGTTTCATACCAATGTGACCGAAAGAAAGATATGCTATATTCCTATGGTTTACACTTAATCAGCGGAACAATCGTCGATCATTTTCATGAAACTATTCGTACTTTGCCGCTCACACCGAAAATTCCGGATTTTTGCTTTACATTAACTTCAATGATTAAGCCTCAAAGCGGACTTTCTCGTATCGAACAAGCAGTAAAATCAGTCATAGAGCAAGATGACCATTCCTGGGCTGATGCTGCAAGGGAGCGATGGAATCATGATTTAAACCTGTTAAAGCAATTTTATGAAGATGCAGATAAGCTTCCAGAAAGCTATGAGACGGAGAAAAAAGCATTGCAAGAGCAATACGAGCCAAAAATTAAAATTACATTCGTTAACGGCGGGCTCTTTTATTTGACTCCAGACCGCATTTAAAAAGCTCCTTCGCGATGAAGGAGCTTCCTTTAAATCTTGCCATTATATTTTCTGCTATCATTATGCTCTTCATTATTAATCTTAGACATGCGTTTTTGGTAAGCTTTTGTATGAGCACTCACATGATTTGCATCATTTTCTTTATTCTTTTTTGAACCGCCTGCTCCCTCACTCATCGTGGCACCTCCTAACAAAGTAATATACTTTTGTAGCTTTTGCAGGTATCTATGATTTATACATGTTCCATGCATTGAAATTGCAGGTGCTTTCTCGTCTTAACCATTTTTCGTTGTACCAATGGAAAAAATAAGGCTCATCATCTGCATCCCCTTTTTATCTTATTTTGCATGAAGTCAGAAAAAAAAGACGCACTGTCTGCGTCTTTCTGCTACTCTTCTACATACTTGCTCAGCATATCGTGCAAACCTCTGTTTACCAGATATGAAATCTGCTCTTCGGATTTATGGGGATATCTGTCCTTTACACGAATGGAGGCTTTGGCAATTAAATTTTCCAATACAGATTTGCCATTTTTCCCATAGATGGCCTCCGCATATTTAATTAATTTTTCATCTTCTACACTGACTCCTTTATGATTAGCAAAAAACTTGCTCATGATTTCCTCACCTCCAAATATTTTTGATAACGTTTTCATTTTATGAAACGTGTATATGAATGTTTACCCTTATTTAGTATTTATGAATTTGAATTAATTATATTATAATACAACATACGTATAGTGTTTATATGCAAATTAAGGAGATTTTGTGAACATTTATGTCCATTTGCCAGTGTTTGCAATATTGACAATCGTTTGCACAAAAATGTCTGAAAACAAATATGTAGTACATAGTATTCTATTCTGAAAACGGGGTTTCCTTCTCATTTTTAAATTAAAGAAGCCAAATGCTAACTGCATTTGGCTTCTTTATTACGCTTCGTTTAATACACGATCCAAACGTTTGCGAAGCATGTCCATTCCGCTTCCGCCTGCTTGGAAATGACGTAATTTTCCTTCTTTATCAAACACATAATAAGCCGGTACATATTTGTTCTCAAACGCATCCGTAATTGCATGTTTATTATCAACCAAAATCGGCTGAATAATGTCATGGCTTTCTGCTACTTTTTCAATAACCGCAAGATCCAAATCATCTTCCGAACGCGGCATATGAACGGCTACTACATTCAAACGATCATCATATTCATCACGAAGCTCGTTCAATTCCGGCATCGCCTCTTTACATAAGTAACAGCTTACAGACCAGAAATGAATAAGAGTCGGAGCGCTGCCAATTAAGTCTTCTCTCTTAATTTCATCATTTAATATATGAGTTGCCCCTTCTAAAGACGGCATCGGTTCACGTAATTTCATTATGTTTCCCCCTTACTTAAAGTGTCAGCTGACCAGGTCTCCAGTTTGCAGGACAAAGCCCGCCTGTTTGCAGTGCTTGCAGCACACGTAATACTTCGTCTGTTTCACGTCCAATGTTGTTATGGTGCACGACTTGGTACATTAACTCTCCTTCTGGACTAATAATGAATAAACCGCGAAGCGCAACTCCTTCTTCTTCTACTAATACACCGTAATCACGGGATACCACATGATTTGTATCAGCAGCCAGCGGATAATTTAAATCTCCTAAACCATTCTGCTTGCGGTTCGTATTAATCCATGCCAAGTGAGTATGCACTGTGTCTGTAGAAACACCAATAACTTCCGCATCAAGATCCGCAAACTCATTGTATCGGTCAGAAAGAGCAATGATTTCTGTTGGGCATACGAATGTGAAATCCATCGGATAAAAGAACAATACTGTCCACTTTCCATTTTTCATGTTTTCTTCTAAGCTTACTTTTTTAAATTCTTTATTTGGCATTACCGCTTCCATTTCAAAGCGAGGGGCTTGTTTTCCCACTAATTTTTCAGCCATCTCTGTTCCTCCCTAAAAAACTTTATATCAATTCTTTATTTATAATGATTACAATTATCATTATACTAACTTTTAATTTAAAGTCAACATCAAATTATAATTATTATAAATTGATTCCTTTTCTCAATTATAAAATTATGTAAATTTTTTGAATTTTACAGTAAGATAAGGCTTTATGAGAAGGTTTCCTATGAAGAAAAATTCGATATTATCTTTATATTTAGTGTTCCCGTTTGTTGCTTGGCATTACAACAGGGTTCTTTTCATTGCAAATAAGATTCAGAAAGCCGCTGCTTCGCAAGATGATATACCTAATGGGATAATGCTTGCAGCGCAATATACATAATAATAGCTAGAAATCCAGTAACTATACCGGCACATAAGCTAAACAATACTAACATCCAAGCTGGAAGCTGCTTCTTTTCTTTCATGATTTCACCCTTTTTCTTTATTTAGTAAACTATAGACCGTTTTCTTTCAAAACATACGTATAAAACGAGAAAAACAACAAGCTGTTTTTTAGCCCCCCGCCTATCGAGCGGGATTTTTTATTGCAAAAAAAGAGGGGCTCTTCCGGATACGGAAGGCCCCTTTGCTAAGGTATTTGCCGATATAACGAACTATGTTATATGCATCGCATATTAGTTTAACATATAAGAAATAATTCTTCATACATGTAATTTTTTACAATTATTAAATTAAGCTCTCTTCAAAAATATTTAACCATCTTCCTGTTTTGATTGACGAATCTTATTATAATATAAGGTAATACAAAGCGGCAAAATACCGAACCATCGTACAAGAAACGGTTCCCTTTCCCGTTTTCGCTGCTCACGTTTTTGCTGCCGATCAGATTTTGGCCTATCCATATAGGCAACAAATTGCTGTGTAACAAATTTTACATAGTCGTTTGTGGACATACTATATCACCGCCGATAAAAAATATCTCTAAATGAATAGTATATCCGGCTTTTTACTCTTTAATCATTTTTTCTATTTCTTCTGCAATATCTGCCGGCTGCCTGTTTGTAGTGTCAATAATAATATCTGCTTCTTGGTAAAATGGTTGTCTGGAATGAAACAACTCGATAAACGAGTTAACGTCAGCTTGATTAAACAACGGTCTTGTTGTATCATGTTTCAGCCGTTCTGCAATTTTAACAGGATCACAATACAAATAAACAACTTTCCCGCGCTCTTTCATCCATTTCCTGTTTTCTTCCTTTATGACTATTCCTCCACCAGTTGTGATAATGACATTTTGCGTGGGAAGGGAGCGCAAAATTTTACTCTCATATTCACGAAAAGCCCCTTCTCCCTCTTCTTGAAATATGCGAGTGATCTTTTTTTTCAACGTTTGTTCTAAATATTCGTCTGTATCAATGACAGGGACATTCCATTTTACACTTAACTCTCTACCGACTGTTGTTTTTCCGGCTCCCATAAATCCGGTTATATAAATGGCTCGCACTTCTTTACCTCTCCTCTTTCCAATTTAAAATTTGACCGTTTGCTGAGTTATATTGAAATTTTACCTCATATTTTCGTTTCTTAACAGTCGTGCATGTAACAGCTACATGCAAAATTGTCGGAGCCGAGTCAATAGAATAAGACACTTCTCCTATGCCTTCTTCATATTGAAATATGAATGTATTGCTTGTTTGAGAAGAGGCTGCATCTATTTCCTTTTGAAAATCATGGATCGTATTATTCATGAGAACATCCAATGCCGTTATCTCCTCGCTTTCAGCATAAAACTTCTTTTCGAGCAATAAAAGATTCGCTTGATGAATAAAAAACGCGACGATAATAAACGAAAAAATGACAGCAGCAGGTAAAACGAATCCGTTCTCGTTTTTCACTTACCGCTCACCTCAAATGCATGAAATCTGGTAATTAACCTTGTGTAAGTTGTATTTTGTGTGTCAACAGCTGTAATACTTAGCTTGTTTTCAGATAATTGGAATGTTACACTGCGAACATTTTGCAGCAAAATCTCATAACCGGATTGATTGACTTTGCGAATGAGCCGTGTCCCATTCAGTTGATAGGTAATGAGTTCGTTAGTACGAGAACGAAATCGAAGCTTTTCTCCTGTCTCTTGTATAGAGACAGCTTCACGAAACTCTATCTCCGTCTGCTTTAAAAAGACATTCCACTCAAATAAACTTATTCCTTTATATTCATGCATAGAAAATAAAAAAGGCTGTAAACGTGGTGTGATAAGGAAAATAATAAAAAAGATGGAGAGACATATTAACATTTCAATTAATGTAAAACCCTCTTGTTCTTTAAGAGACTTTAACATACCTGCACCTTTCCGCCTCCCTTTTCTTCACGTCCTGCCACCGAACGCAAACATGAGCTCCATTTTCTCCTTCTGCTTCCTTCCATGTAATAAAATAGTCTTTATTATTAACTGTTCTTACTTTAGTAGCCGGGAGATTGTTTTTCACAATAAAAAAAACTTCTTCTTTTAGAAGAATATTAGCTGTTTGCAGAAATTCCATATTTTTGCGTTCCTGAAGAATGTAAATGGTTGTAGGAAGGAGAAAACTGCAAATCATCAATAGGATGCTTAAGCCTGCTAACATTTCCGCTAAAACATAACCCTTGCTACATTTCATTGTAATAAAAGCGCCCTTTTCCTAATTGAAATACAATTTTGTATGCTTTCTGTTTGTAATACACATAAATAGTGCCTCCTCGATTGATATTGCCGCTACCTGTGTATGTCATGATATTGGGAAAAGTGTGCAAATCCGCCTGGATTCCCCTGTCGTAGTAGCGGACAAGAACAGGTCCTTCTTCATATGTTTGCTGAATAATATATCGATGAGATTGCGGAAACCATTGCAGATTTGTCCTTTTATTTGTACTAATTGCAAGTTCTTGCATGAATAAAATATCTTCATTCAATTGCTCAAAAAACTGCTCTATTTTCTTTTTTTCATATAAAGGGATAAGGTTAACATATGCAATTCCGCTTAGCATCGAAACGATTAACAAGACAAGAAGCATTTCAATCAAAGTAAACCCTTTTTCGCTTTTCATTGTTTAATATCCTATTGAGATTTTGCAGTTACCTCTCCGGTATCGGTATCAATGCTCAACGTTTTTCCGTCAGGACAGGTTTCTGTTGTAATGTAGTTTCCGGTTTTTAATTCAGCAATAGTTGGCAATTTATTATGTTCCAGCTCATAAGCTTGTGCCTGCGCTTCAACAGACTTAATTAAAGCTTCGCATCCTTTGCTTTGAACAGCCGTACGCTGTGTGACGACATTAGGAATAATCAGCAGCAGCAGCACTGATATAACAAGCATGACCAGTAACATTTCTAATAAAGTAAACCCTTTTTCATTCATGTAGAATTCCTCCTTATATAGAATGGATCATTTTAAACATGGGGAGCAGCATTGCAAGATACAGAATAACTACCGTAATTCCCACAACAGCAAATAGTAAAGGCTGGATGACCTCAAATAACCTGCTGATATGCGCTTCTAACCTTTCCATGACCATGTCACTATAATCAGACAATTCTTTTGCCAATGTCCCATTGGCTTGTCCGTGCATGATGACATAAATCAGCTGCTTTTCATAATACGCTCGATCAGCCACAACAGTTTCAAACCGCTCTCCGTTAATAAGCATTTGCTTAATGGTATTCGCCTCATGTTGAAAGAACGGGTGATGTTTTTGTTTTTCCATAAGTGCCAGTGCCTCGAGTACGGATAGTCCGGCAGACAGCAGACTGCTTAGTTGAGAGGAAAGATATTGAGAGTTAAGGGAAAGGCACGTTTGTTTTACAAAGGGGATTTTTAAAAGCCAGTTCATTTGGTCAATCGGATGTAACTTTTTGAAGTATAAAAAGTAAAGCATAACTATGACACTGGTGAATAGGACAGCTGCCCCCAACAATATAGGAAGTATTTTTATTGAATATAAAAGCAAAGTAGTAATCAGAGAAGATTCCGTATGGAATGATGCATACAGTGTGGAAAACTGAGGAAGTAAAACCGTGTTAAATATAATAAAAATGAAAAACAAAAAAACACATAAAAAGACGGGATAACGGAGTATTTTCTTTAGTTCTTCTTGCCGCTTTTGCTTTTTACTTAATAATGTGCTGCCTTTTTGCAGAGCATAAGCGATATCTCCATGCTGTTCTGCAAAATACAAGTAACTTAATAAATCTGGATGCATCTGCAGACGGTAAAAAATTGCATACAGGCTGTCTCCGTTTTTCAATGCCTCAATAGATTGTCGAATATCGTTCCGTTTTTCGGTTTGTAATTGAATTTGTAGAAATTCTAACGCATGCAAAAGAGAATATCCTTTTTCCAGCAATTCGCCAAGCTGTTTCAAAAATACCGCTTGTTCTTTTATGCTCCATTTCTTTCCTCCGCGCTTATACACATATATCATCTTCCTTTATATATCCAAGAGCATATCCCTTTTTCAATACTTTTTCTAAGGTAACGTATTGATAGGCCGCTGGTTCCCCTTTCGCTTCTTTTATAACTTCGCGTAAAGAATGACCATACAACAGCTCATATACGCTTAATCGATGTGCTTTTCGTAACTTCTTACATAAAAGAGAACATTTTTCTTTACAAAACGGACATTGCAGCTCAACCAGTCTTTGAGCTGCTACCGCCAACAATGACTGCTCAATTTCCTGAATTGAAATATTAAAATCGATTAACCGAAGGATGGCTCCTTTTGCATCTTTTGTGTGCAATGTTGTAAGCACCAAATGTCCCGTCAAACTGGCACGCACTGCTGCCTTCGCCGTTTCTTCGTCACGAATTTCTCCTACTAAAATAATATCGGGATCATGCCGCAAAATAGCCTTTAAACCTGCTGCGTACGTAATTCCCGCTTTTTCATTTATTTGAATTTGGAGCATCTCATCGTTTCTTTTTTCAATGGGATCTTCAAGAGTGACAATACTCCGATTGAATTTTTCTCGCGCCGTCTCAAGCAATGAATATAGCGTCGTTGTTTTTCCGCTTCCGGTCGGCCCGGTGAAAATAATAAGTCCGTGAGAATGATTCATAAACGAAAGAAGGGTTTTTGCAGAGCTTGGAAATAAAGAGAGTTGAGATAAAGGTTGTACCTTGTTTTGAGGATGAATCCGAATAACTAAGCTTTCGCTATTAATAGTAGGAAGAGTAGACATTCGCAAGCTCATAAGCCCGTGCGCGGTCTCTAATACAAGAGCCCCATTTTGCGGTTTGCGCTTCTCTCCGATATCCATCGCAGCCAAAAACTTAAAATGAGAAATTAGCTTTTCACATTGTTCCTTTGTAATCCTATCTGCGTTTATTAAATCCTTTCCTACTCGCAGCTGTACAACTGCATCTTTCTTTCTGGGCACAATATGAATATCTGATGCCTTCAAGCTGAACGCTCCATCCAATACTTCATTGGCCAGTGTTTCAATAGTATCCATCGTCTGTCGCCTCCTTCTCTTTATGTATATCAGGAAAGAACGCAAAAGAGAAATGACAATTTTTCCATTTTAAATGTATGAAAACCATATTTTTTCTAAATGTTAAAATATGAACAATTCATGAATCCTTGCCTTTTTCTGTTATTATAAAACATTTTGTATATTATAATGTTGGTATTACTGATAAGGCTAAAAGGTGGCGAAACTAATGGAACAAACACTAAAAATTACAAATGTGTTATCAGATCCAACCCGCTATTATATCTATCAATATATATCTCAAAAACATGACGATGTGACCGTTCACGAGATTGCTGAACAGTTTAATATACATCCTAACGTTGCACGACTTCATCTCACAAAACTGGAAGATGTTCACATGCTTGTTTCAGAAACACAGAAAACAGGAAAAGGCGGAAGACCGAGCCGTTTATACCGCTTATCCGACGAAGTGGTGCAACTTCAATTTCCGTTTCGTGATTACCAAATGCTTGCTAAAATCGCGATTGATACATTAATGAATTTAGGAGAAGCGGGCGAGCAAGCATTATATGAAACCGGCAAAAAGTTCGGCAAAGAGCTTATGGAACGGCACCTTCTTCATTTGAATGTTTCTGCAGCAGATCTTTCTTTTGAACAAAAAATCAATATTATGAAAGAAGCGACCATGACACTGGGTCTTTCTCCAGAGTTCCAAGTAAATGAAGATCAAACAAAAATTTTCTATCAAGTATATAATTGCCCATTTAAAGAAGTGGCTCTGGAAAAAGAACGCGCTATTTGCAATATGCATGGCTTCATGATGAAGGGACTTTTTGAGACCTTGTTTCCAAATATTGAACTTACCCGAAACGAAAGCCTGTTAAAAGACTGCAAATCATGTAACTATAAACTTTCTTTGAAGTAAAGGCGCCACATTTTTAAGGCGCTTTTCTATTCGTTTGCAGGATCCTTGCTCATACTAATGAGATAACCGTTTTCTATAGCAGCCAAGTTTTCTTCGTGTAAATGTTTACAATAGCAAGAAAATTAATTTATAATATATGAGAATAGAGAATACGTCCAAAGGGGAGGGGAAATTATGGATCGTATGTTTCGCGTGCTAGGCTTCTGGACAGGTATTTTCGCCGTGATGTTCTACCTAGGGCACATGCATACTACTGCGCTATTATTCTTCGGTCAAACAGGCTTTTTTGTTTTATTAGGGTATTTAAAATTAACAGAACGTATGTACATTTATATCTTTGGCGCTTATTTAACCATATTCTTTATCGGCTTTACATACTATACAACTTTCCTTATGGTTCCTGGTGTGGAAGGTCACTAAACCCCAAAAACGGCAGCATGAAGCTGTCGTTTTTTATTTAATACTAATTAGAATCCCTGATAGTTCAGGGATTCTTTTCCTTTTGTAAAAAAGCTTCTACTTTCACTCTTTTTTTCATATAAATGAAACAGGCAGCCAAACGGTTGCCTGTTTTTATAAGAAATAAGAGTGTAGATTGTCAACTAAAATTGACCCACCTTTTGCACTGAATTTTGACCCACCCTTAAGCCTCAATCTTAGATAATCTTTCTTTCATTCGATAACTATTTCCGTTAATATTAAAGATGTGACAGTGGTGAGCTAAACGATCCAGAATGGCTGATGAAATAATGTGATCTCCAAATACTTGATCCCATTGGTCAAACGGCATATTGGTCGTTAAAATAATGGATCCTGTTTCATAACGCCGGCTGATTAATTGAAAAAACAAATTTGCTTTTTCTTTGTCAATCGGCATGTAACCAAGTTCATCGATCACTAAAAGGTGAATACGTGCCAGAGATTCAATTTTCTCTGTTAACGTATTTTCAATAAGAGAGGAATAGAGTAAATCCATCATCTCTTTCGCTGAATAAAAGGCCACACGATATTTGGCAATACACGCTTTGATTCCTAGGGCGATGGCCAAGTGTGTTTTCCCCACACCTGGCGGTCCCATTAAGATAATATTTTCTTTCTTCTCTAGGAAACCTAAGTTAGCTAGTTCTCTAATGTACGTATCGTTGATAGATGGTTGAAAGGCGAAATCAAACTCTTCTAACGTCGATACTTTAGGGAACCTAGCTAACGAAATCTTTCGATTGATGGAGCGATCCGTTTTAGAGAGTATTTCGGCTTCCATTAATTTCGATAAATATCCCACATAACTTAGTTTTGTTTTTGCTGCTTTCTCAGCCTCTGCTTCATAAATCTCACTGATCTCTTTTAGATGCAAATCTTTTAAGATTTTCGTCAATCGTTCATTTTGTTCGTTTTTCATCCCAGCCACTCCATTCAATGCAATAGATAGCTATAATAACTTAATGATCTTATTTCTGTTTGGATTTCTGGTACCTTTTCGACTTTAGGAAGTTCTATCTTTTTTCTTGCTGTTTTCTTGAGTAAATTT
>JBHGXS010000043.1:0-109748 GCA_041920565.1 Bacillus sp. (in: firmicutes) | reverse complement strand
GTATTAGGCACGCCGCCAGCGTTCGTCCTGAGCCAGGATCAAACTCTCCATAAAAGTGTTTGACTTGCTCATATAAAACATTGACGTTGTTTCATGTTTTGTTCAGTTTTCAAAGAACTACGTTGTCGCTCAAAGCGACTTTTTTAATATATCATTTCATCAATTCGATGTCAACTGCCATTTTGATTTCTTTTTCGTTGCTGTCGAACCGACGAACATTAATATATCATGCCCATTTTTAAAACGCAACCCTCTTTTTTAATAAATTTCATTTGGAAATACTATCTATTTTTCTTCCCCATATACTTAGTAATACGACCTTTTGGAATACTAGTGTTTGGAGGGATGGCAAATGAATTATGCAGACGTTCTCATGAAGCTCGGACTTTCCGCTGTATTAGGATTAATTATCGGTTTAGAAAGAGAATTAAAACGAAAACCGCTCGGACTAAAAACATGTTTAGTTATTTCCATCATCAGCTGTCTTCTTACCATTGTTTCTATTGAATCTGCCTATGTATTCCCTGATGACACTAAAATTCGCACCGATCCTATGCGTCTCGCCGCACAAATCATTTCCGGCATCGGTTTTTTGGGAGCAGGAGTAATTTTACGAAGAGGCAATGACAGCATCGCCGGTCTAACAACTGCAGCTATGATTTGGGGAGCCTCCGGAATCGGAATAGCAGTAGGGGCCAATTTTTATGTCGAAGCCATAGCCGGCATGGTCTTTTTAATTGTCAGCGTGGAGCTCATTCCATTAGCACTTGGTCTCTTTGGACCGAAATCGCTGCGACAGCGGGATATTGGGTTAAAGCTTGTCATTGATGATATGGAAAACATACTAAAGGTTATTGATGAAATTAAAAGCATGGACATTCGTGTAAAAAACATGAAAATTAAAACATTGGAGGGCGGAGAGCATTTTATACAGATGAAGCTGTCCGTAAACCAGAAGCTTCATACAACCGATATTTATTACGCCGTTCAAAAGATTACAAACGTCAGGGGAACAGAAGTAGAAAGCTTATGAGTTTTTATTTTTCTCCTGTGTTTTTGCTCATCTAAAAATGGCAACAATAACAGATAGCCAAAAGTAGGCAGGAGGGAAATCTTTGAATTCCAACACTACATTCACCGATGTATTTCGAAGCTCCATTCTGCTTCGAATCATTTTTATAATGGGGAGCATCATTCTTATTTGCGGCATTATTATGCACTACATTGAGCCTAAAATATTCCCCACTTTTTTCGATGGAATTTGGTGGGCCGTTGTTACTATCTTTACCGTCGGCTATGGAGACTACGTTCCAAGCAGTCTCATCGGAAGAATATTCGCTATAGTCCTTATATTGGCAGGAACAGGTCTAGGCGCATATTATATGGTGTCTTTTGCTACGGAGCTGATTAACCAGCAATACGCCAGAGTAAAAGGCGAAAATACTCTCTCGTATAAAAATCACATTATTATAGTAGGCTGGAATGAGCGGACCAAAAACATTATTTTGCAGATGCAAAAGCTGGATCCGCATAAAAAAATAGTCTTGGTAGATGAGACGTTGCCTAACGTTCCTAGAGAATTCTATTCTCTTCCTTTTGTCAAAGGCTGTCCGTATGAGGATGAAACCCTGCAAAAAGCAAATGTTTCCCAGGCGCATACCATCTTAATTACAGCCGATCAAGAAAAAAGTGAACATGCTGCGGATACGCATTCCATTTTGACGATATTAACTGCAAAAGGGATGAATCCGGATTTATATTGCATTGTCGAAATGGTAACATCGGAGCAAATTGAAAATGCAAGACGAGCAGGAGCAGATGAAGTAGTACAGGCAAATAAATTGAGCAGCTATGTGTTAACGACATCCATGTTATTTCCATCGATTTCGAAGATATTTCTGGAGATATGCAATCAATTGAACACTACGAAAATTCAACTGTCGGATGTGGTACAGGAGTTGGATGGGAGGACTTTCAGGGAGTGTAATCAACATTTGCTCGAGCAAGATATGATCGTGCTTGGAGTCAAACGGGAGGGGCAAGATTTTATTAACCCTCCTCATCCATTTGTTGTAACAAAATCAGACAAACTCATTGTTCTTAAGAGGTAAGAAGGGTATCTTCCAGCTCTCGTACTAGCGCTTCTCCGATATCCACATATTTTTGTGCAACTTTTGCATCCGGATTTTTCGGCTCAGAAAACTGGTCGAAAGATGTAAGACCCGCAGCCAAAGTATTCACATTATCGTCGAGATTTTCTTGGTATTCATGGGATAATACGTACGGGGTTCCGATTCTGACGACGGTCCCTTTTGCATCGAGCTGACCAAATACAGCTTCGAAAGGAACACGCAAAAACTGATAGCCGTTTTCCGTATCAATTTTATAATCGAATGTTCCTTTATCATAGTCCCAGTTGCCGCCGATTACATATCCAAGCGGTTTGAGCAGCTGCTCCAACTTATAAAGCTGAAATGTTTCTCCTTCGATTTTGGATTTGATGGGTATCATTTGCTTCTTCCTTTCTATTGAGGGTTCCTATGATGTAGCTTTCCCTATAAATGTATTTTTAATAAAGAAAACTTGGCTGGCGCCTGTACAGGTGCCAGCCTTAGTTCCTCTTGGTCAGACTTGTTTTTTCTGCGTGCGATGTAGTGCTCCTCGTACCCTTAAGGGGGATAAGAAAGTATGAAACGATTTTTTATTTCATGCTTTCTTCCCCTTTAAAAAAAGACTTTAGCCGAGGCCAAAGTCTTTTTTGCTTTATTTTAAACGTTCTTCTAATTGTGCTTTCAATTCTTCAAAGCCCGGCTTGCCAAGAAGCGCAAACATATTTTTCTTGTATGCTTCTACGCCCGGTTGGTCAAATGGATTTACTCCAAGCAAGTAGCCGCTCATCGCGCAAGCTTTTTCAAAGAAATACACAAGATAGCCGAATGTATACTCATTTAACTCTGGAATGTTCACGATTAAGTTAGGCACTCCGCCATCAGTGTGAGCTAATAACGTACCTTCGAATGCTTTTTTATTTACGAAATCGACTGTTTTTCCTGCTAAGTAGTTCAGACCGTCTAAGTCTGTTTCTTCCGCTTGGATTTCGATTTCATGACGAGGCTTCTCTAAATTTAATACCGTTTCAAACAAGTCGCGGCGGCCTTCCTGAACGTATTGTCCTAATGAGTGCAAATCTGTTGAGAAGTTTGCGGAAGAAGGATAAATGCCTTTTTGATCTTTTCCTTCACTCTCGCCGAACAATTGCTTCCACCATTCCGCAAAATATTGCAATGCAGGCTCATAGTTTACCAGCATTTCAATTGTTTTTCCTTTGTTGTAAAGGACGTTACGAACTGCCGCATATTGGTAAGCAGGGTTTTCTTCCAATTCAGATTTGCTGAAATCTTGGTATGCTTGCTGAGCACCCTTCATCATGTCTTCGATGTTCAAGCCGCTTACTGCAATTGGAAGCAATCCTACCGCTGTTAATACAGAGAAGCGTCCTCCGACATCGTCCGGAATGACAAATGTTTCATATCCTTCTTCATCTGCAAATGTTTTTAAAGCTCCGCGCGCTTTGTCTGTTGTTGCATAAATGCGCTTTTTCGCTTCTTCTTTTCCATACTTGTCTTCCAATACCTTGCGGAAAATGCGGAAAGCAAGCGCAGGTTCTGTTGTTGTACCGGATTTAGAAATGACGTTGATTGAAAAGTCTTTGCCTTCTAACACGTCCAATAAATCTTTCATGTATGTAGAGCTGATATTTTGTCCGACAAACAGCACTTGCGGAGTTTTACGTTGCTCTTTAGACAGCATATTGTAAAAGGAATGGTTTAGCATTTCAATCGCAGCACGTGCTCCTAAGTAAGAGCCGCCAATTCCGATTACAAGTAAAATATCGGAGTCAGATTTAATTTTTTCTGCGCATTTTTGAATGCGGGCAAACTCTTCTTTATCATAATCGTTCGGAAGCTCAACCCATCCTAAAAAGTCGCTGCCTGCTCCTGTCTTCTCATGAATGACGTGATGAGATACTTTAACAGCATCGCGTAAGTATGTAAGTTCATGCTCGCCGATGAAAGATAAAGCTTTTGAATAGTCAAACGTTACATGTGTACTCATCTTTTCCCCTCCATTTAGGTCAAATTTGCTTGTACTGTATTCACTTTAACGAAACCGAGCTTGTAAATCAAGAAGGCCGCTAATTGTAAGCGTAACCAAATTAAGTAATTTTATAAATTTTAACAAAACATTTAAAAAAAGAGCCAATGCACATGCATTGACTCCTCTTTTTATAGAGATGCTTTGTAAATCGCAAGCACATCTTCTTTATCTAATTTTTTGAAGTGACCGAACGGACCGTACACCACTGCTTTGTCAGCCATAACTTCCAGCTTCTCATCGCCGATGTTGTAATCTGCTAAACGAGACGGTGCACCAATGGAATTCCAGAAGCTGCGAAGCGCTTCAATTCCCTCTAAAGCAATCTCGCGTTCAGTTTTTCCTTCCGTTTCTACATCAAAGACACGAACGGCAAATTGCTTGAAGCGCGCCACATTTTCATCTAGCACATGCTTCATCCAGTTCGGGAAGAGAATAGCCAATCCGCCGCCATGCGGGATATCGTATACAGCTGAAACGGCATGTTCAATATTATGAGTCGCCCAGTCGCCTTGAACTCCCATGCTTAAAATACCGTTTAACGCCATTGTGCCGCAGTATAAAATCGTTTCACGGTATTCATAGTTCTCTAAATCATTTACCAGCTTCGGCGCTGTTTCAATCACTGTTTTTAACAAGGATTCACAGTAGCGGTCTTGCAGCGGTGTATTTGTGCCTTGATGAAAATAAGACTCTAATACATGAGACATGATGTCCACCACGCCGTAAATCGTTTGATCGCGCGGAACCGTAAACGTGTGGACCGGATCTAAAATGGAGAATTTCGGGAACGTAACCGGGCTTCTCCAGCCGTACTTTTCTTTCGTTTCCCAGTTTGTAATAACGGAGCCTGCATTCATTTCAGAGCCTGTCGCCGCCAATGTTAACACTGTTCCGAATGGAAGGGCTTCTTGCGCTACCGCTTTGCGCGTCATAAAGTCCCATACATCTCCGTCATATTTTGCTCCTGCAGCAATTGCCTTCGTGCAGTCGATTACGCTGCCGCCTCCAACTGCCAATAAAAACTCAATGCCGTTTTCTTTACAGATAGCAATACCTTTCTTAACGGTAGACAGTCGCGGGTTCGGTTCGACACCGCTCAGTTCAGACACTTCTGCATTCAAATCTTTTAGAATGGACATCACATTATCATAAATGCCGTTTTTCTTAATGCTGCCGCCGCCATATACGAGCAGCACCTTCGTTCCGTATTTTGGAACTTCCGTTTTTAGCTGTTCTAATTGATCTCTTCCGAAAATCAATTTCGTCGGATTATAAAACGTGAAATTTTGCATCAAATTCACTCCTTCTTCGGACCTATAATCTTAACATACCAAAAATCTTCCGTTTTCAAAAAAAATTTGCATAATAAGTTTACATTCAATCCATTCTATAAACGAAGCATTCATGTAAGGAGGGAAATCCTATAATGAGCACTTTACAACGTATCGCGTTAGTGTTTACTATAATCGGTGCATTAAACTGGGGACTAATTGGTTTCTTCCAATTTGATTTAGTGGCTGCCATCTTTGGCGGACAAGATGCGGCACTTTCAAGAATTGTTTATGGAATAGTAGGTCTTTGCGGCCTTATTAACCTTGGTTTATTATTCAAGCCTTCTGAAGAGCTTGGCACTCATCCGGAAACAAAGCACGCTCGATAACGTGCTATAGCATATTTTCAAGTAAACGGCTGTTAAAGCAGCCGTTTGATCTCAACTTTGCACATTATTTGTAAACGAAAAAGAGAAGGCGGCGCCTTCTCTTTTACTTTGCTGTATTTTCACGGCCTTGCGATTGTGCAATCCATTCCTCTAATTTTTTTTGCAGCGTGTTGAATCCGTCAGATGCAGGCTTCGGCACTCTCATAGCTGTTTGCTTTTTTTCACGCTTTACTGCCGGTTCGTCCTTTGTCGCTTTTAAGGAGAGACTTATTTTCCCTGAGCCTTCATCCACTGAAAGCACTTTCACTTCTACTTCCTCTCCCACCTTCAAAAAATCATGAATATCCTTTACATATCCGTTCGTAATTTCTGAAATGTGCACCAATCCTTGTGTGGACTCATCCAGTGCCACGAAAGCTCCGTATCCTTGAATGCCCGTCACTTTTCCTTTCACAATCGTTCCTCTATGATATTTGTCAGACATAGAAACACTCCCATATATATGTTGGCCTTTTTCTAATATTAGTAAATTATACCACGTCTCGAGGTCCGATTCAAAAAGACATTTTATGTCCGATGAAAGCAGCAAAAGACTTATATGAAAAGAAAAATTTTCCTGTATTATGTATATTTTTGAAATAAGGGGATAGAATACTAACACATGGCTTTCTAGTATTCCCCCCTTTTTTGGACAAAACTAAATGTTTTGTCCTTTTTTATTCATTGGGCCGGTCCATATTCTAATCAACAGTGCGATTCTTCATAAAATCGCTTGAATTCCTTATGTATGCATACATAAACAACAAGACGCCCCGCAGAATCATGCGGGACGTTTTATTTTACTTTAATCCAGAGACAAATCGCTCAATGCGCTTCATCGCTTCCATGAGCTGCTCCATGGAAGTGGCGTAAGAACAGCGAATATAGCCTTCCCCGCTCTTTCCAAATACGCCGCCCGGCACGACTGCGACTCTCTCTTGCAATAACAGCTGCTCGGCAAACTCTTCCGATGACAGTCCCGTAGATTGAATGGACGGGAAGGCATAGAACGCTCCTCCCGGCACATGGCACGGCAATCCGATTTCGTTAAAGGATTTTGTAATGAAGTTTCTGCGCTGCTTATAGCTTTTTCTCATATCCACGACATCCCGTTCTCCGTGGCGCAGCGCCTCAATTGCGGCGAACTGTGACATCGTCGGCGCACACATCATCGTGTACTGATGCAGCTTCAGCATCGGCTGCAAAAAAAATTCAGGAGCTGCCACAATGCCCAGGCGCCATCCTGTCATCGCAAATCCTTTTGAAAATCCGGAAATCAAGATCGTATGCTCACGCATATTACTTATGCTTGCAAAACTTGTGTACGTTTCGTCATATACAAGCTCGGCATAAATTTCATCTGACAGCACAATCAAGTTATACTTCTCTACAATTTGAGCGATTCGCTCCAGTTCTTGCTTATTTAACAACGTTCCCGTTGGATTGTTCGGTGAACAAAGCAGCATCGCTTTCGTGCGAGGTGTAATCGCTTCCTCTAACTCTTCCGGCTGCAGCTTAAACCCGGTTTCCGGTGACGTTTGCACTGCAACAGGAACGCCGCCTGCCAATGCAACAAGCGGTGCATAAGATACGAAGCTCGGCTCAATAATGAGCACTTCATCTCCTGGATTTAAAATCGTCCGGAAGGCTACATCCAGCGCTTGGCTGGCTCCTACTGTAATTAAAATTTCGGACTCCGGATTGTATTGCAATTCGAATTTGCGGCTAAAGTAGCCGGACACTTCTTTTCTCAGCTCCAGCAAACCTGCATTTGCAGTATAAGCCGTATAACCTTCTTCCAGTGAACGAATGCACGCTTCCCGCACATTCCACGGAGTGACAAAATCAGGCTCTCCTACTCCAAGAGAAATAACACCTTCCATGCTTGCCGCTAAATCGAAGAAACGGCGGATGCCGGACGGCTGTAATGAGGTTGCAGTTTCAGATAATACAAACTTCATGGTGTCACCACAATTCGTTTATCATCATCATTTTGATCGTAAATAATCCCGTCATGCTTATATTTCTTTAAAATAAAATGAGTAGTTGTAGATATCACAGAATCCAATGTAGACAGCTTTTGCGCGACAAAAGAAGCGACTTGCGACATCGTTCTTCCTTCTACCACAATTGACAAGTCATAAGCACCGGACATTAAATACACTGATTTCACTTCCGGATAACGGTAAATTTTTTCAGCGATTTCATCAAAGCCGACCCCGCGCTTCGGCGTCACCTTCACATCAATCATCGCCGTTAATCCTTCTTGCTCCTTTACTTTTGCCCAGTCCACAAGCGTGACATAGTCTACAATAATCTTTTCTTGTTCCAGCTTTCGGATCATCGCCTGTACTTCTTCTACGCTCAAATCCAGCATTTTAGCCAGGGTGTCCACCGGCAAGCGGCTGTTTCTCTCTAAACATTCGAGCAGCTCCAGTTCTTTTTCCGTCATCGTTTTCAAACTCCTTATTATTAAGAATGAAAAGCTACTTTTTAACTTATGAAGACTTCCATAAAATAGCCCTCATTTTTCCAAGTATACAAGCGATTGAATTATTTGAAAATATCTTATTTTCATTTTTTATTATTTGAACCCTCTCTTTTCTTATGGGACAATATGGGTATAGGAGGGAGACATATGAAAAAAAAGGTCTATATTTCAGAGCGCATACCAAAACATGTCGAGCAATACATAGGAGAGCATTTTGAATACGAAAAATGGGATGGACAAGGAAAAATTCCACGCGAAGTTTTGTTAAAAAAAATAAAAGATAAACATGGATTATTGAATTTTGGCGCAAAAATAGATGAGGAACTGTTAGCGCATGCTCCTCATTTAAAAGTGGTCAGCAATATTTCCGTCGGATACGACAACTTTGATATAGAAGCCATGAAGGCACGTAATGTAATCGGGACAAACACTCCATATGTACTCGACGATACCGTAGCAGATTTAATTTTTGGATTGATGTTATCTGTATCCCGGCGTATTTGTGAGCTTGATGCCTACGTAAAAGCAGGGCATTGGGAAAAAGAAATTGGTCGTGAACATTTCGGCTTGGACGTACATCATGCAACAGTCGGCATCATCGGAATGGGACGCATCGGCGAAGCAGTAGCGAAACGAGCGAAGTTTGGCTTTGATATGAACGTCTTGTATTATAATCGCAACCGTAAACAAGAAGCTGAAGAACGATTCGGAGCGAAGTATTGTTCGCTGGACGAATTGCTGCAGGCTTCAGATTTTATTGTGCTGATGACGCCTCTTACAGACGAAACATATCATCTGATTGGCCGCCGCGAGTTCGATTTGATGAAACAAACTGCAATTTTCATTAACGCTTCCCGCGGACAAACTGTAGATGAAGAAGCGCTGATTGAGGCACTGCAAGAGGGAAAAATTTATGGCGCAGGAATTGATACGTTCACACAGGAGCCTATCCAAAAGGATAACCTGCTTCTTGGGTTACAAAATGTCGTCACCCTTCCGCATATCGGATCGGCGACATTAAAAACGCGCGTGAACATGGCAATGACTGCGGCGGAAAACCTGGTAAAAGGATTGCAAGGCGAAGTGCCGCCTAATATTGTAAAAGAACTGAAATAGCGCTTTTGGCTGCTGATGTGTCGTCAGCAGCCTTTTTCATTCAGCAAAACTCCCCTGTTTCGGTAACTTATTCCTCCAAGCATATTCACAATCAAAATGGACAATATATGAAAAAAACTGATGGAGTGACGACTATGACTGCAAAGACAAACCCTTCTCACTTCACTTTTACTACACATGACATTACTGTCCATTACGAGCTGCATAACTATGAGATGAGTAAAAAAAAGCCAACATTCGTGTTAATTCACGGGTTTCTTTCTTCCACGTTCAGCTATCGTCATTTAATTCCGCTTTTATCCAAGCATTGCACCGTTGTGGCACTAGATTTGCCCCCGTTTGGCAAAAGCGAAAAAACAACGCGCTTTATTCATTCTTACCGCAACTTTGCCAGCATCGTCATTGATCTCATTGAGCATCTGCAGCTTTCCAACGTGGTGCTTATCGGCCATTCCATGGGCGGACAAATTTCGCTGTACGTCAACAAATTAAGACAAGACTTGATTGACAAGATGGTTTTGCTCTGCAGCTCCGGCTATTTATCCAGAGCAAATTTTCCGCTTATTTACTCTTCTTATTTACCTTTCTTCCATTTATATGTAAAAAATTGGATTACACGAAAAGGGATACGGGATAATCTTTTAAATGTCGTTCATGATCATTCCTTGATTGACGATGAAATGATGGAAGGCTATGCACAGCCGTTTTACGATGAGCGCATTTTCCAAGCCTTAACACGCATGATACGCGATCGGGAAGGTGATCTCCCTTCCACTGACCTTCGGCAAATTAAAACACCATCTCTCCTTATTTGGGGTGAAGAAGACCGCGTAGTGCCGATTGATATAGGCAAGCGTCTCCATCAAGACCTGCCAAACGCCACTTTCATTTCCTATCGTCATACGGGGCACCTGCTGCCGGAGGAACGACCGCAGCATATTTTTGAAAACATCATGGAATTTGCCGAAGCGTAAAAGGAGAGAGGTTATCCATCCTCTCTCCTTTTACAGCTCACAGCTTCCTTCCTCTTTCAGCTCCAAAAGCTGATGAGCTAGCATTTTGCATTTTTCAATCGGAAGCTGTTCTTCAAAAGATACTAAATAAATGTTTTGGATTTTTTTTGCAATGTAATCTGCGTCATCAAACGCACTGACAACGTTCACCACATCGGATGCTTCCGTCTCATAAAAATCCGGACCGAATCCAAGCGGATCCCATTCTTTTACGAGTTCAACCATTCTCACGTACGCACTGTCCATAAAAAGTCTCCTTATTTTTGCAGAGTTTGTTACTCTTATCATAGCACATAATAGTCGATATGAAAGCCGATTTGTTCTTAATAGATTACAAAAAATTCTATTAATAGGTTCCTGTTCTTATATATGGAATTCGCTGAATAATATAGACAAACACCATGTTTTTAGTTCCACTTATGGGCATGATATATTGTTGGAACCGGGCGAAAATTTGGACAAGGCAGCGGAGGCTTTATTCGCATCAATATCGGCAGTCCGAGAGAAACGCTGCAACTCGCTCTTGACCATTTACGATATGCAGTCGGGTGTTTAACTTCCGTAAAATAAGCGTGAGATTTCTCTCACGCCTTACTTTGTTTTATTTTTTGTGGACTTCTTAACAATCACCCCGCAAGCAATGCGTTTGCCTGAGTTGCCAGAAGGCTGGGACATACCGTCATCCGGTTTTTCCGTAATAATAAGGGAAGCCCCATCTTTGCGCCACAACGATGTTTTTCCTTCCTTGAGCACCGCATTGGGAGCTGATATTTCCGCATCCGCTTTTCCTTGGTAATCTACAATTAAATTCGGCAAATCACCATTTTCAGCCCCTTTCGGATTCAACAAACCGTGTTCTTTATCATCAGGGTTAAAATGCTTGCCTGCGGAAATGAAATTTGGTCCTTTGCATACCCCCACTTCATGAATATGAAACCCGTGCGGACCCGGTTCCAAACCTTCTACTTTTACTTTTATTTTCAGCCCTTGCGGAGCTTGTTCTACGTTAGCCGTTCCAATTTCGTCTCCATCTGCATTGCGCATTTTGACTTCCATTTTTTTCGGATTTCCTTGGTGACAACCGGCTGCGATCAAACACAAGAAAATCAAACTTGCCATCTGTTTTCTCATAAACTGAAACCTCCAACACTAAAGTCAACTATTAGGTTGTCCCTTTTTTGTCATAGTAAACATGTTGGAATTCGCCGATGCAGCGAGGCTGTTTTCCAGCACAGTAAATGAGGATTTGGCTGATTTAATCACGAATTTGCTTGAATGAACGATAGATTCGGTTGAAATCGTGCGAAGTGGCTGCGTTCGCTGCTTGAGCGGCTGGAATTTTAAACACAAAATCTACGAACAATGAGAAGCAAAAATAAAAAGAGCTCGCTCTCAAGCAAGCCCTACTTAGATGCATCCGTACTCTTTTTTGCAGTTCCGTTAATTTCGTGAATGCGCTTTTCCATTTCTTCAAACTGCTTCATTTCCCGTTTGGAAGCTCTCATGAATGCACGCCATGTCAACAATGCGCCAATGATAAACAAAATGCAGGTAATGGCTGCCGGGATATACTCTGTTTTATCTTCGGGAAAATATAAAAACGGCATCATAGTCTTTCACACCCTTTCCTTCATACGAACGGTCATACTATCTTCATTATAAAGAATGTCACAAACAATTACTAATAAAAATGGAGACTTGCCTTATGGAAGATTGGAACAGACTGTACTTTTGACTTTTAGAGGCATATTTGCGTACGATGGAAAAAAGGAGGGAACTATATGGGACAATTACAAGTGGGAGATATTGTAACCGGCATTTACAAAACTGGAAAATACATTGGCCAAATCACAAACATTCGTCCGCAGCATTATTTAGTAAAAGTGCTTGCCGTTCTAAAGCATCCAATGCAAGGCGATTTACATAATCCAAAAGAAGCTGACGTGCCGATGTTTCATGAACGGCGCGCGCTGGCTTACCGCGAACAAACCAACATCCCTATGCAGATGGTAAAGCCTTATGACGGCGAGATTCCTGAATACAAGGCTTCCTTGCAAGCAGCTCTTGAAAAACAAATGAAGGAACTGCAGGAAGACGGATCACCTTGGGCAAAAAAGTGTTTGCAAAACCTTGAAAGCTTAAAACTGGATTATAAGCTGTAAAAGCAAAGGCCAAATTACTTAGATGCGAGTAATTTGGCCTTTTAGTGCGCGCTCACTTTTTTCATTAACTTAGAAAAATCAACCAAGTCCCCGATCTTTGTCGGTGCCGGCTTCACTAAATATTGCTTATCCTTTTCCACCAATTTGAAAATGTTATACGTAGTTAACGCATCATCCAAAGCACGGTGGTGTTTCCCCGTTCCCGCCTTTCCGTACGCTTCAATCGCTTTCCATAACCCCGTCTGATTTCGATCGCCAAAAAAACGCTTATACTCAAGTGACAAATCCCGCTGCTTCCCCTTAAACGGATAAGGGAGATTGGCCATTTCGCAATTTTGCCGCAGCACTTTCGTATCCATATTGCCCCATGTTACAACCGTACTCGGATACAGCTCATCATATTGAGCTAAATAGGTCACAAGCTCCTTGAATGAAATACCCGCATCAATCTCTTCTTGAGAAATATGAAGAAAGCTTTTGCACCGTTCTGTCAGCTTTGGAAACTTTCCCGGCTTCACATACGAAGAAAATGTGTCATAGATCGTTTCGTTCACGACAGATACGATTCCAACCTCAATGATTTCTTGATAAAATCCCGCTGGCTTATACTTATTTTCCGGCATGGTAAACTCAAAATCTAAAAATAAAAATTGATGTTCATTCATGCAATCCCGTCCCTTAATTAGTTTTCGTTCCGTCTTTTGTATAATGATTATAACATGAGAGGCTGACATGAACGGTTTTGATTTTACTTTTGCATAAACTTTCGCGCGACGGACCCGTTGCCGTATGCAAACTCCTGTAAGCTATACGTTGTTATGTATCTTATGTATATGTGATTGCTAGACAAATATTTGCATAAAACAAGAATGACAAGAGCAAAAAACAAAAAATATTTCTTATTCTGCTGTCAGGCAGCAGGTCTGAACATATAGACCTTGTTTTAATTCCCATATTTCCCCCTGCTCTTTTATAATGGGAGCGTATTGTCGAATCCTCTGCATAATCATACAATTGCAACCGTTACCGATTCCCTTGACTTTATTTTTCAACACAAGCACACACTGCAAATACGGAAGAGTCTGTGGTCATTGCACGAAGCAACTCGCATTCTCAGCGCCAATGCTGTACCGTACTTGATGTCAGAAGTCATTTTTTCTAATATCGGCGGAAACGATACTCTCATCGCGGGCATCCGTAAAGGCCACGAATTCAGCTATATGCGGTTCTTAAAGCCCTGCTTACCGATTACGATTGTATCGCTGCTGATTACGCTTATATTCGTTTACGTTACTTAATATAAAGGCTATGTTAAATATCTCTGTTGATATTTGATTGAAACAAACAGATGTTCTATAATATGATATAGAACATCTGTTTGGATTGTTTGTTATGACGTTAAGAGAATTGATAGCAGAGATTAAAAAATTGAATTCGGCTGAACAACATCGATTGAAAGAATTTTTTATCAATTCACTTGCGTCATTTTCAGTCAGTGAACCTTTATTCCAAGAAGTAACTGAACGTAAAAATAAAGATGGCTTTACTTGTATTCACTGCGGTTCTAAGCAAGTTGTGCGTTTCGGAAAGTATATGGTAAAACTCGGTCTTAAAGATGTTGAACGTCAGCGATACCGTTGTAAAGATTGCCGAAAAACTTATACAGATGTAACCTCAACACCTCTTTACCGTACTAATAAGCCCGACAAATGGTTAGATTTTATTATATGTATGTTGGAAGGTTATTCCCTTCGTAAATCAGCCGAACTCATTGGTGGTATCCATTACGTCACCTTATTCTATTGGAGACATAAAGTTTTATCTGCTTTAAAACAAATGGATTTTGAAGCATTTTCAGGGATAATAGAAATGGATGAAACTTATTTTTTGTACTCCGAAAAAGGTAAAAGAAATATTGAAGGGCGTAAACCTCGCAAACGTGGAGGTTCTTCAAAATGTCGTGGAATTAGTCACGAACAGGTATGTGTTTTAATTGCAAGAGACCGACAAAAAGCTACTTATTCAGGTGTGCTTGGAAGAAGTCGAATCGTAAAAACTCAATTAGATAAGGCAATTGGCTCCAAATTGTCATCAGACAACACTCTATGTACCGATGCTTGGAGGGCTTTCTCTGCCTATGCCAAAAGTAAAGGTTTAGAACACTACCGTTTCAAATCAGACGGGACAAAGCGAGTAAAGGGATTGTATCATATTCAAAATGTTAATAATTATCACAGCCGTTTGAAAGGTTGGATGCAAAGATTTAATGGTGTGGCGACAAAATACCTCGACCATTATTTAAGTTGGTTTCAATTCTTAGATATAGTGAATCATCGAAGTGATAATGAAACAGTTAAAAGGATGATTTTGGAAAGTTCTTTATTAACAACTTTTCATACAAATAAAAGCATAAGAAAGATAAAATTCAACTAACAAAATAATTACAATCTTAATATCTACTCAAATAATTAAGTGGTAAAATTTAGTTAAAGGATTTTTAAGAAAGGAGGTACACAATGGAGGTAATTTTAGCAAGTGTCTTTTCAGCTATAATAATATTTATTACTGTCTATTCTATGATGAAGGTATTCATAATCGCTTATAAGCGGAATGAAATATCCCATCGGAAATTCATCATTTTTACTACTTCTTCAATTGTAATAGGTCTAATAGTTGCTTCTGTTTTACCCTTTGGCTATCAAACAATAATTGATTACATCTACTAACTACTTTTTTAAAAAAAGACCTTCCCAATCGAAGGTCTTTTATCTCTTTATAAATCAACAATAAAGATTAACATAGCCAATATAAAAAGGAAGGGGTTGGCCCCTTCCTTTTTTTGTACCCTCTTACTATCTCGGCTGATTTTTCCGAATGAGAAATATGTGAATCGGAAAAGCGATACAACCCGTTATAATATGAACAACAGTCCAAACTCCTGCATTCGTCGTATATCGATTCAATAAAGCGTACAACATCCATACTCCCAAAACAACGCCAACAATGAAAGCGATAAAATTCAAAAACGGAATCAGATTTAAGATGAACAATCCAACTGCCACTCCCACCAGCTTCCAGCCTGTTTGCGGCCGTAAAAAATCCGGTGCTTTTTCTTCTAACAGATCGCCCCATGTTTTATAGTTTAATATCGGAATAAAAGCAAAAAACGCATCTTCCAACCCTTGATTCTTCGCCATGGTATACAACGCAGAGGCAGTTAAAAGATAGGCAATGATACCCCAAACAATCACAACCACCAATACTCCGGCGCTTAAAGCCAACAAGCTTTCTACTGCCGCTTGATCACTCATATGAAAGCCTCCTCTTAAGAAGTGAATATCATGTCAGCCCGGCTTCCTACCCCCATTCTCTTATTTGCATATTTAATGAATATGCAGCGAAGAAATTTCTTAACACAAAAAATTTCAGCAAATGATGCATCTTGGAAATGCTGTATAATGGGAGGAAATGACAATAAAAGGAGGATTTCTATGCACCCCTATGTACAAGCATTGCAGTCTCACTTTGAAGCGCACCGCAATCTGGAAAAAGCTGAGCCGATGGCCAAGTATATGAAAAACCTGTTTCCGTTTCTCGGCATCCAAGCACCGGACCGCACAAAGCTGCTTCGTGAATTTTTAAAAGAACACGGAAAACCAAAGAGCGACGACATAGAAATCATTGTACGGGAGCTTTGGAGCTTGCCGGAACGGGAATATCATTACATTGCTTTAGGCTTGCTGGAAAAGTCCATTAAAAAAGCAGATGAATCCATTGTCCCCCTGCTCGAATATATGATTACAACAAAGTCATGGTGGGACACAGTGGACTACCTCGCTACCCGCTTAGTGGGCGTCCTTTTCGCAGCTCATCCATCCCTAATTGATACGTACATCCCAAAATGGATGGCTTCCGGCAACATGTGGCTGCAGCGAATTTCGATTTTATTCCAGCTGAAATATAAAGACAAAACCGATCCAAAACTTCTCTTTTCCCTTATGGAACAGCTGAGCCGCTCCAAGGAATTTTTCATCCAAAAAGCAATCGGGTGGGCGCTGCGCGAGTATGCAAAAACAGCCCCTGAAGCCGTGCTCCAGTTTGTTGAAACACATACGCTGGCACCTTTAAGCAAAAGAGAAGGATTAAAGCACTTAAAGTAAGACCCCACTGACATTTCACAAAAACGGGATAAAATATTTACAGCCGGGTCATACTGAATAGGTACATACTCTAAAACCATTCATATACTATATGCAACTCTTTTCCTTCTATTGTGATTTTCGAAAAGACATGATAGAATATGGACATCAATTTTCATATGGTAGCGATGACAGACAAATAAGTACTTGCAGTAGCCAGCGATTCAGGGATGGTGAAAGCCTGAAAATGCGAGGAAACGGCAGTCTCGAGCAATACATGTTTTAAGGTGGGTGCGCTTTGCCGCATCAACTAGGGTGGAACCGCGAGCATACGCTCGTCCCTAGACTTCGGTCTAAGGGATGAGCGTTTTTTTATTTCTTTAAAATTAAAGGAGGAACACAAAATGGCTTCAATGGAGCAAATCGTAAACTTGGCGAAGCACCGCGGCTTCGTATTTCCGGGTTCTGAAATTTATGGCGGCCTTGCCAATACTTGGGATTACGGTCCTCTTGGCATCGAATTAAAAAATAACGTAAAAAAGGCTTGGTGGAAAAAGTTCATCCAAGAATCTCCGTACAACGTAGGTTTGGATGCAGCGATTTTAATGAACCCGCAAACATGGGTAGCTTCCGGTCACGTCGGCAACTTCAACGATCCGATGATCGACTGCAAAAACTGTAAAGCACGCCATCGCGCCGACAAATTGATTGAAAATGCGTTAGAAGCAAAAGGCATTGAAATGGTTGTTGACGGTCTTTCCTTCGACCAAATGGCATCTTTAATTCAAGAGCACGACATCAAATGTCCGGATTGCGGCAGCGCTGATTTCACGGAAATCCGCCAGTTCAACTTAATGTTCAAAACACATCAAGGCGTTACACAATCCAGCTCAAACGAAATTTATCTTCGTCCGGAAACGGCACAAGGTATTTTCGTAAACTTCAAAAACGTGCAGCGCTCTATGCGTAAAAAGCTTCCGTTCGGTATCGGCCAAATCGGCAAGAGCTTCCGTAACGAAATTACACCGGGCAACTTCACATTCCGCACTCGTGAATTCGAGCAAATGGAATTAGAATTCTTCTGTAAGCCTGGGGAAGACATGGAGTGGTTCATATACTGGCGTGACTACTGCAAAAACTGGCTGCTGGCTTTAGGCATGAAGGAAGACAGCATACGCCTTCGCGACCATGGCGAAGAAGAATTGTCCCACTACAGTAACGCAACTACCGATATCGAGTTCAAATTCCCGTTCGGCTGGGGCGAGCTTTGGGGTATCGCGGACCGTACTGACTTTGACTTAAAACGTCATATGGAGCATTCTAACGAAGATTTCAACTACGTAGATCCGCAAACGAACGAGCGCTACGTACCATACTGCATCGAGCCGTCTCTTGGTGCGGACCGTGTAACATTAGCGTTCTTATGCGATGCATACGAAGAAGAGCAATTAGAAAATGAAACGCGTACAGTGCTTCGCTTCCACCCTGCTCTTGCACCGTTCAAAGCAGCGGTTCTTCCGTTATCCAAAAAGTTATCTGAAGGTGCAAGCCAAGTATACGCTGAGCTTTCCAAGCACTTCATGGTGGATTTTGACGAAACGGGCTCCATCGGTAAACGTTATCGCCGTCAAGACGAAATCGGTACGCCGTTCTGTATCACGTTCGACTTCGATTCACTAGAAGACAATCAAGTAACAGTGCGCGACCGCGACACAATGGAGCAAGTTCGTATGCCGATCAGCGAGCTTCGCAGCTTCTTGGAAAGCAAAATCCAATTTTAATTTTCCCTGAACTCCCGTCACATGGCGGGAGTTTTTTTCATGAAGGCTATACAATAATTGAAGTCAGAGAACCAGCTTGCTTTTCCATATACACTTGTTACAAAGAAGACGAGCGAAAAGTCTTCATCACCGTCATGGAAAAAAGATATGCCCTTAAGCAAGAAATTGATTGCATGCCGAAGCGGATTGCACATGAAGCATATATGCAGTTCAACATTTTTACAGCTCAGTTGCAAAAATCTACTGCACATAGGTCCCCCTGTGCGCAGTTTTTCGCAGGTTTCAGCACATCCACGGATTTTCCATGTACATCTCGGAGTAATTTCTAGCTAAATCCCAAAACATGGATAATAATTGCGCTAAAACTACATAGAATTGCGCCAAATCTAGAATAATTGCGCTAAATCTAGAATAATTGCGCTAAATCTATGGACAATTGCACCAAATCTATGGAAAATTGAACCAAATCCACGGACAATTGCACCAAATCGAGAATAATTGCACCAAGTCCACGGACAATTGCGCCAAACATAAGATATGCTTCAAAGTATTCGTCTAAAAACCCACCCACAGCGTCGCACGTTGTGGGAATACCGTCTTACCTCTTAACTTTTCTATTGTACATTATTCCGTTTGCAGCGCCCGTTGCACAGCCATATCCGCAATCATCTCATTCGGCAATAAAAACTGATCGACTTTACATTGCCTGAAAGCATCTTTAAACGCTGCATTTTGAATTTCTACGATGGTTGTAATATGAGGGGCTTTTGCTTCTAAAAACGAGGTAATGAGCAGCGTTTTTCCATCTGCGAGCAAAGGGCTGGATACCTCTTCATCAGCGAATATAATGGCAGACGTTGCATGCTGAACGTTTGCTTTGTTTAAAGCTTCATCGAGTCCATTTTTTGCTGCGGGATTTTCACGGATATAGTGAACATGCGAATGAGAGATTGGGGATTTTTCCGCCTCATCAATGAGAACAATTTCTTGTTTTGTTTGCGAGGATAAAATTTGCTCGATGGCATACATCGCTTTTTGAGAGTGCCCGACAACGATAATGTGTCCTTTTCCGTTGAACTTCAATTGTCCCCCCTCCTTTAACATATAGTAGCTTGTAAATACATTCGTTACTTTGGCCAATACAATGCCAAGTAACGAAACCCCTACAATGAACACAACCATGCCCCACATTCGTCCTTCTACTGATTTTGGAAAAAAGTCTCCGTATCCTACCGTTGTCATGGTCGTCATAGTCCACCATACACCGTCAAACAAGGTGAGAAACGTTTCACGTTCCACAATATGAACAATCATGGCGCTTATAAACACAAACAAGATGGTTAATCCGAAAATAATCCAACTGTTGAGATGTTGCACAGTATGGAGCAAGCGGCGAAAGAAAACCATCAGGCACCTCCTTCTTTACTATGAATATTAATCTCAAGGAACTTTTCTACATAAATTGTGCAATAGACTAATAAATATTTTCATGTTAGTTATGAAAGCAAGTTGATATTCAAGTAGAGAATCGGAGAAACCAGGCAAAGGACCTATGTCCCTTTTTATGGTTTCTCTTTTTTTAAATCAAATTTTGAAGAGAAAGGAATGAATTTTATGAGTTTTTTCGGACAAAAAATACTACCGGCGATTCGAAAAATAGAGGATTTCGAAAAAATGCTCGAAAGCAACTATGAATATGGAGTATTTTTAGACATTCATATGTCCAGATTAAAAGCGGTATATCGATTGGCAGAACAATATAATAAAAAAATGTTTTTGCATATGGATTTAGTTCAAGGACTAAAAAGCGACGAATATGCAACAGAGTATATCTGTCAGGAGCTAAGACCTTACGGTGTCATTTCAATCAAAGGCAGCGTGATCTTAAAAGCGAAGCAAAAAGGCGTAAAAGCAATGCAGCGTGTGTTCTTGCTGGATTCCAGCTCTTTGCAAAAAAGCTACACGTTAACCGAACGTACACAACCGGATTATATCGAGATTCTTCCGGGACTTATGCCCAGGGTCATTAAAGAGGTGAAGGAAAGAACGAATAAAGAAATTTTTACAGGGGGCCTTATTGAAACTGCAGAAGAGGTAGAACAAGCTATAGCAGCAGGCGCTTCCGCTATTACTACATCAGAAAAGGCCTTATGGAAGCACTTTGAGCCTAAAAGGTAAATGAAAACCTCAATTCAACAGCTCTGTTAAAAGTTAATGTCTTGATAAGAGAAAAACCTTCAATATTGAACCATATGCACTCAAACTGAGTTCATAAAAAATAGACCGCAAATGCTCTCCTACTTTTAGACAGTATAAATAAGAGCTGATATACCGAAACAAATAATACCAATTAACCCACACCAACGATAATTTTTCTTTAAAACATTCTTGTGCTTTCCATCGCTAGATAAAAACAATAAGTACCCTATATTGGATACCTAAAATGAAAATGCAAACTATACCAATTGTCACTAGAATTCTTATTAGCATCATAGCATTTCACCTACTCAAAATTATATTTGATAAGATAGCTATTCCGCTAACATCGCCTGAATTCCTTGCCATAATTATTTCCTAGCGACTAAGTAATAGGACAGGCTCTCTGCTTGTTTGGCAAAGAGCCTGTCCCTTATTTCTCCCGTTTTTTCTTTACCGCAACAGTGCATCTGGAAATACAAATGAGCTGTCCTTCTTCATCTGTAATTTTAATATCCCAGACCATTGTGCTTTTTCCTGTATGAAGCGGTGTTCCTACTGCCGTCACAATGCCGTCCCGCTTCGAACGAAGATGATTTGCATTAATCTCCAGACCAAAGCATGCTTCATTATCTTGATCAATTAAATTATATGTACCCATGCTTGCTACCGTTTCCGCCAGCGCTACAGATGCCCCTCCGTGCAAGTATCCGAACGGCTGGTGCGTGCTGCCGTGTACCGGCATAGTCGCTACTACTTTGTCCGGCGAAAGCTCCACTATTTCCATCCCTAACGCTTCCATCATTGTTTTTGCCATCTTTCTCTCCCCTTTCTCTTATACTATTTCTATGTTTTTGTCTCGCTTCCTTCATTTCTATAGATTGTATGAATTTGTCTATTTTTATCAATAATAGCAATAGAGACAACGAAGGAGGCTGCAGTAATGAAAAAATTATTATATATCGTCATGGCTGTTTACTTTTGTACAGCACTCGTACCAAAGTATGTATTTGCTTTTCCTGCCGCAACACAAACTGCTCCAAGAGAAATAGCGACAGTTGAAACGGAAACGAAACAAGGAAAAGCCGATTACTTTGAATATCAACTGAACATCCCCGTTTTTAAAGGACTGACAAACCAAGACTTCCAAAAAAAGCTCAATGCTTATTATAAAACTCGCATTATGACATTTAAAAATAAATTGAATAAAGAAGCAAAAAAATACTATGAATCAGCAACACAAAATGGCTGGACAGTTCACCCGTACATTGCGAACGCAGATTATAAAATCACATATAATAAAAGCCCTCTGCTTAGCCTTTATGTAAATTACTATCAATACACAGGCGGCGCGCACGGCATGTACGAATGGAAAGCAAATACGTTTGACACCTCGCTTGCCAAAGAATTGATGCTCGACGATTTATTTAAAAAGGACAGCAACTATAAAGATATTATCCGTGTGGAAATTGCGAGACAAATTGAACAAGATAAAGATAACTATTTTCCTGATGCAGTGGAGCAAGTGAACAAAACGAACGAATTTACATTTTTCTTAGAGCCGGAGCATCTAATTGTATATTTCCCATTATACTCTATCGCTCCATATTCCAGCGGCATTTCGCAATTCCGCATTCCGTATACACTGTTAAAAGAAGAAATGAAACCAAAATATCGTCAGAATTTAATTGACAATTGATAGTAGTTTTCGTTACGATATTGTTAACCGAAAACAACAAGGGGGTTAACAAAAATATGCGTACATCCAGATTACGCACGCTGGACTTGACAGTAGCAGCAATGTTCGTAGCGCTTATGGCCGTGGGAGCCAATATCACATCTTGGGCGCCGTTTTTACAAGTGGCAGGCATTCCGCTTTCCATGCAGCCGTTTTTCTCCATTCTAGCAGGACTCTTATTAGGAAGCCGTCTCGGGGCATTATCTATGATTGTTTATACATTGGCCGGATTAATGGGATTGCCTGTTTTTGCACAGTTTAAAAGCGGTATCGGTGTCATCATGGGACCGACGGGCGGATTTTTGCTGTCCTTTATCGTTGTAGCTTACGTTGCCGGTAAAATTGTGGAGCAAAAGGAAAATCCAACGTTCGGTACATTCTTGATAGCGGCTCTTACAGGTATTGTACTGAATTATCTTATCGGAACACATTACATGTACTTTGCGGTAAACAATTGGATCGGCGGCAACATGAGTTACATCGCCGCATGGAAAGTCATGATGTGGTTTGCCGTAAAAGATTTGGCGTTTACGATTTTGGAAGCAGTCCTTGCCCCTCGCCTATATCGCGCAATCACACGCTCAAGCTTACACCAAGCACGCAATCGTGCTGCTTAATATGAAAACCATGGACACTTCGTCCATGGTTTTTTTACATCTCCTTATTCACTAATTCTTCCACATCGTTGATGATCGCCAACGTTTCTTGATTCTTGTCCAAAATTCGCAAGATAAACGGCCCTTCTATTTTACCTTCAACTTTCTCGGCCGGCTTATACTCAAATTGCATACTATAATCCAAACGATTGCCTTTGGCTTTCGGCATAGGTACAAGCTTCGTAATCTCAGGCATTCCATTCTCATCTGAAACGTACTGCAATTCTAAGATAGCATAATATGTCTGGCTGCCGGATAACGTTTCATATAAATCCTTCGACAATTTATACTTCAAATTCAAACGGAAGGTATTGTCACCTTTTAGGTATTCCGTTGAAAACTTGGTGATAGTAAAATGAGCAGGTACGAACAGCTTGCCGCTTTGCTTTTCCTGTTGCGCAGCGGTTTCCTCCGGCGTCGCTACAGCCGTTTTTGCGGCCGTCTTTGTTTCTGTACTTTGACAGGCACTTGCGAAAAACAAAAATGTAAGACCTAAAAGAGCAGCAGCCTTTTTACGCAATTGAGTTCCCCCTATGATTGAACCTTTTTTGTGTACTTTTGAAGCAGCTTTGCAACAGCCGTATGTTCCTTTTCCACCGCAAGGTCCAATGCCGTTTTGCCATCTTCTTTTCGTATGGATGGATCAGCACCGTACCGCAGCAACACCTCCGCAATCTCTTTCTGCCCGAAAAATGCCGCAGTGTCCATCCATCCGCACTATGCGGATTGACCGCACTCGGCTGCTCCTTAAGAAACGCTTCGACTTGCTCCATTTTCCCCTCCATAATGGCTTGCATAAACTGATTCAATTCCACTCCCACACCCCTTTGTTCTTATATACTATTTCTATATTTTTCCTCATCTATCCTCTATCGAATTGTAAATGATTTACGAATTCGCTTTTGGTATAATTCTCAAAAAGAGGCTCATATATGAAGAATCACATTTTATCATTATGTTTAGCCGGAATTGTGGAATGCCGTTAATTGCTTGTTCAATCTTGCTTAAAACCAGTCTTGTTATTACTTGTACGGCTTTGCTGTTGGCTTAGAACGATTGGTCCATAAATTTTTTGAATCTGACGAATGTTCGTGAAGCCAGTGCGTTTCCGAGGGACTGTGATCGGTTAATTCCATAAATTGAATTGCACGTGAATGATAATAATTGCACCAAACCGACATACAATTGCGCGAAATTCAAAATCATTGCACCAAATCGACGTACAATTGCACGAAATTCAAAATCATTGCACCAAACCGACGTACAATTGCGCGGCAGGTCAAAATCTCTTTACAACAAAAGGAGGATTTTAATTCATCCCCCTTTTTTCATTCTATTCTTCTTTCTCGCCAAAGCGCTCCACAAGCGTCGCCAATGTACGAACCATGACACCAGTACCGCCGGCAGGACCTAAATCATGAGCACCATTGGAAGTAGCCGTACCGGCAATATCCAGATGCACCCAAGGAGTATCCTCCGCAAACTCGCCAAGGAATGTACCTGCCATAATCGCATGGCCATCACGTCCCGGAGAGTTGTTTAAATCAGCGAATTTGCTGTTGCGTACGCGCTCTTTGTCGCGCTCAAAAATTGGCAATCTCCAAATCGGTTCGTCCGTTTCCATTGCCGCTTCTAATACTTTTTCGTAAAATTCTTCGTTGTTCGTCATCGCACCTGTTGTATGGTTTCCAAGCGCCACGATTACACCACCGGTAAGAGTCGCTACGTCTACCAAGTAGTTGGCGCCAAGCTTTTTCGCATATGTAATACCGTCAGCTAACGCAAGGCGGCCTTCCGCATCCGTGTTCAATACTTCAATTGTTTTTCCGCTCATGGAAGTGATCACATCATCTGGCTTGAATGCTGTGCCGCTGATCATATTATCCGTTGCCGGGATAACTGCCACTACGTTTTGCTCCGGCTTCAGCTCCCCGATAATTTCCATCGCGCCAAGAACAGCTGCCGCGCCGCCCATGTCTGTTTTCATGCCGACCATGCTTTCACGCGGTTTAAGAGAGTAACCGCCTGTATCATACGTAATACCCTTGCCGACAAAGCCGATGACATCTGTCCATTCTTCTTTTCCTTGATATAACAAAGCAATCATTTTTGGCGGTTCAGCTGAGCCTTGGTTTACAGCCAACAACGCACCCATGCCAAGCTCTTGCATTTCTTCTTTATCCAATACTTTATAATCCATGTCGTACTTTTCCGCTAATTGTACTGCATAGTTTGCAAGGTCTGTTGCCGTTAGCTTGTTCGGCGGCAAGTTCACCAGCGTACGCGCAGAGTTTGTAGCGCGTCCATGCACGTATCCCACAGTTAATGCGGCTTGCAGCTCTTCACTGTCTTCTTTGCTGATGACGGTGATACCTTCTAACTCTTTTCGTTCTTCTTTTTTGTTCGTTTTATACGTTTCTAACTCGTACGTTCCAAGCGCGAACGTTTCTGCAAATAAATGAGCCGCATCCAATGCATCAATTTTATCTGTTACAAAAGAATCTAGTAACACAGCCGCATTTGTGACTTTTGACCCCTTTAACGTTTTGAACAGCTTGCCAAAGGATTGGCGCATCACTTCCGTTGAGCAGCTCTCTTGTTTGCCAAGACCGACAAAATAATAACGTTTTACATTTGTTTTTCCTAAGCTATGTACTTTCGAAATGCTTTTCTTTTTAGAAGACACATCGCCTTCATCAAGCAATGCTTGCAATTGTCCTTCTAAAGCGTCGTTAATTTCGCGGAATGCTTCACTGCGGTGTTCTCCGTCAAATAAGCCGATAATCAGAGCTTCGTGCGCTTGATTTTCTGTTTGCTGCTTTACTTGAAACATACAATTCCACCTCCAAATGGTTTCTCTTCCATTATAGTCCCGTTTTAAGATATTTGCGATAATTTATACTTCTTCCATATACAAATACAGCCGGGGCAGCGAAGGTAATTCGTTTACTTGTTCAAAAGAGACACGGTCCTTATCTTTTGGAATGAGAGATAAACACGTTTCAATGAAGGTGTATATATGCTCTAAATCCAATGACCAATGCTTTGGACGGTACGGCTGCAGATAGCGATGAGCGGCTCCCATCATTAAGCGTGCCCCTTTTACATTGCCGTATCCATAATGATAGAGCGCTACCGTCATCTGCAGAAGTCCCTTTAAAAAGTAGTTGTCCTTCTCAATGAGCCACATATCCTCCAGCAAATCATGACATGTATAATAATCCCCTTCATTGAACTTTACGAAAAACTCGTAATACTCCAAAGGATAATCTTCCATCTCCTCACCTTTTTCAAGAAAATTCAATCTAATTATACCAAAAAAAGGACAGAACTATATGTGTTCTGCCCTTATTTTTGCTTTCTGTATTGTTGACGAAATACTTGCATAGCCTCATTTTCATTCAGCTGCATCAGCTCTTGCTCGGTCAGCGTACCGTTCCCTGTCTTTACGATATACACTCGCAGCTGGCGTTTTCCCCATTGCTGGTATACATCTCGTACTGTTTCATAGTACAAATCAATGGCATTCCCTTTTATGGCGCCGCCTTTGTCCGCCACCACTCCATATCCGTATCCCGGAATAAATAAGATGGTCCCGATCGGAAACACCTTTAAATCAGCTGCAATAGTTGAATATAAGTCCCGTTTCACTTTTACTCCTGAATACGTAATGCCGTAGCTCGGATGAGTCGGATGCTTTCCTGTCGATTCCGCCCCTGCCGTATATCCGGTTGCCGTCACGGTAATCGATCGGTATTGCGACCAATCGATTGCTTCCTCTAAGGTAGTTGCCGGTTTTGCTTGCACTTCACTTGCGTTATTTTGTTCCATGGTTGCTGCCCGTGCAACTTGAATGCCTGTATGTGAATGCATGCTGAAAACAGGCAGCTCCTTCACTTGCTCCCATAGTCTGTAGCCTTTATTGTTATACCAATGCTGCAAATCAGTAACTTGTACACCTGAAACGGCTTGAAATGTGGAAAGAAGAGCTATGCCAAATAATATTGTCATTACAATACGGATGAAATATCGTTTTAAAATGGTCATTCTCGTTTTCAACACTCCTTCATCATTAGTGTTGACCAAGATGACCTTGAATTATGCATTCGTGAACAAAATGAACAAAATGCATGTAATAAACTTTATGTGTTTTAGTTTAATGCTCCTGATTCTAAACATGTCGCTTGTTAAAGTATTTGCTAAAATCATTGAAACGCCTCCAAAATACTTGATCCCGATGATCATTGCTATTTCTGTTTTCGGAGTATATGCAGTACAAGTTTCTCTTTTCGACTTAGGATTGCTCCTTGTTTGCGGTGTAGCGGGATACTTCCTCTCCAAACATGACTATCCGATTGCTCCGCTTGTGTTGGGACTGGTTTTGGGACCTATGATTGAAAACAATATGCGGCGTGCTTTAACCATTTCAAATGGAGACTATTCTATTTTCATCAATCATCCTGTTTCAGCTTTGTTTTTATTGGCCGCAGCGGGTATATGTCGGCAAAACAACATCCCCTCATATTCAGCAGTTTTGAAGAGCGGTCCCAACATCTTTAGGACAGCTCTTTTTGCTGTCTTTGCATAAAATGATACACTGCCCCAATCATCCCCGCACTGTTAGAAGCAGCCGCAAGCACAATGTTTGTTTGTTTTTGAAAATCCGGCAGCAAATATTTTGCTATTTCCTCATTCAATTCTTGCAAAAACTTCTCTCCCCGTCCGGTAATGCCGCCGCCGATAATGACTTTTTCCGGATTGAATATGTAGATCAAGTTGCTGATTCCAATCGCTAAATGCTTAAAAAATGTCTGTACTGCCGGTTTGATTTCCTCATCTCTTTGGTCATATAGGTCAAATATTTCTTTTCCGTTCCATTCTTTTTCTTGTTTATATTGAGACGCCAGCTGACAAAGTCCCGTCATGGAAGCCACATGTTCAAACGGCTTTCCTTCCACCATCATATAGCCCCATTCACCTGCACTGAACCCATGTCCTCTATATAGCTCCCCGTTCATAACAATGGCCCCGCCTATGCCTGTTCCCACAGTTAATGCGATAAAATTCTTTGTATTTTTCCCTGCTCCGAGCCATAATTCCGCCAGTCCAACACAATTCACATCGTTCTCCAGTTCTACTGGAATACCCAGCGCATCGCTGACAGTTTTTTTGACCTCCATTCCTTCGTAACCAGGAATATTTTCGCAGCCGCCAAGAATTACCCCCTGTTCGGTATCGACAAGTCCCAATGTGCTGATTCCGATTCCTTCTGCTTTGTACGTTTGCATTAGATCTGCAGCCAATGCAATGACTTTATCTATAACGTACTTTCCGCCCTTTTTTGCTTCCGTATCTGTCGTAAAATTTACAACGACTTCCCCTGCTTCATTTACTGCTCCATATTTAATCTGCGTTCCGCCAATATCAAATGCCAAATACTGCTTCATCCATGCGCTTCTCCCTTCTTCTCATATGCAATTATCCATTATGTTATCTTACTGTACAAAAAAGAAACACCCTTCCCATTTATGAATGGAAAGGGTATTTGTATAATCCATATTTATGAAAATCTATAGTAAATGTCTTCACTGTAACAGCATTTCAGACAGGTTCTTGCATGAGGCGAAGTGGTTTCAAGAAACACGTGCTGACATTGAGATTGAAGCTTTTTTAGCTTCCCTTCTAATTCCTGGACTTCTCTAACCAACATGAGAATGATTTGTTGATATATTCTGCATTCATTTGTAGAGTTCGGATCCATTTGCGACAAACTCCTCTGCTTTCTCCTTCATCCCTTTATCGATGACCTCTTCTACACTCATTTCTCCTGCTTGAGCCATATTCCGGATATCCTGGGAAATTCTCATCGAACAGAACTTTGGACCGCACATGGAGCAGAAATGAGCTGTTTTGGCTCCTTCAGCCGGAAGCGTTTCATCATGATACTCTCTTGCTCGTTCCGGATCTAGAGATAAATTGAATTGATCGTTCCAACGGAATTCGAAGCGTGCCTTTGAAAGGGCATCATCTCTTTGCTGCGCTCCCGGATGACCTTTAGCTAAATCCGCGGCATGTGCCGCGATCTTATAGGCAATGACACCTTCGCGGACATCCTCTTTATTCGGTAACCCTAGATGTTCTTTCGGCGTCACATAACAAAGCATGGCCGTGCCGAACCAGCCAATCATTGCCGCACCAATTGCTGAAGTAATATGATCATACCCCGGTGCAATATCCGTCGTCAGCGGACCTAATGTGTAGAAAGGAGCTTCTTGGCAAATCTCCATCTGTTTATCTACATTTTCTTTAATTAAATGCATCGGGATGTGACCTGGTCCCTCAATCATGACTTGTACATCGTGCTTCCATGCTATTTTTGTCAGTTCTCCGAGCGTTTCCAGTTCTGCAAACTGCGCTTCATCATTGGCATCGGCAATGGAACCGGGACGCAGCCCGTCTCCAAGCGATACGGCAATATCATAGGTTTTGAGAATCTCACAAATCTCTTCAAAATGCGTATACAGGAAATTTTCTTGATGATGCGCCAAGCACCACTGCGCCATAATAGAACCGCCGCGGGATACAATTCCTGTCATTCTCTTCGCAGTCAGCGGAATGTAACGAAGCAGCACTCCTGCATGAATGGTAAAGTAATCTACTCCTTGTTCGGCTTGTTCGATTAACGTATCCCGATACACTTCCCATGTTAAATTTTCAGCAATCCCCTTTACCTTTTCAAGAGCTTGATAGATCGGGACCGTACCAACCGGAACAGGAGAATTTCGAATAATCCATTCTCGTGTTGTATGTATATTCTTTCCAGTGGACAAATCCATAATCGTATCAGCTCCCCAACGGGTTGCCCACGTCATCTTTTCCACTTCTTCTTCAATCGAAGAACTTACGGCTGAGTTCCCGATGTTCGCGTTAATTTTCACATGAAAGTTTCGCCCGATAATCATTGGTTCGCTTTCCGGATGATTAATATTGGATGGAATAATGGCTCGGCCCGCTGCCACTTCTTTTCTCACAAACTCGGGATCCATGTTTTCCCGAATCGCAATGAACTCCATCTCTGGCGTAATGATTCCTTGTTTTGCATAATGCATTTGCGTTACGATTTTTCCTTTCTTTGCACGTAACGGTTTTCTATTTGCACGGGGGAACACATCAAGCTTTGCTCTTGGATCCCCCAATGAATAGCCGTTATCTTCCGGCTTAATTTCCCGCCCTTCGTACTCTTCTACATCTCCTCTTTCTGCAATCCACTTTTGTCTTAGCGCCGGCAGTCCCTTCCGAATATCCACCGCATGCTCAGGATCTGTATACGGACCGCTTGTGTCATACACTCGAACAGGCTTGTTTTCCTCCGTTCCGAAAGATCCCGTAGTGGGACTTAATTGAATCTCCCTCATCGGAACCCGAATGTCCGGTCTTTTTCCTTCCACATACACTTTTTTGCTGCCGGTAAACTGCTTCTTCAACGAAATAGAAACTTCTTTGTTTCTTGTCACGGAATGTCTCCTCCTTAAAATTTGGATTTGACCTGAAGCTACACCAAATAAAAAATCGGGCTCTGTAACAGAACCCGATGGGATAGGCAGAAAAGAAAGATATAAAAACATAGTCTTTCCCTCACTACTTCCCTACGCTGGTATAATCCAGATCAGGTTCAAAGGGTCAAAGAGCGGCTACTCTTCTCTCAGCCCAATTCATTGGGCTCCCCTAGTAGAAACTAGCAATATTTAATTATGCTAAAAACTTAGCACATTATTCCAAACCGCGCAAGAACTTTTTTTGTGCGAACCATTCTGGACGAGCAGTGCTGTTCCTTCTTTCTCAAAACATTTACAATTTTATATAACAAGAATGCATAAAATTTACATAGCCACCGCAAGTACACTTCATGACAGTTCAAGAAAACCATAAATCCCGATAATGAACACGCTAAAATTAAATGAATTTTTATACATTTTAACCTATAAATTTTTATAACAGAATTATAGTGCCTCTTTACATTGTAAGCGCTTTCTGTTATGATGATTATGGGTTGGATAGCACGGGTGGCTATCGAGGTATTTGGCGTAGGCGGGGCCGGTACCGTAAAGAGGGGGAGAAATAATATGCTTTTCGCTGTATAAAAACATACCCCTATTCAAACATTTACCATCTTCAAAACTTGAAAAGGATACTTCAATAACGCTGCATAAAACTCTACATGTCTTATAAACTTATGAAAAGAAGGAAGCTCTTTACTATCCAGAGTTTCGCTTTTTTTCTTTCTTCCGTTAAGTGGAAATAGAAGTTACTGTCGCTTTCGAATCAGCCAGCATATCTCCGCTTACACCAAAGATAGAGCCTGTAATGCGGTTGATTAACATGAATGCGACCAGTGCTGCAAATCGCCCGCACGTTCCTTTGCCCAAGAACCGCCGATTGCTGTGACGAACAATACATGCTGATACCTCAATCGATATCTTCCATAATTCTTGCGACCGCTTGCGCAAATTATGACATCTCTGCTAATTATCGTAATTAACTTGCCGAGGGAGATCATCAATCCCACAGCCGGCATGACAGTTACTACTACCATTAACACTTTACCATTTTTTTCAAAAATCGAAAGAGATGAGCTTTTTCATCTTTTCTCCTCCTGTTATTCTATTCCTGTTGTTACTTGGTCTAGAATACATATATTTTATTTAAAGGTTTTATTTTTATACGTCTATATGTGCAAGCGTTTTTGTTTGTTATTGTAATAAAATTTTATTTTATATGAAATTCAATATTTTTTAGAGTTCCTAAAAAAATAGGATGCGCCTGCTGGGGAAATACGATCCGTATAAGGGGATTAAGAGATATATTTTGTGTATGAGATTTTTAATGAAATGTAAAAAAACCTTGAGTGATTGGTATTTTTACAATGAAAAATTGTAACGGATACCTATTCACCCAAGGAAACGTATTTTATTTATTTTTGTGAAACTACATTCACATCGGATGCTTTAACAAATGCATATCGATGATTAAAATGAATTCGATAATACTCATCTTCTCCATACACCATCTTATGAACACCGTATGGATCCTTCGTGTAAACTGTTGCATTATAGAAATCACTCTTCACCTTCTCGGCAGCTACGTAAAACTGTCCTTCCGGAATTGTATATTGCAGCGGAGTAACAGCTCTTGGAGTTACACCTTCTGGATATGCTGAAGCTTCCGGATAAGCTCCTCCGTATACCGGAATTTCTTTCTTTCCTTGTTTTGGCGTGATAACCATCCCCTTACTGCGAACGGTATAGCGATCTTTCGGATTATAAAACCAAGCTTTTTTCCCTCCGTACCAGATAGCATCCCAATCTCCTTTGCTTTCAGCTAAATAGAAGGTTTGTCCCGCTTTTGCTTTGTCGCCCCAATCCAATCCTTGTCGGCTTCCTTCTCCCGGAAGTGCAGGCTCGTCAAACAACGGTGCATCAAAGCTCGGCTCTTGGTACAAATAAACGAAATTAGAAGACTGGACAGTCGGATTCGCATCGCTAATGACCTGTTCGTTCGTTTCAAAGTGAGGTTTGAATGTTATAATCTCATCTTTTCCGCCTTTAGGGGTAATCGGCGCTCCCAACAGTTGCACATAGTGCTCCCAATCCCAAAACGGTCCCGGATCTGAATGCATAGCTGTCTGACGCGTCGGAGATAATCCCGGAACCTCCTCGTGTCCGATAATATGGGCACGATCGAGAGGGATATCGTATTTCTTCGCCAAGTAACGAACAAGCTTTGCGGAAGCACGATACATCGGTTCACTGTACCAGGATGCCCCTTCCATTGCATATCCTTCGTGCTCGATTCCAATAGAATGCATATTAAAGTACCAGTTGCCCGCATGCCAAGCCACATCTTTGTTATCTACCATTTGTGCTACCTCTCCGTCAGAAGAGCGAATGACATATTGTGCGGAAGCAGAGTAAGGATTCGCAAACAGCTTGATTGTTCCATCATAGCTGACTTCCGTGTCATGAATAACAATATAGCGAATGTCCGGACCGAAGTTAGGCCGGTCAGCCACGTCATAGTTGCTGTAGTTTCCTGGATTTTCGCTCTTTTGCTCATAAAATGCCGGCATAAAGCTGCAAGATAGATTTCGCGGACAATCGGCGCCATTTTGGTTTGTTCTACGCAGCTTGAGCGGTTTTGCAGTTTCATAATTCGGCTGCACTTGCTTCGGCTTCAACTGTACTTTTTGTCCCTCTGCAGTTATATGAATGGCCCCTTCATTAATCGACTTGTACACTTGGTCAGCGAAGTCCTGAGCAACAGCTTCTTCGCCAGAGCCGCTGTATTTGACAACCGCACCATACCAATCTTGTTCATTCGCAGGTACCTTGCCTGTTGTATCACGTGCGTATTGCGCCAGAAGCGCCGCAGCCCCCCGAATATTTTGCACCGGATCTTTCTTTAATACATCAGGTTCGACGTTTAACAGCTTTGCAGCCGCTTCCACCGTATGATTGCCTATATAATTCTCGTCAAGCGTGACAATCGGCTGATACTCGTCCCCTTTCCCATCATCGCTTACATCCAAATCCGTCAAGTGCATCGGACCATAGCCTCCTGAAGTACTTGGTTTTCCATTGTGGGACTCCCATCTTGACACATTGTAAGAGACTGATAACAGAATGCTTTCAGGAACATTAAATTCTTTTGCCGCATCCATGAATGCATCTTGCAGCGAATTAGACTGGATTTCCGCGGCGTATGCTGCTGAAGCATTTGAAACAATTGTATCTCCGAATGAAGTCAGCACAACTAGACCACTCATGACCAGTGATGCCATAAGATAACTTGATTTACATTTTCTCTTCTTTCCCATATGTACCCCCCTAAAATTTTGTTTCGCCAATATGACGGAACTTTCAGAAAATAAATTTCGAGATACAAAGAGGGAATCCCTTCAAAACATACTAAATTTAGTTAAATTTCTGCAAATAAGAGCAAAAATACAGAAAAAACCTCCAGCTTATAATGTAAGAATTCTCATGCCGCTTGTAACAATGCTGTCACTTCAAAAGAAAAAAACTCCCGCAAAACGGGAGTTTAAAACATTTGATATCCTCTTTGACGAAGCATTTTTATGGTAACGCCGGATAAAATGGCCCCGACCAATCCTGTCGTCAAAATAATCATGTCCGCTTGTCCAAGATTGAGCAACCCGTGCTTTAAGGATGCAAACGCCTTGCTTGTGTCAAAAAAATAGTCGGTAACGCTTACTTTATCAATAATAAAAGCACATACAACCGGATATAACACAACCATTACCCATGTTGCACGCAAAATCATATTTAACAAAAATCCGATTCCGAAGAACAGAACTAAAAACAACATCATGGAAATCAACAATACCGGTATACTCATTTCTCTTCCCCCTACTTGAACTCCCTTTAAGTGTACAAGACCGTGTCGGAAATCGTCAATTCTTCTTTATGGAAGAAATAAATGATAGGAGGTGTAGCCGAAATGATCTCCCGGATTTACGTCTGTCTTCATTTGTAAAGACTGCTTCAGCAGCGCTTTCAGTAAATATTGAAGCAAAACCGATGCATCTTCGTCATGTACAATCTCGTCAGGATGCAGGAACGCACCTTCGGATAACTCCAACTCTTGAAGCAGGATGTTTTCATGCTTTGGCTTTAATAAAAATATAATCATATTATCGCTTATTTCATTTCGAATGACGCCGGAACGAATGCCGATGACTCTCAGTATGTCCGCTTCAATCCCAGTTTCTTCTTTTACTTCCCTCAGCACCGCTTGGTCGATGGTTTCATTCGCATTGACAAATCCCGCCGGAAGCGACCATTTTCCTTTTAAACCGCCGTACTTTTTCTTTACTACGAGCCAGCGTCCGTCTTCCGTTATGACCAAACCGCTGACAGCCAACCATATGTTTCCTCTTTTGCTCATCGTCTCACCTGCTTTTTCATAAAGGAAAGCTGTGTTCGTGAACTCGGCCATTTTTGCAATTATATCGGCCAAATCCCTATCAAGCCTAAAGAAAAGAGCAAAAACAGCCTAAACTGTTTTTGCTCCGATTGTATTAAAACATTTTCAATTTGCCTTTTTTCAATACTAAAAGCGGTCCGCCAAGCAAGAACAAGTAACGGTTGTCGATTACTTTTTTCATGAAGGAAGCTTTCCAGCCAGTCAGCTTTTTGCCGAATACAACGCCGATTGCGTCGTCGTGGCCTAAAGAACAAACTGTACCTTTGTTGTCGAACACGAATTTTTCCATTTCGCCTTTGCCGCGAACAAGAACTGCAAGGTTTTTCGCGCAAGTGTAGCCTTCTTGAATCGCGATTTGTGCAGTTGGCGGATATGGACGATCGTTTTCAGGGTTGAAGATTAATGCTGCGTCACCTACGATGAACACATCATCATGACCAGGGGCGCGTAAGAACTCATCTACTTTTACGCGGCCGCGCATTGCTTCAAAGCCGGATTGCTCAACAAGTGAGTTACCGCGAACGCCCGCAGCCCATACCACTGTTGCTGCTTTAATTTCTTCTACTTTATCATCTTTCGCTACGATGATTCCTTCTTCTGTACATTCTTTAATTGCTGTACCGATGCGGAATTCTACGCCTTTCTTTTGTAAGTGGTTTACTGCGTAATCCACTAGCTCCGGATCGAATCCAGGCAATACCATTGGCGCAGCTTCCACACAGATGATGCGTACTTTTTCACGATCGATATCGTACTCTGCGCATAATTCAGGAACACGGTTCGCTAACTCGCCAACAAACTCGATGCCTGTAAATCCTGCACCGCCGACAACGATTGTTAATAGCTCTTCGCGTCTTTCTGTTGGATATAACGAAAACATGTACTCGATATGGTCGCGGATTTGACGGGCCGCATTGATGTTTCCGATAGAGAATGCATGTTCTTTCAAACCTTTAATGCCGAAGGTCTCAGATTCGAAACCTAAGCCTACTACTAAGTAATCATACTCTAACTCGCCGTTTGCCAAGATAACGCGCTTTTCTTGCGGTTTGATTTCCACTACAGTGTCTTGTACGAAGTTCACTTTGCTGGAGTCAATTACATCGCGGATTTCGATGCGAGTTTTGTCATGATGCAATGTTCCTGCTGCGTTTTCATGCAGCCAAGTTGCTTGATAATGATAGCTGTTGTTGTTTACTAACGTGATGTCCGCTTCGTTCACGGATAACATTTTTTGAAGACGTACAGTAGTAATCATTCCACCGTAGCCAGCACCAAGAATAACAATTTTTGGCTTTCTCACCCTAATCACAACCCTCTTTATATTATAGTAAGTGGAAGAATAAAAAATATTGCCGAATAAAACATTGTTCACTTTATCACGAGTGTAGCTATAATTTGCCAAATTTCGACTTTGCATCGGGATAAAGTTTAAAATATTGTAAGAAATTTGTCATAAAAAATTAAAATAATCCCTACACTATATTAGTCCTTTTTTGTTCTTTTTTCAAGCATATCTGTAATTGTCAGTATTCTGTGATAATAAAGTTTTTGAAGCGGACAAACGACAAAAAATTTAGTTGGCTCAACTATCCATCTCCACTGAATAGAAGATTCATCTTATTTTTTGTATTTTCAGCAATTATATACAAAGAGGGATATTCTCTATTCTTTTCCTAGCGTATTTTTTGAAGAAATGTGGTATCATTTTTATGGAGAAAACGAAACTTCTATCAGCGGAGTTCCATCTTCACTGATAGTTAGTTGAAATTCGTACCAACTAGGGGGAATAGGCTTTGACTGAGAACCAAAAAGTGTATGATATTACGATTATCGGCGGGGGGCCGACAGGCTTATTTACCGCTTTCTACGGCGGAATGAGACAAGCGAGCGTAAAAATTATCGAGAGCTTGCCGCAGCTTGGCGGTCAGCTGTCAGCATTATATCCTGAAAAGTACATTTACGATGTGGCTGGCTTCCCGAAAATTCGCGCCCAAGAGCTTATCGATAACTTAAAGGAGCAAATGAGAAAGTTCGAACCGACTATCTGTTTAGAAGAAGCCGTTCAAACGCTAGAAAAACAAGAGGACGGCGTGTTCAAGCTTGTGACAAATAAAGATACTCATTACTCTAAAACAGTTATCATCACAGCCGGCAATGGTGCATTCCAACCGCGCCGTTTAGAGCTTGAAGACGCTGTGAGATACGAAAAGAAAAACCTTCATTACTTCGTAGATGATATGAACAAATTTGCGGGTAAAAAGGTTGTAGTATTCGGCGGCGGCGACTCCGCAGTAGACTGGGCGCTTATGCTTGAGCCGATCGCAGAGCAAGTGACAATTATCCATCGCCGCGATAAATTCCGCGCTCATGAGCACAGCGTAGAAAACTTAATGAACTCTAAAGTAGACGTAAAAACACCTTATGTACCCGTAGAGCTTATCGGGAACGACAATATTGAACAAGTTGTCATCCAAAATGTGAAAACAGAAGAAAAAATCGTATTGGATGTAGACGATGTTATCGTAAACTACGGCTTCGTTTCTTCTTTAGGCCCAATCAAAGATTGGGGGCTTGAAATCGAGAAAAACAGCATCGTCGTAAACTCCAAAATGGAAACCAACATCCCAGGCGTTTACGCTGCAGGGGATATTTGTACGTACGAAGGAAAAGTAAAATTAATCGCTTGCGGCTTCGGTGAAGCGCCGACAGCAGTTAACAACGCGAAAGCTTACATGGATCCAAAAGCGAAAGTTCAACCTATGCACAGCTCCAGCATGTTCTAAAAAGCATTTTCAAGGTTATTTTTTAGTGGAAACTAACCGAAAATGCTGGACATCATTCAAATATTCCAGGTAAATGTTCATTTTATTATAGAACCAAAAAGAGTCGGTCATCCCCGGCTCTTTTTCTTTATTTTTGGACAAAAAAACACGCTGGGCAAACCGCTCGTTTTTTAATAAAATTAATAAGTATCCGTATAGAAAGCATTCAATAAGTAAGAATAGGTAACAGACTTTCATTAAGAGAGGATTAAGTATGGAAGAATCTCAACAAAACAAAGCTTTGTCCATTGCACAAGGCGGAACGTCGCTGTTTCGCAACACCAATTTCTTGTATTTATGGACGGCTACGCTGTTCTCAAGCTTTGCACTTGCCTTTTTTACATTCTCGCAAACGTGGTATATCGTAAAAAAGCTTGATTTAGAAGCTTCGCTTGGTCTTGTCTTCATTGCATCCAGCGTTCCGCGGCTGTTGTTTATGATTTTAGGCGGCGCTCTTGCGGACAAGTTTCCAAAGAAAAACATCATGTTTTACTCTAATATTTTGCGTGTCCTTCTTGTCACATCCATTCTGATTTGGCTGCTGGCAGGACATATTACGCTCTATACTTTTATTTTGTTCGCCTTGTTTTTTGGAATATCCGATGCCTTTTTCTGGTCGGCGGACGGCTCCATTTTGCCCGAACTTGTAGAAAAATATCAGCTTACGCAAGCGAACTCCATTACGCAAATGACAAACCAGTCGTCATTGATTCTAGGTCCGATGCTTGCCGGGATTATTATCAAGTTCAGCAACTATGAAACCGTATTTGCTTTGACGATTGTCTTTTTAATATTCGCTGCCATGTTCGTCCAAAAAATTCAAACAACCGCTTCAGAAAAATCAGAGCAAAATCAACCGGGCATGCTCACTTCCATTAAAGAAGGCATTTTGTATGTTAAGCAATCCCCGTTTTTAACAACCTTGCTGATTTGCAGCGCCTTTTTAAACCTGTTCATTATCGGCCCGATGCAAATCGGATTTCCGATTTTTATTAAAAATGTTTTAAACGGCAACTCATTGCATTTCAGCTACCTTGAAGGGTCCGTCGGCGGCGGCATGGCTGTCGGCGCTGTGTTGGTCGGCATTTTAAATGTCAGAAAACGAAGAGGCTGGTTTTGCCTTGTCATGCTGTTTTTATCGGGCATTTCCTTCTTCTTGTTAAGCTTCAGCCATGAACTATGGCATGCTTTAACGGCAGGTGCTGTATTCGGTGTTACGTTGGCAATGGCCACTATTCCGCTCATGGCTGTTATTCAATCAACAGTACAAGAAGATATGATGGGACGGGTGATGAGCTTATTGATGCTGTCTTCCATGGGGCTCATTCCGATCTCCTATGCCCTGACATCTCTTGTTCTGACAACCGGGATTCCGATTCTCATCATCATGAAAAGCGGGGCAGTGGCAGTGATGCTGTTTGTCATTTTTGTTGCCCTTCGTGTTCCGACCGTCCGAACATTTGACTAGAACGCACTCGATCGGGTGCGTTTTTTACTCGTTGATCCAGTCATATAGAACAACGCCGGAATTTCGTCTGACCGAAGCTACAAAATCCCCTGCAATCGCAAGGAATAAATCATACATCGTTCCATACAGCAATGCCCCGAAATCCTTTCGAATCTCTTCCAACTTGTAAGCCCGCACTGCACTTTTTGTGCGTCGGATCATATCTTCCCATATACCTGTTTCTTTTATCAGCTTGTCCAGCCAAATGCCGTAATTGGATAAGCCGCTTTTACGATGAGCTAACTGTACTCTGCTCCAAGCAAAGTTGATCGTTTTTGGGCTTCTTGTCATCGGCAGTACAGCTTGCAGAAAATCTTTTGGAATATCATTTCTAGCATATGTTTCGTCCATCAGCTCGTTATACGTTAGTTTACAAGATTGTTCTTTAATAGGAGCTTCAAAAAAGAAAAGCGTTTCCTTCTGCCGTTTTTCAGCTTTTTCCCTTGTCGTTTCTGACATTTCCGGCTCCTTGCATGCGGTCGTCTTCATACGGTCAGCTATGCGGTCATCTTTTTGAAACACATACAAGCTGGCACTATACCCGCCTCGTTTGCAACGCTCCTTCATAAAAATCCGCTTCAAAATTCCCAGCTTCTCCAGTTTTGCGACAGATCTCCTTACCGTACGCATGCTTTTTTGCACCTTCTCCGCCAGCGTCTCCATAAGCGGACAAGCCACGCCGATACTTTCCAATTTACTGTTCACGGCGTACTGACTTAGGACGTCAATCACCTGCTTATCCGTTTTATTGAAATGATCTATGTACACTTTATATAAAAGGGCCTTATATTCGTTAAACTCCTCCTTAGTTTTGAATTGGCTATATTGCTTCATCTGTTCGTATAATTTAGACATGGTTCATTCCTCCTCGCTATATAAATAACGAGGATAAAGAAAAATAAGTCAGGAAACTAAAAAATTTTATAACAATAAAATTAGACCCCCGTTTAAAAAGGAGGTCTTCTATCCCGCTTAACTAAAAAGCTTTATTTAGGGTTCCCAATGCCATGGAGGATAAACCGGACCATATTGTCTACTTCCATCGGATCGTCCCATTTTATATTTGGAAAGAATGCAAACCGGGCCATAAAATATCCGAAAATGGATGTGCCTATCATGCGAAAAAGTGCGGCATTCGGAAGATCGATCAACTCTCCGCGCTGTTTGCCGAGATCCAAAACAGCATTCAAATATTTAGACACACGTTGTTCAAACATGTGCATGAACTGACTGCGCAAATCATCCCGGTGCAGCAGCTCCCCTACTAAAATTTTAAATATTTCTTTATTCTCTTCCAGAAAAGCCAACCGATTTTTGATGGTTGCAGTTAAAAAGCTCTCAAAGCTGTCATATGGCTTGCTTAGCACATCATCAATAAATTCGTCAGCTAATACGGGTGCCGACTCCATCAAAAATGGAACGATAACGGAAAGCAATAAATTTTCCTTCGTGCCAAAATGACGGAATATCGTTCCTTCTGCTACCCCGGCAGCTTTCGCGATTTCACTTGTGGAAGTGGCTGTATAGCCTTTTTCCGCAAACATTTGAATGGCCGTTTCTACTATTTTTTTCTGTTTATCGGTCATCTTTTTATTGATGCTGGCTTGGGCTACTGCCAATTCAATTATACTTTTTGCTGACAATGCACTCTCATCACCTTCATTTGTAGTCTATGATTATATTTTACGATACTTTTTCAACGCAAATACATTTAGAACAATAAAGAGAAGAGCGAATCCCAATAGCACAAGCAAATCCCCGCTAATGTCGCTCAAGCCTACCCCTTTATACATTACGCTTTGCAGTGCATCCCCGCCGTAGTACATCGGCATAAATTTCGCAATCCCTTGCAGCCAATCGGCCATGCCCTCGACCGGAAAAATACCTGCGAAAAACACCTGCGGTATCACGACTATAGGAATGAACTGCATCATTTGAAATTCCGAATTGGCAAATGCAGATAACAAAATACCGAGTGATAATGCAACAAGAGCCAGCAGCAGGTTAATTAAAATGACATTCCATACGGAACCTGCAAGCATGATATCCAACACATTTACCGCATAAAGAACGACAATCACCGTTTGGATGACCGCAAACAAACCGTATCCCAGCAAATATCCATACACAATTTCCCTTCTGCGTATCGGCGTTGCCATCAATCGGTCCAGAGTGCCTGTTGTGCGTTCTCTTAATAGCGCAATCCCTGAAATGAGAAAGACGAAGAAAAAGACAAAGAACCCGACCAAGATTGGACTTAGTACATCAAAAAAGGAAGTATCCTTGTCACCGTATACGTAAGCAATATCGATTTTAGGCCCTTTTGCTTGCGGCGGATTCAACGCTGCATTATTTTGTGCACCTTGTTGGTTCTTGATCATGTTGGCTGCTTGCTTCTTTGCCGCTTCTGATGCGATAGTCTGTTGTACCTTCATTTGCAAAGCCTTTGTTGCAGTTGGATCGGAGTTTGTAAACGTCAGTTTTATTTCGTCCCCTTCCACTTGCAGCAAGCCGTCCAAATCATCATCCACAATCGTTTGCTTAGCATGTTTTACTTCTGCATATGGTTTCACAATGAGATCTTTTTCTTTTAATTGTTCCACTAAGGAGTTATCCCCATTCACAACGCCTATCCGAGGATTGGCGGCTGTATCGCTCGTAAATAGAAAATGAACAAGTGTTAAAATGAGAAGCGGCGCAACCATCATCAGGGCAAGCGTCCGTTTATCACGCAACATTTGTTGGAAAATGCGTTTTACTACTGCGATGATTCTCATCAGTGTTTCCCTCCCGCCTTTAAGAATACTTCCTCCAAGCTGCCGATACCGTAATGATGTTTCAGCTCTGACGGCGAACCGCTCGTTAAAATTTTCCCTTCTCTCACCATAGCGAGGCGGTCGCATTTTTCTGCTTCATCCATCACATGCGTGGTAACCAAAATGGTTTTTCCTTCTGTTCTTAACCGGAATAACTCGTTCCAAATCGATAACCTCAATTCAGGGTCAATCCCCACTGTCGGTTCATCTAATACAAGCAGCTGCGGATCATGGATCAATGCGATTGCGAGAGACAATCTTCGTTTCATCCCGCCCGAATAAGCCGCCACCTTTTTGGATAAGTCGGACGTAAGATTCACTAGGTCAGCCGCATAGGCAATCCGCTGTTTTTGCTCTCCTTTTTTTAAGCCAAAAAGGGAAGCGAAGAATGCCAAATTCTCTTCTCCTGTCAATTCCGGATATAACGCATCGGATTGCGCCATATATCCGACTTTTTGCAGCACCTTCAGGTTCGGAACCTTATCGCCCAGCACTTCCACGTCCCCTTTGGAGGGGCTATCCATGCCGACGATGATTTTAACCAATGTCGTTTTACCCGAACCGGATGGTCCAATGAGTCCGTATATTTCACCGGGCTTCACAGTCAAATCGATATTGCTTAGCACTTCTTTTTTGCCAAAGCTCTTGCTGACTTGCTTTACTTCAATTGCTGAACCCATATAGAAACCTCCTTTGGAAAGAAAAATGAGTGATTACTCACTTTTAATTATACGATGATTTGTTTGAAAGTAAATAAAAAATGAGTGATTACTCACTTTTATTTTATGTTGATTGTCGCCAAAATAAGCATTTCATACGACACTTTCTAAGCTATGCTGCACCAAATCAATAAAAAAACAGAGCTTTGCCCTCCAAGCTCTGTTTTTCGCATATGTTAACACTGTTCCGGCGTGCCGGCATTTGTTGCGGTACGGAAGGAAGAACCGCAGCCGCATGTCGCGATGGCGTTCGGGTTATCAATGGTAAACCCTCCGCCAAGCATTGATTGTTTGTAATCAATTTTCACTCCTTTTAAAACGGGAGCATCTTGTTTATCAATAAGGAATTTTACGCCATAAAAATCCAGCACTCCATCGTTTTCTTTCACTTCTTGCTCGAAGCCCAATCCGTAGGAAAGGCCGCTGCAGCCTCCGCCTTTTACCGCAAGGCGCACATATTGCTCTCCTTCTCCTGCTTGTTCCATCATATCTTTAATCTGATAAGCAGCTTGCTCTGTTACGGTAATCATGCAATCCACTCCTTTCTTCTGTTTCTATTATACCTGCATGCTTGCCCATTACTCAATTTAAGCGCCTCAGCAGTAATACACACCTGTACAAACCGTCTCAGCAGGACCTTTCATGATGACCGTTCCTTCTTCTGTCCAGGTGATAAATAAGTCCCCGCCTGCCAGATGGACCGTCACTTCAGTTCCTTTTTTCATTTTCCCGTTTAAAATCGCAGCTACAACTGCCGCGCAAGCCCCCGTTCCGCACGCTTGCGTAATGCCGGATCCGCGCTCCCACACACGAAATTTCATTTCTGTTTCGTTTACTATTTCAATAAATTCCACGTTCACACCTTCCGGGAACAACTCATGCTTTTCAAGAGTCGGTCCGAGCGTTGTCAACGGAGCATTTTCAATCTTATCTACGAAAATGACCGCATGCGGATTGCCCATAGAAACGGCAGTCAGTTCGTATTTCTTATTTTCATATAAGAATGATTCTTTAATGAATCCGTCTGTTTCTTTACCAAGCATCGGAATTTCGCTTCGTCCGAGACGCGGCTGTCCCATGTCGATAGCAACATATGTTACGTTTCCTTCTTCCACAGTGACTTCTGCCGTTACCAGCCCGGCCAATGTATCGATTTGGAAAACTGTATCATCTACAAGTTTATGCTCGTATGCGTATTTTGCTACACACCTAAGACCGTTGCCGCAGCTTTTGCCTTCTGAACCATCCTTGTTGAAAATGCGCATCTTCACCGGCGCATGTTCAGATGGACAAATTAAAATCATTCCGTCTGATCCGATACCCGTATTTACGTCTGATACTTTTTGCGCAAGCTCCGCCAATCGTTCCTCCGGCAGCTGCTCCTCAAACATATTTACATAAATATAGTTATTCCCAAGTCCGTGCATTTTCGTAAAAGAAAACTGTCCCATGCAATTCACTCCAAAAAATTCGTTTTTTCAAGTATAAAATGAGACGTTTTTGAAAACAATAAAAATATCCCCCGTTTCTCATTATATAAAAGAAAAGCCCGTGATTGCGGGCTTTTTTTTTTAGGATGTTTTCGCAAACTTTACAGGTATTGTGCTGCATTCATAAATGAATTTAGCCAGCCTTTTAATTAGTTTATCCAAATCTCAGCATGTATCAAACTATGTCCATTAGCAATAAATTGTAATTTGTTGTATTAAAAATACCGATGGAATTAAACCAATAAAGAGAAGAGAAATGTATTCTCTTCTCTCAAGTATATTGATAATATTTAATCCCCTGTTCCTCTATAGCCTGAATCTTTCATTTTTATCTGCTCATGTCAATTACAATACGTCCGTTAATTTTACCTTTCAGCATTTCATCGTAAATATCGTTAATTTCCTCTAATGCACGTGTTTCAATAATGGTTTTTATTTTCCCTTCCGCTGCAAACTGCAATGTTTCTTGCAAATCTTTGCGTGTGCCCACAATAGACCCAACAACCTTTGTTCCATTTAGAACCGTATCAAAAATCGGGACATCCATTGATTCAGGAGGCAACCCAACCATGACACAAGTGCCGCCGCGACGAATGGAACGATAGGCTTGGTCAAACGCCTTTTTAGCAACTGCTGTACAAATAACCCCATGCACTCCGCCCACCTCTTTTTGAATCCATGCTGCCGCATCTTCTTTTGCAGCATTTACAACCTTGTCTGCACCAAGTTGTTTCGCAAGTTCCAGCTTGTCATCAAACGTGTCGATGGCCACCACATTCATGCCCATTGCTTTGGCATATTGTACAGCAAGATGCCCCAGTCCTCCGATACCAAAGATGGCTACCCATTCACCTGGTTTTACTTCCGATACCTTTAATGCTTTATATGTCGTCACACCTGCGCAAAATAAAGGTGCCGCCTCTACAAAGCCCAGGTTTTCCGGAATCTTCACGACATAATCGGCAGCTGCTACGCAATATTCTGCATATCCGCCGTCTACAGAATATCCTGCGTTGTGTTGATCCAAACAAAGAGTTTCCCGACCTGTTAAACAATACTCGCAATGACCACACGCTGAATACAGCCATGGAATTCCTACCCGGTCTCCTGCTTGCAAGTGCGTAACTCCTTCTCCTACTTCTTCTATTATTCCGACACCTTCATGTCCCGGAATAAGAGGAAGCTTCGGTTTTACCGGCCAATCACCGTGAGCAGCATGCAAATCTGTATGACATACGCCGCATGCTTGGATATGGACCAGTATTTCTTTTGGTCCCGGTTTTGGTTTTGGCACATCTTGTATCTCCAGTTTTTCTTTAAATTGCTTAACTACAGCTGCTTTCATAGTCTCTCTCCTTCAGTCATTAATTATGGAGCGAACTCCCTTATTAAGTATGAAGATGAACGAAATGTTTTATTCTTAAAAACAGACAGCATTCTATACAGGTCCAAAATATAACCAACAAAAAAGCTGCCCTCAGGCAGCTCTATATTAAAACATTGGATTTTCTTCCAAATAGTCATAGATATTTTTTACAAGTTCCTCCGGTGTTTCACCGGTTACTACTTCTCCGTTCACAAGGGCAAACATGCTTTCATAACAAATTCCGCAATACCCCAAACAGCCGTATTCTATAATATCCAAATCCGGGTCTTTTTCCAAAATTTCTTTTGCTTTTTGGGACCCGTTTGCTAAGTTGCTTACGCAAAATTCGACAATCGGCTTAATCACGTTTTCTCACCCCTCTACTGTGTTTACTGTAATCTTTTTGACGTAAAACGTCAATAAATTCAACGTTTCTTTTCCTACATATTGCATATAAACAAGTTTAGATATTCATTGTTATTTGTTCACAAATTCGATATAATTTGATTGGTAAAGTCGAAAAATTTTTTTTAGATATAATTTTAAAATTTCTTTGGTCAATTTTAGAAGCAAAGGGGAATCCAGCATGAAACACCTCGTAATCCTTGGCGGCGGGTACGGCGGCATGAGAGTCTTACAGCGTCTTCTTCCGAATCTTCGCGAAGATACAACTATAACTCTCGTTGATAAGGTGCCGTATCATTGCTTTAAGACTGAATATTATGCATTAGTTGCGGGAACGATTTCCGAAACACACATTCGTATGCCTTTTCCAAAGCATGATCGTCTTCATTTCCAATATGGCATTGTTGAAAACATAGACATCGATAACAATGTAGTGCATCTAGAAAGCGGCGAAACTGTACGATATGATGACCTTATCATCGGCTTGGGCTGCGAAGACAAGTATCACAACGTACCAGGTGCAAAAGAATTTACATGCAGCGTACAATCAATTGAAAAATCAAGGCAAACGTATCAACAATTAAACGGATTAGGACCAAATGCCACAGTCGGCATCGTCGGCGCTGGATTAAGCGGTGTTGAGGTGGCCAGTGAATTGCGCGAAAGCAGGCCGGATTTGAACATTCTTCTGTTTGACAGAGGAAGCCGCATTTTATCTATGTTCCCGGAACGCTTAAGCGAGTATGTAGAGACATGGTTTATCGAGCACGATGTCATCATCGTTCGAAATTCCAACATTACAAAAGTGGAAAAGAACAAATTGTACAATCACCATGAGCCGATCAATTGCGATGCTATCGTATGGACGGCTGGGATTCAAGCAAACAGCGTGGTACAAAAACTGAATGTAGAAAAAGACAACAGCGGCCGCGTGGTTCTTACAAAGTATCATAATATTCCGGGCTACGAGCATGTATATGTATTGGGAGACTGCGCAAGCCTTCCGCACGCTCCGTCTGCCCAGCTGGCTGAAGGGCAAGCGGAACAAATCGTGACGGTTTTAACAAAACGCTGGAACGGGGAAGCGCTTCCGGAAGAAATGCCTGTAATTAAATTAAAAGGCGTACTCGGTTCCCTTGGTAGAAAACACGGATTCGGTTTATTGGCAAATCAGGCATTGATGGGACGTGTGCCTCGCCTCTTAAAATCCGGTATCCTCTGGATGTACAAATTCCATAATGGGTAAGCAGGAGTGACGCAGTTCACTCCTTTTTTTCATCGTTTTGTAACGTTCTTTTTATTATGCCGACATAATATATTGATACTATAAAAAGGAGGGGGAATAAACCTGTTTGAATTGCAAAACGTAACGTATAAAGATATCTTGCAAATCGAACACTTAAAAATCCCCGGCAGAGGGCGTTGTCAAAAAAGCATTTGACTCTGCAATTTTACCGACCATCAGCTCCATGGCCGGCATGGGAATCGTCGTCTTACCGGGGACAAATTTTATCTGGCATTTCTCCTCTTGTCGCTATCCGCTATCAAATTGCGATGACGCTTGGGATTGCCGGCAGCGTCTCTCTTACCGTTATATTGTTGGTGCAGCTCGGCTATAAAGCCTTTTTCAACGAAAGACAACAGCTTAAATAAAAAACTCTGTCCGCAGACAGAGTTTTTTTCACATATACTTCTCCAGCTCTTCATATACGTCTTTTAAGCGCGGATTGCCTTCCCCTACGATTGTTTCGTTTACAAGCACAACCGGATAAAACAAATCTTCCTCTATTACACGCTGGGAAAACGCTTGTTTTTCCTCGTCCTCATGTGTTTGAAAAATATCCACGTATTCAAACTGAAACGAATGATTCGGGTATTTGCGATCGATTGCGGCCTTCAGCCACTCGTACGTTTCAATTGATGACGGCATTCCTACACAGCTTGCACAAATCACTTCTGCTCCATAAACGCTAATTTTAACCATTCTATATCCCCCTGCATGAAGTATATGTTTATATAAAAAACTACAAGCGTAGTGCTTCACCGTTATCTCAACATCAGCATACATTACTACAAAAAAGATGTCCCATATTCGGACAAACGAATGAAAGCTCCGCAATAGATTTTTCCCTATGAACTGATTATAATAAAAATTAGGAAAGGAGTCGATCAATATGGATAACATGAAAGAACAAGTACAAGAAGTATTAGATAAATTACGCCCATTCCTTCTTCGTGACGGAGGAGACGTGGAGTTAGTAGATATCGAAGACGGCATCGTAAAATTGCGCTTGATGGGTGCTTGCGGCACATGCCCAAGTTCTACAATCACATTAAAAGCGGGTATTGAACGCGCTCTTCTTGAAGAAGTTCCTGGTGTTGTTGAAGTAGAGCAAGTATTCTAATTTGAAAAGGAGACCATTGTCCGGTCTCCTTTTATCTTTGCAGCCAGTCAATTTCCCGAATGCCGAGCTTTTCGGTGGGCAGCTTAATCATTTTATAAAAATTCCCAAGAAACCGTTCAAACTCCTTCGCATCATCAATGATGGACTCCAACCGGTCTTGATATGCTTCTCTCTGCTCCTCCGAGCCGCTTAAGTAATAGCCCTCTATCGTCTCAAAGTAATGAAGCGGAAACATTAGGCGTGCATACAATAACCGCCAGCCGAATGAAGATAATGGATTTTCTTTTTCGTATTCATACAAAAATCTCAGCGTTTTTTCTTCTGCATCAGGAAGCTTCGTCAAGTATGCATGTCGTATCCATTCAGCCAAATCCCGGCTCGGATGATCATAAACCCAGTCCGTCGGCAGCTTAATCTTCCGCAAGTTGCGCCATGTGTCGGGCGTAAAACGGTGCTGACAAATAGTCGCGGCATCCGTTACCTTCGCTTCATCATCCAGCTCTGTATCCACAACATATTGAATAGCATTTTCTGACAATCCTAAAAAGTAAGGAAAGGAATCAACAAACAGCTTCTCAAACACATTGGCAGGATGGTTGACAACTTTCCCATTCCAAAAGCGCTCCAGCTGATCCAGACGCTTCTCCCAAAGCGATTTCCATTCGCCGATTCGATTAATGCTCGTAATCTCTGCGGGATACATCTTTCCCTTTCTGTGAAAAATCGCAAGCTCTTTCCCTTCATTCACTTCTTGCCGTTCCGCTTGACGCATGGCCCGCAGCAGCACATGGTTTACATTTTGGATTTTGCTTACATAATATCCTTGTACGTTCGGTACAAATGATGCGACCGACAAATCCCCTTGTTCAATCATATAATCGCCTAACCGTTTCATCTCCACCAGCTCTTCTTCCTGAAGAGATCCCACTGGCACAAGCACATATATTTTATTTCTTAACCAAAAGCTTTTATAATGACCTAGAGCGGATAATTCACTGACTTGAATTTGATACTGTTCAAACAGGTCTTGAATCATAAACACTCGCCACCTAAGTTTATATTCTATTCTGTTTTAAACATCAATGAGAACCATTTGGTTCCATTAACCGCCAACAGGGGTGAAGCTCCTGCTCATAGGCGCTTCACTTTATATATATGAGTTTGGATTCAATTATAACAGTTTTAGAGAGTCCAAAATGCTCACATAATTTTCATTTTTCACGTATACAATACTAAAAAGAAAAACAGGTGATACTATGACGCAAAAAAACAGAGGAAATCAACTGCAGGAGAAAGCATTGCAATGGTTGAAAGAACGTGGCGTTACAATTGACGATATTGCTGAGCTTGTATATTTTTTACAAGAAAAATACCATCCAAATTTATCAATGGAAGAATGCAAGTACAATGTGGAACGGGTACTTGCCAAACGGGAAGTGCAAAACGCTCTTGTAACGGGCATACAGCTTGATAAACTCGCAGAAAAAGGATTATTGGAAGAACCTCTGTTGAGCACTATCCAAAAGGATGAAGGGTTATATGGCATCGATGAAGTCATTGCCTTATCCATTGTGAACGTATACGGCTCCATCGGATTTACAAACTTTGGTTACATTGATAAGATGAAGCCCGGTATTTTAAAAAAATTAAATGATAAGTCTTCAGGCTTCGTGCACACCTTTTTAGATGACATTGTCGGTGCGATTGCAGCGGCTGCTTCAAGTCGTTTGGCTCATCGTGCTGCGCATACGGAATAAAGAATAAAAACGACTTCATTTTAATAAAGGAAAGCATTTCATTCAACTCATTCTGATTTCGTGCAATTCATCATCGTTTTAGTGCAATTATCTCAAATTCGGTGCAATTGATTATGCTCGTCCCCAATCCCTATATGAAATGGTGCTGTTTGCCATGATATAAAAAAGCAGCGAACATCTTATTTTCAATCCATCTCTTCCAGTATTCATTTACCAAACGAAAATGACGTGCTCTCCAGCACGTCATTCACGCTTCCATCTTAAAAATACACGCCGTTTCTCCATCATTCATGGAGCATCCTAATGAGACCTTTTCTGTTTGTAATAACTCTTTATACATTTGCAGTTCGCACTGACAAAGACTTGGAAACTCCTTCGCGACACAAAGCAGCGGGCAGTTAAACTTCTTTAATTCAAATGTGTTGTCTCCGTCTGTGTGCAGCTCTGCCATAAAGCCAAATTGTTTTTGCGCATTGGCAATCTCCATCATTTTTGCAGCTGTCGTTTCCTTTGTTTGCAATCTTTTTTCTAATTGCTGCTTCATCGTTTCTGTATAGCTTTTAAACAATTCGGCAATTAAAGCTTCTTGCTTCGTTTGTTGCAAATATTGAAGCGCAGATACGGCAAACTCCTTATATCGCTTCGGAAACAAATCTTCCCCGCTTATGCTTAACCGATATACATACATCGGTCTGCCGATGCTTTGCCGCACTAATGTGGCTTCTACAAGCAGTTCTTTTTCCAGCTTGCTTATATGCCTGCGCACCGCCATCTCCGTTACGTTCAGCTCATTCGCCAATTCTGTAATAGTCATTTGTCCCTTTATCTTTAACAAATGCAGAATCTGATCTTTCGTGGAATGTACTTTGGTTTCCATCCCCATTCCCCCTTCTAATGCTTGTCTGTAGGCATAAATGCAGACACGGGACCAAGCTCTTGTTCTAAATATTGGCGGATGCGGGAAGGATACAGTCCAATGGTTTCAATGTGTGCTTTTATTGTATCGAACACAAGCCCGTGTTCAACAGTAACATACTCTTGCACAAGCATTTTGCGCAAACGAACTACTTCTTTTATGCTTTCGCCCTCTTCTTTTGCAAAGACTTTCTCGTCCATTAAAATCTCTATAATATCCTCGTAGCTGCCTGGATCACGCATGATAAAGCCGTCAATCATCGCATTGCCGACATCCAGCATGCAATCGATCATGACATGAGCCATTCGTTCTAAGGCATATAACTCAAGTGTGCCGCTGTAGTTGTCTTTCGATAAAAAAGCTGTCACCGCTTCTTCTAAGCATTGCAGCGTCTGCTCAATCTTTTTGCGGTCTACAAAGTACATCTCTCTCATCTCCTCGGCTGTGATTAAAGCCCTTTCAAAATCTATAAGTTTATTGTACTTGTTTAATTGAAAAAAATCGATATTTAGAAAAAATTTATGTTTAATCCAATCTCTGTTATAGTATACATGTATGCTTTGAGAATTGGGGGACTTACTTTGGATCGTGAACTGGCATTAGAAATCGTCCGGGTTACCGAGGCTGCGGCGCTTGCGTCCGCTCAGTGGATGGGCCGCGGCAAAAAAAATGAAGCTGACGGTGCGGCAACAACGGCCATGCGCAAAATGTTCGACTCTGTAAACATGGCAGGAACAGTTGTCATCGGAGAAGGAGAGCTTGACGAAGCTCCCATGCTGTATATAGGCGAAAAACTGGGAACAGGCAACGGCCCTGAAGTGGACATTGCAGTAGATCCGCTTGAAGGAACAAACATTGTCGCAAAAGGCCTTGCAAACGCCATGTCCGTAATTGCCATTGCTGATAAAGGAAACTTGCTTCACGCACCGGATATGTACATGCAAAAAATCGCGGTTGGCCCAAAAGCGGCAGGCAAAATCAGCTTAGACGACCCGATTGAAAAAACGATTGAAATCGTTGCAGAAGCGAATAACAAACGCATTCGAGATTTAACCGTTATCATTCAGGAGCGTGACCGTCATCAGGATTTAATCGATCGTGTTCGTGCAAAAGGCGCACGCGTAAAATTATTTGCAGACGGTGACGTAGGCGCTTCCATCGCAACAGCTCTTCCTACTACAGGCATAGACTTGTTTGTCGGTATAGGCGGCGCACCGGAAGGCGTGATTTCAGCTGCAGCATTAAAATGTTTAGGCGGAGAAATGCAAGCACGTCTCCTTCCGCAAAACGAAGCAGAAGAAGCACGCTGCCGCCGCATGGGTCTTGAGGATCCTCGTCAATTGTTGAAATTGGAAGACTTGGTGGCCGGTGATGATGCCATTTTCGCTGCAACAGGCGTATCTTCAGGAGAACTGCTTGAGGGTGTTACATTCCTTGGCGGTGACTTAGTAGAAACTCACTCCATCGTCATGCGCTGTAAAACAAAAACGGTGCGCTTCATTAAAGCCCACCATCATTTAGACTATAAACCGCATTTAGTAATGGAACTGCAACAGTAAAAGGGGGCAAGGGGTATGTCAGATCGCTTTTTTCTTTACGATGATACAGTAACAACAAAAACGAGGTTTGTCAGTTTCATGGGAGAAAATGACCGTCACGACTTGGCAATCATCTATTCAGACCGTCATTACGGCAAAGCATTGGTGCTTGATATTCAGCGCAACAAATTTGCCATTATCGGTCAAGATGATTTAGATGAACCGGGTTACTTAGAATACGCATACGGCATCGATGAAAAAACGGCGGAAGAATTGCGTTCTTTCTTGTATGAAACGTTATAAAAAAGGCTGTTTTGGCGAATTTGTAATGAATTGCACCAAATGACAAACAACCTAAAAAATAAAGCGTGCTTATTGGCACGCTTTATTTTTTCACCTTTTTCAGCACAAAATACGCACATCCGAAGTTGCAGAACTCGTACAAGTACTCGGATAATGTACTGATTTTCGTGTCGTAGGAGGCGCGTTGATTATGGTCATCGAAAAAGCCCCGCAATCGCAACTGGTTATATCCCCAATCTCCCACAATATAATCGTATTTATTTAAGATATCGGCATAACGCTCTTTAAATGCTTCTTCATTAAACCCATCTCGATTTTCCTCGATGAGCTCGTAACATGTATTATTAATGCAAATCATCTGCGGTTCTCTCCTCTAGGTTTATTCAGCCTCATCTTTTCCACTTTCTCTATACATATACTTTATGGTTCATAAAAAATTCTTTTCCTTCTAATCCTACCATAAAGAAAAAGAACCAACAATTTCTATCTTGTAAAAGTAAAAAACGGCGAATAATAAGGTAAAACTCCCATCAGTATGGGCGTTCTTCCTTTCAGTTGAATCGTTAGCATACCATAAAAATATTGGAGGTGTAATACAGTGAAAAAAATAAGCATGACTCTCCTTGCAGCCGGCATGTTTCTCCTTCCCGCTTGCCAGCAGTATGATGCAAATGGCACGGCAGAAATGAGGAAGAGAGAATCCCTGCAGCAAAAAGAAGGAAGCCGCGTGCTTCTTTCCAACAAAAAGAACGTATATATGCAGCAGAAAGTCGGCAATCGCCAAGCGGATTCCATTACAAAGCTGGGATATTCCCGCAAACAAAAAGAACCTGGACAAAATATGGGAGATACGGACGAATTTTCAACAATGAACCGTGAAACGATAGCGGAAATCATCAGTGATTTATCCGTAAAGCTTCCAGATGTAACCGATGCGGCAAGCTTGGTTACAGATGATGAGGTATTTGTGGTGTATCGCGCCAATACGACCGATCCAAAATTGGTTGCAGATCAAGTATATAAAACGGCGCTTTCCGTGGTGCCCCGCTATTTCCATGTGTATGTATCCAATGAACCAAAGTTGATTTCCCAAATGGAAGGTCTGAAGTCCGGTAAGCTTAACGGGAAAGAATATGGCCAAACTATTGATATGTTCATTCGCGAAATGAGCAAAAATCCGCATTTGAATAACCAGCCGAATGACTCTATGCAAAATATGATGACGAAATAGGCCAGTATTTTCCTATTAAATAAAATTTGCCATGAATTTGAGCAAACTGAAAATGATATCAGCAAAATTCCAATTATATCGACCAAATCCATGATGAAATGGGCCAAATTTACAATTCTATCGGCCAAATCCTCAGTTTGTGAAAACTGGTCATGAAAAAAAGCAGCTGATTTCAGCTGCTTTTTATTATTGCGCTTGCGCACTATTCTCTTTCGCAGATTGCACTTGCTCATCCGCATGGTAGGAAGAACGAACAAGCGGACCTGCTTCACAGTGACTGAATCCTTTAGATAATGCAATTTCTTTTAGTTCCGCAAACTCTGCAGGCGTCCAATATTTAATTACCGGCAAGTGCTTTTTCGTCGGCTGCAAATATTGGCCGATTGTCAAAATGTCTACGTTATTGGCACGCAAATCATCCATTGCTTCGATGATCTCTTCTTTTGTTTCCCCTAATCCAATCATGATGCTGGACTTTGTTGGGATATCCGGCTGCATTTCTTTCGCACGGCGTAAAAATTCCAGAGAACGTTCGTACTTCGCTCTTGCACGAACGCGGTCAGATAAACGGCGTACGGTTTCAATATTGTGGTTTAAAATGTCCGGACGTGCATCCATTAACGTCTTCAAGTTTTCATATACTCCGCCCATATCAGATGGCAATACTTCAATGGAAGTAAACGGATTTTTGCGGCGGATGGCACGAACCGTCTCAGCAAATACAGCTGCTCCTCCGTCTTTTAAATCATCACGTGCGACTGCAGTTACAACAACGTGCTTCAAGTTCATTTGATACACGGAATCCGCCACGCGTTCCGGTTCTTGCAAATCAAGCTCCGTCGGCAAACCTGTTTTTACTGCACAGAAGCGGCACGCACGTGTACAAATATTACCTAAAATCATGAATGTGGCTGTTCGGCGCACCGCCCAGCACTCGTGGATGTTTGGACATTTTGCTTCTTCACATACTGTATGAAGCTGCTTCGAGCGCATCATTTTTTTCAAACCGGTGTAGCTTTCGTTTGTATTCAATTTAATTTTTAACCATTCCGGCTTGCGCATATGTTCTGTCGGTTTTGTCATCATTTATCACTCCGTACGAAATAAGTAGAATATTGTCGCCTGTTCGCATTTTACTGTAACTTTACCATATTTATTTTATAGAAACAAAGCAAAATGCTCAAATACACTTTTTTGTTAATTATAGGAAGCTTCTTTCCCATAAATTTTCTCTTATGAATTATCGTGTGTATACCACACTAATACATAGGAATTCTTTTGAAAGGAGATAGCTCCTGTGTGGAAAAAACTGATCATTGCACTCATACTGATTAGTGTTCTCCTGCCGATGCAGCCTGTATACGGCGGAATAGACAAACAAAAAATATATTTGCAGCGCATGGCTTTATATAAAGAAATGGAGACCATTTCGAAAATTCCATGGTACTATTTTGCAGCAGTAGATCAATTTGAAAGAAATATACGAAGCGTACGACGAGATATTCCGAAAAAGCCAGGGGGCATCATCTCCATTTACTTTAAGCCGGAGGTATGGGCCGGTTCGCTGAATCCGGATCAAAATGATAAAAATCCATATACAATCGGATTATTCGGCGGTATCGGGTTAGACGGAGATAACGACGGATATGCAGACCAAAATAATGATCGAGATTTGCTTTATACAATGGCAACCATCATCGGTCATTACGGCAGCGACCGCGAGCATATTAAAATTATGCTGTGGGAGTATTATCAGAGAGCAAAAACAGTGGAGCTCATTATGGGGTTTGCCAGAATGTATGAGCATTACGGAAGAATGGACATTGAAGGAAATGCGTTTCCGGTTCCTATTTCGAGCAATCACAGCTATCGAAGCACGTTTGGCGCCCGCAGGAGTTTTGGCGGATTGCGCTCGCATGAAGGAACAGATATTTTTGCAGGCTACGGCGTACCTGTACGTGCAACGTGCTATGGCATCATTGAAACAAAGGGATGGAATCGTCTCGGGGGCTGGCGCATCGGCATTCGCGATCTGCATAACAACTATCATTACTATGCGCATTTGGGCGGCTTTTCTAAAGATGTCCAGCTTGGACAAATTGTAGAGCCGGGCAAGGTCATCGGCTTTGTAGGAAGCTCGGGCTACGGCCCTCCCGGAACATCAGGCAAGTTTCCTCCTCACCTGCATTACGGGTTATATAAAGATAACGGCTACATCGAATGGTCCTTCGACCCGTATATTCACTTGCGATTGTGGAAACAGCAGGAGCTGTTGAAGATGAAAAAACGCTAGAGGCTGACAGTTCGTCAGCCTCATTTCTTTTTCCCTTCTTCTTTCTTCGGCACCAAAAGCGCAGGGGAAGCACCATTACCGCTGCCGTTATAATAGCTTGGCACCTCTCCTTGAACGAGTGTCGTTGCAATAGGAATATTTGCTTTTACCGTTGTTTCTTCGGTTTCAAACGGAATAATAACTTGCAGCGTTACTTCTACTTCAACATAAATTCCTACCAAGGCATTGTTGATCCCGTACTGTTCCACTTTATGCTTCACGTTTGTCTTTACATCTCCAATTGTCGTAAAAGTAACAGGAATTTTCGGACCCAAGTTTCCAAGCAAGGCGTTTTTCGTCACTTGCCCGAGCGGAACCGCAAATAAAATACCTTCCGTATCTATATTTTTTGCCAGATTCAGCTTTGGATCTCCATACACCCCAAGTTCCTTTGCTTTTCCCTTCTCTGCCATATGTAAATATGTTTCCACGTGAGAAGTCGTGGAAGTTGAAATAGCGTTTACGACTTCTGCATTAAAATCTATCGTCGAGACTTTTCCCTGACTATCCGTTTTCACCGTTATAAGCTTATCTGTGTTAAATCCTTCTGCAATTTTATCATTGACTGCCTTTGTAATGATTACCGTAGCCAGCCGCTTCGTTTGTGTCTCTGCATAGGTCATCAATGTCGGCTCAATGCTTCTATTCACAAGCCATAATCCTTGAATGGTCATCAAAAGAAAAATAAACAGGGAAAGGAGCACTACATGACGAAAAGGCCGCGGACCTCTTCTTACTCTCCTGGTGCGAAACATGCTCATAAAAAATCCCTCCTTCTCATTCATGTGTATGCGAGAAGAAGGAACAAAAGGATAAGTTTATATCATTTTTAATAAAGCATGTTTGCCAATCGTGCCCGCCGTAATGCCAAGCTTCTCTGCTTCGTATGTCACGGACTCTAACGGAGCTTCCAAAAGCTGTTCAATCGTGCGGACGCCGACTGCTCTTCCAGCAATAATGCCACGATCGCGCAGCTTTTCATTCAATAAGCCGACATCTAACGCACCGCACATAATGTATCCTTTCTCGCTCATAACCGCAAGAAGATTTGTTTTCGGGAGTTTCACGCTCACCGCCGTAAATTGATGATTGTCTATCATAATGGGCTCTAATGTCACCATATCTTTCACGCTCCTCTCCCTCATACTGTATGAAGAGAATGGAAAGATGTGTTACGATTTTACAGAAGTACTCCATTCAATAAGCTTATGCTTTAATACATCGCGCAGAAGCTCTGGTAAAAAATATTGCTTCGGCTCGATGACAGCCAGCTCCGGATACAAATAACCGAATGTAAACATATCGATTGTGCCAAGCACATACTGCCGTTCTAAATCTAACGGCTCCCCGTTGACATATACTTCTTCTAACAGCTTCTTATTCCCGGGAATCGTGTCGGGTATGACTTCTACCCCGTCAAAAATCATTTTTCCCACCACTTTTCCGCGAAAACCGAAGCCCTTCAGTTCTATATGCTCCATTTCCCATTTGCGCGCTTTTATAATGACTTCGCGCAACACTTTTCCTTTTACAAGCAAGCGGCAAGGATTAATGGGATGCGGACAAATGCGGTGAATATCCCCTTTTGTGACCGGTCCCTTCCTAAGCGGGCCAAGCAGCGCTCCGGCATTGACCATTCCGATTTCTGCCTGGCACCATTCTCTTAACGAAGAAGCCAGCAGCTTCGCAAACAGTGTCTCCTCAAACCACTCAATCGGCAAATCTTCTTTCAGCTCGACAATAGGTTCTTTCATCATTTGTTCGCTTTGATGCTGCAATGATTTTAACGTTCCATGTTCATTCATATATCCGCTCAATTTCTTTGTGGCAAGCGTAGAAGCATGTTTGGACAGCACACGCTTTGTCTTTGGATCTACAGTTAATTTCACGTGTCCGATATGCTGTCCCCATTTCCCCGTACAGCAAAGCAGCGTATCTTTTACAAACATACCCGTTTCAAAAAAGTGGTGAGTATGTGCGCCCAAGATGACGTCGATACCCTCAAACTGGTTGGCAATATCTTCATCAGCATTCCGGCCGAGGTGAGATAAAAGAATAACGATGTCCGCTTTTTCCCGCACTTCCTCTAATACGCTTTCGAGTATTAGAAACGGGTCGTCAATACGCCAGCCCAGCTGATTGTAAAAAATTTCGTATTGTACGGTCAGACCAATAAAAGCGATGGTCAAGCCATTAGCCAGCTGCCGCAGTTCATATGGCTTTGCCCAAGATGGACGGCTTCCGTCAGGCTCAAATAAGTTGGCAACAAGAATTTGAAACTGAGCGCTGTCATACAGACTTTCCAGTTCATCTTTTGCCAGCGTAATGCCTTCATTATTACCAATCGTTACAAGATCATAACCCGCCTCATTTAAAAGCAAAACATTTCCTTTTCCAGCCGTTGCTTCAGAAATAATATGAAATCGGTCCACATGGTCACCGATATCCAATACAAAAACCTCTTCTCCATTTGCTTTATGACGTGCTTTTTCCTCTTGCATATACTGCGAGATGGGAGCCCAATTCTCAAAGTGACTGTGTAAATCGTTTGTATGATACAAATGAATCGTAACGGTTTCTTGTTCCCCTTTCAGACAAAACACTCCCTTCGTATCAGGTTTGTCCTATCCTTTTCGTATATCACTATATACGCTTTGCAAAATCAGAATCCTGTTTCAGCAGGACTATTATTTTGGCTGTTGTTGTTTTTCCTGTCCATGTGTCGGCTCGATAGAAATTTGGAATTATTCATCCAAATCCATCAGGAATGAAACCAATTTTATACATAATTAAACCCATTTGCTCATTCATCAAGATAATGAGCATATATGACACGATCTGATAACAACAATGCTTGGAAAACAGTTATTATTTTACATTATGTTATCATACTTAAATTCATTATCAAAAAACAGGAAAAAGGGCCAGCTTCTTATGAGGCTGACCCCTTCCTAAAAAATTGCAGGATGTCCACCCTTTTCATCCAGCTCTCAACCACAACATAACCTTCCCGCCCAAAGCCAAAAAGCAGCTTTGGCGGGAAAGAACACAAGGAGCGCTTCCTTGAATAGGCTGCGCCGCACCGCGCGTTTTGTGCGCGGGGTGTTTTGAGGAAAGAGCTAAACGGGATGAAAAAGCTTTTCTAATTAACCGATAGAACCTTCCATCTCGAATTTGATCAGACGGTTCATTTCTACCGCATATTCCATCGGAAGCTCGCGCGTAAACGGCTCGATGAAGCCCATTACGATCATTTCTGTCGCTTCTTGCTCGGAAATCCCGCGGCTCATCAGGTAGAATAATTGCTCTTCGGATACTTTTGATACTTTCGCTTCGTGTTCTAATGAGATGTTATCATTTAGAATTTCGTTGTATGGAATTGTATCAGAAGTAGATTGGTTATCCATGATCAGCGTATCGCACTCGATGTTGGAGCGGGAGCCTGCCGCTTTACGTCCGAAGTGTACGATACCGCGATATGTTACTTTACCGCCGTGCTTGGAAATGGACTTCGATACGATGGTAGAAGATGTGTTTGGCGCCAAGTGAATCATCTTCGCACCTGCATCTTGGTGCTGTCCTTTTCCGGCAATTGCGATAGATAATGTTAAACCGCGTGCACCTTCTCCTTTTAGGATAACCGCAGGGTATTTCATTGTCAGCTTGGAACCGATGTTGCCGTCGATCCATTCCATTGTTGCGTTCTCTTCACATACCGCACGCTTTGTAACCAGGTTGAATACGTTGTTTGCCCAGTTTTGAATTGTTGTATAACGGCAGTATGCATCTTTTTTGATGATGATTTCTACTACCGCACTGTGAAGAGAGTTTGTCGTATAAACAGGAGCTGTACATCCTTCTACGTAGTGAACGTGTGCGCCTTCATCTACGATGATAAGCGTACGCTCGAATTGTCCCATGTTTTCAGAGTTGATGCGGAAGTACGCTTGCAGCGGCGTATCCACTTTTACACCTTTTGGAACGTAGATGAAAGAACCGCCGGACCAAACCGCAGAGTTTAACGCTGCGAATTTGTTGTCAGTCGGAGGAACCACTTTTCCGAAGTACTCGCGGAAAATATCTTCGTTTTCCTTTAATGCACTGTCAGTGTCCTTGAAGACGATCCCTAATTTTTCAAGGTCCTCTTTCATGTTGTGGTATACTACCTCAGATTCGTACTGTGCAGATACACCCGCTAAATACTTCTGTTCCGCTTCTGGAATACCAAGTTTGTCAAAAGTAGCCTTGATTTCTTCAGGTACTTCATCCCAAGATCTCTCAGACTTCTCAGAAGGCTTAACATAATATGTGATTTCGTCGAAGTTTAATTCGGATAAATCTCCGCCCCATTGCGGCATAGCCATGTTGTAGAAGTGCTCCAATGATTTTAAACGGAACTCAAGCATCCACTCAGGCTCGCCCTTCATGCGAGAAATTTCCTCCACAATCTCTTTCGTCAACCCGCGCTTGGAACGGAAAATCGATACGTCTTTATCTCTAAAACCATATTTATAATCGCCGATCTCCGGCATTTTTTTCGCCATTCTTTTTCCCTCCTTGCCAATATCTCGATAGGTAAAGCATTATTTATGGTCTTCCAACCCTTTTTCCATCGCTTTCCATGCCAACGTAGCACATTTGATGCGCGCCGGAAACTTGGAAACGCCTTGCAATGCTTCAATATCGCCTAAATCCAAATCTTCGTCATATTCTTTTCCTTGCATCATGTTGGAAAATACTTTTGAAAGCTTCAATGCTTCTTCAATTTTTTTTCCTTTTACGGCTTGTGTCATCATAGACGCGGAAGACATGGAGATGGAACAGCCTTCTCCCTCGAACTTAGCGTCTTGGACAATACCGTCTTCGACCTTCATCGTCAGCTGAACGCGGTCTCCGCAAGTCGGGTTGTTTAAATTGACCGTCACGTTTTCATTTTCTAACACGCCGCGGTTACGCGGATTTTTGTAATGATCCATGATCACTTGACGGTACAAAGCATCTAAATTGTTATTAAAAGACATTTGTGAAATACTCCTTCGTTTTTATTAGTCCTTCAACAAATGTGTCGATTTCATCCTTCGTATTGTAAAGATAGAAGCTTGCGCGAGCAGTCGCTGATACCTTCAGCCATCTCATCAACGGCTGTGCACAGTGATGGCCGGCGCGCACCGCAATGCCTTCTACATCCAATACAGTCGCAACATCATGAGGGTGAACACCTTCAATGTTGAATGTCACAAGCCCTGCGCGATGCTGTGGTCCGTAAATCGTAACGCCGTCTACTTCAGATAGTCTTTGCAATGCATATTGAGCCAATTCATGCTCATACTTTTCGATGTTATCTAAGCCGATTTGCTCTAAGAAGTCGATGGCGGCTCCTAATCCGATTGCATTTGCGATGATCGGCGTGCCTGCTTCAAACTTCCAAGGAAGTTCTTTCCAAGTAGAATCATATAAATCTACGAAATCAATCATTTCGCCGCCAAATTCAACCGGCTCCATATTTTCCAACAATGCTTTCTTGCCGTACATAACCCCAATGCCGGTCGGTCCGCACATTTTATGACCGGAGAACGCATAAAAATCGCAATCTAAATCTTGTACGTCCACTTTCATATGCGGCGCACTTTGCGCTCCGTCCACAACCATGACAGCCCCGTTTTTATGAGCGATTTGCACGATTTCTTTAATAGGATTGATTGTGCCAAGCACGTTGGACACATACATGATTGAAACAATTTTTGTATTGGATGTGATGGTTTGCTCCGCATCCGCTAACGAAATCGTTCCATCCGGCTGAAGCGGAAGATATTTTAACGTTGCCCCCGTCTTCTTCGCCACTTGCTGCCAAGGGATGATATTGCTGTGGTGTTCCATGTAGGAGATGACAATTTCGTCCCCTTCTTTCAAGTTTTCGCGGCCATAACTTGCAGCAATCGTGTTTAACGCAGTTGTTGTTCCGCGTGTGAATACAATTTCCTCTGCAGATTTCGCATTGATAAACTTGCGAACCTTTTCGCGTGCGCCCTCATACGCATCGGTCGCTTTCGTACCGAGCGTATGAACTCCGCGGTGCACGTTGGAATTGTATTCTTTGTAGTAACGATCCAAGGTTTCGATAACTTGAATCGGCTTTTGCGAAGTCGCAGCGCTGTCAAAGTAGACAAGCTGCTTGCCGTTAACCTGTTGGTCGAGTATCGGAAACTGTTTACGGATCTCTAATATATCCATTATCGTACTTTCCTTTCGATAATTTCAGTAAGCTGAGCCTTTACTTCTTCGATTGGAAGTTCGTTAACTACCGGAGCCAAGAAGCCGTGAATGACTAAACGTTCCGCTTCTGTCTTCGGAATGCCGCGGCTCATGAGATAGTATAATTGCGTAGGGTCCACACGTCCTACAGATGCTGCGTGACCTGCTGTTACATCATCTTCGTCGATTAATAAAATCGGGTTCGCATCTCCGCGCGCTTTTTCGTTCAGCATCAATACGCGGGATGTTTGCTCTGCATTGGATTTGGATGCTCCATGCTCGATTTTGCCGATTCCGTTGAAAATAGAAGTCGCTTGGTCTTTTTGTACACCATGCTTTAAGATATAGCCTTCGGAATGCTTACCGAAGTGAACAACCTTCGTTGTGAAGTTTTGCGTTTGCTCGCCGCGTCCGATTGTCACTGTTTTTGTATCTGCATAAGAGCCGTCGCCCATCAAATTTGTTACGTTTTCAGAAATTGTATTGCCGTCGTTCATTAAGCCTAATGCCCACTCCAGGCGAGCGTCGCGTCCTGCTACACCGCGGCGGTTTACATATGTTGTCATTCCTTTTGCCAATTGGTCAACCGCACCGAATTTCACTTGTGCGCCTTGCTCAAGGATGACTTCCGCTGCGATGTTCGCGATACCTGTAACATCTTCATTGGCAATGTAGTTTTCTACATATGTTGCAGAGCTGTTCGCATCAGCCACAACAAGAACATGGTTATATACATTTGCTTCTGGGCCGTCCACAACATACACAGCTTGAAGCGGAGTTTCTAGTACAACATTTTTCGGAATGTATACGAATGCTCCGCCGTTTAACAACGCGCCGTGGAGAGCCGTTAAACGATGCTCATCCACTTGTACTCCTTCTTTCATGAAGTACTTTTTCACTAGCTCGCCGTGTTCACGAACCGCAGTAGCGAAGTCAGTGAAAATAACGCCTTTTTCTTTCGCTTCTTGCGATAAGGCTACGAATGCCGTTGTGCCGCTGCGCTGTACAAGCAAGTTTTTCTTTTCGTTATCTACGTTGATCAGCTTTTTCACATCTTCAGGAAGCTCATCTAACGAACGTACAGGCTCTTGCTTCGTTCCTGTGCCTTTGCCGACAAAGTCCCACTTTGTGATCTTTGTTTTATCTGGGTTTGGTAACGGAAGAGATTCTGCTTGCGCAAGAGCTTGTAAGCGAAACTCCGTCATCCAAGCCGGTTCGCCCATTTCGCTTGAGAGCTGACGAATATAGTCTTGATCAAATAATGTACCGATAGTCATGTTCATCCTCCTATCCGCTTACGCTTCTTGCTCTACTGTTTCGTCTTCGATACCCAATTCTTTTTTGATCCAGTCGTAGCCTTCTGCCTCTAGGCGTTGTGCTAATTCAGGGCCGCCGGATTTCACGATGCGTCCGTTCATCATTACATGTACGTAATCAGGCGTAATGTAGTTTAATAAACGTTGGTAGTGCGTGATGATTAAGCAGCCGAAGTCTTCGCCGCGCATTTCGTTGACACCTTTAGAAACAACTTTCAATGCGTCGATATCAAGACCGGAGTCAATCTCGTCAAGAATTGCGATTTTCGGCTGAAGCATCATTAATTGAAGGATTTCGTTACGCTTCTTCTCACCGCCAGAGAAACCTTCGTTTAAGTAGCGCTGCGCCATCGCAGAATCCATTTCTAAAAATTCCATGTTTTTATCTAAAGTACGGATAAATTTCATTAAGGAGATTTCATCGCCTTCTTCACGACGTGCGTTCATCGCAGAACGTAAGAAGTCCGCGTTTGTTACACCGCTGATTTCGCTTGGATATTGCATCGCCAAAAATAGACCTGCACGAGCGCGCTCGTCCACTTCCATTTCCAATACGTCTTGACCGTCTAATGTGATGCTTCCTTCTGTCACTTCATATTTAGGGTGTCCCATAATTGCAGAAGATAAAGTAGATTTACCAGTGCCGTTCGGACCCATGATTGCGTGGATTTCTCCGCCTTTTACTTCCAGGTTTACACCTTTTAGAATCTCTTTTCCGTCAATCGCAACATGTAAATCTTTAATTGTTAAAGTTGAACCAGCCATTACAATACCTCCAGTTTAAAGTCTATATAAAATAAGAAAGATTTTTAATAAATCTGTCACATTCTCATTTTATTCTCATTCTAATTTTATAGCAAATAAAATCGTATATCAAATTTCAGAAATCTCAAATTTTTTACCACGATCATTATCCACAACGGATTGTTGTACCTATTTCTTCCTATTAATATGCAAACTTGTCCGATAAGGTGCATAAATGGCAAGAAGACCCCAAATGATGATTGAGGTCTTCTTTTTTATTCGCTGTTTTCGCACGATTTGCTGGAAATCTGGTATTATTCAGTCGGCTTTCACGCCAGATTTGTCATTCCAGCAACATTTGTTACTTGCTTACAGGCACAACCGCACCTTTGTATTTTTCTTTAATGAAATCTTGGATTTCTTTGGAACGCAATACGTTTACAAGTTCTTTAATTTCTTTTTTGTTTTCGTCGCCTTCACGAACTGCAATGATGTTTACGTATGGAGAATCTGCTCCTTCGATCGCAATCGCATCTTTTAGCGGATTCAAACCGGCATCAATCGCATAGTTTGTGTTGATTAAAATGATGTCGCCTTCGTTGTTTTCGTATATTTTCGGTAACAACCCTGCTTCGACGTCTGTTTTAAACTTTAAGTTCTTTTTGTTTTCTACGATATCCTTTACAGTCGCTGTTGTAGTGTCTATACCGTCTTTAATTTTGATTAATCCTTCAGCTTGCAATAATGTTAATGCGCGACCATGGTCAGCTACGGAGTTGCTCATTACGACTGTTGCGCCTTCTGGAAGTTCTTTTAAACTCTTATACTTTTTGGAGTAGATTCCGATTGGCTCAATATGGATGCCGCCTGCATTTTTGAACTTATAACCATGTTCTTTCATTTGTGATTTTAAGTACGGAATGTGCTGGAAGTAGTTTGCATCCAATTCTTTATCTGCTAACGCTTTGTTTGGCAAGATGTAATCTTGGAACGGTTTGATTTCCAGCTTGATGCCTTTTTTCTCTAGTAACGGTTTCGCTTTTTCTAAAATTTCTGCGTGCGGTACGTTAGATGCACCTACCACTAATGTGTTTTCATCTTTTTTTCCGCCGCAAGCTGCCAAAGCTAATACAAAAACGGCAATGATTGTTGTTAACAATACTTTTTTCATGATCAGCCCAACTCCTTTTTGGAATATTATGAATGTTTAGTTTATCAAAAGCCGAGTGCCGCAGGGGCGGCACGCAAGCTTACCTATCGTTTATCAATACGAGCAGTGAAGAAATCACCGATAAATTGAATGATAAATACAAGAACAAGAATTAAAACTGTCGCAACAAATGTTACATCGTTGTTGGAGCGCTGGAATCCTTCCATAAACGCCAAATTTCCTAATCCGCCCGCTCCGACAACACCTGCCATTGCTGTGTAACCAACAAGGGCAATCGTCGTAACCGTAATACCGGACACCAGCGCCGGTAAAGATTCCGGAATCAGCACTTTAAAAATAATGGTGCTTGTCTTTGCTCCCATCGCTTTCGATGCTTCAATCACGCCTTTGTCAATTTCACGAAGGGCAATTTCCACCATACGTCCGTAAAAAGGCGCTGCGCCGATAATTAAAGCCGGAAGTGCTGCATTTGCTCCAAGCATCGAACCGACAAGGATTTTCGTAAATGGAATCAATAAAATGATTAAAATGATGAACGGAATGGAACGAAAAATGTTTACAAATGCGCCGATTACAGAATTAACCGCTTTGTTTTCCCATAGATTGTCCTTTGACGTCATAAACAAAAGAAGGCCAAGCAACAATCCTAATATGAACGTTGCCAATGCAGCGATTAACGTCATGTACAAGGTTTCCAAAGTTGCTTCCATCATGATGTTCCAATCCACGTTCGGAAAAAGCTCGTTAAGCACTTGTAATCACCTCCAGTTCCACTTGCTGCTCTTGAATGAACTTAAGCGCCTTTTCAATTTCCTCTTGCGGACCATGCAAATGAACAATCAGGTTGCCGTATGATCCGTTAGGCGTTTGCGAAATATTCCCTTGCAGGATGTTTACTTCGATGTTGCTTTTTTGCATTAACTGATGGATAAACGGCCGCTCCACCGCGTCTCCCACAAACTTAAGGCGGACCACTTGACCTGTTGGATACTTTTCAATAAGATGGTCAATCGCTTCGTTTGTATCTTGGGAATCCGTAATTTGCTTTACGAAGCGTTTTGTGATCGGCTGCTGCGGATTGCGGAATACATCGAGCACGTTGCCAACCTCGACGATGTTTCCTTTCTCCATAACCGCCACACGATGACAAATTTTTTGAATCACATGCATTTCATGCGTGATCAACACAATCGTTAAGCCCATGCGCTTATTAATATCGAGAAGCAAATCCAAAATTTGATCCGTCGTTTCCGGGTCAAGCGCCGACGTTGCTTCATCGCAAAGCAGCACTTTCGGATTGTTCGCAAGCGCTCTGGCAATCCCGACACGCTGTTTTTGTCCGCCGCTCAGCTGAGAAGGATAGGCGTCCTCTCTTCCTTCCAGTCCGACAAGACGAATCAGCTCGTTCACACGTTCTTTTCGCTCTTCCTTCGGCACCCCCGCAATTTCTAACGGAAACGCAATGTTTTCATGTACAGTTCGTGACCAAAGAAGGTTGAAGTGCTGAAAAATCATTCCGATTTCTTGTCGGGCTTTGCGAAGCTCTTGCCCTTTAATAGCGGAAATCACACGGCCTGCCACCGTAATCGTTCCTGACGTCGGTGTTTCCAGCTGATTCAGCATACGGATCAGGGAACTTTTCCCCGCACCGCTGTATCCGATAATCCCGAAAATTTCACCTTGCTCTATCTTAAGATTCGCATCATTGACCGCTGTCACATCTCCGGCTTTCGAGCGATAAATCTTTTTTACCTTTTCTAGTACAATCATGGTGTTTTCCCCCCTCCTCGAAATGCTTGGATGGCTGGCTCAGCCATGCAAGCTAGACATCTTAGAATTCATTAAGCGCTAACCAATAAAAAAACCTTTCTGCAGACATGAGCAGAAAGGTTTTGAGCATTCAAAATAATCCTTCCTCTCATCTCTCAAAGCATTCCGCTTTGCAGGAATTGGCACCATATCAACACGATTGTTGACGGTTGCCGGGTTTCATTGGGCACAGTCCCTCCACCTCTCTTGATAAGAGAAAGTCAGATGAAATCTGACTTCGTATATTCGATTGTGAATCGTTATTGCATGATATGAATTCTATCAATCTCGTAATAGTATGTCAATAAAATTTTTCAGATTTTTTGACCGTTACGCAGTGAAGATAAGGAAATACAGGAAATTGCAGCTGCAGAAAACAGTAAATCCGCGTTTCACTAGCGGGACCCCTATTATTAATTACAAGTAATTCTCCGATAAAGAATATAAAAAACCCCTCACAAAAATATGAGAGGTTCATTGTTATGGAATTACTTTTGGAAAGGAAAGAAGGGAGATCCTATTGATGGCAGAGAGAGAGTTAGCTTGCGAATCTCAGTCTCTGACATATTTCTACCGATCCATATAAGATTTTCACCTTCAAAATAATAAAGAAAGGAATCACTGGCATCAGCGACATTAATCCATGATTCTCTTCCATTTAAATCAATTTGCTGAAAACTGGACGGGAGCGAGAACGGCTCTCGTGAGGATTTCCCTATGACAGCAAATTTTTTTCATCTGCGAAAAGCCAAATGTTTTTCTTTTGAGATTCAAGTGATAGTTTGGCAACTACAAATTTCTGTATGGGTAAATTCAGCCCATTTTTCTCAGTAAGTAGGTCTTCTTTGTTAATAGGCGAATCAATGAATCCTTGGATTTCCCATTGATGTTGATTATAAGATAAGAACACGAGATTATACCAAGGATTCGAAGTTTTGGAGACTTTAACTACTGCCATCGCTTGTTTGTCAAGCTCTCTGCTCCAAAGGATGAACTCTTTAGATGGATATGCCTTTTCCCCGTTAGAAAATTCCCACTCTAACCCGTTTATGATTACCTGTTCTAAAGTCTGTGCTTTTTCAATTGGAACAGAGTTAGCTATAATCGTTTTAAGTTTTATTTTTTCTTCAACGTGAGAAGGTGTATGTGTAGTTGGCTTAACTACTTGACTAGGTTTTGTATGGTCTTCACATCCTGTAGCTAGGAAGACCATAACCAAAAATGACAAAATGATTGCAGTTGTTCGATAAAAGCCCATTTTAATAGTTTGCATACTTTTCATTTGCTTCCACTGCTTTCATTACAACTACTATTAACATATACATAGTAACCATACCACTGATCTTTTTTGGTTCCATAATCATTCCAACCTTCATAATGAGGTCGTATAGTTATGCTGACAGCATCAGAAGCAGAGATCGTAAACGAAAGATTCGCAGTATATCCTACTGACGCGTTGATAGGACCCCATCCGCCACCTAAAGAAGCACTAGCAGTAACACCCAAGGTACCTGATCCTGAAATCGTCGAGGTATAAGTAATATTACTACCTGTTTTATTTATATAATGCGTACCTTCAAATTTTTTACTAAAATAAAGGGATTTTTGTTTTGTGGGATTTCTATATGCCCACCCTGGCTCGCAAACATAACCATATGGTTCTACAACTTGATCATCACTTGCAGCATAAGTGACATTTTGTACTGGATTAGCTAGGAGAGCGGCTGATAAAGTTGAAATCCCGAACTTTTTCTTTTTCATTCTTTTCCCTCTTTTATGAACATTATAAGAATAATTTTATATTTCATAAGAAATACAAAACAATAGAAAAGTTTTTATCTTTTCCGACAAAATTATATAATACCAAAAAACTTACTATACAGATGTAAAAATGTCTATTAATAGGAAAAGTAACAATTCATAATCATAAAAAAGAATTTGTCGGAAAAATATTTCTGTTTATCTGTTATGATTCAAAAACAAAAGGCCTACTAATATAGTTTTTTGTATACCGTGTTCATGTGAGATTAACATAACATGACATTGTTGGAAGTTCATATCTTCTTCCCCCTACTATACCAATCACTCACACTTTCTCTCTCCAATGTTCCTATACATTTTTTATACATCCCTTTCATATCAACGTTCCCTTTCCCCATTTACCGTTCATTCTCCTTCTAGACTTGTATAAAAACATGCATGAAACTCTAATGGTTCGGAACAAAAAAAGACCCTGGCGCAACAATATCACCAGAGTCCTTTCACTATTATATTACTTCGCTTCCACAGATGTGAAAAATTGAGGTAAATGTTCTTTATGCGCTTCTAACATCTCGTCTAAAATTTGCTTCGCAACAGTATCAGACGGAACGAGCGGGTTGATGGTCATCGCAACGAGCGCTGTATTATAATCTCCTGTAACCGCAGCTTCTGCCGCAACACGCTCAAAGGATTTAATTTGCTGCACAAGGCCTCTGACCGCAACTGGAAGATCTCCTACTGAGATTGGTTTTGGACCTTCTTTTGTGATGACACAGTTGACTTCTACCGCTGAATCATCAGGGATACCGGCGATTGCCCCGTTGTTTCTTGTATTGACCGGCTGAATGTCGCGTTTATCATTGTAAATGGAGCTGATCAGGTTACATGCTGCATCGCTGTAATACGCTCCGCCGCGCTTCTCTAATTGAGGCGGCTTAATAGCTAAATTAGGATCTTTATATAATTCGAACAATTCCTTTTCAACCTGCTTCACGACCTCTGCACGAGTGCCGACTGTTTTGGCGGCTTCCATTTCCTCTTCCAGCATTTTGCTAGTTTGATAATAATAACGGTGATACGGACATGGCAGCACCTTCAGCCCTTTAATAAATTCAGGCTCCCATCCTAGATCGACGATGTTTTTCATCGTAACGCCGGATTTTTCTTTGCTCGTCAGTTTGTCGAGCACAGTTTCTGTTACATTTTTACCGTCTAAGTAGACATTCAAGCCAAAGACCATATGATTCAATCCTGCAAAGTCGATATGAAGTCTTTCAGGTGATACTTCCAGCATGTTTGCAATTCCCATTCTCATGCCGACAGGAACGTTGCACAAGCCTACAACCTTCTTGATGTTGCTGTAGCGAAGCACAGCTTCCGTTACCATTCCTGCCGGATTCGTAAAGTTTATGAGCCAAGCATTCGGACAAAGCTCTTCCATGTCTCTGCAAATATCTAAAATGACAGGAATTGTTCGTAAGCCTTTAAACAATCCGCCCGGGCCGTTTGTTTCTTGACCAATTACACCGTACTTCAATGGAATTCTCTCATCCTTTGCGCGAGCTTCCAATAAACCTACGCGGAATTGAGTCGTTACAAAGTCCGCATCCTTCAAAGCTTCGCGGCGGTCAAGCGTCAGATGGATTTGAATCGGAACTCCCGCTTTTTCTACCATCCGTTTTGCCAATGTTCCTACTATGTTTAATTTTTCTTGTCCTTCCGGGATATCCACCAGCCACAGCTCTCTTACAGGAAGCTCATGGTATCGTTTAATAAATCCTTCTACTAATTCAGGGGTATAGCTGGATCCTCCGCCAATCGTCACGATTTTAATGCCTTTTGTCATAATCTTTTACCTCCAGACATTGGAATGAATTACTTGCAATTACACTATTTTTACTTCAAAGTGTATATGCTTACAAAACCGCGGTAAATATCGCGTGAGCATCTAGATTTTTATGCCGTCGAAAGTAATTTTTTACATTTGAGAAACACCTTGTTTCTTTGGTAAAGTAAAGAAAAGACATATAGGAGGGGGCGCTATGTTTTCCAACGAAATGATTGCATCCTTTAACGAGTTGGAACTTTCGTTATACAACTACATTTGCAAAAACAGCGATAAGGTCATTTACATGCGGATCCGTGATTTAGCTGCGCAAACCCACGTATCCACCTCTACTATTTTACGATTTTGCCGGAAGGTGAATTGCGAAGGCTTTTCCGAATTTAAAACGAAGCTGAAGCTGTATTTGGAACAAAAGAGCACGGAAAATGTAAGAAGCGCCCAGTATTCCCTTTCTGAATTTTTGGAACGAACTTTAAAAGGAAACTTTGAATCTTATGTACAAGAGGCTGCGCGTGTAGTGGCCGAATCGGATAATGTCATCTTTATAGGTTCCGGAAGCTCCGGCATCCTGGCGGAATACGGGGCAAGATACTTTTCAAGCTTAGGCAAGCTTTCGTTGCATATTAAGGATCCTTTCTTTCCCATCAATGCCCATTACTTGCACAACAGCGTCACCATTGCTTTGTCTGTTTCGGGTGAAACTTCTTTTACGATAGCCCTTATTAACAAGCTAAAAGAAGAAGGAAGCAAAATTATCAGCATTACAAATAACAAAAATTGTACTGTAGCGAAAATCTCAGATGTGAATATTGCTTATTACGTAACGGAAGAACATTTCGGTACTTCAAATATAACAACTCAAGTACCCGTAGTTTACATTTTGGAGGAAACGGCACGAGAAATACATAGACTTACTAGGCAAAAATAAACCTTGAATGTTTAAAAGGCTGACTTCTTATCGCTCTGGCTTTCTGTTTACAGCTTAGGATGGACTGCTATAGAAGGTATATCTTGATGAGGGCGGTGCATTTCTGTAACAATCGCTGCATAGACAAAGAAAGCAAAGCCAATGACCATTGCAATTAATAACCAATAATTAAACTTAGGTTTTCTCCTCCGCTTACGAAATGGAATTACATTGCTCATAACATTCCTCCCTGTTTTCTTTTTATTATACTAAAAATTCAGAATATTTTTAAGTCAAATAAAAAAGCTGCATCAATATTTTGATGCAGCAATTTATCCTTCTATCTGTATGAATTCTGACGTACTATTAACAACGATCATTGAAACGCGCCAAATTATCTTTCACAGATTCCTGTAACACTTTCTTGATTGCATCCAAAGGGAGCTCGTCAATGTTTTTGAATCTGATGCATCCCTTGCCGACATTCAGATTTCGAAAATGCTGGATGTTTTTTTGTAAAACAGGCGTATTCAACATATACAAACTCATGTAACCCTTTTGTGAAGCAAAGGCACAGAGCAGGCCGTTCAGCTCATAATAAGGCATGCCGTACTTGATGGTCTCTTTCGCTTCCGGTGCTGCTCTTAAAATTAAATCCCGGATTTGCACTAAATCTCTTTTGCGATTATCCTCTACCTGTTCTAAGTACTGCTCTACCGTTTCAACTTGATTTCCCATGCCCTCTGAATCCTCCTTTTGTATCTTATGACCGCAAACAAAAAGGGCTTTTACGCCCCAAGCTGAAGTGGTTTACATATATGAAATACAGACTCTGCCAGTAACACATTTCGATACGTCCCTTTGTACTCGATGCTTTTTCTGCGAATGAATTGCTGCAGCCGGACATGCCCCATGATTAAAGCGATCAGATCCTCTTGCTTAGCCGAAAGAACAAGCATCCCATTTGTCTCCTTCGAAACATATGCCCCTGTTCTGGATAAATGCAAGGAGCAGCATTCATGTTCTGAGCGGAAGCAAATCACCTTTTCTTCTAGGGGCAATAATGGTTGAATATGCTCATTTTCCTGCAGCCGTTTGACAAATAAACACAGCGCTTCATACAGACTCATCAGATTCACTCCTCACAAAGGTTTATACTAATACCATTCCACCTTCGCGGGCTTCAATCCTTGCTGAATTCTTCGACAAATGATGTACCGGAAATATCCTATTTTGTTGCATTAACATTATTTCCTAAGAAATATGTAAAATGGTAGGTTCTTTATGTCGAATAAAAAGGACCGCAGTTTTTACTGCCGATCCTTCAGCTCATGATATAAAAAATCGACTGATTGAAACGCATAAATCCGCTTCGTTAACTCTCCCTTATCAAATAAAAGAAGACACGGAACGCTTTCAATTTGAAACTCTCTTGCAAGATGCGGAGCATAATTCAAGTCCAGCATCCCAATTTTCAGGCTTGGCAATGCGGCTTCCACCACCGTCAGCATCTTTTTGGCAAGCTGACATGTTCCGCACAGCGGCGTATAAACATATAAAATCGTTTGCTCCTCGTTCAATATCCGTTCTACTGCCTGATCTCCTGTCCATTCTGTCATATGTATATCCAACCCTTTATTTAGCTTTACGTTCATTGTACCTTGTTTTGTTCGTTACACACAACAAATCCCCCTTAAGCTAAGGGAGATTGTTTGCTGATTATGTTAAATATTCGGTATATACATCAATGTCGGCACCCAATAAAATGCTCGCCAAGTGTTGTTCCGGCGCTGTTGCCACTTCCCGATACGTTCGATCGATATAGAGATGCTCCGCTCGCGGAAATTCCCGTTTCAATTGTCTTCGTAGCTTCTCACCCGCCTCATCCGCATCTACAAGCACATATACCTCTTTGTTGTAAAACTGCTCAATGAACTCATCGAGCTTCGACATGCTGATCGTCCCGTTCGTGCAGACAATTTCCACCGGTTCTTTAATGATGGTCCGGATCTTTTTCTTATCTGACTTGCCTTCAACAATGATCACTTTTTCAAAATCCATTATTGTCATTTTGCATCACCTGACTACACTTATACTATGATACACCCTTGGTTATTATATACTATATTCTTTCTTCGCCTGTTGTTTCCTTTTTTCTTTGTTAACTTGACGATTATAAAAAACGCTTTTCCACCCTTCCTCTGGTCAACACTCCGCGCACAAACCGCGCGTTGCGGCACAGCTTATTCAAAGGATCATTCCTTGTGTTTTTTCCACTAAAACGCTTTTGGCTTTTATCCCGCTCTAACTGTCCACTTTCACAAGCGAGATTAACCGGCACTAAGAGCCCGATTGGTTCAACTAACCATCAGTGAGAGCCAGATTCCACACTGATGGAGTTTCACTAATGTCTGAGGCGGAAGCCGGGTGGCAATGCTGGACATCTAACAAAAAGATCCAAGTCTCAATCATTTTTACTTAAAGTTTATATTTTCTTTTCGGTTAAAAAAGGAGACAGCACAAAAGATGCTGTCTCGCTTCATTAGTCTTGATTAATCATTTCTTCGTATTGTTCAGCTGTTAATAAGCTGTCGATTTCGCTTGTGTCACTTGGCTCAACCACGATCATCCATGCTTTTTCGTATGGAGATTCGTTTACAAGCTCAGGGCTGTCGCTAAGGCTTTCGTTTACTTCTACAACCTTACCGCTGATTGGCGCATATAACTCAGAAACTGTTTTAACAGATTCTACGCTGCCGAACGGCTCGTTTGCTTGGATCTCAGCACCCACTTCAGGAAGCTCAACGAAAACGATGTCTCCTAATTCGTGTTGCGCAAAGTCAGTGATGCCCACTAATACTTTGTTGCCGTCAACTTTTACCCACTCATGTTCTTCTGAATAACGCAGTTCTTTAGGAATGCTCATGCTATGTCCCCTCCAAAAAGTATGAATGTTATGTAAATACCAAATGGTACTTTTCCTAGTTTAGAGCCACGTTCTCTCAAACTGCTCTTCGTTAAAGCCGACTGTTACCCGCGTTCCGTCAGTTACAATGGGACGCTTAATCAACATGCCGTCAGAAGCTAACAATTCTAAGAGCTCGTCCTCGCTTGCGGTTTTCACCTTATCCTTGATACCAAGCTCACGATATTTCATACCACTAGTATTAAAAAATTTCTTCAATTCTAGTCCGCTTTTTTCATAGAACTCTTTCAGTTGTTCTTTTGAAGGCGGGTTCTCCACGATATGAACGGCTTCGAACGAAACGTTATGCGCTTCAAACCATTTTTTCGCTTTTTGGCACGTACCGCATTTGGGGTACCAATACATCGTTACTGTCATACTATCACCAACTTTTCTTTCCTCTCTATTGTAGCACACACTTATCCGTTTTTCATCAAATGCGAATGCTCCACAATCTTATATTTTCTTTGTTCGTATTTTTTATCCTGCAAAATTCCGCAAAAAGTTTAAACAAACGTTTGATTGAATTTAGATGCACCCTTATCACTATTGAAAAAATCGCTTCGACAAATCATTTAAGCAAACGTTTGATTAAAAATTTGACAAGGAAGCTTGTTTGAAATTGAGTTTGGATGATAAATGTTAGAAATCCGACGATAAATCATGTGTTTGGGTCGATAAACTGTTCTTGCCGGACCATAGGCGGCTCAATAACAGGCTATATCACCCCAAAATCATGCAAATTGAAAAGAAGCTGACAATACGCCCGCTCCTTTTCCTTTTACAGTGCCGCTACCAGGTAAAAGCGATGAGCCTTTACTTCAAAATAATCATTCTTCTCGAGAGATTGGGTGTTTGCAGCACACCAATGTATCAACTCCCCTAATGTTAATCGGGTTTAGTGAATGGAACTCGACACATTAGAACCCCCCTCTTCACGTTTTGCTAAGTGGGGGGAGTATTCATTAAACAGTGTATTTCTCTTCTTCTAACACCTTCGCAGCGATTTCGCGTTTCTTCGCGATTACGTTGATTGGAGTGTTGCGAGTGAATTTGCGTAATGCGGAAAGCACCATGCGTAATGTATCGCCGCTCTCTACTGCGATTAATGTTTCTTTTGCGTGAGCTTCGATTTCATTGAATGCTTCTTGACAGAATACTTGCGTGTACAGAAGCTTTTGCTTGCTCTTCTCTAAGCCTGCCGTTTTGATTGCTTTTTCTGTACGTAATACGACAGATTCCATAGCGTATAGGTTGCTTATGATGTCAGCGATGTTAACAAGAACTTCTTGCTCTTTGTCTAATGCTTTGCCGTATTTTTGCACTGCTAAGCCCGCGATCATTAACGCGATTTTCTTAGCATTGCCTACAAGATACTTTTCTTGTTCAAGTGGACCGTCGCCCGCTTCCTGCGGCATCAGCATCATCAGTTCTTCTTGAATTTGTTGAGCCTTTTGCAATAATGGAAGCTCGCCTTTCATTGCTTTACGAAGGAAGGTGCCGGGCACAATCAAGCGGTTGATTTCATTCGTTCCCTCGAAAATGCGGTTAATGCGGGAGTCACGGTACATTCTTTCAATCTCGTACTCTGCCATGAAGCCGTATCCGCCGTGGATTTGTACGCCTTCGTCCACTACATAGTCTAATACTTCAGTAGCGAATACTTTGTTTAAAGAGCACTCGATCGCGTACTCTGCGATTGAATCCGCAACTGCTTTTCCGTTCTTCACTTCTTCATCCGTCAATGTGCTCATGCGGCTTTCGAATAATCCTACTGTGCGGTATACGGAGCTTTCTGCCGCGAACGTTTTTGTTGCCATGTTTGCAATCTTCTCTTGAATTAGCGGGAAGCGGGAGATTGGCTGTTTAAATTGCTGACGTTGATTTGCATATTGGGCAGCTAGTTCAATGGCACGCTTGGAAGAACCTACTGCACCTACTCCAAGCTTATAACGGCCGATGTTTAAGATGTTGAACGCAATTACGTGGCCTTTGCCAATTTCACCAAGCACGTTCTCTTTTGGTACAAGCGCATCTTCTAAAATCAATGTACGAGTGGAAGAAGACTTGATTCCCATTTTCTTTTCTTCCGGACTTGTAGACACGCCAGGGAACTCGCGCTCTACGATAAATGCTGTGAAGTGTTCGCCGTCTACTTTTGCATATACAACGAATACATCCGCAAACGCAGAGTTTGTGATCCATTGCTTTTCACCGTTTAATACGTAGTGAGTGCCTTCTGCGTTTAAACGGGCTGTTGTTTTTGCACCTAATGCATCAGAACCGGAGCCCGGCTCAGTTAACGCATATGCTGCTAATTTTTCACCTGTTGCTAATGCAGGAAGATATTTTCGCTTTTGCTCTTCGTTACCGAACAATACGATTGGAAGAGAGCCGATCCCTACATGAGCACCGTGCGAAATGGCAAAGCCGCCTGCTAAAGAAAATTTTTCAGCGATTAACGCAGAGCTGATTTTATCTAAGCCGATGCCGCCGTATTCTTCCGGAACATCAGCACCTAAAAGACCTAATTCACCTGCTTCTTTTAATAAACGAACAGAACGATCGAATTCATGCTTTTCAAGGTACTCTAACTCAGGTAATACTTCGTTTACCACGAAATCTTCTGTCGTTTTTGCGATTAATTTATGTTCGTCTGTATAATCTTCCGGTGTGAACACCTGTTCAAAGGAAATTTCATCAATTAAAAAGCTGCCGCCTTTTACTGCACTTCCGATTGTTTTTTTCATTTTGGATTCCTCCTATAAAATTAATTGGGATAGTACCCTACCGAGGGAAGGCCTCTATTACAATAGTTCGAATACGCCTGCTGCTCCCATGCCGCCGCCAATACACATTGTAACGACACCGAATTGCTCGCCGCGGCGTTTCATTTCATGAATGAGAGACAATGTCAATTTTGCACCTGTACATCCAAGCGGATGGCCTAATGCGATCGCACCGCCGTTTACGTTTACTTTCTCTTCATCCAAACCAAGCTCACGGATGACTTGGATGGATTGAGACGCAAATGCTTCGTTTAACTCGAATAAACCGATATCAGAAAGCTCTAATCCTGCCAGCTTCAATGCTTTCGGGATTGCCGCCACCGGACCGATTCCCATTACTTCCGGCGGAACGCCCGCTACCGCGAAGGAACGGAATTTTGCAAGCGGTTTTAAACCGTCGCTTTCTGCTTTTTCACGATCCATTAACAGGACTGCTGCTGCACCATCGCTCATTTGGGAAGAGTTACCCGCTGTTACGGAGCCGCGCACGTTGAATGCTGGTCTTAATTTACCAAGCACTGCAGCTGTTGTGTCTTCACGAACTCCTTCGTCTTGTGTAAATTGGAATGTTTTTTCGCGCAATTTATTGTCAGCTCCCACTGAACGAAGCGTCACCTCGACAGGAACTGTTTCCTCTGCAAACTTGCCCTCTTTTAACGCTTTTGCTGCGCGCTGGTGGCTGCGAACCGCAAATGCGTCTTGATCTTCACGGCTGATGCCGTATTTTACTGCTACCTGCTCTGCCGTATGTCCCATGCCCATGTAATATTCAGGCGCCATTTCGACAAGGCGGCTGTTCGGACGAACAACGTGGCCCATCATCGGCACTAAGCTCATGGATTCTGCTCCGCCGGCGATTACCGCTTCGGAGTGACCGAGCATAATGCGCTCTGCACCGAACGCGATGCTTTGCAATCCGGAAGAACAGTAACGGTTAATGGTAATCGCAGGAACCGTGTGAGGAAGTCCTGCCAGCGCACCGATGTTGCGCGCCATGTTCAAGCCTTGCTCTGCTTCCGGCATGGCACAACCGAAAATCAAATCGTCAATATTGCCTTCGTAGTTATTTGCACGCTTTAACGTTTCTTTTACAACCAATGCTCCCAAATCGTCCGGACGCACGGATGCTAAAGATCCTTTTTTTGCTTTTCCGACAGGTGTTCTAGCCCCTGCAACGATAACGGCCTCTCTCATGGTCTCTCCCCCTTAGTTACGTAATGGCTTTCCTTTTACTAACATGTGCTGCATGCGCGCTTGTGACTTCATTTCGCTCACCAAGCCCAAGAATGCTTCACGTTCGATATCCAATAAATATTGCTCATCTACTTCTGTTCCGTATGGCACCTTGCCTCCGGAGATGACGTACGCAAGCTTCTTCGCAATGTGCAAGTCATACTCGGAAATGTAGCCGGATAAATGCATGGCTTGTGCGCCAAGCACCAACGTTGCATAGCCAGGCTCGCCTACTACCGGAACCTTTTTGCGTACAGGCGGCTTGTAGCCTGCTTCGAACAATTCGATTACTTTCTGTTTTGCATCATGCAATAAGTGATCGCCGTTTACGCTGATGGCATCCTTTTGCCCTAAGAAGTTGTTTGCGAACGCTTCTTGTGCTGATGTGGACACCTTCGCCATAGCAATTGTTTCAAATACTTTATTTGCTACCTTTTGCAGGTCAAACTCGACTCCTTTTGGCATTGCGTTCAAGTGCTTGATGTAAAGTTCTTTGTTTCCGCCGCCGCCAGGGATTAAGCCTACGCCTACTTCCACTAAGCCCATATATGTTTCGCTGGAAGCTTGGATGCTCGCTGCCGGCAAACAGATTTCTGCACCGCCGCCAAGCGTCATGCCGTATGGAGCTGCCACGACCGGTTTCGGGCTATACTTGATTTTCATCATTGCGTCTTGGAATTGCTTTACAACCCACTCGATTTCAAAGTAGTTGTCATCTTGCGCTTCCATTAAAATCATCGCAAGGTTGGCGCCTACGCAGAAGTTCTTGGATTGATTGCCGATGACGATTCCTTTGTACTCTGGATTGCGTGCTGCTTCATCCACCGCAAAGTTGATCATTTGGATAATATCCATGCCGATTGCATTATTTGGTGAATGGAACTCTAAGCAAAGAACGCCGTCTCCTAAGTCTATTAAACTAGCACCGGAATTTTTCTTGATAACACCCTTCTTTTCTTTTAATTGCTTTAAGCTGATAACCTTTTTGTTTTGTTCAACAAGCTTATATTCGCCGTTGTCATAGTAGTAAACGGAGCCGTTATCGTGTTTGTAGAAGGATTCGTGTCCTTCTGCAAGCATTTCTTTTACCCATGCAGGCACTGTTACGCCGTCTGCTTCTAGCTTTTCAACGGACTTGCGAACACCGATCGCATCCCATGTTTCAAACGGACCTAACTCCCAACCAAAGCCCCATTTCATCGCATTATCAATCGCAACGATGTTGTCTGCGATTTCTTTATTTAACTTTGCAGAGTATAAAAGCGTTGGCGTTAAAATGTTCCATAAAAGCTGACCCGCACGGTCTTTCGCGTATACAAGCGCTTTCAATTTGTTCGCCAATCCTTTTTCCTGCTTGCTCAATTCTACAGATGGCGCTTTTAGCTTTTTGCGCGGCTCGTATTGCAATGTATCTGCATTCAATTCTAAAATGTCTTTTCCCTGCTTTAAAAAGAAGCCTTGACCTGTTTTGCTTCCGAGCCATTTGTTTTCAAGCATGACATGCATGAACGCCGGAACTTTGAATACGTCTCTCTCTTCTTCCACGTTTTCATATACGTTGTTGGCAACGTGAACGAATGTATCTAGTCCGACTACGTCCAATGTGCGAAATGTCGCGCTCTTCGGACGGCCGATTAACGGGCCGGTTACGGAGTCTACTTCTCCGACGCTATAGCCGTTCTTTAACATCTCTTGTAAAGTGATTAATAATCCGTAAGTACCGATGCGGTTAGCGATAAAGTTTGGCGTGTCTTTCGCTTCAACGACACCTTTTCCAAGCACGTCTTCGCCAAATTGTTTCATGAAGCTTAAAATCTCAGGAGCAGTATCTTTTGTTGGTATCACTTCCAGAAGCTTTAAATAACGAGGAGGGTTAAAAAAGTGCGTTCCAAGAAAATGCTTTTTAAAATCTTCGGAACGGCCTTCCGCCATCTTTTCGATGGAAATGCCGGACGTATTGGAGCTAACGATGCTTCCCGGCTTTCGAACGGCATCCACGCGCTCAAACACTTTCTTTTTCACATCTAGGTTTTCCACAACAACTTCAATAATCCAATCTGCATCTTTCAGACGGTCCATATCGTCTTCCATGTTGCCTGCTTCAAGCAAGGCAAGGTTTTCTTTTGCAGTAAGAGGAGCCGGTTTTTGCTTCAACAGCTTTTGAATGGCTGTCTGCGCAAAGCGGTTGCGAACTTGTTTGTCCTGTAACGTAAGGCCTTTTGCTTCTTCTTCTGGTGTAAGCTCTTTTGGTACTATGTCTAACAATAATGTCGGAATTCCAATGTTTGCTAAGTGTGCGGCGATACCGGAGCCCATGACGCCTGACCCGAGCACTGCCGCCTTTTTAATTCCTTGGATCATTCCATTCTCCCCCTTGTCTTTTGAATGAATACTCATTCAATTTTTGGACAAACTCATATCAAAGCGAGTTCTCTACTATTAAATATATGCTATTATTTAAATTTTCGCAATATATATAAAAATAAAAATTAACAGAATTAATGAAGGTGCTGTTTTCAGGGCACTCTACAGGCAGGGAGGTGTGATACGACTATGGGCAGAGTAAAGAAAAATCCGTCCAAAGGCGGTGTCAGCGCTGCAAGTGTAACAGGCCAAGCAGGACCGGTTGACCGCGGCACAGAAAAAGGACGTCAAGGAAACAACCAACAATACAAGAAGCAAAATATGGGCGAGAAGTAATATTGTAATAGAGCAATTTACGAGAAATCGACCTCTAGAACGACAAAAAACTGGGCACGGGTATCCGTGCCCAGTCCTTTTTCGGTTGAGCTTCGTATGAATTGCTCGTAAATGATAGTAATTGCACATAAACAACGTAGAATTGCACGAAATTCGAAATAATTGCACCAAATCCACATAGAATTGCACCAAATTCAAAATAATCGCACCAAACACAAAATTCGCTTCAGCATACTTATCTCTATATAAAGAAACCTGCCACAGCGCTGCGCACTGTGGTAGGGAGAAAATTTATACTTTATCTTTTGTAAAGCAAAAAAGGAAGGCCTTTTTGCCTTCCTTTTTGAAGGGTAAGAAAGCATGATTAAAAATTGTATCATACTTTCTTACCCCCTTAAGTGCAACTAAGGCTGGTATCAGCACCTAAAAACCTGGTACTGATACCAGCCAAGTTTTCTTTATTATTTCTTCAAGATTCCTTTTAATACGAATGCCACGTTTGCCGGACGTTCTGCCAAACGGCGCATGAAATAGCCGTACCAGTCGTTTCCGTACGGAACGTAAACGCGCATTTTATAGCCTTCCTTCACAAGCTCCAGCTGACGCTCAGGACGGATGCCGTATAACATTTGGAATTCAAATTGATCTCTTGGAATGTTGTGCTCTTTTACAAGCTGTTTTGTATACTCGATAATCGCATCATCGTGAGTTGCAACTGCAGTATAGTTGCCGTTCAACAAATGCATTTTGATGATCTTCTTGAAGTTGTCGTCTACGTCTTTTTTGTCCGGGAACGCTACTTCAGGAGATTCTTTGTATGCTCCTTTTACAAGACGCAGATTCGGCTTATATGCATTTAAGTCCTCGATATCTTTCTCTGTACGGTATAGGTACGCTTGAATAACTGTTCCTACGTTATCGTACTCTGTTTTCAACTGCTTGAAGATATCGATTGTTTTTTGGCAGCGAGAATAATCTTCCATATCGATTGTAACGAATACGCCGTTTTCTTTTGCTGCATCTAAAATGCGGCGCATGTTGGACATTACAAGTTCGTCAGAAATATCTAATCCCATGGAAGTCATTTTTAATGACAATTGAGAGTTTAATTTTTCTCTTCCGATTGCTTTGATTGCTTCGATAGATTGATCGGCCATTTCAATTGCTTCGCGCTCGTTATCCACGAATTCCCCTAAATAATCGATCGTAACGGCAAGATCTTTTTTATTCAGATCCTTGATAGTTTGTACAGCCAAATCAATTGTTTCCCCTGCCACGAAACGGGCAGCACCGAAACGCAATCCGTAGCGCTTCGCAAGTTTTGTTAGCGCTTTATTTTTAGATAAAAATAAAAAAGAATTGCGCATTAATTGTTCCATGCATTTCCACCCCTAGCTGTAATATATTAACCCTTTTCCCCGCTCCGGCTATCAGTAAAATCGCTTCTTCAAGAAGTAACAATTCTCAGACAGCAAGAAGCTGATTCGTTCAACTGACCATCATCAGGATAACAAATTCCCTTTAATGGAAGTTTCACTTTTGTGATTCTATTAAATTATATCATTTTTAAAAATTATTTGACACAAACAAATATTACTATCTTCTATTTTCTATAAAATCGTTGCATGCAAAAGTGATATTCCGGACAGCACAAACATGTTGACTTCTGTATTAGTACAAGGCACAGGCTTCAACTTTGTTGAAGCGGCAGGAAACAACCCAATCACTAAATAAATAACAAAGCTGTTGAGTGTTCCGCTCAACAGCTTGTTCGTTATTTCTTCGCACGGTGTGCATCGTTCAATTGTTTAATTGAAGCAATCAGATTGACCATTTCCGCCTTTGCATCCCGATACGTATCATTCCAACGCTTCGTCGGCACGGCATAGGTTTTTCAATATAAGAATACAGCGCCCTCATTTGGACATTTCCCTTTAACTCCTCGTCGCTTTCACCAATAAGCAAAAAACAGGCTCACTTCCAGCGAACTTGCCAGGCTTCAAATCTTGCTTTGTACCCCTGCTTCCTTAAGCCTGATAAGCCTTCCTATCCTGTTTCGCAGAATTCTCCGTTCTTTTCCGTTTAGATACGAAGTAAGAACCGACCACCAATACAGTAATGAGCATGGTCAAAAAGAATTGTGAACGCATGGAATCGATCAATGCCATCGCAATTAAAATTACCACCATGGCAGCTATTGTAACATATGTCAAATACGGGAACAGCCACATTTTCAGCTTCAGCGCTTCCGGATTTTGTTTTTCTAATTTTTTTCTTAATTGCAGATGTGAGACAGCGATAACGATGTACACAAGCAGTGCGATTGCACCAGAAGCATTAACTAAAAACAGGAACAGTTTATCTGGAGATACAAAATTGAATATGGCACACACATATGCAGCAAATGTACTGATGAAAACAGCCGGAATCGGCACACCTTTTTTGCTTACTTTCAAAAGCATGCGCGGCGCATCGCCTCTTCTGGCCAGAGCGTACAGCATGCGCGAATTCGTGTATAATGCCGAGTTCAAACAGGAAAGCACAGCGACGAGAACCACCACATTCATAATTTGTGCGGCTCCTGGGATGCCGACCATGTCCAGCATGGTTACATACGGACTTTTCAGCAAATCGGCGGCGTTCCAAGGAAGAAGCATGACGAGTATCGTAACCGAACCGATATAAAACAAAAGGATGCGCAACACGACACTGTTGATGGCAGTTACGACTGCCTTTCCAGGATTTGCAGATTCCCCTGCTGCAATCGCGGCGATTTCTGAACCGAAGAATGAGAAAATCACTGTAATAATCCCGATAAAGATGGAGGTAAGTCCTTTTGGCAAAAATCCGCCGTTTTCCGTAAGGTTGGATACACCTGGCGATTCATGTCCCGGAAGAAATCCTAATAAGATCGCCAGCCCGATGCACATGAATGTAATAATGGCGACGACTTTGATCATGGAAAACCAGTATTCGAATTCACCGAACGATTTCACCGAATAAATGTTTGTAAGCGTCAACAATAAAGTCAATATTAAACTAATCAACCATACCGGAAGCGCGGGGATCCACTCATGAACGATAGCGCCTCCCGCCGTTGCTTCAATCGCGATGACGATGACCCAAAAAAACCAGTACAGCCATCCGATCGTGTATCCGGCCCACGGCCCGATCGCCTCCCGTGCATATGTCGCGAACGAACCGCTGTCCGGGTTTACGCTCGCCATCTCTCCAAGCATGCGCATCAATAAGATGACAAGCAGACCCGCTATTCCGTAAGAAAGAACAGCGCCGGGACCCGTGGCGTTAATGACCGCACCGCTTCCTACGAATAGACCGGCTCCGATGATTCCCCCGATTGAAATCATGGTAACATGTCTTGTTTTAAGCGTGTTCTGCAGGCCGTTTTGCTTTTGTTCCATATACTTTCCTCCCATTGTGTATACTGTGACACCAAACCTTCAAGCTGTTCATACCTGTTGTGTTTTATTTATAGTTTCAAAATTCATTTAATATTCAAATAATTAAAGACAGACGATTTTCACTGCGACTGAAATCGCCTGAAAGATCCAAAAGGTACGCCTTGCCGGAACGGACCATCCTCATAAGCAAGGCGCGCCTAAGGACGACTTTAGAAAGCGATAGAGATATATTTCACTTCTAAGTACTCCTCTATGCCGTAATGTCCGCCCTCTCTTCCCAAACCGCTCTCTTTGAATCCGCCGAACGGAGCTTGCGGAACGGAAGGCAAACCATCATTCAGCCCGATGATTCCATAATCAAGCTGCTCGCTGATGCGGATCGCCCGCCCTATGTTTTCTGTAAACACATATGCTGCTAATCCATAAGGAGTATTATTAGCTCTTTGGATGACTTCATCTTCGGTTTTGAAGGTGGCGATCGGCGCCAATGGACCGAATGTCTCTTCTGTCATACAGAGCATATCGTCACTTGCTCCGAATACGACGGTCGGTTCGAAGAAATATCCTCCCCCGGTCTCTGCGGCTTTTCCTCCGACCAACACTTGCCCGCCTTTTCTGATTGCATCATCAATCTGCGACTTCACTTTTCGAATCGCCGCTTCATCAATCAGCGGACCAATGTCGATTCCTTCTTCCAGCCCGTTGCCCACTTTCAACCTTGAAACTGCTTCAACTACTTTTTCGCTGAAAATGGCGGAGATCGACTCTTGGACATATACCCGGTTTGTGCATACGCATGTTTGTCCGGCGTTTCTAAATTTCGAGCCGATCAGTCCTGCAACCGCCTTATCGATGTCAGCATCATCCATGACAATAAACGGCGCATGCCCGCCCAATTCCAATGAAATCTTTTTGACCGTATCGGCCGCGCCTCTCATCAACAGCTTCCCTACTTCCGTAGATCCCGTAAAAGTCAATTTCGTGACCCTGGAGTCCTCCAGCCACGCTTGTCCGATTTCCGACGCTTTTCCGGTCACAACATTCAACACCCCCGCAGGAATGCCTGCCTTTTCTGCCAACTCCGCCAATTTCAAAGCGGTAAGAGGCGTTTGTTCCGCCGGCTTGAGGACGACTGTGCAGCCCGCCGCAAGAGCCGGTGCCACTTTTCTCGTGATCATGGCAGCCGGAAAATTCCAAGGTGTAATTGCCGCCACAACTCCTACCGGCTGCTTTTGTACAAGAATTCTCTTGTTCGCATGGGAAGATGGAATGGTTTGGCCGTAGATGCGTTTTGCCTCTTCCGCATACCAAGAGATAAAGCCATTCGCATAGTTCACTTCGCCCATCGCTTCTTGCAGCGGTTTTCCTTGTTCCCGCGTCATCAATTCCGCTATTTCCTCTTTATGTTGTTCAATCAGCTCGTGCCATTTCAACAAACGCGCACTGCGTTCGGCAGCTGTTTTTGCCGACCATGTTTTGAATGCCTCATGAGCTGCATGTACCGCTTGCGTTGCTTCTTCTTTTCCCCCGTTTGGTACGGAAGCGATAATTTCATTCGTTGCCGGATTGCTGACCTTGATGATATCAAGATCTTCTCCTACCCATTTTCCGTCTATATACATTAATGTTTGATTCATTCTTCGTCCTCTCCTTGTTGTAATCTCATGTAAAAAACATTCCCTTGCCTTACTTCTCTCCTAAAAATTTCCTGATCTTTCGTGTCGCGGCGGATTGACTGATTCCAAGCTTCTCAGCCACTTTATAAGAAGACTGGTATTTCTCGTATGCGTCAAGCACGACCGTTTTTTCCACTTCCTCCAAAATTTCATGAAGGGACCGTTCCATACTGACAATACTATTTTGTTTCATACAGCAAGGAAGGTCATTCAGCGTAACGACCTCATCAGCTGTTACGACTAAGCGTTCAATCATATTTTCCAATTCCCTTATATTTCCTTCCCATTTATAATCCAGCAGCGTTTCCAAAACTTTAGGCGAAAACTTAACGTTTCGGTCATACAGACCGCTGAAATAATTGATAAAATGATACACCAACGGCAAAATATCCTCTTTTCTTTCCCGCAAAGGAGGAATGTGGATCGGTATCACATTCAATCGATAAAACAAATCTTTCCGAAACGTCCCCTCTTCCACCATTTTCTCTAAATCCCGGTTCGTGGCCGCAACGAATCTCACATCTATCGGTATAGCGGACTCGCTGCCGATCGGCCTGATTTTTTTCTCTTGCAGCACTTGCAATAGTTTCCCTTGAATATGCAGCGGCAACTCCGCCACCTCATCCAAAAAGAGGATTCCTTTGTCGGATGCTTCAATCAAACCTTTTTTTCCGCCTCGCAAAGCACCTGTAAAGCTGCCTGCGGTATAACCGAACAGTTCGGATTCGACAAGGTGATCAGGCAATGCGGCACAGTTGACCTCGTTTAAGGGACGGTCGCTTCGATCGCTCAACTCATGAAGCTTCCGTACAATTTTGCTTTTTCCCACACCAGTTTCCCCCAATATGAGAACAGTGCTGTCCACTTTGGCGATTTTCTGTACGAGCGTCAAAATGTTTTGCATACTTGTGCTTTTTGTAATGAATCCTTCGATCGGCAGAGGTTCCTTTGCTCCTTTTTTATATACTTGCAGTTCCTTTTCAATTTCATCAATTTTCTGACTTAAACGTTTAAGTTCAGTCAAATCTCTCGAGTAGCTGATGACCCTTTTTAAGTTTCCTTCTGAATCAAACACGGGGCGTGCCTGCACATGCAGATATCGTCCGTATTTCGTATGCTGAAGCAACTCGATGGAACGCTTTGTTTTTATCACTTGCAATGTGGCGGATGGGTAGAAAATTCCTTTCTTCTGAAGATCTTCTACATGCTGCCCTACTATCTCGTCTGCGCGCATATGATAATTGCTTTCGCATACAGAATTCACTCTTATCACAACTCCGTATTGATCCGTTACGAATATTTCATCGAATGATGATTCGAATATGTCATTCAGCTCTGCATTTATAAGACCCAGTTCTGTTTCTTTCGCAATCATGATATCCATCCCCCTTACTACAAAAAGTATATCAAAGTAAGAGGGAAGATTCATAAATAAATATTGCATGGAGTAAGACGATCTATATAACAGCTCATTTACATATGATTAAAGAGCACTTCCTGCTGCCCTTTTATTCATAACAGACTGCATAGACTCTTCCAAAATATCCAAACCTTCCTGCAGCTGTTCATCCGTAATCACGATTGGCATCAGGAAACGAATTACGTTCCCGAACACACCTGCACTCAACAGCAACAAACCTCTTTTGTTCGCTTCTTTAATAATTTGGTTCGTCATATCCTTCGCCGGCTGTTTCGTCACGCGGTCTTCCACAAGTTCCATCGCGCACATGGCTCCGATGCCTCGGATTTCTCCAATGCACTCATACTTTTCAGCCAGCTCACTCAGTTTGCCGACTACAATATCGCCGATTTCTTTTCCGCGCGCATTCAAATTTTCTTCCTCAATGATGTCCAACACCGCAAGCGCAGCTTTACAGCCCAGCGGACTTCCGCTGTAAGTGCCTCCCAATTCCCCAGGGTTGGCTTCATCCATGATTTCTTTTCTTCCGATCACTCCGCTGATTGGCACCCCTGCTCCCAACGACTTTGAAACGGTGATAAGGTCCGGCACCACATCGAAATGCTCAATCGCAAAGTAAGTGCCTGTTCTCGCAAACCCGGTCTGGATTTCATCGGCAACGAACAGGATGCCGTGTTCTTTACAAAACTCATAGACTCCTTGCACGAAGGTCTTGCTCGGCACAATGAACCCGCCTTCTCCTTGAATAGGCTCCATTACCACTGCGGCGATTGTTTCTGGTGCTGCTTCGTTGATCATGAAGTTCTTGAATTCTTGTAACACGTATTGGTTATAGCTTTCCTCGCTCATTTCGCCAGGTCGGCGGTAAGAATATGGAAACGGCGCTTTATACACTTCTGGAGCGAACGGTCCAAATTCGAATTTATATGGCTTTACTTTGCTTGTCATCGTCATTGTCATCAGCGTTCTGCCGTGGAATCCTCTTGTGAACGTTACAATCCCTTGTCTCTTTGTATACTTTCTTGCAATTTTCACTGCATTTTCAACCGCTTCCGCCCCGCTGTTTTGGAACAGCACTTTCTTCTCATGATCACCCGGGGCCAATGCTGCCAGCTTTTCAGCCAGTTCAATATATGATTCATACATCATTACGTTAAATCCAGTGTGAATGAAGCTTTCCGCTTGTTCTTTTAATGCTTGTACCACTTTAGGATGACTATGTCCTACATTGATAGTCCCAATCGCTCCTGCAAAGTCAATGAAAGTATTGCCGTCAACATCTGTCACTAAAGCACCCGAAGCTGCCTGTGCAAAGGTAGGAATTCCAAAACTTACCCCTTTCGGAACGATAGCATTTCTTCTTTCCAGTAAGTGATTCGCATTCCGGCCTGGAAGGGATGTGTGTACTTGTGCATATTTTTTCATAAATAGTCTCCCTTTCTTTTTCAACATTGCACCTATTTCACATGCAATATATGTGCCAATTCGGAATTATCAAATAATTATTGCGTAATTCTTGATTTTTAGTAAAAACAAATAAAAGAATGGTGTATTTCAAGTCGTTTAAGACTCAAATAAACCATTTTTGACTCACGTGACTATTTCATCCATTAAGCTTGCTGAGATTAAAAAGAGGTTACTTTTCCATATTACTGTCTGTTGTTTTCTGCTTCGAATAACGATAGCAAACAGAAGGACTCTATACATGAAACTATTTATCTTAAGGAGGATGTTTTATGCAACAGAAACAATATGGCGGACAGCAATCCATTATGCCGCAGCAAGCCCAGCAGCAATTTTCCCAATATGCTTCACAATTTCCGTACAAACAGTAAAGAAAACTTGGCTAGCGCCTCTGGTGTGCAGTTGATTGCCTAGTTGCCCTTAAGGGGGTAAGAAAGTATAATACAATATTTTATTTTATACTTTCTTACCCTTTAAACAAAAAAGCTGTTGAGTGTTCCGCTCAACAGCTTGTTCGTTATTTCTTTGCCCGATGCGCATCGTTCAGTTGTTTTATTTCCGCTATCAATTTCATCATTTGCTGCTTCGCATCCGGATACGTATCATTCCAATGCTTCGCCAGCGCCGGCATCGATTTCGCAATATAAGAATACAGCGCCCACATTTGGACTTTTTCCTTTAGCTCCTCATTGCTTTCGCCGAGAAGCAATTCCGTATATTTTTCAAGCAAGCCGTCGAACTGCTGTTGAAAGGTTTTCTCCATCCCCGTTTCCCTCCCTGCTCATTCTTATGTTTATTATAGGTCACATTTTAGAGGGTTACAAATATTCATACTAAATAAAAACAGCCGGCCGCACCGGACCAGCTTTCGTCTTCTCTATTCCTCTAACTTCGCCTTTACAGATTGTAATTTCTTTTCCATGGAGCTTTCTTTATCGCGGCGGTCATCAATGCGAAGGTTCGTCGCTACGCGCTTCACTCCCTTTGTAAACGGAACTTCATGCATTTCTTGAATGATTTCAAATAAAACAGGCAGCTCACCTTCAATAATGGTGTTCATCGGAGTAAGCTGATATTTTACACGATGAGCGTTTTTCTCCAGCACTTTATGGATATCCGCTACATACTGACTTACGCTTGTTGTTTCTGTACCGATTGGAATGATGGTGATATCTACAATTGCCATGACGTTGACCTCCTATGTAACATTCCCTCTTATTGTATCACAAATCTTTTCAACCAATGTCCTGTGCTGATTCTTATTTGCTCCTTTACAGAATTATTTTTACGACAAATAATGGAAACAGATAGGAAACGAGGTGTTACAGTATGATCCATATTCCTGAAGGCTTTGCCCGCACGACAGTTGAGGTTTTTGGAGAAAAAGGACGAGAATGGCTGAAGCAGCTTCCAACTGTACTGAAAGAATATGAAGAACGGTGGTCTTTACGCGTGCAATCCCCCTTCTCCAACCTAACGTATAACTATGTGCTCCCTGCTTATCGCACAGATGGAATGGAATGTGTATTGAAGCTTGGCGTGCCGTGCGGGGAGCTGCAAAACGAAATGCAAGCACTACAATACTATAACGGAGAGGGCATCGTAAAATTACTTGAAGCCGACCTTAAAAACGGTGCCATGCTGCTGGAACGATTAGCGCCCGGCGCCTCTCTGGCAAGCATGGCGGAAGAACAAGCCGCATCCATTATGGCGCAAGTAATGAAAAAGCTATGGAAGCCGGCTCCTGAGCACCATTCGTTCCCTTCTATCGCGAAGTGGGCAAAAGGACTGGAACGTCTCCGCACCCATTTTGAAGGCGGAACGGGACCGTTTCCAAAGGAACTGGTAGAAAAAGCGGAAGCCCTTTTTCCGCAGCTTATCAAATCCATATCCTCCCCTCTCTTGCTTCATGGAGACCTCCATCATGATAATGTACTGTCTGCAGAACGGGAGCCGTGGCTCGCGATTGACCCAAAAGGAGTGATTGGAGAAGCGGAATACGAAACGGTTGCCTATTTACGCAATCAGTTACTCACCCGCTCCAATCCAAAACAGGTGCTAAAAAGACGGGTGGATCAATTATCATCTGATTTACAGCTGGACCGGGAACGAATGTTGAGCTGGGGGCTATGCCACTGTGTGCTCTCTTCATGGTGGACGGTGGAAGACCACGGATATGGATGGGAAGATACTATGATGGTTGCTGAGTTGTTTGATAGTCTACTGCAAAAGAGGTGAATGATGCGGGAAAAGTAACGCTTCACCGTTTGACTGAAGATATAGGGGGTGAATTGCTTCAATTCGAATGGGAAAATCGGAGCTTTTTTGAAACCATGGCACTAAGCCGCGAGGATGAGCATTATATTCTGGAACGATTTCTTGAAGCTTTAAAGGGCTTACTCGCTGAACAAACAGACGGCACCTCTTACATGCACATCATCCGCGATGAAGAAGGAAGCATTATCGGACGAATCAACGTAACGAATATAAAGAACAAGAAAGCAGAGTAGGATATCCGTATTGGAGAGGCTCATACAAGAAAAGGCTACGCAACGGAAGCTGTTAAACTTGTTAAAAAAGCACGAACAGATTATGGCTTACATTGTATAGAAGCTCATACAACCCAAACCAACATCGGCTCGCAAAAGGCGCTTCTTCACAACGGATTTCGACTATTTCGTATTGAGCAAAACAAGATAGAATGAAACGGCGAAAAACTGGATTTTTTACATTTTGCACTTGATTTATAAGCATACTTTTCCTCTTGCGCGGGAACGTATAAGGTGAAAGGAGTGCATATTGATGAAAAAACGTACCAAAGAAGAGCCAACTATAGCTCCGGGCATAAGCGACCGTGAAGAGCTAAGACAAAGCGCAACAAAAGAAGAAATTGAACGGGGCGAATACACGAAAGTCACGACTCTCTCCTACGATGAAGTTGATCCGTCCTAATTTTGAAAGCTGTTAAGAACACTCTTAACAGCTTTATTCATTAATACCTCCCCCTAAACTTTCGTTTCCCTTACGTTATTTCCAAAAAATACAAATATGTAAAATAACGTTTTCTTATAAGATTTGTTAACAAATCGTGATTTTCCTTGGCGAGACTCTCGTATTATAGTGAAGATAGAAAAATTTTACAGGAGGGGTAACGATGAAAATTCAAATTAAACGAATCGACCACATTCAAATTTGCATCCCATTTGGAAAAGAGGATGAAGCCCGTTCCTTTTATACCGATGTACTAGGCTTTACGGAAATAGAAAAACCGGAAGCTCTAAAAGCGAACGGAGGATTATGGTATAAAGCCGGAGATGTAGAGCTCCATATCGGCGCAGAAAATATGGAAGGGTATGACAGCAAACGGCACCCCGCATTTGAAGTAGAAAATGTGTTAAAGGTACGTGCTTATCTGGAAGAGCATGGTGTGAAAACACAAGATGAAAAACCTATTCCGGGTGTAACGCGCTTTTCCTTCCGCGACCCGTTCAACAACCGCATTGAATTTTTAGAAAAGTAAAAGGGCAAAGCATTGCTTCGCCCTACAATTTTGAAAATCGAAAACTCATCCATATGCTGAACAGCGCCACCACAATCAGTACCGCTCCCAATATTTGCAGGTTAAACGGATTAATGTCCTTCCCGAATACAAGACCAAGCAGTACAGAAGAAAAAATCGCACCCATATAACGGGAAGTCTGAAATAACCCGGAAGCAACCCCTACTACGTCCGGCGGCGCTGCACGCAGCATGGCGGATTGCAAACTGACGTTATTAAACCCGTATCCCATCCCCATTACCGATAATGCCGGAATAATGGTATACACTGTCACACGCTGAAAGAAAAACGTCAGCAATATCGCTCCTGCCAGCATACAAACAGAGCCTAACAGCAATGGAGGTATAACTCCGGAACGATCAATCCACTTTCCGGTGAACGGCGATACGATAATACCAAATCCTGAAATAAATAACATTAAAATGCCGGCTGTCTCTATGCTCAGATGCAGCTCATCTTGAAAATATGTTGGCAAGGCAAACAAAAGAGCATAATTGTAAATGTTTAATGCGATAAACAATATATTAATCCATGTTAACGTCATATGATCGCGAAACATGCGAATATCAATAAACGGCTCGCTCACTCGCAGCTCGCGTCTTATAAATAAGACAAGAAATATCATTCCAAATAAACCCGAAACATAGTGAACCTTCGTTTTAAATGAAAGCAAAAACCAAAGCAGCAGCACCATCGCTAATGTAAACAACACAATGCCGGGCGCATCCAAATGATGCAGTATATCCGAAACCTTCCGCTTCGTTCGCTTTTCATCTTTAGGAAATATCAGCCATGCCAGCACAAAACTGACGATAATAAACGGAAGATTGACAAGAAAAATCGCCGGCCAGCCGCCCCAAACAATTAAAAAACCGCCGACTGATGGCCCGAGCGCCACCGTGGCAGAAGAGAAAATAGAAATAACAGCCAAGGCAAATGCTTGCCGCTTTTTAATATGTTCCCGAACCAGTCCCATTCCTGATGGATAAATCGCGCTTGTTCCGACAGCTTGCAGAATTCTCATGGCAATAAGCACGGCAAATGCAGAAGAAAATGGGGCGCCGATGGCGGCGATGGCAGCAATCACAAGCCCGCTTAAAAAGACCGTTTTTCTTCCAAACTCGTCCCCCAATTTCCCCATAAGTGGCTGCCCGACAGCACTTGCCAAATAAAAAGCGGAAATGACCCAAGAGGCCGTTGTAAACGACAAAGCAAATGCATGCTGGATGCTGTGAAGCGCCATGGAAATCATGGCCGAGTTCAACGGATTGAGCAATGTTCCCGAAGAAACGGCAATTAAAAAGAAGGTGCGCCGTTCTTTCCAATTTTGTTTTGCGTTGCGTTCTTCAGACAAAAGCGTTCCTTTTGCAATTTGCGTTCCCATGGTTCTACTCCTTGCAGCTTTATTTTCTGTTAGTATGACCTTTTCCGGAAAAATAAAAAAACTGCCGAATGCCGGCAGCTCTAAATCTTAAATCGGAACCTGATAATTCCTGCATTTTTCAATGCATCATATAAAATGACAAGCGTAGGACCAAGAAACAGTCCGATAAACCCTAACAGTTTAAAACCGATATAGAGACTTACTAGCGCCGCTAACGGCGAAATCCCCATGTTCGACGACATCACCTTCGGCTCTATCGTTCTTCTAACGACGGTAATGATAACAAACATCGCAATCAAGCCGATTCCCAAATGTTCATTGCCCTGCAATATGGCAACAACCGCCCATGGAACAAGAACGGACCCGGTTCCCAAAATCGGCAAAATATCCACAACCACAATTAACAGTGACAATAAAGCTGTATATGGGACACCTAATAACCACAATCCGATGTAAGCCATGACAAATGTCAGCAAGCTCAAGAAAATTTGCGCTTTAATAAATCCGACGCCAGCTCTGCTTAATTGTCCCGCAACAAGATACATTTTTTCCTTTGTTGCTTCTGTTAAGTATGATTCCATTTTTGCTTTTAATCTCGGCAGCTCTAAACTAATTAAAAACAGCGCAACTAAATAAATAAGAAACTCTAGCAAAAAGGCAGGTATTGTCGTTGCAAGCCCAATTGTATACTCAATAAGGGATCGGACATAGGTATCCAAGGAGTTCACTGCATTTTCCAAGTTCCGTTCAATGGAAGATAAAACGTTTCCTGGCAATGTTTCCGAATAATCCTTCCATCTGTTAATAGAAGGAAGAATCACAGTCGCATATAGTTCTTTTGCAAAATTCGGCACTTTCTTCGATAATGTCAACAATTGCTGAAAAATGGTATCAATTAAGAAATAACCAAGCAATGTCAACGAAGCTATATAAAGAAGAAAGGTAGTCAGCACCGCATAAATCCGTTTAAATTTAAATCTATGTTGAAATACGCCTACTACTCCATCCAATAACATGGCCGTGAGCAAAGCAAAAATAATCGGTAAGCTATAAGGTATGAGTAAAATAACAACAAGCGTCAACAACGCAACGATGATCCACTTTTTCCGCACAGAAGCTGCTCTCCCTTTTATTAATAATGATTTCCTCATATTTACAAATGCTCAGAACATAGCAATTATGCTATCAGCTTTTTATTATTCAATCTTAGTATATACACTTGTGTATTTTATCATGAAATACTATAAAAGCATGCAGTTTTTAAGGAAAATGTATGGCTGTTTTTATTCTAAAAAAACCTTCTAAAACTTATTGCAAAATGAATAAACTTTAGAAGGCTTAAGTGTGAGAGTAAAGTTTTTATAAAGAAGAAGGTGGCAACATTCTCATCAAGCTGGGCATAAAAATGGTGTTGCTGGCTCCCTTCTCTAAAAATAAGAGTGCCAAAGAAACATCAGCCCAGATCATTTTTTAAGTCTTATGCTGCTTTTCATACGATGCTACCTCCTCTTCAATTATTTATAGTATATTTTTAATTATAATTATTATAAAAAAATATTGTTTTTTTATTGATAAATGTTATCATTTACTTACAACAAAATATGAGGTGATTCTATTATGAGTACAAATAAGAACAATCTTACGACTAGCTGGGGTGCTCCAGTTGGGGATAACCAAAACTCCATGACAACTGGTTCACGCGGCCCAACATTAATCCAAGATGTCCATCTTCTGGAAAAATTGGCGCATTTCAACAGAGAACGTGTTCCTGAACGCGTTGTTCATGCTAAAGGAGCTGGAGCACACGGTTATTTTGAAGTAACAAATGATGTATCGAAATATACAAAAGCTAAATTTTTATCAAAGGTAGGAAAGCGTACGCCGCTATTCGTCCGTTTCTCTACAGTAGCTGGCGAGAATGGTTCTGCAGACACTGTGCGTGACCCTCGCGGATTCGCAGTCAAATTTTATACTGAAGACGGAAATTACGATGTAGTCGGCAATAATACACCTGTTTTCTTTATTCGTGATGCAATCAAATTCCCTGATTTCATCCATACACAAAAAAGAGATCCAAAAACTCATTTAAAAAATCCAACTGCGGTGTGGGATTTCTGGTCTCTATCACCTGAATCCCTGCATCAAGTAACCATTCTAATGTCCGACCGCGGCATCCCGGCGACTTATCGTCACATGCACGGCTTCGGAAGCCATACATTCAAATGGGTGAACGCTGAAGGTGAAGGTGTATGGATTAAATATCACTTTAAAACAGAGCAAGGTATTAAAAACCTGACTACAGATGTGGCAGCAAAGATTGCCGGCGAAAATCCGGATTATCATACAGAAGATTTATTTAATGCGATTGAAAACGGCGATTTCCCGGCATGGAAGCTGTACGTTCAAATCATGCCTTTAGAAGATGCGAATACTTACCGTTTTGACCCGTTCGATGTCACGAAAGTATGGTCTCAAAAGGACTATCCTTTAATTGAAGTTGGTCGAATGGTTTTAAATAGAAATCCAGAAAACTATTTTGCTGAAGTGGAGCAAGCGACATTCTCTCCTGGAACACTGGTGCCTGGTGTTGAAGTTTCTCCAGATAAAATGCTGCAAGGCCGGTTATTCGCATATGCGGATGCTCATCGTTATCGCGTTGGCGTGAACCACAATCTTCTTCCAATCAATCATCCAAAGGCAGAAGTGAACAATTATCAACGTGATGGGAAAATGCGATTCGATCATAACGGCGGAGGTTCCGTATATTACGAGCCAAACAGCTTTGGCGGACCAACAGAATCACCTGAAAATAAGCAAGCTGCCTTCCCGGTATCCGGTGTAGCCGATAGCGTTTCATATGATCATAATGACCATTATACTCAGGCTGGTGACTTATACCGTCTGTTAAGTGAAGAGGAACGTGCACGTCTGGTTCAAAATATTGTTGACTCTATGAATCCGGTTACAAAAGAAGAAATTAAACTTCGACAAATCCAGCACTTCTATAAAGCAGATCCGGAGTACGGAACACGGGTCGCAAAGGGGCTTGGTTTATCTGTGCCGCAAGAAGCGCAATAGGTTAAAATACTGGCAAAGTCTTGGAATAAAATAGATGCAGCCTGCATTTAAAACAGTAAAAAAAGGGGGGAGACAATGATACCGCAAAAAACGTTATGCCCGAAATGCCAATCAGAGATAAAGAATCTGAAGCATAGTATATTATGTGAATGTGAGATTAAATTAAAAAGATATTATAAAGGCAGCTAGTGCATTTAAGCCTGTTTTGAGAAACGACAGATTCCCGATGGGGTATAATCAACAAAGCAACATACAAGTTATATTAAAGCATTTGCCTCATATCAAAAGCCGATTCTCCTTGACTAAGGAGTTTCGGCTTTCATGCTTTATGTTCTTGGCGGCTGTAAAACACGGCCATGGCACGATATAAGAAAAATCCGGAATATACAAAATGAGAAGAAGCACCAAAAAGGCCTTATTGTAGGGTCTCAGGGTGAAAATCCAAATGATCCAGCAGCGCGCTCGTATCTCTCTTAAAGGTAAAGAAATGTGCTATATTTTCATCATCCAACATCATTAAGTATGGTTTCCCCTCTTTCGGAAATATGAAAACTGCTTCATTGACCAATGCATGCATCCATTGATTCTGCACCATGACAGAAGGCTCGAGCGGAATGCGAACCATATATCCTTCATTCGGTATAGGATTAAATTTTTTGTATATGTCAGTAATCTCCTTCAAAAATCGCTCTGCTTCCGCTTGTATATCAGGATTCATCTGACTGGACTGGATGATGTTCTTTTGCTTGATGTCAAAGATTTCTATTTTTTGTTGACCTTCAGCTCTAGCGGGAGATGCAATGGATAGCATGAGCATGAACGTTATCACCATTCGTTTTATCATTATGCAACACCTCGTTGCTACTGTTCCCTAAAAGAACCTGAACTATTTGTTCTCTTTACTTACATTCGCATGATGCTCCATTCTTTTTTCATATGAATCCCCTCTTTCGGAAAAAAGATCATCATGCTTATACCATAATCCCTTTTTTCTCTTCCTTCCCATCGATTTGGCTTGCATCAATCTTACAAGATTGTAAGAAAAATCGGGATGAAAATCGAATTTGGATAATAAAGAAATCGGATAACAAATCTGCTATTTAGGATAATAAACCGTTCGTATCGGATTAAGTTGAAGTGGTACGTCTTTTTATAATGGTAAGTTCTTCTTTTGAAAAATGGCAACGGACAGAATGTAGCCAACTAAACCAATCCCAAATAAAATCAACGATGCAGCGGCAAAATTCATATCATCCGCGATAATCTCGGACGGCTGAAACAATGCGAATATCGAAGCCATCCGCACATCTTCAAACTTATCGTTCACTTTTCCGACCATATCCAATATATAAAACACCAACGTCAACCCGCCTGCAAAGGCAAGAACATGGCGTTCTTCCGTAAACAACGAAGAAAAGAAGAAGCTGTAGCCGCCGATGGCAAAGAATAATAGAAATCCAAGGGCATTGATTTTAAAGAACAGGTCTAAATCTAATTCGGCTTTTTCTACTAACAGCGAGCCCCCGTACGTAAACAAAAAGTTGCAAGCAACAATTAGAAATAACCCTGTTAAAAACACGCCGATCATCGTACCGACCACTTTTTTACGGCTGACCGGTGCAGACAGCAAATACGCCATGCTTCCTTGTTCCACGAAATGGGATAACAGTTTATTGGCTGTCGAAATTGTAAACAGCGCCAGCAGGACCAAGAAAATTAAGCTGTAATATTGAATCGATAACAAATCAAGGACAGAGGAGATATTTAACCCGTTTTCCATCCCGAATGCTGCCTTCATTCCTTCAGGAAGCGTATCGAACATTTCCATTTTTGCTTTTACCGCTTCTTCAATAGAAGGATAAATCAACGTTTCCATGAGTAAAAACAGCGAAGACCCTATCGCAAACCCGAAAATTGTTTTACTATGTTGCTTTAGCATCGCTCTATATAACGCTATATTCATTTTTGTTCCCCCTTCTTATAGTAATGCAGGAACAGGTTTTCTAAGTCTTCTTCCACGCTTCGCAGCGCCACAACATCTACCTCGTGCAGCAATGCAATCATCTCATTGATTTGATGATTTACTTGAATTTCTGCCGCAGTTTCACCCAGCGGCTTTACGTATGAATGCTGCAATAACTTTTGCATATCTTCTTTCGTTCGCACCGTAACTTGGAACTGCTGCTTTTTCTCCTTCTGGAACGTCTCCATGTCATTCTCCGCAATAATGCGTCCATCTTTAATCATCGCTGCACGGTCGCACGTTTTCTCCATTTCCCGAAACATATGGGAAGACATTAAAATCGTCTTTCCGCGTTCTTTTTCTTCTAAAATCAATTCGATGAAGCGCTGCTGCATGAGCGGATCCAGCCCAGACGTCGGTTCGTCCAAAATATACACTTCCGGATCATGCATAAATGCAGCAACTAACCCTACTTTTTGCTTCATCCCTTTTGACATTTTGCGAATCGGTGTGTTTGGATCAAACTCCAAACGTTCAATCAAACTTGTTTTGCGGGCATGATTTTTCATCCCGCGCATTCCTTCTAATAATTCTAAAAAGCCGGAGCCTGTCATGCCTTCCATAAAGGCAATCTCTCCAGGCAAATAGCCGACATATCTTTTAATCTCCGTCGCATCGTTCCAGCAGTCCAATCCATTAATAATGGCTTTGCCGGAATCCGACTTCATAAAGCCCATCAAATGACGAATGGTTGTCGATTTCCCTGCACCGTTCGGACCGATAAACCCGAACACTTCTCCTTTATGCACTTGAAACGACACATCAAAAATGCCTTTTCCGTTCGAAAACTCGCGTGTCACATTTTGCAGCTGTATCATACTTTCACCTCATTTTTTGAAATGAAAACTAATTTTTATTTCAAATTTATCTTATTCCTTTTTTACGGTTTTGTAAACAAATTTTGAAATCATTTTTATATTTTATTTCAAAATGTGCTAAAATAGTATTGGAGGTGTACAAATTGGACGGATTTACGAAACGAACGAAAGAAAAGATGAAAAAAATCGAGGAAACGACCATCTCCTTATTGCATTTAGAGCTCAACGATATGAAAATTGCCGACATTGCCAAGAAGGCCAATGTTTCGCAAGTGACGATATATAACTATTACGGGAGCAAGGAAAAATTGGTGCAAGCTGCGATCAAACGCTTGACTGAGCAGCAAGTGCAGCTTTTTGAAGAGATCATTTCAGGGGACTTGTCTTTTGAGGAGAAATTAAAACAAATTATTTTTTACAAAAAACAAGCGGCCAGCCAAGTGAATCTCAATGTATATATGCAGTTGATGGCGCAAGACAAAGAGTTTCAACAGTTTATTGCGGAGGTTTCTGCTCAGCGAACCATCCCTTTGTTTTTAACATTTATTCAAACCGGCAGACAAACCGGCCACATTCGGGATTCTGTTAAAGATGAAACACTGTTATTTTACTTAAATATCATGACCCAAGCTTTTTCCCACTTAGATAAGAACACCGTCTTCCCTAAAGGCTATGAAGAAATGGCCGAAGGAATTTTAGATATGTTTTTGTACGGAATTTTGAACCAAAAATAAGAGCTCATCCTTTATCTCGGATGAGCTCTTTGTATCATTATTTTTCACCGGAACGGAAAAGCAGGTTATCCAAGGAAAGCAAGCGGCTTCCGTTCATGCCAAGATAAACAGACATAGCCATCAAAGCTAAATCAAGCTCATAACCAGCCATTTGCCCATTCCCCATAAAGCCTGCCGCTATCTTTACTTTCACAATCGCTCCCAGCATAACAAGTGCAAATAAAACCGATACGATGCGTGTTCCAATGCCCAGTATCATCGCAATGCCGCCTACAAGCTCAATAATGGCAATTACATATGCAAGGAAGCTTGGAAGCCCGATGTTACCAAACCAGCCGGCAATATTGTCGATTCCCCCTTGGAATTTCGCAAGACCATGAAGGAAAAACGTCGCCCCCAGTACAAGTCTTAAAATAAGTGCTCCGATTTCATATCTATTGTTCATATTTTTATCCTCTCTCCTCTGTATTTTTATTAAAATTGAAAACAAAGATAACTCAATGTTCCCATATCATAGCTTCGATGAATGACCTTTGCCTCCGCATGCGGGTCCCCGCTTCCCATCGCAATAAAGAGCGGCACGAAATGCTCTTCTCTCGGAACGGCCAAGCGGGCATAAGGCGCTTCATTTTCCCAATTAAAAAGGGAATCCAGCTCTCTTTTTTGGATTTTATCAATGAGCCAATCATCAAACGCTGCAGCCCATGGCTCCGGCGCGCTGCTTTGCTCCCATTTCAGCATTCGTAAATTATGAACGGTAACCCCGCTGCCTATCACTAAAATATCTTCTTTTCCAAGTCCTTGAAGAGCTTCACCGATTTTGAATTGCTCATTAACAGAAAGATACGGATTGACTGAAACTTGAACTACAGGGATATCCGCCTTCGGATACATACGGGATAACAGAGTCCATGAACCGTGATCTAAACCTCTTGTTGTATTTTTCTTCACAGAAATGCCTTGTTTTATGAACTTCTCTTCCAGCATCGCCGCCACTTGCTCGGAGCCTTTAGCCGGATATTTCACAGCATATAATTCAGGCGGGAAGCCGCCGAAATCGTAAATTGTTTCGTATACATCGTTTGAAGAAGAAATGGTAAGAGTGTTGCTTTCCCAATGAGCGGTAAAAATGACGATAGCTTTTGGTTTTATTTTCTTACCAAGTTCAGCCAAGAATTGAGTATATTTAGTATCTTCAATAGCAAGCATAGGCGAACCATGCGCTAAAAATAAAGCCGGAACCATTATAATCACCCCTAAAATAATTAAATTACTTTATGTAAGTTAATATATATTAACAATTTATTTATGTCAAGTAACTTTATTGTAATTTATAATAATATTATTAATAGTAAATATAGGGTATACTATTTATAGAGAGGTGATTTCTATTGAGTCAATCTTCATTATGCCCAAGGTTTGAAAAAAGCGTAGAATTAATCAGCAAGCGCTGGACAATTTTAATCATTTATCAGCTGCTTTCCGGCACTCAGCGTTTTTGTACCATTGAATCTGCCATTCCCATCAGCGGCCGGCTTCTTTCGGAAAGATTAAAGGATTTGGAACAAGAAGGAATTGTCAAACGAGAAGTATTTCCGGAGACTCCTGTGCGAATAGAATATTCGTTAACGGAGAAGGGACGTGCATTGGAACCGGTAATTCGGGAAATGATGAAATGGTCTCAAGAGTGGATGCAAGCAGAAAAATTTTGAATGACGTCTTTGGGTTCATTCTTAATGAATTTCGTGCCATTTTTGCGAAGATAGCTGATTCCCAAATAAGAAAGCGGCCTAATGTAAGGTCGCTTTCTTATTTTGCGCTTCAAAACACATAATATTTTTCCGTGTTCGTTGCACCATGTAGGTCTGCGCTATTTCCCCAATGAAAAGAACTGCGGCGACAGCCAAAAAGCAAGGCTGACTTGATTATCGTACCCGTTGGTTCAAAAAAGAAGCATAGTGTGAAGACTATGCTTCTTTTTGATTTTCATAATAGTGCCCCATTACTTCTTTTACAAACGCACGCGCATCCATCTCAATCCACCGCTCTTCATAGTTCAATGTTCGTTCCTCTTCAAATAAGGATCTGATTGCCTCCTCTTCAAATTGCATATCATGCCGAAACTCATGAAGCAATGTTTTCAACAGATCTTCATACTGCTCCCATTGAAAAATAAAAATCAGCCGTTTCCTCGGATGGTACAATCCAGAAAGCGGATACAAAAATTCCTCTTCTTCTTCTCCCAATGCTAGTAAAATCGAATTGGCATCACATGTATCACAAAACAGGACCGGCGTCTCTCGATCTCCAATGAGCGAAATTATATCTTGTCTTACTTTCTGTATATTCCAAGGAAACTCCTCATCCAACACGTACCAATCGCCTGCTTGCTGAAACACCCTTTGAAATGGGAATTGCATGTCCTTTCCTCCTTCTATCCCGCTCCTTATATAGGTGTATATTACACCTATATGTTTTAGTACATTTATTTCATGTTTTTACGGTTTTTATTCAAGGGAACAAGAAAACATGCCGTCATGTGGTACTTCTTCATAAATCAACAAAAGCTCTTCCTATCCAATCTTTATACAAATTGCGTGAAACGCGAGTGGAATTGCACCAAACACAAGATACACTTCAACATAAAAAAAAAGACAAAGGCATTCACCTTTGTCCCGTTACTGCTTATTGACCAGTAATATTTTTAATTAAAAATGCTCACTCAAAATAATTAGTTATGTCTACCTTGCGGATTACAAAGTCCTAATATTATTATTTACAAATTCTAAAAAAGAATAATTTCCTTGAATCTCAAATACCATAGAAGCTTTTTTCATGAATTTTAATGCATTTTCTCTATTATTCAAAAAGTACCAGTTTACTCCTTGTTGATAGTATAATTCTCCAAGTAGATACATCAATTCATTTTGTATACAAAGCTGTATTCCTTCTTTTATAAAATCAATAGATTTTTTATACTGTTTTACTGCAGTCAGTGATTTCGAGAGACCATATAGTATCCGGATTTTGACTTCAAGATTTTGATTATATGGAAGCCTTGAAAAAAGATTAAGGGCCTTTTTATATGTATCTATAGATTTTTTGTATTCTTCCGATTCATTGTGAATAATTCCAATACTATTTAAAATTTCAATTTCTCTTTCTGTCGCGTATATTGGATTCATAGAGGTCATTTTCATCGCTTGATCCAGCTTGTTCATGGCTTTATCTTTGTCATTTTCTACATAGTAAGCACAAATACCCTCATGCCAAGTAAAAAACTGTTCTAACTCCAAGTTAGTAAATTGAAGATTTGTACGTTCACTCTTAATTAAGTTATAGACCTCATGATAGTTTCGTTCTCTAATATATTTGCGGACCATATATTTCATATCTTGAAGATAGTCTGCGCGTGGATTTTCTGCCATTTCAAAAAAATAGTTTATACCTGTACCAAGTTTTTTAGCAATCTGATATAAAGTTAAGCATGATGGAATCTCCTTTCCAGACTCTATTTTGCTAATTTGAGCCTGTGTACATATGCCCTCTGCTAATTCTTTTTGAGTGTACCCGGCCTTTTTTCTTACATCCCGAATTACGGTTCCTAATGATTCAAGATTCACTATTTCCACCTCTTAATAATCAGAATATTAAGATATTTTTTCTCGTTATAATAAATAAAGATTTATAGGCATTAAAAAAGGTTCTCGTGCAAAAATTACATTGCAAGTTTCTTGAAGCATTTGCACCAGAACCCTTAATTTTATTGTTTACAATCATTCCTTCTTCTTAATAACAGAGAAAATGAAACCTGCAAATAGACACGCTAAACAAATAATCAAAATGATTTTTTGATCCATTGTTGTCCTCCTGATCTATACCGCATTTATCTTGTTTTTACATCCCTTTTGTTGAAAATGATTATTGTTAACAACACAAATGAGATGCAATATAAAATTTGCTTTAACAATGTTTCTTCAAAAGTTAGTCCATTTATTACTTTATCGGAATAACCAACATAGGGGGCAATATCATAGTTTGTAAAAAACAAGTACTTACCCCAAGAATAGTTCTTAACAAATGCTGAAAGGGCAGAACCAGCAAAAATAAAACCGAATGAACATGCTAAAGCTATAGAACTGCTTGAAAATAAAACTGAAAGTAAAAATGTTAATACTATTAAGGTAATAGTTGTGAAAAATTGGCTGAAATAGCGTAAAAAAACATACTTCCATATAGCGATAGATACTAACTCCATATTATCCAGTATTGTTTGTTGGCTCCAACCATTAAATCCGAACAAAAATCCACCGAAAATGAAGGAAGCAGTGAAAAGTGTTGCGTAAAAACAAAAAGCAGTAATAGAAGTTGCTGTAAGCTTAGCTAAAACCACTTTACTTCTTTTATAGGGGCGAGTTAGTAGAAAGTTTGCCGTTCCCCACTCAAATTCTTTTGAAATACTTTCACTTCCGATAATAAGCATAAATATAGTAACCAATAAACTAATTGTGGATGTAATCTGGATAAACTTCCACATAGTAATTTGATTCGGGTTAATATTATATTCTATTATATAATTATTTTTTTGAATATCTTTTTGGAGAATTTTTATATATGAATCTGGCACTCCATCTTTATTGTGCTCTAGCTCTTGAATCTCTTTCAACATTGCCTGATTCTCTGCTAGCAGTTCTTCTTTCCATTGGGGATTCTCCTTTTCATTTACTTTATTATAGACTGCTAATGTTGCTACTAATAAAATTAGAGTGAAAAAGAAAATTTTTGTACGTGGTCGCTTTAGTATTTTAAATAGCTCTGCCTTCAATAAGTTCATGACCCGTTTCCCCTCCTCCTTCCGTTTTTAATAAGTCCATATAATAGTCTTCTAGAGAAGGGCTTTTTACATTTATCGCATAAACATCAATATCATTTTGTACAAGGATTTTATTTATATTTGGGATGTCTTTGACTAAAATTTTACTTTGAACAGTTTGATTAATAATTTTCAAATATGTTTTCGATAAGTGTTTTTGCAGTAGGTGGAACGTTCTTGACACATCACTTGTTATAAATTCAACCTCATTCACGAGCTTTTGATTTCTAATTTCTTCCATTTGATTGATTGATATCAGCCTGCCGCGGTTAATAAACGCTACTTTATCACAAATTGATTCCAATTCCGATAATAAATGACTTGAAATAACAATAGATTTCCCTTGACCTGCCAGCTGTTTTAAGTACTTCCTTAGGTCGTAAATACCTTGTGGATCTAATCCGTTTGTAGGTTCATCTAGAATCAAGACAGCAGGATCGTGCAATATAGCCTGAGCTATTCCTAACCTCTGGCACATCCCAAGAGAATAGTTCTTCACTTTTGTAAAAAGCGCATCCTCAATCCCGATTAATTGAGCTGCTTCTAGTATGCGCGCTTCTGTTACACCAGCATGATACATTGAATAATACTTCAGATTATCATAGCCCGTCATGTATGTATAAAATCTGGGGGTTTCAATGATGGCTCCCATTTCTTGAAGACACGTTTGAAAATTGGTCCGAATATCTACCCCTTTTACACATATGGTACCGCTTGAAAATTTACTAAGCCCTAAAATCATTTTTAATATTGTTGTTTTTCCAGCCCCATTCGGGCCAAGCAGCCCAAATATTTCCCCTTTCTTTACAGTAAAATTAATATCGGTTACTATACGTTTTCTACCAATGACTTTCTCCAATTCTGATACTTCGAGAAAATATGACATATCAAATGTCTCCCTTTAAGATTAAGATAATTCCAATACTTCTTTACTAATCAAAGCATATTTATTTTCGTTAAACTGAACTTCATATAGTCGATCATTAAGTGAAGTCAGCTCTTTGATTGCATTGAAATTTACAATAAAAGACTTATGTGTTCGAACAAATGAGCTAGGAAGTAATTCTAAAATTTGTTTCAATGATATACGGACAGGGATTTGTTCAGTGCTTGTATGAATAAAAGTCTGATTATCAAATCTCTCAATATAATATATCTCATGTAATGAAATAAATCGTACCTTCTGGCGCCCGATTATAATGAGCTTATCATCCCTACAAATTATACGCACAACTCACCTCTCCTTTAGCGAATAAATATAGTACAGGCAAGTTAGTAAATGTATATTGATCCCTTTGTTCTCCAACATCTGTATTGTTACTTTCCTGGGAGGAAGAATTGTTTCGGTCTTTATACTGGATACTAATTCTCCCTCCTCATCATATACACGAAGAATACGATCCCCTATGTCTTTTTTAAACTTTAAAGATATCCCTTCACCAACAAACTCCAGCCTCGGGTTTGTTTTAATTTTTGTTCGATCTCGAAATATGTATTCTTGTACTTCCCCTTCACTGATTTTATAAATTTTCCATCTAGACTGAAAAAGAGTTTGGATTGAGAAGTCTAATTGTTCAACACCGTAAACGATAAGATTCTCCTTCTCGTCATACATTCTTACATGAATAAACCATTCATCGAATACACAATCCACAAGATATTGTATTTTATTCTCGAAATACCGTTGCACACTTCCAATTCGATCCCCTTCATTGCTATAAACAGGTATTTTGGTCAACGATTTCTTCATAACAGGAAGGGTGAGATGATATATACTCTTATTCAACGCCCTAAAGCACCCCCTGAAGAACAAGATAAATTTTATTAGAGACATAAACTTCTAGAAAAGCACTAATTAGTAAAATGAGAAAAACAGGAACAAGGATTTTTTTTACAGCATTCATATAAAATTTTTTCACATGAACAGTCTGCCCAACGAGCAGAAAATAAAATAATTTAAATTGCTCTAAGGTGAAACAGAATAATAAAAGACCTGCTGCTAATTCTCCTATCCCATGTGTAAAGGAAGAAAAGTAATACAATACAGGGCTTTCCCCGGCTAATCTAGGTCCTTCCCCCATGCTGTAAAGAAACTTCATTATGAATGGTAATGAGATACCGATTGGAGATAGAGCAATCCATATACAGAACTGCAAAAAGTTTGCTGCAAATATAAACAGCACATCCTCTATTCCTAATACATCAACAGTATTTTCAGACATATTTTCGGGTGTAAAAAATAGGCCAGCTCCTATCAATATTACAGCTAAAAAAAAATATATATACACGTATTTTATTTTAACAAAAATCATTTTATCTAATCCTTTCTTATATTTAAGAATGGATAGAAGATAAGCTTCCATTTACTAACTCTGTTTGTTTTACTGAATTGATAATAGCGTAAATCCAAACTGCGACCATAGTAAAAATACCAATAACAAAAGCAGTTAGCACGATTGACACAATATGTACTAGAATTAATATCACCCCTTTTTTCACCTGTCCTAAGTAAAGATGACCTAGACCCGGGAAAACGAACGAAAGTACACCAGCAATCCATTTACTTTTCATAATCTCTCTCCTTTTATTCCTATTTGATATAAAACCCTTGAAGCAAATATCATTATAGAATATTTGAATTAAACATGTTTTTGGCGTTTTGCCGGTTTTTAGACCATATTTGTTTAAATTTGTCATTTTTAACCAATATAGAAATTCAAGGATATAATAATAGGAATATTCCATATTTCTTAAATTACAAAAATTATAACTTCATATTATTTAAATTCTCTGTTTGTATAGGAAATCCAACAAGATATAACCATCAAGAAAAAGTAGGTTTGATCTGCTGTTACCATATGAGGTGTAAACAATATAAAAGACGGAGGTTGAAAAAATGAACTTTTTCTACAACTACTTTACTGGCACTGGAACAGCAGCAGATGCCGCAGCTACAATTGCAAAACTATTTGTCAAGAAATTTAATATTGTAGGGAGTACTGTAGATTTGATTAACAGTCTTACATGGAAACTGAGAGCCAT
>JBHGXS010000032.1:0-2891 GCA_041920565.1 Bacillus sp. (in: firmicutes) | reverse complement strand
CAACGGCCAATCGCCGAATGGTCATTTTCCAAGATGGAAGGGTATTCATCCATGGTACAAATGATATACAAGAAGCGAAACGAATGTATTATCGTATAATGGGGTAGGTCCAAAGGAATATCCCTTTGGACAAACTGTTATCGTTTAAAGTCGCCGCTTTTTCCGCCCGTTTTTTCTTTTAAATATGTTTCGCCGATAATCATTCCTTTATTAACCGCCTTACACATGTCGTAAACTGTAAGAGCGCACGCGCTGGCAGCAGTGAGCGCTTCCATTTCTACGCCGGTGCTTCCTTCTGTTTTCACTTTTACTTCGATAAGCAGCCGGTATTCTTGTCCTGAAATGTTCCACTCAAAGGAAATATCGACACCTTTTAATAATAATGGGTGACACATCGGAATAATGTCTGAAGTTCGTTTTGCGGCCATGATACCTGCGATTTGCGCAACAGCCAGCACATCGCCTTTGCCGATTTCCTGTTGGACAATTTTGTTGTAGATTTCTTCGTTTACGATGATGCTCGAGCATGCAATGGCAGTACGTACGGTAGCTTCTTTATTGCTTATATCCACCATTTTTGCCCGGCCTTGTTCATTAAAATGCGTAAAAGACGACATAAGTTTCACCCTCAATATGTATTTGTTATATTCAAGTGTATATTGTACCACTGAATATGAAAAAGTTTACTATAAACTTTTTACGAAGTCTGTGAAGTTTATCAATCTCTTTTTACAAGATATGTTACATACCGAAAATAGAGCTGATTGGGAGTGAGATGCATGGTAGAAAAGAGAACACCGATTTCGGTTGAAGAAGCTGTTTTGAAAGTAATGGAATATAAAAAGACGGGTGCAGCAGAGGTAGTAGCCATCGAAAACAGCTATGGACGATTTTTAGCTGAAGATATTATCGCGGATTATGATGTCCCGCATTTTGACCGTTCACCATATGATGGATTTGCCATCCGTGCAGAAGATACTGTTCAAGCATCGAACGAAAACCCCATTGAGTTTGAAGTTGTAGGGGAAATAGGGGCAGGTTCTGTGTTTTCAGGGAAAGTGGGAGCCTTTCAAGCTGTACGCATAATGACGGGTGCTCAAATTCCCGAGGGATGCGATGCAGTGGTGATGCTGGAATTAACGAAAGAATTGCAGAAAAACGGAAAAAAATACATGACCATTAAGCGGGCATTTAAATCCGGAGACAATATCTCCTTTCAAGGAGAGGACGTAAAAGAAGGCTCTGTTCTTGTAGAAAAAGGAACTTATATTAATCCCGGTGTTACTGCATTGCTTGCTACGTTTAGCTATGCCAAAGTCAAAGTGGCCAAACAGCCGATTGTCGGCGTTGTCACGACAGGAAGTGAACTGTTGGAGGTTCATGAAGCGTTAGTTCCGGGAAAGATCCGCAACAGCAACTCTTATATGATTACTTCGCAAATCCAGCGCTGCGGAGGCGCGCCAAAATATTTCGGAAAGCTTGCCGATCATTTTGATGCGTGCTATCAAGCAGTAGAAGAAGCGTTGTATGAAGTGGATATATTAATCACAACTGGAGGAGTATCGGTAGGGGATTATGACTATCTTCCTGCCATTTACGAAAAATTAGGCGCCAATGTTTTATTCAATAAAATTGCCATGCGTCCCGGCAGTGTTACAACCGTTGCGGAACTCAACGGAAAATTACTGTTTGGATTATCGGGAAATCCGTCTGCCTGCTATGTAGGATTTGAACTATATGTGCGTCCTATCATTCGTACATTTTTGTTTTCAAACAAACCTCATTTACAGCGAACGGAAGCTGTTTTAGGAAAAGACTTTCCAAAACCGAATCCATTTACCAGATTTGTACGCGGGAAAGTAAGCTATGAAAACGGAACACTGCAAGCATTGCCTGTCGGGCTTGATAAATCCAATGTCGTTTCTTCTTTAGCGGATTCCAATGCCTTTATTGTATTGCCGGGCGGGACACGAGAATATGAAAAAGGCATGCCGGTTTCCGTATTATTGCTCGAAGACCAAACAGGAAGTGAATGGCCATGGGCTCAAGCACCAGCATCTTACAGATAGTAGGGTATCAAAACAGCGGGAAAACGACAGTAACGGAAAAGTTAATTTCTGCCTTAACAAAAGAAGGGATGAAGGTAGGGAGCATCAAGCATCATGGTCATGGCGGCAAACCTGATACAGTAAAACCTCAGAAAGACAGCTCGCGCCATAAAGCTGCCGGTGCAGCGGTCAGTGCAGTGGAAGGCGGCGGTACACTGCAAATTTGTGCTGCTAGTACAGAGTGGACATTAGAAGATATTCTTTCTCTATATAAAGTGCTTTCTGTAGACGCAGTCATTGTAGAAGGTTACAAACGAGCTCCCTATCCCAAAGTCGTATTACTTAGATCGGAAGAGGATATTGAGTTATTGCAGCAATTAAGTCATATCGTCGGCGTCATTTCTTGGGTCCCTTTATCGACAGAAATCCGAAGCAGCTATAAAACCTTTCATATTACAGAAGAATCAGCGTACTTATCATGGCTGGTGAAAACAGTGAGGGATGAACATGTCTAATTCTTATTTTCAAATTATTGATACACCGATTAATGTAGAAGAAGTAATGAAATCTGTCATCAGAAGAGAATGTGGAGCCGTCACCACGTTTATCGGCACCGTTCGCGAATTTACAAAAGGAAAACGTACACTGTATTTGGAGTATCAAGCGTACAAAAGCATGGCCGAGAAAAAGCTGGCGCAAATTGGAGCGGAAATTCAAGAAAAATGGCCTGGTTCGACTGTCGCCATTACTCATCGGATTGGCACTTTGCAAATTTCAGATATCGCAGTTGTCATAGCCGTTTCTACTCCTCATCGAAAAGAGGCTTACGAGGCAAATGAATAT
>JBHGXS010000031.1:0-4267 GCA_041920565.1 Bacillus sp. (in: firmicutes) | reverse complement strand
CGATTCCATTGTTTAAAATGGGCTTTTACACTTTCAAATGACATCTTATTCACCCTTCCCCTATCGTTATTATGTAGTATAATAACACACTTTGATCAGAAAAAACGAAAAAGTGATTTGTAAAATACAAGGAGTAATCCTTTGTTTGATAAAATCTAAACAAAGTAAGTTTATATTTTTACAATCACACATTAGTCTTAATTGCTAATAAAACCCCCGTGGACCAATCCACTTCCGTTATTACTAAATCTGGTCTGCTTCGCAGCTGATATACAAGTTTGGGAGCTTTAATACGATATTGTTCGGGCAAGTTAGCATGCGACATTAAATCATGAATCACATAGAACCCTCCCACATTTAAATGATCTAATGTTTTATCCAATAACTCGAATTTTCCCGGCCACGTATCCGCAAATATAAAATCAAACTGCTCCGTTAAATCTTGAATGTATTTCGCGCCATCTTCACAATGAAAAGAAACTCTTCTGTCATGCCCTAAGTGCCTTTTTGCAATAGCCTGCACGTCAGGATTTATATCCACTGTTACCAGTGTACTGTTTTCGTCCATCCCCTCTATAATCCATGAAGTAGATGCACCTGCACCTGTTCCTAGCTCCAGAAATTTCCCTCCCGGTTTAGAAGATGCTAATCCTTTTAATAAAAAACCAGTTTTTTTATCACAGGATTGTTGAAAATCGATCGCTTTGGACTCTTGTATTATTTTCGTGTAAGCAGCAGGCGTGTCAATGACTCTATTTTTTTCCACGATGATTCCCTCCTTTTATGAATTTGAGCGTGTCGCAAAACTACAATAAATATCCAATATTGTGCATAAGCAAGACAAGTTGGACATGAAAGCGATAGCGGTTATATCCGAACATGCGAGGGCATTCCAATCCCTTGTCTTTTAAAGTATGAAACAAGCGTTCAATCTCGTTTCTCAGACTGAAAAGCGTGGTGCCCAAAGTAGTTTGTAAAAAAGCTGGCATGACTCTGCCATATGCATCTTTTCTGATACCATTTCGCTTATTTACCGCTGTAATCATCTGGATGCCGAGTGATTCTGCTGTTTCTCGAATCTCCCGGCTATCATAGGCGGCATCACCGAGGGCACATGCCACATCTAAGCTGAGTTCCTCAGATGAGCGAAGCAGGCTCGGTGCGATGACGCTGTCATGCCGGTTTTCCGGCACAAACGCATGGGATAAAACAACACCCTTTACAGATGCATACAAATGAAGCTTGTAACCTCTGAACATATGCAAGCGGGTTGATTTTCCGCAGGTAGCCTGTGAATCATACAAACTACTCCGCAGAGCTGTACTGTCAATGACAGCTAACAATCCTGGCTGGAGTCCCATCCGTTGTAAGGTGTAAAGATGAATCTGTTCCTATCCTTCTTCTCGGAACCAAGTCGCAACACGGGAAAAAGTAGCGAGATGAGGAAGAGTGAAAAAGCCACACAAGTGCTGGAAATACCGAAATTCCTTTAAAAAACGAACCAGTTTACGAAGGGAATCCAAGCGAAAGTATGTCTTGAGAAAGAAGCTTTTTAGAAATGCTTTCCGGCACAGGGGAGGACGATCGACCTGATACGATTCCTGCATCAAGTCTAGGCTGTCGATATAATGAAAGAAAGTTTGCAAAACATGAGTATGTGTATCTGTCATTTGAGTCATCATAATGATAGTCCGTCTTCCTTCCTATGGTTGAATGGAGTCTATCATAGGATGTTAGGAAGCGGACTTTTTTATGCACAATTTCTGCATGAAGATGAGTTTTGCAACACGCTCATTTATGTTAAGTTTGGATTTCTTCGATGCTTTGTGAACTGCTCAAAAGAATAAGCTAGTTTTATTAAAAGTCCTTCACTAAAAGCACTGCCTGCGAAAGTAATGCCAAAAGGTCTTCCATTTGCCATATATCCAGCAGGAACAGCAATGCAAGGATAGCCGGCTTTAGCACAAATGGTAGAACCTATATATGAAGGGAAAAGAATGGCATCAAGATCATACTTTTTTAAAGCATAATCAATCCCCTGATCTTGTGAAAAGTATAAATCTTCTAATTTTGCATTTAAATATTCAGGATTCCTTAATGTATTAGGCAAGCCCTCTCTGTATTCCAGCATATTCTGTCCGTATTTTAATGCTTTCTTTTCATTTTTCTTATTAAAATGAATTAATTCTGTATCAGAATGAACCGGTAAGTGGGATGGTAACTGGAAAAGATAATTTCCAAAGCTATGCTTCATTTCATATATAGGTACCCCAAAGCTCCAATCCCTATGAAAAGAAGGAATATCGATTTCATTGATGACATCCGCGCCTGCGCTTCGCAAGGTTCGAATGGCATCCTTAAATAGATTTTCATCGTATTCTCCTGACTGATAATAATCTTCAGAGGCTTTATTAAACACACCAATCCTGGCACCTTTTAATCCTTCAGAATCTAAAAAAACAGTATAGTCCTGATGTGAAACACCTTCACTTTTATAAGTAGCTGGATCAAATTTATCGACACCTGTTAATGCACCTAATAAAATAGCTGCGTCAGTAACAGTTCTTGCAAAAGGTCCTGCCGTATCTTGTGAATAAGTAAATGGAATAATACCTGTGCGGCTAATTAGCCCAACAGTTGGTTTAATTCCAACCACTGAATTTTGGATAGCAGGACTCAGTATGGAAGCATCTGTCTCAGCACCAACAGACAATACCGTAAAATTTGCAGCAACTGCAGCTGCGGAACCAGAGCTTGATCCCCCAACAAAGAACTCTCCGGGACCATAAGGATTTAAAACTTGTCCACCTCTTGAACTGTAACCCGCCCACATACTCAGGGACATCCCGTTTGCTAATTCTGTCATATTAGTCTTCCCCATAATAATAGCCCCTGCTTCACGGAGCTTCTCGACAAGGAACGCATCTTTGTTACTAATATGGTTTTCTAATGCAATAGTTCCTGCACTTGTATGCATTTTATCGTGTGTTTCAATATTGTCCTTAAGCAAAACAGGGATTCCGTGAAGAGGCCCTCTAACACCCTTTGTTTTTCTTTCATGATCTAATCCTTCTGCAATAAAAATAGCATCGGGATTTATTTCAAGAATAGAGTTAATTTTGGGACCACTTTGATCATACTTTGCTATCCTCAAGAGGTAATACATTACTAATTCCTTTGAAGTTAATTCTCCTGTTTCCATAGCCTCTTGAATTTTTCTTATAGTTAATTCTTCTCCAATAATTTTTTCAAATGTAAATTCCATATAAATTCTCCAACTTCCCTTGAAATTAAAAAATGTTCTATCACTGCTACTGTTTATTTCTGCATGGCATTCTATAATTATTTCAAACCGGTTCTTTCATTTACTACAATATTACTAACACAAAACTACTGTTCTATCAGGTGGTGTCCCTTCTTACAGATGTTTCCCTTCATTCATGTGTTCCCACCGTACTTAGTTCCGCACCCACGTCTCATAAATAGCTCCTCCATTCCTCCGCTTCAGAAACACCATACTTACTCTTTACTTCGTACGGATTTAACGTGAATGCTTCATATACACACTGCTCTTGCAACAGCACATCCATCACCCTGCTTCGCATCTGCGGTCTCGTGATGAGCTGCTCGATACATTCTGTAGTAAACGGGACAAACTGAAGATCAGCAATCTCGTTTTCCTGCTTTCGCAGCTCTCCGCTTTTATATTTCGCTCGAAACATCATGCAAAGAATATTTCGGGACAAGTTATGATACATGCCGGTTATTCCTTGTAGAGTAACGGATACGCCCGTTTCTTCAAAAATTTCCCGGTGCATAGCTTCCTCCAGCGTTTCTCCCAGCTCCACTTGCCCTCCCGGAGTTTCCCACGTATCGTTGCGCCACTTCGTTTTTACCAGCAGCACTTCATTCTTTTCGTTTACTATAGCCGCACTGACTGTAATAACTTGCTTTGGGTATTCGTATTGACCTGTGGAATGTAAAAAGTCTTCTTGTTTGCTTAAAATGCAGCCTTCAAGTTTGTGGCGGTTTTGCTGCGCCAGCTGATGAAGAGGATCGCAACGGACAGCCTCCTCTACTCTTTTGTATGCTTTCATACTCTCATATTCCCAAATGGCCGTCACTTCATCCTGCGTCTCATTCGTCCATCTTCCTACCAGCCTTGCGCCGTTCTTCAACTGATTCGGCAATAAATATGTATGAAAAAATTCATTGAATACAGTTACCTTTTCTGGAGCTACTTTATATATTCTGCGACGATAAATCA
>JBHGXS010000028.1:0-1183 GCA_041920565.1 Bacillus sp. (in: firmicutes) | reverse complement strand
TGATTTCCAATAATGACATATTTACCGGAAACATATGCCGTTTTTCCTTTAAATACGATTTGTACCCAACCGTTTGACAATACTTGTGTGACTGGAACAACCTGATTTTTTACCAATGTTCCACGTATTGCGCCGCTTGTTGACGGCATGCTTCTGACATTCAATACAGACGCTGTCACCTGTGCTGTTTTATTTACTACAGGAGCTTGTCCATTCAATTGTAAATATTTTGAACTTACATATGCCGTTTTTCCTTTATAGTTAATTTCTGCCCATCCGTTTGCCGCTCTTTTAACGGAAACTACCATACCTTTTGATAGTACGCCAAGCTTAGCCCCGCTCGTTGACGGCATGCTTCTGACATTTAAGAAAGAAGCTGTAACGGTGCCTTTTACCTCTGCTTGTGTGACCGCATTTGTCTGTGCATGCGCGTTTGGCAGCATTGGACTAAGGGTCAGCATTGCTGCGGTTGCCAATGAAACTAGTAAAGGTTTTTTCACTTTTGATACCCCCTGAAATTCATGTGTTGCCTGACAACCGCATTGTACCATGTTTACTATTTTAATAGAGAAAATCCGCTGGAATGTAATTGTTTTTTTACAGCTTTGTAATATACTTACCAAAGTAGAAAACGTTTATATTTCATAATATTTTATTATTTAGATTTATGAATGGCACTTTGGTATTCCAATAAAAAAGCAGAAGACTGCAGCCTTCTGCTTATTCCCATTTATATGTCCAATATACCTCGGTTTGAATCCATTTTAGGGCATCCGGATCTTGGTTTTTAATCTTTTGCTCCATCCCTTCCATCATCGCTTCTGTTTGGGAGCGGTGCGCTTTAATTGCCGCTATTTTCACATCGGAAACATCCGTAATATCAATAACAACATCCGGTTCTCCTAATGCTTCGATGCGATTTTTCGTAATGGCCATACAATATACCGTCGGACGTTTTTCTTTCGGGATACGCGAAACCGCACGTATTGTTGCGTACCCGCAAGCATCATGGTCCGGATGAACTCCGTGCCCTGGATAATGCGTTACAATCAGGGAAGGATTTACTTCCTTTATAATTTGTTCGATAGAATCCGCAACTATTTCCGGATCTTCGAACTCAATTGTTTTATCGTGCAAGCCTAAAAAACGCAAATCTTCAATTCCAAGCACTCTGCAAGCATCT
>JBHGXS010000026.1:0-49413 GCA_041920565.1 Bacillus sp. (in: firmicutes) | reverse complement strand
TACAAACGCGAATTTCTTGGAGAGCGCGCCTAAGGCCGTGCTCCTTCTATCATCCGCGAATCTCGAAAAATCTACGGAAGACGATTCCTTTATGGAATTTGCTTTAGCATTGAAAGAAGTGAATTGAACCGTATCATAAGTCATGGCATAAGTTTTGCAGAATTTATTCCCAATATTCCACCAGATATTTAGGAAAGGACCGTTCATATAGACGAATTGGTCCTTTCTTAATTCAGGATTTTACCCATTTCACTTATATTAGATGTCTGGCTGAACAGTTCGGCCAGGGAAGTATTTCATATTTTTATTGAGTAAATTTTGTTTGGCAGAGAGACTAGTTGGTTGAATCTTTAAAATTACTGTTTTGCTTCCTAAAGAAGAGCGGTATTTTCTACATGACTTTTTGCAAGCGGGAAGTTGTAATAGCCTACATATTTATTGAGCATTTCCTGCATAGCAGAAGTTGCGTCGCACAAGTTCGATACAATTTCTGCGTTGCCGAATATCATTACACTCATATAAGCGGTATCTGTTTTTGCAGGAACTGGATGAACCATAGTCCCATAATCTTCACTGACAGTAAAACAGACGTTTGAATTTTCTTTTATAATGTCAATCTTTCTCCCTTCAGCTGCTCCGTGAAAATAAATACTCTTTTACCATCATTAATTTAAACTCGGCGGTATACTTATGAAATGTTGTACCTTTTTTCATAAAAAATCCCTCCTGTGAAACAGTATGGGCTTTTTCCCAACTGTCTACACAAGAGGGATAATGCCATCATTCCACCAGCTTTTTTCTTTATTCATTTCGCAATCGTCATATGCCCTTCTTGCAGCTTCGTTTCTACCGGAGGATGGAATTCATTTTCCATTTTTGAAACAACCACTGTAGCAACCCCGTTCCCGATTAAGTTCGTAATAGCACGGGCTTCAGACATGAAACGGTCCACTCCAAGAAGCAGGGCAATTCCTTCTACTGGAATCATAGGAAATGCGGCCAGGGTAGCAGCTAATGTGATGAAACCTGAGCCTGTTACGCCGGCAGCTCCTTTTGAAGTTAACATGAGGACCCCCAGTAATGTAAGCTCCTGCCAAATCGTTAAATCAATACCGTAGGCTTGCGCAATGAATATGGCGGCCATTGATAGATAAATAGATGTACCATCTAAGTTGAAGGAGTATCCAGTCGGGATAACAAGACCTACTACAGGTTTGGAGCAGCCGTACTTCTCTAACTTTTCCATCATTTTTGGAAGAGCGGATTCGGAAGAAGACGTTCCAAACACTAATAGAATTTCTTCTTTTATATACGCAATAAACTTAAAGATGCTGAATTTGTAAAGCTTTGCGATGAATCCTAATACGATAATGATAAATAAGAACATAGTGATATAGACAGAACCCATCAGTTTGCCAAGGGATACAAGGGAAACGAGTCCAAAATTTCCTATTGTATAAGCCATTGCGCCAAAAGCTGCGATTGGGGAAAATTTCATGATCATATTCACAATTCCAAAGAAAATGTCCGTCAATTTTTCAAACAGATTCATAACCGGCTTTGCTTTTTCGCCTAATGCGGCTGCAGATAATCCGAATAGAACGGCGAAGAATAAGATAGGCAGCAACTCTCCTTTTGCCATTGCCGCTACTACATTATCAGGAATGATGCTGACAATAAAGTCGATAGCACCGTGACTTGTCTCTTTGGCTTGTTGTGTGTATTGAGAGATGTCGCCACCATTAGCAGAACTTGTATTGAAGCCCACCCCCGGCTTAATCATATTCACAACGATAATGCCGATAGCCAATGCAAAGGTTGTTACAATTTCAAAGTAAAGGAGCGCTTTTCCGCCGATTCGTCCAATCTTCTTTAAATCTCCCATATTTCCAATCCCGATGACTACGGTAAAGAATATAATAGGAGCGATTACCATTTTAATCAATTTAATAAAAACATCAGCTAATACCTTAAGCTTTGCTCCGAACTCCGGAAAAAGAAATCCTACTGCAATCCCTAATAAGATGCCGATAATAACACGTACTGTTAAGTTATTAAGAGTTTTTTTCATTCTTTTCCTCCTTTTTGACAGCGTTTTCATTTTGGTTTACTTAATATTATCAGTTAATTTGGAAAATTTATATTTTATGGTCATATCGTTCTTTTTGGTCATTTTGTTCGAAAAAAGCAATGTAGATCAGTAAATGAGGAAATTGACTAATTTATTAGAAAAATTGAATTAATTTCTTCTACATTTGTCTTAAATCGTGCGAGATAGAGCGGAAATAACAAAAAAGAAGCGCGAAACCGCGCCTTTACAAACCTGCTTCTTTAATTTTGTTTATTAGTTCTTTTCCGACGTCTTCAGAGACTTTCTCATACAAGGGTTGGAATGTCTGTATCCACTTTTCTTTGTTTTCATCCGGCAGTTCATATATGTTAATGTACCCGTGTTGCTTTATGTCTTCCAGTTGACTTTCGTTCATTTGTTTTGATTCATCGAAAATCCAATTTGTCGTTTCTTTCATCGCTGCTTGAATTTGTTTCTGGATATCTGGGGAAAGTTTGTTCCAAAACTCATTGTTAATAATTACGGCGTAACCGAGATAGCCGTGGTTGCTGAGGGTAAGGTTTTTTTGTACTTTATACAGGCTTTTGGAATAAATGTTTGAAATTGTATTCTCTTGTCCATCCACTTCTTGCGTTTCTAATGACCGATAGACTTCGTTAAAAGAAGTTACAACTGATTCGGCGTGAAGAAGATGAAATTGTTCTTCGATTACCTCTCCCGGCATGACGCGGAATACTTGTCCTTTAAAATCATCAGGCTCCAACAGAGGTTTTCTGCTGCTTGTCATATGCTTGAAGCCATTGCTCCAAAACGCCAGTCCTTTCATCTGCTTTACATTCAGCATTTTCAGAAGCTCTGCACCTGTTTGTCCTGTGAATACAGCCTTTACATGATCATCATCCCGAAATATAAAAGGCAAATCCAGCACTTTCCATTTTGGAACCAGTTCTGTCATCTTAGAGAAAGAGGGCGCTATCATCTCCACTTCTCCGTTACTTAAAGCCACCGCTTCTTCTTCATCAGAATATAAAATTCCGTTTGGATATACTTCCACTCTAACCTGGCCATTTGTTTTTTGATCTACTAATTCCGCGAATTTTTGAGCAGCCAGTCCTTTCGGAGTATTCTCCGCGACAACATGGCTGAAACGGATGACTATTTGTTCTTTTAACCGATGCTGTTCGTCGTCATACGGAATATCCGATTTATGATAGAATGTGTCGTTCCCGTAGATCAAAAATAGCAATAATATACAAACTGTTATGAGACTTGCTGAAATAAAGCTTTTCATTTGCAATCACCATCAATATATTTTCCATTATCATACCATTTTTTTAAAAGCGGAATTTATAAATTTTGCGTGCATGATAGAATAATAGCTAAGCAGTTTTAAATTCAGCTGAGAGGATTGCTGATGATTATGGTAAGAATTCCGATTCAATGGAAAATTACAGGGTTGATTTTCTTTATTTTAGGCTTTTCGTTATTGCAGCTGGGCATTGTATTCATCAGTGAATTTGTTCATACAAAAGAAGATGAGTTAAAAGAAAAATCGACGTTGACCGCCCGTACTGTCGCAGAGCTTCCAAGCATAGCGGAATACATTCTTCAACAGAATAGTACTGCAGAAACGATCCAGCCCATTGTAGAGAGAGTGCGCGTTATTAACAATGCCGAGTATATTGTTGTATTAAACATGAACCGAGTGCGCTTAACCCATCCGATCAAAGATATGATCGGCACCATTTCGCAAGGTGCGGATGAAGGACCGGCTTTTGCAGAACATACGTATACTTCTAAAGCTAAGGGAGAAATCGGTACTGTCATTCGTGCGTTTGTACCTGTCATGGATAAAAATCATCAACAAATCGGCGTGGTCATTGCAGGTTATAAGCTGCCCGGTTTTTTAGAAATCCTATCTTCCTTAAAAAAAGAGATTTTGTTAATAGGAGGATTTGCACTGCTGTTTGGAGGATGGGGAGCATGGATTTTAGCAAGGCATATAAAAAGACAGATGTTCCATCTTGAACCTCATGAAATTGCAAGGCTCCTTGTAGAGCGTACCGAAACATTTAACGCGATGCATGAAGGAATCGTAGCAATTGATACGAAGGAACGCATTACGATATTCAATGATAAGGCAAAGCAGATGCTTGCAATTGAAGGGGATGTTATTGGCAAACAAATTCGGGATGTGCTGCCGGATACACATCTTCCTGAAATATTGCAAATCAATAAGCCTATCTATAATAAAGATTTGCAAATACGAAACTTAAATATTGTAAGCAATCGAGTTCCGATAAAAGTGAACGGCAGTACTGTCGGAGCTATTGCGATATTTCAAGACCGGACACAAGTGAAAAAGCTGGCAGAGGAATTGACGGGGGTAAAGGCTTTTGTCAACGCTTTACGCGTGCAAAATCATGAGCATATTAATAAGCTGCATACAATTGCCGGGTTAATTCAATTAGGCAGCAAAGATAAAGCGTTAGAGTATGTGTTTCAAGTGACGGAGGAGCAGGAAGAACTGACGAGATTTTTAAGCAAAAATATTCACGACGACAGTTTGTCTGGTTTGCTCTTAAGTAAAGTCAGCCGGGGAAAAGAGCTGGGGATTCGAGTGACTATAGATAGGCGCAGCCGTTTAAAGAAGTTTCCTAGATCGATTGACCACCATGACCTGGTGCTGATTTTAGGAAACTTAATAGAAAACGCTTACGATTCTTTTCAAAATACGAACAATGATGAAAATGAAATATATGTCAGCATTCAACAAACAGAAAAAGTGCTATCCGTTTTAGTAGAAGATAATGGGTGCGGAATTGCAGAACAAGATCTTCCATTTATATTTGAACAAGGATATTCATCTAAAGGCAGCACCGGTATCGGTTTATATTTAGTGAAGGAAATTGTAGAAAAAGGAAAAGGGGATCTTCAGGTCGATTCGGTTATCGGAGAGGGAACTTCTTTTTCCATAACCTTTTATATGGAAAGCGAGGAGGGGCAAGATGATAAAAGTAGTTTTAATTGAAGATGATCCGATGGTTCAAGAAATTAATCGGGAGTTTATTCATAAAGTGAACGGTTTTAAAGTGATCGGCTCAGCCTCAAGCGGAACAGAGGGCGTGGAATTAATCAGGGAAATGAAGCCGGATTTAGTGCTTATAGACGTCTATATGCCGCAGCAAGACGGACTGCAAACTCTTCAGCAAATCCGAACGGAAGGGCATAAAGTGGACGTTATTGCGATCACTGCAGCAAGTGATATGGAAACAGTCCGCACTTTCATTCAGCAAGGAGCGTTTGACTATATCATGAAACCCTTTAAATTTGAGCGAATGAAGCAAGCGCTTGAAAATTATCGTTCGTTTCAAATGCAGTTTCATGATAAGGAAAGATTGTCACAAAAAGACTTAGATCAAATCTTTTTTCAAAAAGAACGAGACGATGGAGCAGATCTTCCAAAAGGATTAAATGCTCTTACGCTTACAAAAATTTCTTCCTTTTTATCAGAAAACATTGCTCCTGCTTCAGCGGAAGAAGTGGCTGAAGGGGTAGGGATTGCGAGAGTTACCGCAAGACGTTATCTGGAATATTTGGAGAAGTGCGATAAGGTAGGGATTGATATACAATACGGAGGAATCGGACGTCCTATTAATCGTTATTTTTTAAAAAGGTAGGTACTGTTAATACATGATGAGAAAATACTTCGCTAAATAAGGACATAATTGTAGTATACTTATTCAGAATTCGTTTCTAATGGAGATTGTAAGAAAGCATGGGCAGTTCTTACTGACTATCAGTGGGAACTTTTTTTATAAAATTTGTTTGAGATAAAAAATAATAAGGGAAATGGTGATTGAATTTGTTGGAATGGACAGGAGAACGAATTATTCCGAAGCTTTTGAAGCCTACGAACGGAATGCTGCTGGAGCATATAGCCAGATATTATTTTGCCACTCCGTACATTCAAGGAAGAGTGTTGGATATCGCATGCGGGACCGGCTACGGCTGTCATATGGTGGCAAAAGACCGTAAGCGCGAAATAACAGAAATTGTTGGTGTAGATATTGATAAAGAAACACTGTTTTATGCAAATCGAGAATATAATCATCAAAAAGTTACGTATATGCAAGGTGATGCGATAGATCCTTCTTTGCCGGAGCAATTAGGGATGTTTGATACGATTTTGAGCTTTGAAACAATCGAGCATGTAGAAGATGATCAAGTGTTTATTGAGAATCTGTATAAGATGCTGAAACCGGGAGGGACCCTTGTTTTATCAAGCCCGTTTGGGAGAGGACGAGGAAAACCTACGAGCGAACCCTTCCACGTTCATCAGCTGACACCCGAGGAGTTTGAGCAACTGTTTGTTCGTTTCTCCAATGTAGATATCTATTATCAGAGAGGGGTCACCTTTGAAAAACCAAGAGACGGAGTCCGATATTTTATTGGAGTAGCAGTTTGTACAAAATATTGGTAAATCGAAAAAAGAAAGGTTGATTGTTTTTAGGTTTTTAAGATTAGGCATAAATGACGAATTAAATAGCAAGTTGAGAGTTAATGGAATTGCGATATCCACACCCGTTCGAGAATAAACGATTCCGGCAAAAATTCAATCTCTGGCAAGCTGCTCATGAATAAACCGGAAAATATAAAAATCCAGCCTCCACAAGTGACAGTGAAAGAGATTAAATGGCTCTCACTAAGATATAGTTGAGAGTTCTTTTTTAACATTTTCGCAAAATATATTTATTTTTCTGAAAATATTGACGTATTTTCATTCAGTAGCTTAACTTAATTTTAAGAGTTATTTGCAAATAGGAGGAACGAAGATGCTTCAACCGACAAGAGATTGTGCTGAAATGCTGGATCGTCAAGACGAGCTCTCAAAGTATCGAAACGAGTTTTACTTACAGCCAGGATCCATTTATTTAGACGGGAACTCTCTTGGCCTACTATCAAAGCGTGCGGAACAAACACTTCATAATTTGTTACATTCATGGAAAACGCTGGGCATTGATGGATGGATGCAAGGAAAGTATCCGTGGTTTTATTTATCTGAAAAACTGGGAGAAATGAGTGCTCCTTTAGTGGGGGCCGAACCTGAAGAAGTGATTGTAACCGCTTCCGCAACAACAAATTTACATCAGCTTGTCGCAACGTTTTACAAACCGGAAGGAAATCGAACAAAAATTTTAGCAGATGAATTGAACTTTCCGTCTGATATCTATGCACTGCAGAGCCAGCTTCGTTTAAAAGGATATGATCCGGATAAACATCTTGTTCGGGTGAAAAGCCGGGACGGCCGTCTCATTGAAGAAGAAGACATCATTGCAGCAATGACGGATGAAATTGCCTTAATTATATTGCCAACTGTACTGTATCGCAGCGGTCAGCTGCTCGACATTGAAAGACTGACAAAAGAAGCGCATGCCCGCGATATTCTCATTGGGTTTGATGGTTGCCATTCCGTTGGCGCAATTCCGCATCATTTTAGTAAATGGGGAGTCGATTTCGCATATTGGTGCAATTATAAATATTTAAACAGCGGGCCTGGAGGAGTCGGGAGTTTATATATCAATAAAAAGCATTTCGGCCGCTTGCCGGGGCTGGCAGGCTGGTTCGGTTCTAATAAAGACAAGCAGTTTGATATGGAACATACTTTTACTCCAGCTGATACAGCCGGAGCGTTTCAAATCGGCACACCGCATATATTGAGTGCGGCACCGCTCATTGGCTCGTTGGAAATGTTTGCGGAAGCAACCATTGAAAAGGTCCGCAAAAAATCACTTCATATTAACCAATATTTAATGGAGTTAATTGAATATGAATTGGCAGGTTTCGGTTTTACTATTGGTAACCCGAGAGAAGATGCGCGCCGCGGCGGTCACGTTTGTTTAGAACATGAGGAAGCGGCGCGGATTTGCAAGGCATTAAAAGAAAATGGCATTGTTCCGGATTTTCGTGCGCCAAACGTGGTTCGCTTAGCACCGGTGGCATTATACACTTCTTATACTGAAGTTTGGGATGCCGTACAAGTCCTGAAAAAAATCATGCAAGAAAAGCAGTACGAGAAATATGAAAATAAACGTGAAGTCATCGCGTAAAGGGGGTTTGGAAAGAATGGCATTCATTGATATATCCCGCAAGCTGGAAAAAGGAACGCCTACTTGGCCGGGGGATACACCGTTTTCTTATGAAGTAAGCTGGACAAAAGAGCAAAGTGGTTCCGTCAATGTAGGCAAGCTGACGATGAGCATTCATACGGGTACCCATGTAGATGCTCCGTTCCATTTTGATAATGACGGACGCTGTATCTATGATTTAGATTTAGAGCTGTATATGGGGAGAGCTCGCGTAATTGATGTATCCGGTAAGGAAAGCATTGGTGCAGATGATTTAAAAGAATTTGGTTTGGTTGGAGCAGAAAGACTCCTGCTTCGTACAGGATCTTGGAAAAATCCAAATGAGTTTCCGGAAACCATCACATATTTACGAGCAGACATAGCACCGTTTTTAGCGGAAAAGGGTATTCGTTTAATCGGAGTAGACGTACCTTCCGTAGATCCGCTCGACAGCAAGGAGCTTTCAGCACATCATGCTTTGCATGAACAAGAGATTCATATTTTAGAAGGGATATGTTTGGACGAAGTAGAGCCAGGTGATTATGAATTAATTGCGCTTCCTCTTCCGTTAGCGGAAGCAGACGGCAGCCCGGTTCGTGCTGTGCTTCGGTCATCCACATAAACTGGGGGAAGAGAAGATGGAGAACAAAACGGGAAAATTAACAGATTACGAGAAATATATTCGTACAGAAGAATTATTGGGACTGCAAAAAACAGAAAATGAAGTGTGCTGTAATGATGAACTGACGTTTCAAACGATTCATCAAATTGCAGAGTTGCATTTTAAATTAATCATTCAATACATTCATCTTGCTGACAAGCATATGAAAGCAAACGAAATAACAAAAGCCGCAAGTCAATTGCAGCGCATCAATATTCATTTAGAACATCTTCCGAATGTATTCGATATGGTGAAAGTTATAAGCCCGCGCGATTATCATACGATTCGTTTAGCGCTTGGACGCGGCAGCGGTCAAGATTCTCCCGGATTCAATGCAATTTTAAAACTGGGTCCGACATTATGGGAGCCATTTGAAGCATTGTTAAAGCAGCATTGCTTAACACCGCTTGAGCTGCATAAAACTGCAGCAGACCATTTTGAGCTGTTCCAATTAATGCAGGCGCTAACAGAGTTTGATGAAAAGTTTCAAACGTTCCGCAAGCACCATATTCAGCTCGTGCGCCGCATGATCGGCCTTAATACGAAAAGTTTAAAAGGAGTTCCTGCTCAAGCGTTAGAAAAGGGCGCTCGTTATGAGTTTTACCCGCAGCTTTGGCAAGCCATTTGCGATTTAACGGATTGGACAGGGTCAAGCTATAATCCGCAGCCGTTAGATTAATCGATATGTAATTACAAACTCCTCGCTTTGTGCGGGGAGTTGTTATATTACTCGTTTTGCACCTATAAAAACCGATGTCCAATACGAATTGAGTTCCGATATGGTCACTTGTCCTCCCAGTTGATATGTGTGCAGCATTAAATTATTTCCTATATAGACTCCTACATGTCCAATTTTGGAAAGGCCCGTTTTCTTTTTTCTTTGCTCAATCGTGAAAAACAACAAATCTCCCTTTTGAATATTATCGAAAGAAACCGCAGTGCCTTCTTGATATTGCTGCCGGGAATTGCGGGGAAGGGAAACCCCATTCACGCCGAAAATGTATTGTATAAAGGAACTGCAATCAAATGCATTCGTTTGCTTGCCGGGAGCCTTAAACACATAAGGTATGCCTAAATACAGTAAGCCAGTGGCGATAATTCGATCTGCAACCATCTAAACCCCTCTCTTATACCATATACTATATAAAATTCCGGCTCTGCTTATTCTGCTTAGACAAGAGTCTTATAAAGATATGTTTTTTGCCGAATTGTTTTGTACTAGAAAACAGGAATTGCCCAATCCGGTGTTGTCGAATAGGCTGTAGAAAATACAACCTATTTTTCTGCACTTTTTTCCTATTTCCGTGGAAATATTTCAGCGAAAAAGGAAATTCGACAACAAGACGCTTTCGTTAATAATTAACATTTCCTTCTTCGCAATAATTTTGTATGATAAAACAATGGCAGGATTTTGATTAACGGAGGAAAAGTTACATGAGCTTACTTACAGTAGAAGGATTAGGCCACAGCTTTGGCGATCGTACCCTTTTCAAAGATGTATCCTTTCGCTTGCTTCCGGGGGAACATGCAGGCTTAGTCGGCGCAAACGGTGCCGGAAAATCAACATTGATGAAAATCATTACTGGGCAATTGATTTATGATCAAGGGCGAGTAGAATGGACTCCGGGCACACATTATGGATACTTGGACCAGCATACAGTTTTAACGCCGGGAAAAACCATTCGTGATGTATTAAAAGACGCGTTTTTGCCATTGTTTGAGCAAGAAAAAGAGTTAAATGCCATTACAGAACAAATGGCCGCTGCAACTCCTGAAGAGTTAGAAGAACTGTTAGAAAAAATGGGAGAAATTCAAGATGCTTTGGATGCAGGCGGTTTTTACCATTTAGATATTAAAATTGAAGAAACAGCAAGAGGATTGGGATTGGATGCGATCGGTCTGGATCGTGACGTTGCAGCTCTGAGCGGCGGACAGCGTACAAAGGTCTTGCTTGCAAAGCTTTTACTGGAACAGCCAAAAGTATTGCTTCTGGACGAGCCTACGAACTACTTGGACGTAGAGCACATTCGTTGGCTGGCATCTTATCTTAAAGAATATCCATATGCGTTTCTGTTAATTTCTCACGATACAGAGTTTATGAACTCCGTCGTAAATGTAATTTTCCATCTTGAGTTTACACGTATGTCACGTTATACAGCGGATTATGAAAAGTTTACGGAAATGGCGGAAATTGCAAAGACACAGCACATTCAAGCATATGAGAAGCAGCAGGAATTCATTAAAAAACAAGAGGACTTCATTGCACGCAACAAAGCTCGTTATTCTACAACGGGACGAGCCAAGAGCCGTCAAAAACAGCTCGATCGCATGGAGCGTATTGACCGTCCGGAAGTAGCGATCAAGCCAACGTTCGAATTTAAAGAGTCTCGTGCCAGCAGCCGTTTCGTATTTGAAGGAAAAGATTTTGAAATCGGATATACGTATCCGTTGCTGCCGAAGCTGACGATGGAAGTAGAACGCGGCGAAAAAATTGCGATTGTCGGCTGTAATGGTGTCGGGAAATCAACATTGCTGAAAACGATTCTGGGCAAAATCCAACCGTTAAGCGGGACGACAGTACGCGGAGACTTCTTGCATCCGGGTTACTTCGAGCAAGAGGTGAAAGCGGGAGATATTACTCCGATTGATGATGTGTGGAATGAATTTCCAAATTTAGATCAACATCAAGTACGTGCCGCTTTGGCCAGATGCGGATTGAAAAATGAACATATCAGCCGTCCGTTGAGCATGCTGAGCGGGGGAGAGCAAGCAAAAGTGCGCCTTTGCAAGCTCATGATGAATGAAACGAACTGGCTGCTCCTGGACGAGCCGACAAACCATTTAGATGTGACGGCAAAGGAAGAGTTAAAACGTGCATTGAAAGCATATAGGGGTACAATCCTTCTTGTATGTCACGAACCTGACTTCTATGAAGATTGGGTTACGAAAATATGGAACGTTGAAGAATGGTCCCAAACAGCGGCGCACAAATAAGGAAGCAATCTCCCAAATACAACCATCTATAAGAGTTGGCATTTTGTTTCATACTAACATTGCTTTATTCTAACAAAAGGAGTGAAAAGTATGGGACGCGGTAAAGCTTTTCATCATAAGAAAAAGGGACATGCCCCGCAGCCGCCGAAGAACGCGATTATTTATAAAGATATTAATGAGCATACGGTAGAAGAGGAAGAGCTTCCGGTTACGAAAGAAGCATTTAAAAACCGTCTTCCTCGATAAAATGAAAGACTATCTCTTTGTGAGATAGTCTTTTTTATGGCTAGGGGGGAGATAATAAGATTGAAAAAGCTTGTTCTTTAAAACATGCTCCAATCCTCTTCTTCAGATAATATTTCCAACAGTTTCATCCCAGCGATGCTGTTGCCTTTATCATCAAGAGAAGGACCAAATATTCCGACGCCCAGCTGGTCTTTTACACACCCGAGAATGCCTCCTGCTACTCCGCTCTTTGCTGGAATGCCCACTTTAATGGCAAATTCTCCGGATTCATTATACATCCCGCACGTCACCATAAACGTTTTACAAATACGTGTTACATCCCGTGGAATGATTTGCTGCTGCCTATATGGATCATAACCCCCGGTTGCAAAAATAAGTCCGATGCGTGCTAAATCTAAACAGTTTACTTCAATCGCGCACTGCTTTGTATATAAATCGAGTAAATCTTCTACGTCACCTTCGACGATGTTATTTTGTTTCATGTAGTAGCAAAGAGCCCGGTTTAAATAAGCCGTTTCAAATTCTGAATGAGCTACTTCGTTGGAATAAGAAATGGATGGATTATTTGCTGCTTCACGAACGAAACTTAACAATCGGCTGACTTTTTCTTCGTTTGATTCTCCGGCGATCATATTTGTTACCGCTAATGCTCCAGCGTTAATCATCGGGTTTAACGGCTTAGAAGGATTGCTGGTTTCCAGCTTTACAATGGAGTTGAAAGGATCGCCTGTAGGCTCCATCCCCACTCTTCTAAAAACATAATCCTTCCCGCGATCCATTAGTGCAAGAGCAAGTGTCAGCACCTTTGATATACTCTGCAGCGTAAAAGAAACATGTGCATCTCCTGCATATGTTAAATGATTTTCTTTATCGAAAATAGCAATGCCGATATGATCAGGGTTTGCATTCCCCAATGCCGGAATATAGGTTGCCACATTTCCTAAATTAGTATAATCGCGCACTTGTTCAATCAATGTTTCTAATCGAGTTGTAACTACACTTTGCATGTATTTCACCTCTATGTATAAAACTAAGTAAAGAATTGTAGATGTATCTTTAAAATACCCAATTGTCTAAAGAAAGAGCAAATTTTTTACTACAGTCAGAAAGATGTTGAAATTTTTTTATGAAAATTCCAATAAACAATATATACATATAGACAACCATATGTTAAGCTGTTTCATGGGCTTGGAAATCGTTTTCTTTACTAGAGGATCAATAGAGAAAAGGAGGAAATAGTATGTTGCAATTTTTACAAAGAATTGGTAAAGCGCTGATGCTGCCAATTGCAGTTCTTCCGGCAGCAGCGATCTTATTGCGTTTAGGTCAGCCGGATGTTTTTGATCTTCCATTCGTTGCAGCAGCCGGCGGCGCTATATTTGATAATCTTGCTCTTATTTTTGCAATCGGTGTTGCCATTGGTCTTTCAAAGGACGGAAGCGGTGCAGCGGGACTAGCGGGTGCTATCGGTTATTTAGTGCTGACTAAGGGTACGGGAGCCATTGATGAGCATATAAATATGGCTACGCTTGGCGGTATTATTTCCGGGGTTGTTGCCGGTTTGCTTTACAATCGCTTTCATGATATTAAACTTCCGGATTGGTTAGGGTTTTTCTCTGGAAGACGATTTGTTCCAATTATTACCTCATTTGCAATGATTGCGTTAGCAGGTATCTTTGGCTATGTATGGCCTGTCATTCAGCAAGGTATTGATGCCGTAGGACATGGCATTATCGGTCTTGGGGCAGTTGGAGCAGGTATCTTCGGTCTCTTAAACCGTTTATTGATTCCATTTGGACTGCATCATGTATTAAACTCTTTCTTCTGGTTTGTATTTGGAGAATTTGGAGGGAAAACAGGAGACTTAAATCGTTTCTTCGCAGGAGATCCGGCAGCAGGAATGTTCATGACCGGTTTCTTCCCGATAATGATGTTTGGTTTACCGGCAGCATGTTTTGCGATGATCACAGCTGCGAAGCCTGAAAATCGCAAAGTGGTGGCAGGTATGCTAGGCGGTATTGCCTTTACTGCCTTCTTAACAGGTATTACAGAACCAATTGAGTTTTCATTCATGTTCTTATCACCGTTATTATACGGTATCCATGCTGTCTTAACCGGTATTTCTTTATGGTTAACAACGGCATTAGGCATTCATCACGGATTTGGTTTCTCAGCAGGTGCGATTGACTATTTCTTGAACTATAAGCTGGCAACAAGGCCTATCTGGTTGATTCCAATAGGTCTGGCATTTGGTTTGGTTTATTTCATCGTATTCTACTTCTTAATCAAGAAATTAGACCTGAAAACGCCGGGGCGCGAAGACGATATAGATATGGATGAGGAAGAAGATGATGCACATACAGATGGAACGTCTGTAGGAGCGGCTTACCTTGCCGCGCTAGGCGGTAAGGAAAACATCACAGAGATCGACAACTGTGCAACGCGTTTACGTTTGAAGGTAAAAGATGCAAATCTTGTGAATGAAGCTGCCTTAAAGAAAGCGGGAGCAAAAGGTGTTATGAAATTAAGCAATACAAGCGTACAAATTATTGTTGGAACAAACGTAGAATTTGTGGCGGAAGACATGAAAAAATTAGTATAAAGATATTAAAGTGCAGGAGAACACTTCTGCACTTTTTTGCTATTTATAATCTTCATTCTAAATAATGGAATCGACACAAATTCGACAAATATAGTATGATGATGGAAAAGTGTTACAACAAAGGGTGTTTCATATGCTTAGTTTATTGCCGCTTATGATAGAGCGAGTAGGGATCATCGTTCTATTAGCATTTTTATTTTCTCGCTTAAAATCGTTCCGTCAAATTGTTCAAAACGATTACGGGATAAAAGGAAAGCTGGTCTTAATTATAATTTTCGGCACATTCGGTATTATCAGCAACTACACAGGTATTGAAATTCACGGAAATCAAGTGGTCAATCAAAGTTGGCTGATGGATATAGAGCCGGCAAATGCGATTGCCAATACACGCATCATGGCAGTTGGAATTGGCGGACTTTTGGGGGGGCCGTTTGTCGGCTGGGGAATCGGATTGATTGCCGGTATACATCGCTATTTTTTAGGAGGGTTTACGGCAACTGCATGTGCTATTTCTGCTGTTTTAGCAGGTTTAGCAGCCGGATGGATTGGTAAAGTGTATCGTAAACAGCATGATATGGTTTCTTCATGGCTTGCTGTTTTTGTAGGAATGATGATGGAAGCGCTGCAAATGGGAATTATATTATTGGTGACGAAGCCTTTTGCAGCCGCCTGGGAGTTAGTCAGTGTTATCGGAATTCCAATGATTGTTGTGAATGGATTCGGAAGCTTGATTTTTATGTCTATCATTCAAGCCATCCTTCGTGAAGAAGAACGCACACGTGCGCTTCAAACGCATAAAGCTCTTTTAATTGCTGATCAAACTTTGCCGTATTTTCGTCAAGGATTAAATCCTGAGGCGTGCAGAGCAGCTGCTTTAATTATTCTTCGTTTAACGGGGGCAGACGCCATTGCGATTACAAATAGGGAGGCGGTATTGACGCATGTCGGCACAGCGTCGGACCATCATATTCCTTCTCGAACCCTTGCTACCGGCTTGACGCGAAGAGTGCTCGAAAGCGGCAAAATCATCACAGCAAAAACGCGCGAGGAAATTAATTGCTTCCATCATAACTGCCCTCTTCATGCCGCGGTTGTGTTACCGTTACAAGTACATGGACAAACTGCCGGAACATTAAAGCTGTATTTTACAAATCCGAATCGATTAAGCAAAGTGGAGCAGGAGCTTGCAGAAGGATTGGCAAAGCTGTTTTCTACCCAGCTGGAACTTGCAGAAGCCGAACAGCAAAGCAAGCTGTTGAAAGATGCAGAAATTAAAGCGCTACAGGCACAAGTAAATCCTCATTTTTTATTTAATGCAATCAACACCATTTCTGCGCTTTGCCGAACAGATGTAGAGAAGGCTCGAAAGCTGCTGTTGAAGCTCAGCGTATTCTTTCGCAGCAATTTGCAGGGAGCACGGCAGATGGTGATTCCGCTTGAGAAAGAGTTAGAGCATGTAGAGGCTTATTTATCGCTTGAACAAGCAAGATTTCCTAATAAATACCATGTTTCTTTTCATATTGAAGAAGGCCTTGAAAAGGTATGTGTGCCGCCGTTTACGTTACAGCCTTTGGTCGAGAATGCCATTCGGCATGCTTTTTATAAAATAAAGCATGCCGCAGAAGTAGACATTTATGTTTATTCCCATGACGGGGCAATTCATGTGAAGGTGAAAGACAACGGGAAAGGGATAGAATCGGAGAAGCTTGAGCAATTGGGAAGGGAGACAGTAGATTCGGAAAAAGGTACGGGGACGGCTCTATATAATATCCGAGAACGGCTTATAGGGATTTATGGTACTCAAGCGAAGTTTGTTATTACCAGTCAAGAGGGGGCTGGGACCGAAGTACATTTCACAATACCGATTCAAAAAGGGGAAGATGAATTATATGTTGAAGGTGTTCATAGTAGATGATGAACCACTGGCACGTGATGAATTGAAATATTTGTTAAAGAGAAGCAAGCAAGTTGAGATTATAGGGGAAGCCGAAGGAGTTGAAGATGCGGCAGAACTGATTCCAAAGCTTTGTCCGGATATTGTCTTTTTAGATATTCAATTATCTGAAGACAGCGGATTGCAAGTAGCGGAAGCATTAAAAGCTTCGGCACATCCTCCGGTTGTTGTATTTGCGACGGCTTATGACGAATATGCATTAAAAGCATTTGAACTAAATGCAGTGGATTATATATTGAAGCCGTTTGATGAAGAACGAATTCAACAAACGCTGGAGAAAATAGGGAGACTAAGAAAAACGGGAGAAAAAACAGAAGGTTCTGCGCCTATTCAGCCATCATATGCAGAGCGAATGAATAAGCTTGCAATCACTGTGGACGAACGCATACTGCTTGTAGATATAGAAAAAATTGTATTTGCAGGTCTTACAGAGGGAAAGACGGTAATTAAAACATTGGATGCCGAATATAAGATCAGCGATACATTAGTGGTCTTGGAACGAAAATTATCGCAGAGCTTCTTTATTCGTGTACATCGCAGCTTTATTATTAACCTTCATCACATCGCAGAAATTCAGCCATGGTTCAACTCGACCTACAATCTGATCATGCAAGACGGCTCCAAAGTACCTGTGAGCCGCACGTATGTAAAAGAGTTAAAACAAAAGCTCGGTTTTTAACCGGGCTTTTTGTATTTTAACATCAATTTTTTGTAACTTATCTTCCATATTTAACATTTCGTCATGAAAACGGTATCATAACATTTTCATTTTGTATGATAAAGCTATGAAAAGGGGATAGGAGGTTACAAAAAAATGAATGCGATTACAATGGTAATTGGATCGATGTGTATTTTGATGATTGCATATCGTTTATATGGTACTTTCATGGCAGTGAAAGTTTTAAAATTAGATGATTCCAAACCGACTCCGGCGCATGAGATGGAGGACGGCAAGGACTATGTACCAACAAATAAGTGGGTGGCGTTCGGACATCACTTTGCGGCGATTGCAGCAGCAGGTCCGCTTGTTGGCCCGATTTTGGCGGCGCAATTTGGGTATTTACCTGGACTTTTATGGTTATTAATCGGTGCTGTTATCGGGGGAGCGGTGCACGATGCGGTTGTATTATTTGCCTCCATGCGCAAGAATGGTAAATCTTTATCAGAAGTAGCAAAAGAAGAGTTGGGACCAGTTGCTGGTTTTTGTACGGGTTTGGCGATGTTATTCATCATTACTATTACAATGGCCGGTTTATCTATGGTAGTGTTACATGCGCTAGAACATAATCCTTGGGGAACATTTGCAGTAGGCAGTACGATTCCGATTGCCATGGGGGTAGGATTGTACTATAAGAAAACAGGAAACTTAAAAGGAGCTTCCGCAGTAGGATTTATTCTCGTAATGGCTGCAGTATTTGCAGGTCCATACATTCAAAACACAGTTATTGGTGAATGGCTGACATTTGATATGAAAACGCTAGCAATTATTTTGCCCGTATATGCGTTCTTTGCGGCAGCGCTTCCTGTTTGGCTATTGCTTGCGCCTCGTGATTACCTAAGCAGCTTTATGAAAATCGGGGTATTCATCGCGCTGATCGTTGGTGTATTCATCGTGAATCCTGACATTCCGTTTCCGGCTGTTACGAAGTTTATTAACGGCGGCGGTCCGATTTTAGCAGGTCCGGTTTGGCCGTTTATCTCTATCACAATTGCTTGTGGTGCTATCTCCGGTTTCCACGCATTCGTTGGTTCCGGTACGACACCGAAAATGCTGGATCGCTGGAGCGACATTAAGGTAGTAGGTTTTGGTGCAATGTTGGTGGAATCACTGGTAGGGGTTATGGCATTAATTGCTGCAACTGCCCTTCAGCCAGCAGATTATTTCGCAATTAACTCTACACCGGAAGTATTTAAAACACTAGGAATGCAAGTACAGCATTTACCTGAATTAAGCAAGGAAATCGGTTTGAATTTAGAAGGAAGAACAGGCGGAGCAGTGACATTAGCGGTTGGTATGACATACATTTTCACTGCGCTTCCTTGGTTTGAAAAATTAGCATCTTACTTCTTCCAATTCGTTATTATGTTTGAAGCGGTATTCATCTTGACGGCAATTGATGCAGGTACACGTGTTGCACGTTATATTATTCAAGACTTCTTTGGAGAATTCTATAAACCGTTAAAACGTGTAGACTGGGTGCCGGGTTCCATCTTTGCGAGTACGCTTGCGTGCTTAATGTGGGGATACTTGTTATTCTCAGGAGATATTGGTTCTGTTTGGGCGCTATTTGGAGTGTCTAACCAATTGATGGCTTCCATCGGTTTAATTATCGGTGCTACTGTAATTTTAAAAATAGCGGACAAGCGCTGGTATGTGCTGACATGTTTAATCCCGTTAGCATATCTGTACGTAACAGTAAACTATGCCGGCTACTGGATGATTACAAATGTGTATCTAAATCCGGCAGCTGCAGGTTATAACGTGCTAAATGGCGTGCTTTCCGTCATCATGCTTGTGTTAGGCGTAGTTATCATGGTGACAGCTGTGAAAAAGTGGGTTGAGCTTTGGAATCAGCCAAGATTTCAAATTGGAATTAACAAAGCAAAAACTGCTTAATTGAATTTGTTTGCGATAACCCTCAATAGATATATGTAAAAGACTATGAGTTTGGGCTCATAGTCTTCTTTTTCATTCAATTACGTGTATCTTCATCAAGTTTGTCGTTCCTTTTTGTCCTAACGGAATACCGGCTGTAATAACGACCGTATCTCCGTGAGATGCAAATCCTTCTTGCAAAGATGTAGTAATAGCCTGTTGGAGCATCTCATCGGTAGATGTTGTTTTATCGGAAAGATATGCTTGGACTCCCCAAACGAGAGCGAGCTTTCGACGCACAGTATCGTCCCATGTAACAGCAATAATAGGAGCTGGCGGTCTGTATTTGGAAATCATGGTAGCTGTATAGCCGCTTGAAGTAGGGGCAAGGATAGCTGCTGCCTCTAAAGCGAGGGCGGTATGAGCTACAGATTGCCCGATGACTTCTGTCGTTTCTGTTTGTTGCTTCTTGATTCGTGCTTTATATAATTCCTTATATTTGAGAGAGTGTTCTACGCGAGACGCAATTTTGTTCATCATGCGAACGGACTCTACAGGATATTGGCCTGCAGCTGTTTCTCCCGAGAGCATAATGGCATCTGTACCATCAAAAACTGCATTAGCTACATCGGAGGCCTCCGCCCGAGTCGGACGCGGATTTCGCTGCATGGAATCGAGCATTTGCGTAGCTGTAATAACCGGTTTGCCTAGCATATTACATTTGTGGATCAGTTTCTTTTGTATAATCGGCACTTCTTCCGCCGCAATCTCGATTCCCATATCTCCTCTGGCTACCATGAGACCGTCTGCTACTTCTAAAATTTCATCAATATTATCAACGCCTTCTTGACTTTCAATTTTAGGTATAACATCAATATGAGAAGCGTTATGCTGAGATAATAGTTCTTTTACTTCCAAAATATCAGCAGCTTTTCGCGCAAACGATGCAGCGATGTAGTCCACGCCCTGTTCCATTCCGAAAATAATATCTGCTTTATCTTTTTCTGTAATTCCCGGAAGCCGGATTTTTACATTAGGCACGTTGACGCCTTTCTTGTTTTTTACAATACCGCCGTGAATAACCTTTGCTTTTAGTTCCCCATTTTGTTTTGCAGTCACTTCCAATTCCATTAACCCATCATCAATTAACAATCGCGAGCCGATTTCGACGTCATCATATAACCCTTCGTATGTAACAGAAAACCGTTCGGACGTACCTACTACTTGCTTCATCAGAATGGTTACTTCTGCCCCTTCTTTCAATTCTGCTTGACCGCCTTCGAAATCATGAGTACGAATTTTCGGTCCTTTTATGTCCAATAAAATGGCGATTGTTTTACCGGTTTGCTTTGCGGCTTCACGAATATTCTTAATTCTTACGGCGTGCTCTTCATGGGTGCCGTGAGAAAAATTCAAACGTGCAACATTCATGCCTGCCTCCATCAACTGAACAAGCTTTTCCGGATTTTCGCTGGCGGGCCCGATTGTACATACAATTTTCGTTTTACGCATTATTTTTTCCTCCAAGCTAGTAGATTCACAATAATTAGAGTGTTAAAAGATGAGGTTCTTCATACAGGCTGTCAAGTAATTTTTACAAGAATATCCCCTTGTCCATTTATCAATATGCCAAAGTTCATGTGCATTTTCGGCAGGATTACAAATTTAAAAGGGATTTTTTATAGTAAGAAGGTACATGAGAATATCTGAGACTCTGGAGATAAAGTCATTCTTATGACTGTAACAGTTGTATAAAAAATGAGGTGAAAAATATTACAGATCTACTTTATGCAGTCTAGAACAGAAATGTTTTTCAATCAGGATGTTGTCTGGAGAAATAAGTAGTTATATAAGTGTAAAGGAATTTTTGTTGCAAGAACAAGAGTTTAACACTATGACTATGTTATTATGCTCATTGTTTCACAAACATGTAACAATTGAATGAGTAACTAAAGCCAAAATAGTAGTATGCTTATAGCGTAAGCTGTTATATAAATTTACCACATCCTGTATTAATGAATAGGGAGGATTTTATTATGACTCAGGTGCTTGAAAAAGCTGTCAATGCATGGCAAGGCTTTAAAGGTGAAAAGTGGCAAAAAGAAATTAACGTAAGAGACTTTATCTTAAACAACATTACTGTTTATAACGGAGATGAGTCATTTTTAGCCGGTGCAACAGACGCAACAAACGAGCTTTGGAAGCAAGTAATGGAACTGACAAAACAGGAACGTGAAAACGGCGGCGTGTTAGATATGGACACGGAAATCGTTTCCACAATCACTTCCCATGAACCAGGATATTTAAATAAAGAGTTAGAAAAAGTAGTTGGTTTCCAAACAGACAAACCGTTCAAGCGTTCCTTGCAGCCATTTGGCGGAATCCGCATGGCTGAGCAATCTTGTGAGTCTTACGGATTTAAAGTAGATGAAGAGATCAGCCGAATTTTCAGAGATTGGCGTAAAACGCATAACCAAGGTGTGTTTGATGTTTATAATGATGAAATGAAAGCAGCGCGTAAGTCCGGTGTTATTACAGGTCTTCCTGATGCTTATGGACGCGGACGCATTATTGGTGACTATCGCCGCGTAGCGTTATACGGGGTAGATCGTTTAATCGAAGAAAAGAAAAAGGACCTGCAATTAACAAGTAAAACAATGAGTGACGATGTTATTCGTCTTCGTGAAGAATTATCTGAACAAATTCGTTCTTTAATGGAATTAAAACAAATGGCAGCTTCATATGGTTTTGATATTTCCAAGCCGGCAACAAATGCCCGTGAAGCATTCCAATGGCTATACTTCGCTTATCTTGCAGCCATTAAAGAACAAAACGGGGCTGCGATGAGCTTAGGACGTACGTCTACTTTCTTAGACATTTATATTGAACGCGACCTTCAAAACGGTGCATTAACAGAAGAAGAAGCTCAAGAATTAGTAGACCATTTCGTAATGAAGCTTCGTCTTGTGAAATTCGCGAGAACACCTGATTATAATGAATTGTTCTCCGGTGACCCAACTTGGGTAACAGAATCTATAGGAGGTATTGCGTTAGACGGCCGTCCGTTAGTAACAAAAAACTCTTTCCGTTTCCTTCATACATTAGATAACTTAGGTCCGGCTCCAGAGCCAAACTTGACAGTTCTCTGGTCTCCAAAATTACCGGAAGGTTTTAAAAACTATTGTGCGAAAATGTCTATTAAGACATCTGCGATTCAATATGAAAACGACGAAATCATGCGTCCGGAATATGGCGACGATTACGGTATTGCATGCTGTGTATCTGCGATGAGAATCGGTAAGCAAATGCAATTCTTCGGTGCTCGTGCAAACTTGGCAAAAGCATTGTTATATGCGATCAACGGCGGTAAAGATGAAAAATCTAAAATGCAAGTAGGACCTGAATTTGCTCCTATTACTTCTGAAGTATTAGATTACAATGAAGTGATGCATAAATTTGATATGACTATGGAATGGTTAGCGGAACTTTATATCAACACATTGAATGTGATCCATTATATGCACGACAAATACAGCTATGAGCGTATTGAAATGGCGCTTCATGATACTGAAATCGTTCGTACGATGGCAACGGGTATTGCAGGACTTTCTGTAGTAGCTGACTCTCTAAGTGCCATTAAATATGCAAAAGTAAAACCAATCCGTGATGAAAACGGCATTGCAGTAGATTTCGAAATCGAGGGAGATTTCCCTAAATACGGTAATAACGATGACCGAGTAGATTCTATCGCAGTTGAACTGGTAGAACGCTTCATGAAGAAGCTGCGCAAGCATAAAACGTACCGCAACTCTGTACACACGATGTCTATTTTAACAATCACTTCTAACGTGGTATACGGTAAGAAAACAGGGAATACTCCTGACGGAAGACGGGCAGGCGAGCCGTTCGCCCCAGGAGCAAACCCGATGCACGGTCGTGATACAAAAGGTGCTTTAGCTTCTATGCTTTCTGTAGCGAAGCTTCCTTATGAGTATGCGTTAGATGGAATTTCCAACACATTCTCAATCATTCCGAAAGCATTAGGAAAAGAAGAAGAAACACAAATTCGCAACTTAGTTTCGTTGCTGGACGGCTATGCAGTAAAAGGAGGCCACCATTTAAATATTAACGTGTTCAATCGTGATACACTAATGGATGCAATGGAACATCCGGAAAAATACCCGCAATTAACAATTCGTGTGTCCGGTTATGCAGTAAACTTCATTAAATTGACTCGTGAACAACAAATCGATGTTATTAACCGTACAATGCATGCAAGCATGTAATAAAAGGAGACAAGACAATCTCCCTATCTGATAGGGAGATTGTTATTTGAGGGGGGAAAACCGCAATGAAAGGACATATTCATTCCATAGAATCATGCGGAACGGTGGACGGACCGGGTATTCGTTATATTGTGTTTACACAAGGCTGCTTGTTAAGATGCCAATATTGCCATAATGCCGATACATGGGAAATCGGTAAAGGAAAAGTAATGACCGTGGAAGAGATCGTCACTGACATGAAGTCTTACATTCCGTTTATGGAAGCATCTGGCGGCGGCATTACCGTAAGCGGCGGGGAGCCCCTTTTACAACTTGATTTTCTGATTGCATTATTTAAAGAGTGTAAAAAACTTGGAATTCATACAACAATTGATTCATCTGGCGGCTGCTATTCCGAAGAACTGGAATTCCAAACAAAGCTGGATGAATTGATGGGATATACTGACTTAGTGTTGTTAGATTTAAAGCATATTGACTCTAAGCGCCATCGGAAATTAACCGGCAAACCGAATGATCATATTTTACAGTTTGCCCGCTACCTGTCTGATAAGAAAAAGCCGGTCTGGATTCGTCATGTTCTTGTACCGGGTATTACAGACGGGGAAGAAGATTTACGTAATTTACGAGCGTTTATTGATACACTTCAAAATGTAGAAAAAGTAGAAGTGCTTCCATACCATCAGCTTGGTGTATATAAATGGGAGGCGTTAGGCCATAAGTATTCTTTAGAAGGGGTACAACCGCCTGCAGCTGAAACGATTGCCTTCGCAAATCAAATACTAGTGAAAAACTAATCCTGCAAGGGGTTAGTTTTTTTATGGAAAAAATGCATATATCCTAATGGTGGGAAAGGGTAGTTTGATGAGGAGTTACAATGTTATACTTAATATATCCGTTATTTCAATATGAGCAAAATCAATAGGAATTTTACATAAATGTAAAGGGAAATATACAGATATGGAAGAATAAGAAGTAGTAGAATAAGTATGATTAAGGTAGAAAACTGTTGTTGCGAAAGCGAGTATGGAAAAGTATAATGATAAAATATGGATACATTGAAATGGTATTAAAGGGGTAATACAGCTATGCATTGCATATCCACAACAATTACATAACCAGTTCTTCAAAAAGAGCTGAAAATGAAAATAGATATTGAAGACAGAAGTTTTTAATGCTCGTTGTCAAAACGATGTTAAGGACAGAAACGCTAGGAGTGGATTTGTTTGGTTAAAAACCCCAAGGTGTTAATCTTGACGGCCCATTATGGCAATGGACATGTACAAGTAGCTAAAACGCTCGAGCATACATTTCGTCAGAATGGTATAGAGAATGTAATTGTTTGTGATCTGTTTGCTGAATCACACCCTGTTATTACGGACATCACAAAATATTTATATTTAAAGAGTTATACCATTGGTAAAGAATTATACCGTCTGTTTTATTACGGCGTTGAAAAGATATATGATAAAAAAATAGCACTGTGGTATGCAAACTTTGGAAGAAAGCGGCTAAAGAGCATTTTGGCAACAGAAAGACCCGACATCATTATTAATACATTTCCGATTATTGCAGTGCCCGAATTAAAAAAACAAGCAGGCTTTTCTACTCCTGTATACAATGTGTTAACAGATTTCTGTTTGCATAAAATTTGGATTCATCATCAAGTAGATTATTACTTTGTTGCGACAGACTATGTAAAGCAAATTATGGTGCAGACTGGCGTTCCTGCTAATCGTATAAAAGTCACCGGCATTCCTATTCGCAGAAATTTCGAAATTCCGATGAAAACAGAAGGATTGTACGAAAAATACCAATTATGTCCTTCGAAGAAAACGCTGCTTATTGTTGCGGGGGCACATGGGGTATTAGGAAATGTCAAAGAACTATGCGAGTCCTTTGTAACGGTTCCTGAATTGCAAGTTGTCGTTGTTTGCGGAAAAAATGAATTGCTGCAAGAAGAGCTTCGTCCTTTGCAAGAACGCTATAAGGAGCAGCTAAAAGTATTTGGATATGTTGAGCATATTGATGAATTATTTCGAATTACATCGTGCTTAATTACAAAACCGGGGGGCATCACACTGAGTGAAACAGCAGCTTTGCAAGTACCTGTTATTTTATATAAACCTGTGCCGGGGCAAGAAAATGAAAATGCTCTATATTTTGAACGTAAAGGTGCAGCTATAGTCATCCGGGAAGGTGACGATGTATTTCAAAAAACAAAAGACCTGCTTCAAAACGATGCCAGACTTTTGAAGATGAAGGAAGCGATGCGTACCATTTACCAACACAATGCTGCTATCCACATTGTGGATACTATACTGAATGATTTTAAGAGTGTGCAGGAAGAAAGATTGTTGGTGCAATCCGTGACATAATATTGTTTCCTCGTGTGGATAAACACGAGGATTTTTATTTGTGATCTTTTACCTTACCCACAAAAAAAAACGGTTTCAATAAATAGTATTATTGAAATATTAACAAAATAATTCACATAATCCACATAAAAAGGATAGATTATCCACAATAGTATAAACAAAATATCATTTTATAGACCTAGGTGTTTATATGGTAATGAAAAGTTATTCACAATTGTTGAAATATTGCGGAAAAAGTTATTCACAAAAGAAAAACCCCTTTCAAAAGGAAAGGAGTTTTTCTAAAATAATAGTAAATCGTTCCCATAGATGCGAACAAACAGATCAATAAATACCGTTTGGCTTGTAGCCTGCTGCGCGGTCAGCCTTTTTAAATTCACGAGAATATAATACTTCTTGCGTGGCTGACAGTTTATTTCTCGATTTTTCACGCTTTTTCTTATCCATTTCGCATCACCTCAAGAAAGAATAGAGTAACCATCTCTTAGGTTACCCAATGACAGGTGATTGTATACGAGAGTTTTAAGCTTCTTTTAATTGATGAGGCTCGTGGTACGTTGCTCCCTCTCGCAATGTATAAAGAGTATATTGGTCTTTTGAAATTTCATATAAATTATAGATATCGCTATCTGCATTGATTTGATCATATACATGTTTTCTTGTTTCATTAGCAAGCGTTACGTAAGGAAGTTTTTCAGCTGCTTTGATAGAGCGAATGTTGACTTTGCGAATGCGCATGAAGATCGTCTCAATCCCGAGCTCATAAAAAAGCTCATGAAAAAAAGCATCCTTCGCTGGTTTATTATAGCCGCAGCCATGGTAAGGCTTGCCAAGCCATGTTCCTAAAAATCCTGCTCCGTCTTGGATATCAAATAAATTGATGGTGCCAATCGGGTTTCCCCACTCATCTAAAATTGTTCTGGAAATAAGTTCTCCACGCTCTTCCGCTTCAATCGTTTGTTTTGTCAAGAAAAGGAATTCTTCGTACGAATATGCTTTTTGACGCACAAAAGGGAAGACATCCGGGTGCACCATCAGCTCGTAGAGAACATGGCAGTCGTGTAGGTCACGTTTTTTTAGCATACTAATCCTCCTCATGAGGGCAGTATGTTCCTATGTGTACATCCCACCCTCGAAATTTTTTTATTTGCATAAGAAAATTTCGGGGTGGGAATCGAACCCACTAGAACCAGTCCTTACAGCTGGTGGCGCACCATTTGCCTTCCCCATAGGTCAATTTGAAAGTAAACAACAAACAACGAACCAGACAAATTGATCATGGTTTTTTTGCAGTTATATTCGTATGATACTTTATCTTGTTAAAAAAGAAAACTAATTTTTTTTATTTTTTTTGTAAATAATTTTTCCATTTATCATAGTCATTACAGGTTTTGCTAGATAATGGAAAGGGTGATGTGTCCATAAAACAATATCTGCATCCTTTCCGATTTCCAAGCTTCCTGCTTGATGTTCAATTTGTAAGTTTCGTGCCGGATTGATAGTGATTCCTTCCAGGGCTTTCTGTTCATCTAGACCTTCACGAACAGCAAGAGCAGCGCATACATTTAAATATTGAATGGGTGTATACGGGTGGTCCGTCGTGATGGACACCTCTATATCATATTCAGCTAGTACCTGATAGGTGTGCCAAGTTTTATTTTTTAGTTCAATTTTAGACCGGCGCGTTAATGTAGGACCTACTGATACTTTTAGATTTTGTCCCGCTAATTCTTCAGCAATTAAATGTCCTTCTGTACAATGCTCGATGCGCAAATCCAAATTAAATTCTTCAGCAAAGCGTACGGCTGATAAAATATCATCAGCACGATGAGCATGAATACGAACAGGAATTTCGCGACGCAGCGCTTTTAAAATAGGAGCCATGCGAAAATCTTGATCATGACCGTAATGACTTGCTTCATGAAATGCCTCCCGCAGCATCCCCATGATTCCCATACGTGTAATGGATTCTTTGTTGCCGTTGCTGTGAATTCGTTTTGGATTTTCCCCCAGCGCAATTTTTAAGCCAGCCGGTTCTTTCATAATCATTTTATCAATACTTTTTCCGGCGGTTTTTACAACACATGTTGTTCCGCCGATCACATTTTGACTTCCTGGCATGATATGAACGGTTGTAATTCCGTTTTGAATCGCATCTTGAAATGCAATATCAAGAGGATGGATACCATCCATCGAACGTATATGGGGTGTTAATACTTCAACGGTTTCATTTGCATCGTTTCCCGCCCAACCCGTACCCTCATCATATAAGCCCAAGTGTGTATGAACATCGATAAAACCGGGAAGAAGGTGAAGACCGCGGGCATCAATGATTGTCATATGTTCCGCGACTTCAATATTTCGTTCTATTGCAACAATTTTGCCATTTTCTATCAACAAATCTCCTTGAAGTTTCGGAGATGTAACAGGATAAATCATGGCGTGCTTAAACAGTGTTTTCATGATAGTCCCCTTATTATTTCAATATATCGATTAATGTTTCTTCAAGATTAGGATAAGAATGAATATAGCCATTATTCATTGCTTTTTTTTGGAAGGACTTTTTGGCCATCCAATATAAGAGTGCTCATTTCTCCGAGCAAAAGCTTTAATGCAAATCCGGGAACGGGAATCCAATGAGGTCTGCCCAGAATCCTGCCAATTGTTTTCCCGAACTCTTTCATAGTAACCGAGTGGGGAGATGTGATGTTTAAAGGACCGGAGACAGCAATATCTAACATGATCACTCCTTACTTTAAATATATGCTGCTTCAATTGGGATTGAGCCCGTTTTATTCTTTTTACAGGACCGAAAATTCTATAAAGTAAGCTTATTATCCAAGTATTAAGACGAATTTTCTTTGTATGATACAATAAAAAGAAGTGAGGTGAAAACAATGGCGATTATTACGAAAGTGGAAGTGCAAAAACATAATAAAGAACGATATAACATTTACATAGATAAAGGTGCAGGTGAAGAATACGGATTCAGTGTAGACGAGCATACGTTAATTAAACATGGGCTAAGAAAAGGCATGGAAATTGACGAGCTTGATCTGTCTGATGTTCTGTATGATGAAGAAATAAGAAAAGCGTATCTTCTTGCGGTCTCTTATCTGTCTTTTCAAATGCGTACAAAAAAAGAAATGGAAGAGTATTTAAAGAAAAAAGAGGTCGGCAATCATGTTATTTCAGAAGCGATTCATAAGCTGTCAGAACAAAACTACATCAATGATCGTGAGTACGCCGTTGCTTATGTCCGCACACAAAGCAACGTTCCGATGAAAGGTCCCGTCGTCATTCGTCGAGAACTTATCGAAAAAGGCATTCCAAACAATGTTATTACAGATAGTTTACATGAATATCCGAAAGAGAAGCAAATCGAAAACGCTGAACGTTTATGCCAAAAGAAACTAAAGACTTATAAACATCTATCTTCTCTGCAAGTAAGACAAAAGCTTGAAGAAATGCTGATCCGGAAAGGCTACACGCATGATGTCATTTCAATCGGTTTAGAAACAATAGAAATAGAAAAAGACAATAATGAGGAATGGGAGGCACTTTTGTATCACGGCAAAAAATATCATGAGAAGTATAAAAAATTTGAAGGATGGACGTACGAAAATAAGATGAAACAAGCACTCTACCGAAAAGGATTTTCGTTGGAGCTGATTGATAGGCTCTTAAGAGAATTAAAAGACGAGCAATAGGGGCTATGTCTTTTTGTATGGTACGCTTTTAGAATGGTATGATAAGAAGCAGGAGTACAAGGACACGTTTCTAAATTTCTTGGCGAAAAGCAAAGCTCTTTAGAAGCAAACAAAAATCCGATACTATAAAAGCAGAAACTAGCGAAAAAGGATGAAGGCAATGCATATACAAAAACGATACAGCGACATGACAGAGCATGAATTGCGAGAAGAAATCCGCATGCTCAAGGAAAAAGCGGTAAAGGCCGAGCAGCTTGGCATGATAAACGAATATGAGGTACTCACACGTAAAATGGCGATGGCAAAAGCGTATATGACGGATCTGTCTCAGTTTCAGGTCGGAGAAACATATGAGCTTGCTGAGGAGCAAGGGTTTTATTTTACTATTACTTATTTTAACGGTGTATTTGCATGGGGGTATCGTGAAGACAACAAAGAAGAGGAAATTGGCATTCCGATTTCATTATTGAAAAAACCAGAGAAACGATGAGTCCTCTGGTTTTTACGATATAGTTGTTTATAACCAGCGATGTGCTTTAGCATTACTTTTTAAAATAATCGTGTTTTGTGTTATTTGGGTTTGCCCGTTCACTTGTGATTTTTGACGTTTTGGGCGTGTCCATGTATGATTGAACAGTTCAGAATGCTCATCTAGACGCTCACGGTAGCTCATCGAATCACCTCAAAGTAAGGATAAAAAGCGAATTATGCTTCTTGCTGCGTAGCAGCATGCATGCGTTCTTGCGGATGAGTATTAATGGAACCGTCGGGACGTTTTGACGCAAAGCGAGCCTTTGCTTTCGGCTCTGCGTCAATTTTACTGTTGTTTCGGTGTTCAGAGTATGCTTCTTTATTTTGACCCAAGAGGAAGACTCCCTTCAACCGAGATTGATATTCCACTGAATATCAATAATAGCGTTTGTCAAATGGAGAAAGAATATGTAAGTGTAAAGTTTAATAAAATCTTCCAAAGGAAGGAGAATGAAACATGAACGAAGCAATCGAGCGATTGACCAAAAAGCTTCTTGAAAAAAATCAATCTTTATCATATGCGCAAGCCAGGGCATGGGTTGAGCTGTTATGGGAAGATTTTGAAGCAACCTATGCTAAAGCGGGAAAATATCACGGTCCTGAAATGGCGGAAGCAATCGTTGCAAACAGGATTGAGAACCATGGCAGCCATTTGCATCTTGTAAAAACAGATAATCCGAAATACGGGCACTTAATTAATAGGGATGATTATTTAAAACATTGAAAGCAATGATTGGCAACCCAATCATTGCTTTTTAATTTGGAATTAATTCCAATTTTTTGCGCAGCCTTTCTTCGCTGAAAATCCATCCTGTATAGGAGCTGACAATGTTTAAATCTTTGTCCAGCTGAGCGATTGCTACGAAAGGGTAATAATCTTTGCTTCTGTATCGCAAATCAATAAATCTGACTTCATAATGGTCATTGTATTCAAACAAATCCCACCGATATACGGGAGAAAAGGATAAGAAAGCAGAAATATTCTGGTCTTTTTGAGCCGCTTTTATGACGGGGTTGTCAGGCAATGGAACCCGTTCAAATTTATCGTAAATCATAATATTCCCTCGTCTTGAACGGGCGACATAAAAGTGCGTGTCCGTAACAACGGCTAAATGATAATGATAAAAGCGGTATGTCGGAGAAATTACAACTTGTTCTACATTTTTGAATCGTTTTTTTACAATGCTTTCAATGTTTTGCCTCATAACAATTCTGCCTACATAATATATTGCAGTTAACACGTAGGCAGACAGACATGTGTAGCCTTTATGCGTTCCGATAAAGATAAGAGCTACTGCAGCAGCATGGATAAGAAAAATAACGATATCAAATGTATTAATGACGCCGAGAGCGATCCATTTTTTTGTAAAAGGACGGAGCGCTTGTGTACCATATGCGTTGAAAATATCGACAAATACATGGAGAAATACAGCGATAAAGGACCAAAGCAAAACATGGAGATAAGGCGATGCCGGAAAGAATAGGTGGGCAAGACCGCTGACTACGAATGTCCAAAGGATAACTGCGGGAATAGAATGAGTAATGCCGCGGTGATTGCGAATATATTTTGCATTATTTCGTAATTTTAATACTGTATCAATATCAGGAATATTAGAACCGACAATCGTTGCCAGCATAACCGCTTGTACAGCTGTTTCGTTTTGGCCGATGGCCGGATCGAGCGTGGCAAGACCGCCGAGTGTAATGCCCATCATTAAATGAGTGGCTGTATCCATTGTGAATCCCTCCCATGTTTATGTATTCACTTTTTTAAGGATAAGAAAGTATGAATTAAATTATACCATACTTTCTTATCCCCTTAAGGGCACAAGGAAAACTCTGGGGCGTTACATCGCACGCAGAAAAAGCAAGCTTTTTCAAGGAACTAGGCTACCGGCTGAACACCAGAGACGCTAGCCTCATAATGGACTGTTTTTCTGCTAGGAGAAGTATGGTAAATTATTCCATTGATTGAAACCTTTTGTCAGATGTTTTGTTTTCTTTATAATAATATTTATATCCTAAAAAAAGAGTTCCCAATGCAAAAATGAAAATTAATGGAGGGTTATGTTGAAACAGCATTTACAACTATTACAAGGCTTTGATATACAAGGGTTTCAAAACGATTTAATTCATTGGTTCGAGCGAGAGCAGCGTGATCTTCCATGGCGCATGAATAAAGACCCGTACCGGGTGTGGGTTTCTGAGGTTATGCTTCAGCAAACCCGAGTAGAAGCAGTGAAACCGTACTACAAAAATTTTATGGAGAAGTTTCCGACGCTTGAAAGTCTCGCTAACGCTCATGAAGATGAGGTGCTGAAAGCGTGGGAAGGACTAGGGTATTATTCAAGAGTTCGCAATCTTCATGCGGCGGTAAAGGAAGTACAAGAAACATACGGAGGCAAAGTTCCTGATACGCCAGAAGAAATCGGGAAATTGAAAGGGATCGGTCCGTATACAAAAGGGGCCATCCTTAGTATTGCATATGGCGTTCCTGAGCCTGCCGTTGATGGAAATGTCATGCGAGTGTTATCCCGTATTTTATCAGTTTGGGATGATATTGCAAAGGTGAAGACGCGCAAGCTGTTTGAAGACATTGTACGCGAAATCATTTATAAAGAAAACCCGTCTTACTTTAACCAAGGCTTAATGGAGCTTGGTGCACTCATATGCATCCCGAAAAGTCCGGCATGCCTTCTTTGCCCGGTTCGTGATCATTGCCGCGCCTTTCGTGAAGGAGTGCAAAAAGAATTGCCGGTAAAAAGCAAGGCGAAGGCGCCTGTGATTGTTCCGATTGCTGCAGGGGTGTTCAGGACTGAGGAAGGTAAATACTTAGTGAATAAACGGCCAAGCAGCGGCTTGCTGGCTAATATGTGGGAATTTCCTAACGTGGAGCTGCAGGAAGGAATCAGCAATCAAAAGCAGCAATTAGCTTATTATATGAAAGAAAAGTTTCAAGCAGAGGTTAAGGTGGAAGAATACTTAACAACCGTTCAGCATACATTTTCTCATCGTACGTGGGACATCTTTGTTTTTAGCGGCACTATTCAAGGACAGGTAACAGAAAAAAATGATGTTAAACTTCTTTATCCTGAACAATTCGAGGAATATGCATTTTCTCGTTCTCATAAGACCATATTTGAAGCGTGTGTGCAAAAAGCGAGCCTATCATGATAGGCTCGCTTTTTTAATCGTATGAGATTTTTGTTCCGTGTGTCCAATCTGCTTCTTGTCGTTCTAAACCGCCCCGCGCTTCAATTTCCTTTACAATTTCTTTATAAATAGTTTGCCCTTCTGCATTTAAATAGGACATCATTTGCTGCAAAGAGTGATGGAAAAAGGCAAGCTCGTCTTTTCTCCATTCATTTTTAGGGGTCATGGACAATTCCGTCATATCTCTTCCTACGTACATTATGTAATCCTCCTTCATGAACTTTTCTTTTAGTGTAAGTGAAGGAAAGATGAGATATACAAACGAAAAAAATTTATTTTGATAAATTTTTTAGGATATTAAAAAGTGTTCTTGGTTACATTATTTGTTGTGGAGGTGAGAATGATGAACAACAAATCACAAAAAGGCTTTGCAAAAACTTCTTCTGGAACAAGCATTCAACATGTGAAACAACAAAATGCTTCTTACGGTCAAGAGTTCTCTACTGAGACTGATGCGCAAAGTGTAAAACAAGCAAATGCAAAAGCGGAAGCGAAAAAATCTCAAGCTTCTGACAGCTACTCAAACCCTCAGCAATAACGAAAAAGGCACTTCCTTGCTTGGGCAAGGGAGTGTTTTATTGTGTATTGTACTCTTTTTCTTTTCTTATTATGCATCTGACAGAAGTTCTGATATGTCAACAAATGTAGTCAAAGGAGAAGAATGAGAAAGTTAGAATTACTCTAATAGTACCTTTTGAAAGGAGTGCAGGCTATGAAGCTATTCAACGACCTTGTAACAGCGCAAATGAAGACAATGGATCAATTGCTTTATTTGCAAGGGGAAGTAGAACGATGTGAGGCGTTTAAGGAAGAGCTGGTAAAATTGCAGGATGAAGCAAAGATGAAGGGTCTAGAAGAAGAAATTGAAAAAATGAAAAATGAGTTAAAAGATATTCAACAAACATTTGAACGGCAAACGATGGAAGTCATTGAATCCTTCGAAAAAGAGAAGAAAATTATACATATGTGAATAGAGTCGCTCATTTTGAGTTGGCTCTTTTGTTTTAAAATTTACTTGTAACCGTTATAATATTAAAAAAGACATCAACGGCATACAGCGTCCGCAATGAAAGAAGGGAGAAAAATGGGCTTTCCCAAAGAAGGAGAAAAGATACAAATTCATAGCTACAAGCATAACGGCTTCATTCATAGAATTTGGGAGGAGACGACCGTCTTAAAAGGGATGCAAAGTCTAGTGATTGGAGCAAATGATCGTACGTTAGTAACGGAATCGGACGGGAGAACATGGATTACACGCGAACCGGCTATATGTTATTTTCATACTAACTATTGGTTCAATATTATCGGCATGCTTAGGCAAGATGGCGTTTATTACTACTGTAATATAAGCTCGCCGTTTGCTTATGATGAAGAGGCGTTGAAGTATATCGATTATGATTTGGATATTAAGGTTTATCCCGACATGACCTACGTGCTTTTGGACGAGGATGAGTATGAAAAGCACCGCAAGCTTATGAATTACCCGCCTGTCATTGATACTATTTTAAAGCGCAATCTAGAATACCTTACGCAATGGATTCATCAGCGCAAAGGCCCTTTTGCTCCGGATTTTATTGATACTTGGTACGAGCGATATCTAATGTATAAAGAGTAGTGCGGAAAAACCTGCCGGATACATATTGTGCAGGTTTTTTGTCATACATTAGAGGTAAGGGAAATGGTGGTGACATGATGAAGGGCATTAAAAGATATTTACAATTTGTCAAACCGTATCGGGGGCAGATTTTTATTACCATTTTGATTGGACTTGCAAAATTCGGTATTCCGTTAATTCTTCCTCTGCTGCTGAAATATATTATTGATGAAATTATCGGAGGCAGTACGTCGTCAGAGGAAAAGACGCAGCAGCTTCTCGTTATAATGGGAATCGCTTTTTTTATTTTTGCTGTTTTGCGTCCGCCGATCGAATATTATCGGCAATATTTTGCACAGAGCATCAGCAATACGGTTTTGTACGATCTACGAAAACATATTTTTGCTCATCTGCAGAAGCTTAGTTTGCGGTATTATTCCAATACAAAAACCGGAGAAGTTATCTCCCGTGTCATTAACGACGTGGAGCAAACAAAAGACTTTGTTGTGACAGGACTGATGAACGTATGGTTGGACACGGCAACCATTTTCATTGCCGTAGCTGTTATGTTTTCCATGAATATAAAGCTGACTATTGTCTCGCTTCTCGTTTTACCCGCTTATTCTATTGCCGTCAAATATTTTTTCGGCTGTCTAAGAAGCTTAACAAGGGCACGTTCCCAGGCGCTTGCAAGCATGCAAGGATACCTTCATGAACGCATTCAAGGAATTCAAGTGACAAGGAGCTTTGCGTTAGAAGAATATGAAGCAGCTCAGTTTGATGGAAAAAATAATGAATTTTTAACAAGGGCGTTAAATCACACACAATGGACAGCTAAAACATTTTCCTTTATTAATACGCTGACAGATATTGGTCCATTGATAGTAATAGGTTTTGCTGCTTACGAAGTCATTCACGGCAATTTGACACTTGGAACAATGGTAGCTTTTGCGGGGTACATGGATCGGCTTTATAATCCGCTGCGCAGGCTTGTCAATTCCTCAACTACGCTGACGCAATCCTTTGCTTCCATGGACCGTGTATTTGACTTATTAGATGAAAAGTATGACATTGAAAATAAACCAAATGCAATCAGCAGAGAAGAAATGCAAGGAAACATCACGTTTATAGACGTATCCTTTCGTTACAAGGAAAACGAGCCGGATGTGTTAAAAAACATTTCTATTCATATACCGCAGGGGGAGACTGTTGCATTAGTAGGGCTGAGCGGGGGAGGAAAATCGTCTCTTGTCAGTTTAATTCCGCGATTTTACGATGTTACTGAAGGGAAGATTGTAATTGATGGATTGGACGTACGTGATTACGATTTAAAGAACCTTCGCAGCAATATTGGGATTGTGCTGCAGGATAATATCTTATTTAGTGATACTATCAAAGCAAATATTTTGTACGGCAAACCGGATGCAACAGAAGAAGAAGTAATAGAAGCTTCCAAAGCTGCTCACGCTCATGATTTTATAATGGAATTGCCAGACGGCTATGATACGGTTGTAGGAGAAAGAGGAATTAAGCTGTCGGGAGGTCAACGTCAGCGTGTTGCGATTGCACGTGTATTTTTGAAAAGCCCTTCCGTTTTAATTTTTGATGAAGCAACTTCTGCGTTGGATTTAGAAAACGAAAAGTATATTCAAGAAGCGCTGCAAACATTAGCAAAGAACCGAACAACAATTATTATAGCCCATCGCTTGTCTACAATTACGCACGTAGATAAGATTATTTATTTGGAAAGCGGCGAGATAAAAGAAGTTGGGACTCACGAAGAGCTGATGAAAAAGCATGGACACTACTACGAACTGTTCCATATTCAAAATGTAGAATATATAAGTCAATAAAAACCCTCCGCTCGGGCGGAGGGTTTACTCATCTTCACGTTGTTCTTCAATATCAAGTTCGTCTTGCGGTTTATGATACGTATAGAAGCTTTCAATTAAGCGGTCTAAATGTTCCACCTTTTCACTGTAATCAATAATGGATGATACAAGAGGGAACAAATGGAGCCACAATTTATATTGTTCTTCATCATCCGGATTTTGATAGCTCATAAAATTGCGCAGCAGCGCCTGCCGTCCTACGCATACTTCGTCTAACATCTCCGAAGCAGGCTGCGACTTTACTTTTCCAATGAATTTGAGCAGCACTTGTTCATGATAATTCACCAAGCAATCCAATTCATTTTTGATTAAATCTTGAAAGGACTCCGGCATATGATGGAGTTCATTTTCTAAGCGATGAAGCAATTTTAATGTATCCAATGAACGATTTGTCGTTACAAGCATTTGACGGAACAAGACAAGCTTCCGTGCTTTTGAATATTTATCTTTTTTAAAGTAACTGCGTTCTTCTTTGTACAATAAGTAATAATGATTAAGCTTAATCATTTTATCTTTCATTCTGCTAATATCCGACTTCAGTGAAACAAAGTCGGAAGCTTGACGGATGTTCATGCGAATCCATTTTAAAATCTCTTCTGTATTGCCTACGATTTTATGGTACAGCTTTGTTTCATACTTCGGCGGCATAAATACAAGGTTTACAATAAATGCCGCAATAATCCCTACCATAATAGTAACAAAGCGCAGTAAAGCGAAGTTAAAGAAGTTGTCGCCTTGATATTCCATAATGGCAATAACTGTTACAATTGCAATTGAAATTGTATTTTCCAATCGGAGTTTTAATGTCACAATAATTGTAAGAACTGCTGTCAAACCGATAATAAATGGATCGTTGCCAAACACTAATACAAATACAATTGCAAATACCGCACCAATAATATTGGCTTGGAATTGTTCCAATGCAGTTAAGTAGGAACGATAGACGGATGGCTGCAGAGCAAACACAGCCGAAATTCCGGCGAATACCGGAGAAGGCAATCTTAACAACATGGACGCGTAAAGCGCCAGTGTAATTGCAATACCCGTTTTTAATATACGAGCACCAAGTTTCATGACTTTTTACTATTCCTTTCTTTATTTGAGACTTCATGCACAATATGATACTATACCGTGATTGCCTTTGTTCTGCAAGGGGTATTTAAAGGAAAAAAACCTGCTGAAATCAGCAGGTTTTCGTACATTTTTACATTATTATGCAAGAAGAGTCAACCAAAACGAATTACTCCGTTGAAATGGAAGGATCCGCTTGTTCTTTTGCAGGATTGATTTCAACAAAGTTATTTTCTAAGTCATCTAATAAAGCGGAAATCACGTTGACTTCGTCATATTGCTCATGTTCTGTTAAGACTCGAATGTAATCAATCAGCAGCTCTGTCACATCTTCTTTTCCTTTTTGGCTGAGCTTGCTGATAGATACATTGGCTCCTTTGGCAACACGGCGTTTAATAGCGTCTATTGTTAATCCCATGTCCGGCTGGTGGCGTACATATACGACACCGCCTGTCATGCCGGCACAAATCCATGGACCCGGGTCGCCTAGTACAAGTCCGCGGCCATTTGTCATATACTCGAAGGCGAATCCTTTAATATTTGCATTTACAGCAACATTGCCGAATTCTTGTTGTGGAATGGGCTTCGTCAAGCGTCCGCCAATAATCATATCAGCTCCGGAAAGACGAATGCCGGCACGAGCATCAGCATTTCCTTGAACGTATAGAGAGCCTTTTTGAGCCCCGTATCCAAACCCTTTGCCGACGGAACCATTATAAAATCGTCCGTCTTTTCCTTTTGCTTTCATGATATAAATGCCGCCGCCAAGAGAAGTCTTTCCGATGCCGTCTTGTGCGCCGCCGCTTACATGAATAAAAATGTTTTCGCTGTTATATGCTCCAAGACCGTTTCCAGGAACGGAACCGTCTTTATATTTTAGGGTAATTGGCTGAAGACTTAAACCTGCAAATTTTTCTCGTACACGGTAGCAAGATTCCAGACTTCCCATTACACGTTGTTCTACTCCGACAGCAACAAGCTCTTTTGACTCCACTTCAAAATGAGTTTCTTGCGCTTCTTTAGCAGCGGATGAAACAACAGTATACTCATCTGCTTCAAGGACTTCAAGCAAGCGGGATAAGTTCAGTTGTTCATTTCCTCTTGCTTGTACCAATAAATCAGAGCGGCCTACAATTTCTTGCAAGTTTGTGAAACCCAGCTGTCCCGTTAATCTTTTCAGCTCCATGCCAAATGTAGAGAAAAGGTTCAGTAATCCTTGAACGGCACTATCAAATTCACGCGGAATGAAACGGCGCAGCCCGTGCTCCTTAGCTTGTGCTTCTGACTCGATTTGAGTGGCAATTCCGACGTGGCATGTGTCTAAATGGCAGCCGCGGCATGTTGTACAGCCGATTGCAATCATAGAAAGCGTTCCGAACCCGATACGGTTGGCGCCAAGAAGCATAATCTTTAAAGCGTCTGCCACACTGCGGATACCGCCGTCTGCCCAAATTTCAACGCTGTTTCGCATGCCTGCTTCTATAAGAGCGTTATGAGCAGCTTTGACACCGATTTCGACCGGAAGGCCCACGTGTTGGAGAGCATGGATTCTTGCTGCTCCTGTACCGCCGTCGAAACCGCTGATATTAATGAAATCAGCCCCAGCTTTTGCAATGCCTACAGCAATCGTTCCGATATTTGGAACAACCGGGACTTTTACGGCTACTTTTGCTTGATTGTTAGCTGTTTTAATCTCCGTAATCATCTGAGCTAAATCTTCAATTGAATAAATATCATGATTGTTTGAAGGAGAGATTAGGTCAGAACCAATCGTAGCGTTACGTGCTTCTGCGATTTTCGCTGTTACTTTTGAACCTGGTAAATGGCCGCCTTCTCCCGGCTTTGCTCCTTGCCCGATCTTGATTTCAATTAAGTTGGATGAGTTTAATAGCTCAGCATTGACCCCGAATCGCCCCGATGCCACTTGCTGTCCGCGAGTTTTCGGGTATTTTCCGATCATATCTTTAATTTCGCCGCCTTCTCCGTTTAAGCTGATCATATTTAAGCGGTCTGCAGCTTCTGCATAAGCGCGAAAAGCGATTTCGTTTTGTGAACCGAAAGACATGGAGCTGATAATAAACGGCAAATCATGCTCTCCGACACTAATGCTTACTTTTTCTGTTGGAACAGGAGAACTTGCTTCTTTAAAATCAGCTAAATGACGAATCGCAATCGGCATTTTCTCTTCGATTTCGCCTAGCTTATCACGATAATCGTCATAGGCGCTGCCTTTAGCAACATCTCCGATAGCCTTCCAAATGCGCGGGAAAATATGAAATGTTTTGCGCATACGTGCATTTTCGTTTGTGTAATCCTCTGCCCGTTTTACAGCATCTTCTTTTAATCCTGAAAAACTATAGGATAACGTATCTGAACCAAGGAAGTTCGTAATATTTAAAACGTTTGCTATCTCTTCATGCAATCCGATAGAAGAGAATAACCGGCCGTATCCGCGCAGTTCGTGAATTCCTATAGTGGAAATTACTTTTTCAAGTCCTTTATTTAAAGCGTTATACAGATTTAAGGCCGGTTTGCTGTTTTCTTCGCTGATAGTAGCGAACATAAGATATGGACTTACCACATCTGCTCCTAATCCGTATGCTGTTACCAGGTCATGTAAAGAGCGGATAGCGCCTGAACGCAGAAGGATGGAGCATTCGCGGCGCAGTTGTTGTTTCACTAGAGCGCCTTGTACTTTTGCGACGATAAGATGTGGGTCGATCCATAACTGTCCGTCTTGATGCGCATTTTCGTCATCTAAAATTAGAAGGGATGCCCCATTTTTCACTGCTGTAACAGCTTCATTTGCGATGCGTTCCAATGCTTCTTCCAATTGTTCTTCCTTTGTGAACGTTGCAGATAGACGACACACAGCGGCAAAAGCAGCAAATAACTCAACAAGCTGCTCATAGGAAGGCTGTTTTGTAATTTCCGCTATTTCTTGACCAACACTTCCTTCTAACAAGACAGGCGAAGGTAATTCCGCAATAAAGTGTTTGTCTTTCTTTTCCGTTAACGAAGGGCGTCTCCCTATAATCGTTCTTGTAGAGAAGTGCTCCACTTCGCGATCACGGTCGATAGCCGGGTTCGTCACCACAGCTACACTTTCTTTAATAAAATCAGCAATGTTGCGTCTTTCTGTATCTAATGCAGCCAGAGGCGCGTCATGACCTAGAGAGCGAATCGGCTCCGCTCCTTTTTCGGCCATTTGTTCAAGGAGCTGAATATTTTCACGGTCCCACCCAAACGCTGCATATTGCCCGTTTTCTACTTTTGGTATCGGCAGAGTGCTCGTTTGCTTGAAAACGGCAGGAGGACTTAAATGCAAGCGATAATCGGTTAAGTTTACTCGTTGGCTGAAGCGTTTGTATACTTCCTCTTGGAATGCTTGATACTCATAAACTTCCATTTCATTGCCTTTCCACTTTAAGCCGATTTTTTCTCCCGGAGCAAATGATTTTGGTTCAGCCGTATATTCGCTAGGGGATACGACACCAGGCTCGGATGAAAAAACATATGACGTTTCCGTTTCTACCTTCCATAGCGGGCGCAGCCCTAATGCATCCACGCTAAAGACTGCTTCATCTTTGTAGCGGGAGATGATGCCCGCCGGACCTTGAGCAAAATGTCCCCACGCTTCGCGCATATAGGTATATAAATCTTGCAGATGCTCCTTATACAGCTTGATTTCATTGATAATCGGCGGGAATAACAAATCCATCGCTTCAAATAAGCTATAGTTGTGACGGGCCAGAAATGTTTCAATCGTACGATTTAAATCTTGTGAGTCACTGCCCCCGTTAGTAAGAGGAACATTTGTCATTTCCGCCTGATCGCGCAGCTTCGCAATGGTATTAATTTCACCGTTATGACCTAAAACGCTGAACGGCTGCACACGGAAAAAGTTAGATAATGTATTCGTTGAATAACGATTGTGACCTAATGTCATCGTAGAAGCAATAAGCGGGTTGGTTAAATCTTTATAGTAGTTTACTAGAGTGTCTCCAGCTCCCATTACTTTATATACGGCATGATGGGCGCTTAGTGATGCGACATGAACCGCATCATTTTTTTCGATTTCAATTGTCAGTTCAAAAAGCAAAGCATCGAAGCTGTTTTCTTCAGCAGAAAGAAAAGCGACCTGCCAGAATATTGGCTCTTCTTTCAGGGCAATCGGGCCTAAAGCGTCAGAATTTGTGACATCCGCTGTTTCAAAAAGCAGTGTAAAGCCTTTGTTTTGCAGCAGCGTCTTTATTTCATTTTGAATATGGGATACATTTTGTTTTTGGTCAATAAAGAAATGACCTACAACAAAAGTTTCTTTATCAGCCAGAGAAGGGTCGTTTCCGGCAGAGCTGAGCTTTTCTTTCCATAGGTCTCTCGGCAAATCAATGTGAATTCCAATTCCGTCTCCTTCTCCGTTAATGAATCCGGCACGGTGATTCATTTTCACAAGAGATTGAATGCACAAATCAATATTTTCTTTTGTAGGAATCCGTTTCTTTTCGATGACGGAAACGATTCCACACGCATCGTGTTCTCCATTGTGAAAATCTCTAAATAGAGCAGGGGTCCATTTCATTTTGTCGGCCAAATTGGCCTTCACCTCCATTCACAAAATAGGCATTAGACATTATAAATGTGCGAGCACAAGGCAGCTTCATTCCAAGTGCATCTATGTCATCCTTTCTTTTGAAAGGATATTCAAAAGATTAAGAAATTTCGGTTTACAAAACAGGTATTGAATAATTATACTATCAAAATGAAATTTATGAAATAGAAAAAGAGAAAAAATAGGAGGAAGATACCTCCTATTTTTCTATGGAAAGAAAACTTATACTATTGTCTTTCTTTCCAAGTCGCTGCAAGTTGTTCATTTATAAATTGACAACTTCCGCTGAAAGCAGTTCAAATGCTTTGCCGACAGCCTCGATTGTATATAATATATCTTCTTTTGTATGCTCTGTCGTCAAGAACCACGCCTCATATTTAGATGGAGCCAAATTAATGCCTTGCTTCAGCATAAGCTTAAAGAATTTCGCGAACATTTCACCATCTGTATTTTGCGCTTGATCATAGTTTTCAACTTTTTCCGTCGTAAAGTAAACAGTGAGCGCACCTTTTAGACGGTTGATTGTAATCGGGATGTTGAAACGTGCAGCTTGCTCTGCGATACCTTCTTCAAGCATTGCTCCCAGCTCATCCAATTTTTCATAGACACCATCTTGTTTTAATACTTCTAAGCACGCAATACCTGCGGACATGGAAGCCGGGTTTCCGGCCATGGTTCCCGCTTGATAAGCAGGTCCGAGCGGCGCTACTTGCTCCATAATTTCTTTTCTTCCGCCGTATGCCCCGATTGGAAGACCGCCGCCGATAATTTTGCCAAGAGCAGTTAAATCAGGTGTTACGCCTAGTAAATTTTGCGCTCCGCCGTACATAAAGCGGAATGCTGTAATTACTTCGTCATAAATCACCAAAGCTCCTGCTTTATGTGTTAATTCGTTCACTTTCTCCAAAAATCCTTCTTTTGGCTCCACAATTCCAAAATTTCCTACAATCGGTTCGACAAGAACTGCTGCAACTTCATGTCCCCATTTGTCTAATGCTGCTTCATATGCATCGATGTCATTGTAAGGCACAGTAATGACTTCCTGAGCAATGCTCTGCGGGACACCTGCTGAGTCCGGGGTACCTAATGTAGAAGGACCGGATCCTGCCGCTACAAGAACTAAATCGGAATGGCCGTGATAGCAGCCGGCAAACTTCATGATTTTTGTACGGCCGGTATACGCGCGTGCTACACGAATCGTCGTCATCACTGCTTCGGTACCGGAGTTGACAAAGCGCACTTTATCTAAAGAAGGAATCGCTTCTTTTAACATTTTTGCAAATTTTACTTCTAACGCAGTTGGAGTTCCGTATAAAACGCCTTTTTCGGCTGCTTCTTTGATGGCTTCAGTAATGTGAGGATGAGCATGACCTGTGATGATCGGACCGTAAGCAGCCAAGTAATCGATATATTTGTTGCCGTCTACATCCCAAAAGTACGCACCTTTTCCTCTTTCCATAACAACGGGAGCGCCACCGCCGACTGCTTTATAGGAACGAGACGGGCTGTTCACTCCTCCAACGATATGCTCTAACGCTTCTTTATGTAATTGTTCGGATTTTGTAAAATTCACTTTGTTCCTCTCCTTATAAAAAATGTCTACTCTACATTGAGTATGATACATCCTTTTATTGTATCACCATCAAATCGAAAGAGAAAAGTCATATTGTTTGTGATGAAGAAGGCAGTTGGGTAAACTATTTCATGTGATATGAGAAAAGGAGTGGCAACATGGGCAACATCATTGAAGTGAAAGAGCTGCGAAAAGAGTTTGTCTCGTATTCGAGCCGTGCCGGTTTGAAAGGCGCTTTTCGCGATTTATTTACTCGTAACTATAAAGTGATACGCGCAGTAAACGACATTTCCTTTACTGTAAAGCAAGGAGAAATGATCGGATATATCGGAGAAAACGGGGCAGGAAAATCAACAACCATTAAAATGCTGACTGGCATTTTGACACCGACATCCGGTCATATTTTAGTAAATGGAATGAATCCGCATAAAGAAAGAGAAAAATTTACTCGTTCCATCGGTGTTGTGTTCGGGCAACGCTCTCAGCTTTGGTGGGACATTGCTGTGCAGGAATCATTTCGTTTATTAAAAAAAGTGTACGGTGTATCCGATGAACAATATAAAGAGCACATGGAGCATGTAATTAAAACGTTGGATATCGGTCTACTTTTGGACAAGCCGGTTCGGAAGCTTTCGCTCGGACAACGGATGCGCTGCGAGCTGGCTGCGGCTCTAATTCATAATCCGCCGCTGTTGTTCTTGGATGAGCCGACGATTGGGTTAGATGTTCTTGTAAAACTGAAAATCCGGGAATTTTTAAAAGAAATTAATGAGAAATATAAAACGACAATCTTATTGACTACGCACGATATTTCAGATATTGAAGCATTGTGTGACCGCGTTGTCATGCTCGATGAAGGAAAAATCATTTATGACGGTTCTCTTGAAAAGCTTCGGGCACAATGGGGAGACGAAAAAGAAATCCAGTTCCAGTTTTCCAAGCCTGTGCAATATTATGAATTGGCCGGTCTTGTTCCGGACAGCGGAGTAGAATGGACGCAAGGAAGCGGCCAAAATGTCTGGATTGCCAAGCTTCCGAATGAGGAGGTCATCATTTCGACCTTAATTGCAAAAGTCGTACAGACCTTCCAAATTAAAGACATAAAGATTAATGAAGTGTCTACGGAAGAAATCATCCGTAACATTTATGAAGAGGGCGTTGTGCATGGGTAAGTATATAGAGATGATTCGGATCCGTTTCTTAATGATGCTGGCCTATCGAACAAATTACTACAGCGGCATTTTAATTTACAGCATAAACATTGGAGCTTATTACTTTTTGTGGACCGCCATTTACGGCGATAAGGACAGCATTCAAGGCTTATCTGTGATGCAAATGACAACCTATGTAGCTATCGCATGGATGGCACGGGCTTTTTACTTTAATAACATCGACCGTGAAATTGCCGTAGAAATTCGAGAGGGACGAGTGGCTGTGGAATTAATTCGGCCCTATAACTACTTAGGAATGAAAGTAATGCAGGGATTAGGAGAAGGAATCTTTCGTTTTGTCTTTTTCTCTATTCCGGGCATGGTGCTTGTGACGCTCATCTTCTCGCTGCAAATCACAACAAACATATCGACTTGGATGTATTTTTTATTGTCTACCGTGTTCAGTTTTATCATAAATACTCAAATCAATCTGTTGACGGGAATGATGACGTTTTTCTTATTCAATAATGATGGATTGATGTATGCCAAACGCGTCATTATCGATTTATTTTCGGGCTTGCTGCTGCCGATCAGCTTCTACCCGTTATGGGCCCAAAGTATTATGAAGTTCTTTCCGTTCCAGGCTATCAGCTACATTCCAAGCGTGATTTTTTCAGAAGGATTAAAGGGGACGGCCATAGTAAATGCTATTTTGTTTCAAGCAGTATGGTGCGTTGTCCTTATTCTTCCGATTGCGGTTATGTGGCGAATGGCGAAAAAACGTCTCGTGGTGCAAGGGGGATAAGAATATGCTGTATGCCAAACTGTTTTTACAATATGCGGGACAATATTTAAAGACAAAGCTGCAATACCGTGGAGATTTAATTGTCGGTTTGCTGTCGGATATATTGTTTCAAGCTGTCAACTTGGTATTTATTTTAGTGGTGTTCGGTCATGCCCAAGTGTTAAAAGGGTGGAACCGCGAGGAAATCATTTTTATATATGGATTTTTCTTGGTTCCATTTGCTTTATTTTCATCTTTCTTTAACATATGGGACTTCAATGACCGTTACATTGTAAAAGGAGAGATGGATCGCATTTTAACTCGGCCGGTTCATAGTTTATTCCAAGTAGTATTAGAGCGAATGGAGTTGGAGTCTTTATTCGGCGGTGTTACAGGTCTGCTCATTATGGGATACGCAGCCGTAAAGCTTCAGCTGACCTTCCATTGGTACGATCCATTTTTGTTCCTTATCATGGCAATTGGAGGAGCGCTCGTTTACGGAGGTATTTTTATTTCTATTGCGAGCATCGGGTTTTGGTCTGATGCACGAACCTCGATTATGCCGCTTATGTACAATATAGGGAATTACGGCCGTTATCCGGTTGATATCTACAATCGTGTGATTCGTTTTGTATTAACGTGGATTCTTCCGTTTGCATTTGTGGGCGTTTATCCGGCTTCTTACTTTTTACGAAAGCAAGAATGGTACGGGTATGCTTTTTTTACACCTGTTATGGGAATATTGTTCTTTCTTTTATCTGTATTCCTTTGGAATATAGGGGTACGAAAATATCGGGGAGCCGGTAACTAAATACAGTCTATTTCGGCTGCCTGTCTCATAAAATGAAATGAGGTGGGCGGACATGTTATGGATTGTGGTCTTATTTTTGGTTATTGTCGGAATAGGAAAAAGCGTGCAAATTTTGTGGTTGTCGACTCGTGTGACAAGACGCTTTTTTTCCTTTCATAATTTATCGCTTCTTTGTCTAATCTACACAACAGTATTAGTAGCGTTCGGTTTGAGTTATGTTGTATTAGAAGAAATGGGACTTCCTGTCTTGGAAGAAGACGGGAAAGAGTTGGATGTACACTCCTTTCAAATTGTAGAGGTTTGTATGTATTTCAGTGCCATTACCTTGCTGTCAGTAGGATATGGAGATATTACTCCTATAGGCGTCGGCCGGTGGATTGCCATTGTGGAAGCTCTTGTGGGGTATACAATGCCTGCCGCGTTTGTTGTACACACGGTAATGGAAAATGAAAAAAGGAATTAACTTAATGTATGTATAATTAAGTAAAAGAAGCTGAAGCAAGGAGGAAGCTGCAATGATCGAAACAGGGAAAAAAGCACCTGAGTTTACGTTGCCGGCAAGCAACGGAGAGAAAGTGAATTTATCTGATTTTCGCGGAAAAAACGTAGTTCTTTATTTTTATCCGAAAGATATGACACCAGGGTGTACGACACAAGCCTGTGATTTTCGTGATGCTTTTGGCTTGTTTGAAGCGGAAGATACCGTTATTCTAGGAGTAAGTCCGGATCCGCTTGATAAGCATGCAAAGTTTATTGAGAAGTATGGTCTGCCGTTTTTATTATTAGTAGATGAGCAGCATGAAGCAGCAGAGTTATACGGTGTATGGAAGCTGAAAAAGAACTTTGGAAAAGAATATATGGGAATTGAGCGCTCTACCTTCCTTATTAATAAAGAAGGAGAGCTTGTCAAGGAATGGCGTAAAGTAAAAGTGAAAGGTCATGTTGAAGAGGTCTTGAACTATATAAAAGAGCAGTTAAAATAATCTTTATAAATAAGTCATTCGTCTATACCGTTTTATAAAACATTCATATGTTAGAAGTGTAGGGCATACCTCCTCAGATGATAGCGTGTTTGATGTGCGGGAATTATTCTCGCACTTTTTTTATGTAAAAGGTTATAAACGGAAATTTGTAGAAATAAGTAAAAATTAGTCTGCTTGTATTCACTTAAAAAGTTGCATACTATATAGTAGGAATATTGACAGAATGATGAAGTTAGCTGTACACTGTTTATAAAAATTATAAAATAATAATTCATATAGAATTGGGGTGCATGACGGTGGTTAAAGAAGAAATAAAAGAAGCGTTAGAGATGTTAAAAAGTACGGGCGTTCGTATTACTCCGCAACGTCATGCCATTTTAGAATATCTTGTGGAATCCATGACGCACCCGACAGCCGATGAAATTTATAAAGCATTAGAAGGAAAGTTTCCAAATATGAGCGTTGCAACGGTTTACAATAATTTGCGAGTATTCAAAGAAGTAGGGCTCGTTAAAGAGTTGACTTACGGAGACGCCTCAAGCAGATTTGATTATGTAACGAACCATCATTACCATGTAATTTGCGAACAATGCGGCAAAATTGTTGATTTCCCATATACAGGACTTGAGAAAGTGGAGCAGTTGGCTCAAGAAGCAACGGGCTTTATTATTAAAAGTCATCGAATGGAGTTATACGGAGTTTGCCCGCAATGTCATAATAATCATAATAATAAAGGCTGACAGATTTCTGTCAGCCTTTATATGTTTTACGGTTATACTTTTCATCAAAATCTTTTCCTTCTAAATCTTGATCCAATGTCAAAGGCTGCTTGCAGTACATGCAAACATCCACGCGCCCAAGCATTTTTGTCGGTTTTTCACACGAAGGGCAGATGACCTGCACTGTTTTTGTTGAAAGCATTCCGATCCAAAAGTAGACGACTGTGCTTGCGATGATGGACAAAAAGCCAAGAATCATGAAAGCTGTCATTACAACCGGAGAAGTTCGGAAGAAAATTCCGATGTACATAATGAAGAATCCGATAAAAATTAAACTAAGTGCAAATGTGCGGATTTTATTGATTTTGCTGCTGTATTTAATACCCATGAGCATTTCCCCTCCTCTATGGCTACTATATCATACTTATGGACAATTCTTATCATGTTTCTTAATTGTTAGAAAATCTTGTTTTTTAACGGGGAACATAATGTGAAATTTTTTTCTCGAAAAGTATTGACCATGTATTTGGGGCATGATATATTAATAACCGTCGCTGATGAACAAAACGACAAGCGATGAAAGAGAAAATAAAAAATGTTGACATCGAAATAAAGAGATGTTAATATAAGAAAGTCGCTTCAAGCGACGAAGTAGTTCTTTGAAAACTGAACAAAACATGAAACAACGTCAATGTTTTATATGAGTAAGTCAAACGCTTTTATGGAGAGTTTGATCCTGGCTCAGGACGAACGCTGGCGGCGTGCCTAATACATGCAAGTCGAGCGGACTTCTTCGGAAGTCAGCGGCGGACGGGTGAGTAACACGTGGGTAACCTGCCTGTAAGACTGGGATAAC